>NZ_JAMYVB010000001.1:0-834956 GCF_040323635.1 Mesorhizobium sp. M0037 | reverse complement strand
CCACGGGTGCAACCGGTTCGACGGGTGAGACCGGAGCAACAGGTTCGACAGGTGAAACCGGCGCGACCGGAGCAACCGGTTCGACGGGTGAAACCGGCGCCACGGGTGCAACCGGTTCGACGGGTGAGACCGGAGCAACAGGTTCGACAGGTGAAACCGGCGCGACCGGAGCAACCGGTTCGACAGGTGAGACCGGAGCAACAGGTTCGACTGGAGCAGCCGGAGCCACAGGCTCGACTGGAACGGCCGGAGCCACGGGTGCCACCGGAACAGCCGGAGCCACAGGTGCCACCGGAGCAGCCGGTGCCACGGGTGCGACTGGTGCGGCCGGAGCCACAGGTGCCACCGGAACAGCCGGAGCCACAGGTGCGACCGGAGCAGCTGGAGCCACAGGCTCGACCGGAGCAGCCGGAGCCACAGGTGCCACGGGCGCGACCGGGCCGAAGGGCGCTACGGGTGCGACTGGCGCCACAGGTTCGACTGGAGCGACCGGGCCAAAGGGAGCGACTGGCGCAACAGGAGCAACCGGTTCGACCGGAGCGACCGGGCCGAAGGGCGATACCGGACCCAAGGGCGCGACAGGTGCCACTGGCGCAACCGGTTCGACCGGAGCGACCGGACCGAAGGGCGACACCGGACCCAAGGGCGCGACCGGCGCAACAGGAGCAACCGGTTCGACCGGAGCGACCGGACCGAAGGGCGACACCGGACCCAAGGGCGCGACAGGTGCCACTGGCGCAACCGGTTCGACCGGAGCGACCGGACCGAAGGGCGACACCGGACCCAAGGGCGCGACAGGTGCCACCGGTGCAACCGGGCCGACTGGACCCTCGAGTGGTCACCACGACTCGGTTGTTGCGACGACCACAACTCCGGCGATGACGACCCAGAAGACCGCCAACGTCAGCTCCGACTCGCTCGGCCTCAAGGACACCGGGCAATTCCTGCAGTCGAGCTCGACTGGCAGCGACGGGAAGCCCTCGCTACACCAGCTGATCGGCCTTGCGGCCGGCTCAGTGAAGACCGATCTCCTGAATGTCCTCAACACGATCAAGGGATTTGGTCAGAACCTGAACAAGCCGTCCGGCGCGAGTACGGACCAGACCTTGGATACGGCCAAGCATGGTACCGGATCCGCCAACACCGACCACACGGCCAAGACGACCCTGAAGGATCTTCTGAAGCCACATGAGTGAGCAAGAAGCTTGACGAGAGACCTCCGAAGAAGGGGAATGCGCGCGAACGTCGCTGGACAGCGAGGTTCGCGCGTTAATCATCCCCGGACACGGATTGCCACGAGAGTCGCACGGCGGATCAATTCGGAGTACAAACGGGCATGATCGGAACCCTCGGCAGAGGCACTTCGGCCCGGGTATTGTCGAGTTCGCTCGCGTACCGGAAGACAGGCGCATGGTGAACATCCCCGCCAACGCCGAAAACCCGCCGGCACCGCTCCACGCCGGTACCGCGCAGAGCGAGGCGGCGGGCGGCGAGAGTCCCTTAGCGCGGGTTCCTGGCGGCCCCGCCGAACTCGACAAGATCGGGCCACGCCTCAAGGCGATGCTGCGGGCCGCCCGCTATCACGGTGTCGAGCTCGACCCGAACGAATTCAGGGCCCCGAGCGCGGTTCCGGCGCCCGCCGATCTCTCGCAGTGGGCGCAGGACGCCGGCATGTGGTCGCGCGCCGTGCGCATCCGATGGTCTCATCTTCTACGCTTCCAGGAAGCCGGACCAGTGGTCTTGTTGTTCAACGATGGCGGGGCGGCTCTGCTTACCGGAGCGAGCGCCGAGCGAAACATCGTGTTCCTGAAAAGCGCGGATGCACCCGACGATGGTGAAGCCATCGCCGTCGACGAGCTGCGGCTGTCGCAGGTGTGGACGGGCGAGGCCCTGCTGCTGCGCGCGTCACGATCCTATGTCGCGGCCGACGCGCCCTTCACCTTTCGCTGGCTCGCCGAGCTGGTGCGCCTCGAAAACCGCGCCCTGCGCGATGTCACCATCGCCTCGTTTACGCTGAGCATCCTTACCATTTTGCCGCCGCTTATCGTCATGACGGTGGTCAACAAAGTGCTGCAGTTCAACAGCATCTCGACGTTGGTGCTCCTGTCGGCGGTGATCGCCGTGGCCTTCGCCTACGAGACGCTGCTTGGCCATGCGCGTCGATTGATCATCAATGTCGTCGGCGCCCGTCTGGACACCAAGCTGCAGCTGCACGTCTTCAGCCGGCTATTGCGCCTGCCGCTCGACTATTTCGAGCGTCATCCGGCCGGCGAGACGATGTATCACCTCGCCCAAGTCTACCGTATCCGCGAGTTCCTGACCGGAAAACTCCTCAGCACGTTCCTGGATATGATCACGCTCTGCGTGCTGGTGCCGGTCATGTTCTACATCAACGCCGCGCTCGCCTGGATCGTGCTGGCCTGCGCGGTCGTGATCATGCTGATCATCCTCGCCTTCCTTAAGCCACTGCGCCGCAGATACCAGCGGGTGGTCGACGCCGAAACCTGGAAGTCGGCGGCACTCGGCGAGACTGTCGTCGGCATCAAGACGGTGAAGGCGCTCGGCCTCGAGCCGCAGCGCAAGGCGCTCTGGGACGAGCGGATAGCCGAGGCGGGAAAGGCGCGTCTCGCCTTCGGACAGCTCGCAAGCTGGCCACAGACCCTGGTTACGCCCATCGAACGAGTAATGGTGCTCGGCACCATGCTGATCGGCGCCTATCTCGCGATGAACGACCGCTCGGGCTACATGGTCGGCGGCCTGTTCGCGTTCATGATGATCTCCCAACGCGTGGCGCAGCCGCTGGTCGGCCTGGCGCGACTGGTTGAAGACTACGAGGAGGTCGGTGCAGCGATAGGCGAGGCGGCGTCGGTCCTCAACCGGCCGCTGGAGAGCAGTTCGAATTCCACCGGCCTGAGACCGAGGCTCGTCGGCGAGGTCGCGTTCAGCGACCTGACCTTCAGCTATATCGCTACCAAGACACCGGCGCTCGATCGTATCAGCTTCCACATTCCAGCCGGCACCATGTTTGGCATTGTCGGCCGCAGCGGTTCGGGAAAATCGACGATTGCGCGCCTCCTGCAGGGGATCAATCGCGACTACAGCGGGTTCCTCAAGCTTGACGGCGTCGATCTCAAGGAAATCAACCTGCGCCATCTTCGCCAAGGCCTCGGCGTGGTCCTCCAGGACAACTTTCTGTTCCGTGGATCGATCCGCGACAACATCATCGCCGGGCGTCCGGGCCTGACGCTTTCCGACGCCATGCGTGCGGCGCACCTCGCCGGCGCCCAGGAATTCATCGAGCGGATGCCGAATGGCTACGACACCTACATCGAAGAAGGTTCGCCTAATCTGTCGGGCGGTCAAAAGCAGCGGCTGGCGATCGCGCGCGCCCTCATCCACGATCCGAGCATCCTCATCCTCGACGAAGCGACCAGCGCACTCGACCCGGAGAGCGAGGCGGTGGTCAGCGCCAACCTCATGCGCATCGCCAGCGGGCGCACGATGATCATCGTTTCGCACCGGCTCTCCTCGCTGACCGAGTGCGACAACATCCTGGTCATGGATCAGGGCAAGGTCCTCGACGTCGCGCCGCACGCGACCCTGCTCGAACGATGCGTGCTCTATCGCCAATTGTGGTCGCAGCAGAACCGGCACCTCGACGGTCGCCACGGCCGCCCGGTCGCCGTTCCGCCGCGGTTGGTTTGACCATGTCGCGCGGCTCACATTCGCATCAGGTCGGTAAACCATGAGCAGCACCTCTCTCACCGCCCTACCCACCCGGTGGCATCGGACGGAAACCAGGGATCCGACGACGCCAGCCATACTCGAGTTCCAGTGGCCGTCGACGGCCGTCGCCAATGCGCCTATCCCGCGGGCGGCGCGCGGCATCGTCTGGATCGTTTCGAGCCTGGTCATTGCGCTGATCGCCCTGGCAGGGCTGATACCGGTCGATCAGGTCGTAACGACCAGAGGGCTGGTGGTCTCGCAATCGCCCAACATCGTCGTGCAGCCGCTCGAGACAGCGATTGTCCGCTCGATCGAAGTACGGGAGGGACAGCGTGTCCAGGCCGGCCAATTGCTCGCCCGCCTCGATGCGACCTTTGCCTCAGCCGACCTGGCGGCACTGGCGATGCAGGTCTCGACGCTTGAAGCAGAGGTGGCGCGGTTGAAGGCAGAGGCCAACGGCCAGGCGTTCACCTACAACGGCCTCGACCCGAGTTGGACCCTGCAGATGTCGATATACGAGCACCGCAAAGCGGTCTACGACGCCAAGGTGGAGAATTTCGAACGCCAACGCGACGAACTCAGTTCGGTGATTTCGCGATCGCAATCGGATGCCGACGGCTACCGCCAGCGGCTCACGGTCGCGGCTTCGATCGAACTGATGCGCAAGCAGCTCGAGGCAAGGCAGGTGGGGAGCCGCCTCAATACACTCCTTGCCGAGGACAACCGGGCAGAAATGTCCCGGGCACTCGGCAATGCGGAGCAGACGGCGGAAGCCGCCAAGCGTCAGCAAGCAGCGGTGGCCGCCGAGCGCGACGGTTACATCCAGGGCTGGCGAGCTGATGTCTCGCAGAGCCTGTCGGAGGCGAGTTCGCGGATCTCGGACGCCCGCGAACTCCTGAACAAGGCAAAGCTTCGAAAACAGCTAGTCGAGTTGAAGAGCCTATCGGACGCCATCGTCCAGTCGGTGGCAAAGGTCTCGGTCGGCTCGGTCATGCAGTCAGGGGAACGCTTTATCACGCTGGTGCCGGCCGATGCGCCGCTCGAGATCGAGACAAACATCGTTGGCAGGAGCAGCGGTTTTGTGCATGTCGGCGACCCAGTGATCATCAAGTTCGACACCTTCCCCTATTCGCAATACGGCCTCGCTCATGGCACTGTGCGAGGACTCAGCCCCGATTCCTTCTCGGCGCAAGAGCAAGCGCGCGATCCGAACAGCTCTCTGGCCATGCTGCCTTCTGACGCCGAGCCGTTCTATCGCGCGCGGATTTCCATCGACCAGATCGCCCTCCACGGCGTGCCCGCCGGTTTCACCGTCAGCCCCGGCATGCCGGTGACCGCCGACGTAAAGGTCGGCCGGCGCACGATACTCAAGTACATTCTCGGTGTGATGCTCCCGATCGGCCAGGAGGCAATGCGGGAGCCTTAGAGTACTCTAGGAATCAGAGGCTCGGATCTATGACAATCCTGGATCGGTTCACTGGTCTGGCCTTCCCGGCGGCAGCGTTGCGCCGGGCGATCCAGCTGGCTGACAGCGGCAAGGCCGCTGAAGCCTTTCCGCTCATGGCGGCAGCGGCGCGCGCGGGGATCGTTGACGCCGAGTACCGGGTCGCGCGTTGCTATCTGGAAGGCTCGGGTGTACCGCCGAGCCGCATGGAAGGCGCGCGATGGCTGCTGCGGGCAGCCAGCCACGGCAACACCGATGCGCAGGCGCTCCTCGCCGCTCTCTACGTGACCGGGCTGGTGACGGCGGAAGCCGACGGCAAGGGCGCCGCATCGGAGTACTTGTTCAAACGGGATTCCGCGAGCGAACCGGACTTCACAGCTGCGTTCGGTTTTGCCACGAAGGCGGCCGAGGCGGGCTCAGCCACGGGACAGGCGATCCTCGGTTATATCCTGACCAGCGGCCCAGAACCGTTGCGCAATGCAGATGCAGCGCACGGGTGGTACGAGAAGTCGGCTTCTGCCGGCTGCGCCGAAGGATGTCTCGGCCTTGCCCTGTCGCTGGCCCGGCGCGGCAGGCCCGAAGATCGGGTCAGGATCGCAGACGAGGTAAGACGCGCGGCGGATGCTGGCCTACCGACCGCAACCTATCTTCTCGCGGTCTTGAGCGAGCACGGGCTCGGCGTGGTCCGCGACATGGCTGCAGCCGCGAAGCTTTATCAGGCCGCCGCGGAGAAGGGCCTTCCCTCAGCCCAGTTCAGGTTGGGATTGGCACTGATCGATGGTGGACTCGTAGACCATGATATCGCCGCTGGAGAGGCGTGGATGCGGCGTGCCGCCCTGGCCGGCAATGTCGAGGCCGCCTATCTCCTCGGCGATCGCTATGTGAAGACGCAGCCGCCGGATTTTGCAGAAGCCGCAAACTGGTATCGACGGGCTGCCGAAGCGGATCACCAGGCTGCCGCCCGCGCTTTGGCCTCTCTCTATCTGACTGGAAACGGAGTGGCCGAGGACGTCGAAGAGGGGACCCGCTTGCTGCGTACTTCTGCAAATGGGGGCAATCAGGAAGCACAGATCGACCTCGCCAATCTTGTCCTTGGAGGAGCCGGCCAGACAGACGACGGTGCAAGCGTTGCCGGATGGTTCGAGGCAGCCGCGTCATTGGGCGACCTCATCGCGGCATTCAACCTTGGGCTCTGTTTCGCCAAGGGCGTCGGCGTTCGGCAGGACGAGGGGCAAGCGGCACACTGGCTGAGGCGAGCCGCCGAGGGCGTCGCCGAGGCGCAATATATGTATGCCCGCCTCCTCCAGGATGGACGCGGCGTGGCAGCCGACCCAACGCAGGCCCGCGTGTGGTTTGCGCGGGCAGCCGACGCCGGCGTGCTCGACGCACGCGTGGCGCTCGCCGAGATGCTGCTCAATGGGCGCGGAGGCACGCGTGAGCCAAAGGCTGCAATGCAGCTGTTCGAGCGGGCCGCCGGCGACGGTCACGCCGGCGCGATGTTTGCGCTTGGCGCGCTGTACGGAGCCGGCCAGGGCCTCCCGGTCGACCAGATCGCGGCGCAGAAATGGTTCGCCGCCGCCGCGGAGCTCGGGCATAGCCAAGCTCAACTCATGCTCGCGCGCTATCTTATCAACGGCCACGCCGGTGAGCCTGACCCGGTGGCAGGTAGACTGTGGCTCGAGCGCGCGGCTGCCTGCGGTATCAGTGAAGCGGCCGACGAACTCGCGGAATTCGCATCTGGTTGAACTTGCCAAGTTTGCCCAGCAACAATCGGGCACAGCAGCGGGATTACCTTCCGAATCACGCCCTTTTGGTATTATTCATCCCGCCAAATGGACCGCTGAGCGTATTTCGGATCTTCGTCAGGTACCTGCAGCCTGCAGCGGACCCAGCCCACTTTCAGTGGGCGCACTCTACGCTTCGTCCTAGGACGATTTTAGGCGGCCTTTGCGCTTGAACTGAACATCGTCGATAGCAGAAGAACGCTTTTTCGATAGTGGGTCTCACGATGTATCGTTCCCCCGACTCGAACCCCCGATGGCGAGCGAACGTTTCTGATGATCACGTTTGTCCCACAGCGTGACCGGACGTCCCAATCTCTTTCATAAGCACGCGCAATTCGGCTGGAGGAGCATGACAGAAAGTTCGAAAAGCTTCCAAGAACCCCAGCCAAACAATTGATCAGGCAAATCATGAAGTTAGCGAACAAGGCCGCGACCGAACCGTGTTGCATCGGTTTTCCCGCTCTGTAACGCGCAAACCCTTGTATACCGGGCAGGTCCCGTCCTGTACCTTGTTGTGATTGCAACATGACTGCAACACGGAAAGGCGGATTGTTCCCGTCATGTTCGCCAATGAAGGCGCGCGCCACCCATAGCCGATTGCGGCGCCAATTCTTTCCTGCAACTATCGGCAGGTCCGTGGACTTGGACGCGACATGGAGAGAGCTATGGCTGACAACAAATCAAATCGGGGAAAGCAAGATCGGGCCAGGGTGTCCACCAGCGAGCCTTACGAGGTGAACTACTTCGCCCGGAAGCACGCAATCACAAAGGATATGGCCTTGAAAATAATCAAGGAAACCAAGGGCAACAGGGACAAGGCAAACGCCGCCGCTGAAAAGCTCAGGTAAAGAAACGCGACATGACAACAAAAAAACCCGCCGGAATAGAGAAACCCGCCGCTGAGAGGAGGCCCAGGGCGGCGGGTTTCTTCACCTTGAATAGAGCGGCCACTTTCCGGAGAAGACCGCGCACGACATAAACCCGCAGAGGCGGCTCCTTGTTCCACACAATTCTAAGAACCAGCCTGTCGAGGACTACATGGTGCTAGTATTTCATCTTAGGGCCGCTCTCCACCAGCACTTCCTGAGATTTCAGATCCTCGCCCCAAATCACGGTTTCACCGTGGGTGTCCGGGCATGGCTCTGCGTCCGCGCCTTCCTCGTCGTCGACGTTGTCCAGCTCTAGATCATCAAGGCAGCCAAGCGACGGCTCATCGTCTGCCGTTTCCTCCAGATCGCAATCAGCCTGCATGAGACAGTGCCGTTATCAGGCTCATGGCACGGTCTAGGAGGTCGTTCAGGCGCTTTTCTACGGACTGGCGCCATATGCCGCGTCGGTTCCCTGCGGGCATCCCATGGGCTTTAGAACGCGAAGGGCGGTCATGACACGCGCTCCAGATCGAGGAAGGTCAGCGCCGTCATCATTCATCACGGTGTCTGGCGCTACAGGCAGCGGGACATGGTGGGTGTGGCCGCGTGCCTCTCGGCATGAGCGCCTGTATGCCGTTACGCTGGCGCCTTTTCGTGAGGAGACAATGGGCAAGCATTTCCGCGACGAAGAGATCGAGGAATTCCTAAAAGCCTACGTCGCGAGGTTCCCGGACGCCGTAGAGCGAATGGAACATGTCATGTTGAATCCATTCGACGATAATGACGAACTGATGTCCCAGAACTTCCGCGAGATCTATCAGGTCGCACAGTCGATGGAATTCTTCGCGGCATACGCGGCGCATGAGCCGAGTGCGATCCAGATTTGGTCAGGGACGTTGCGAGACGTGTGTCGGATGGGCTTGGCCCTATGGGATCGAGAAAAATCAAATATTGACGCGCCGCCTGGCTGAGGCCTGGATAAGCAAGATGCCCCACCGGAATCAGCCGGTGGAGCTCTTAGAACAGCCCACTTAGGGACTAGCTGAAGGGGCTGTTCGGCGGTGTGACCCGGGGAGGATCACATTTGCAAATTGGCGCCTTCCTTTGCCCGGCACATCGGCCGAACAGATGAGGGCTATTCGCCTGCTCGGATTGCAAGGCTGCCGGCCGCGACCGCCGGCTTCGGGTTGATGCCGTCAGTTTGGCCGACTTGCAGCACATGGGATGCCCGGCCAGGTTGTCGGCGAGAGTCTTTTGGGCATGGCGATCTCCGTTGAAGGGGGTCGCCGCAACGAAGGATTCTATTCCTCACTGGACGTGGACGGCAAGGGTTATTCGGCCAAGCTGCCTTCCCGGTGGTGCATCGCCTCCAAGATCACCTCATAGACGCTGCCGACCTCCTCCTTGATCTCGTCGGCACCGATTCCCTCACGCTCCGCAGATTTCATCATTTCGTCAGCGAGGTCGCTAACCGCCACTGGATCATCAGTCATTGCGTTGGGCAGGTGCTCTGCCATCCACCGATCGAGAAAGTTGATGCCGCGTGTGCTCATCAGCCGATAAGTTCAAAGCGCATATTAGGTTCCGCTACTTGACCCCTGAGACGGCCGCACCAGACTCCAGTGCATGGCTAGTGGTCTCAAGATCGGCGATGAGGTGGCGATCGACGCCACCATTATTCGACGCGTCACTGACGACAGGATCAGCGTGTCGATACCGACCTACGGATTTCCGCATTCCGTTCGGGATAGCACCACGAAGGTGGTCAAAGGTCAGACCGTCGAACTGATCGGCAGCGTCACACGGGTCGAAAAGGACGCCGTAACGGTCAGCCTGGGTGGCCCGGTGGTGACGGTCGCGCTTGATGTTGTGCGGCTGGTGAAGCTCTAGCTTTCCCGACCTTACCGCCCTAACGGCTGCTTCGAAAGCGAGAGAAGTTCGGCCTCATCTTTTATCCCGGCCATGTAGTTGGCAATGATCCGAGAGGCCAACCGGCCCTGCGCATCGGGTGATTGGTCGTCGACGAGTTTAAGCTGCTCGAAAACGCGCCCTAGCAAGGCCAATTCGGCAGGCTTAAGGATCCCGGCATCCACGGCTTTTCGTCTGATGGGCATGACTAGTGTTCTTCCCTCACCGTCTCAAGCCGCGAGCCCGAAATCGGTTCCGGAACATTTTAGCTCAAACGCATGTTTCAATGGTTATGAAGATCGAAGCCGACGAATGCCGGGCAGCGTTGACGCTCATCCGGCGCACAATCGAGGACCACTGCCCGCCCGGCGTGCTGCCTAGCGAGGAAGCGGTGAACGGTCTCTATGGGCCGGGGCTCATGGATGAGGCGGAAGCGCTGGCGGCTGCCATCGTCGCAACGATCGACCAGATGCAATTGCGCGTGATGACGAAACCGCCTGACCGCGCTGTCCCATTATAGGACGGCGCGGTCAAACCCCAACCTTGGCTGCGCAGGCGGCTTCGGCATTGAGTTCTACCCCGAACTCCGGCCGGCGCTGATCAGGCAATCTCCCACTGCGGCCCCGGCCATTTTCGTTGCACCCCGCGCGGGAGCCGCCTTGGCTGACGTCCACTAGCTCCCGCTCATCTTGACCCCGGGCGCAATGTATTGTCCGTATATGAACTCGACGAGTGAGGGCACTGCATCGCCATGTAGGCGGTCGGCCCCCGCGGCTGTCGAGCGATGTTTGAGGGAGCAGCGCATTGTTCGTCGATTACTACGAACTCTTGGAGATCAGCCCAAACGCCAACTCGGAGACACTTGAGCGAATATTCCGCTACTTTGCGATGCGCTATCATCCCGACAATCAGCAAACTGGTAACGAAGCCCGCTTCAGCGAAATAGTAGAAGCACACAACGTCTTGAGGGATCCCGTTAAGCGCGCCCAGTACGATATCTCCTATCGAGAGCATGCCGGTGAGCGGCTTAAATTGGTCGAGGAGGCAAGCGACCCCAAAGGGGTCGAGAAGGATGCTTTGGTCCAGGCCAAACTGCTTTCGCTGCTCTATGTGAAGCGCCGCCAGGATGTCGGCAATCCGGGCATTGGCGACGTCGAAATCGAACGGTTGTTAGGCTGTCCACCAGAGCATCTGGAGTTTCATCTCTGGTACATGAAGGCAAAGGGATGGATTGCAAGAATTGAGAACGGGACAATCGCGATCACGGTTGAAGGCGTCGATCGCGCCGATTCCGAACTGCGTCGCGATACCAGCATTCGGCTCCTGAGTAGAGACTAGAGAGGGTATCTGCCGAAGATTCCGCAAGGCTCCAGGGGAGCTTCGCGCGTCATTTTGCCGAGACCAGATAGGCTGAGGAAATAGGGTCTTCGGTGGCCGCTTGCGGACGGGGGCAATGAGGATCATGCTGACGCTGGTCCTATCGCTTCCCTCGAAGTAGGCCAGCGAGCCCTATTGTGAGGCAGTCCGGCATGTAGGATTGTAGTCCTCGTTGCGGCGACCCCCTCAAGCGGAGATCGCCAATGGCCAGAACCAAACCTTCCGAACAGCTTTCCCGGGCTGAAATCGAGCGCTTCATCGCGGCAGCCGAAGCGCTGCACAAGAGCATCGTCGGGCCGCTCCTGGCGTATCACAGCGAGCACTACCAAGCTCTACGTGAGGTCCATCGACCGCTGTTGAAGTCGATTGAGACCATTACCGGCAAGAGGGCGCCATTCATCCAGCCGAACATGACAGGACCGGCACAGCCGCGGGAGAAGCCTCCGGGCTAGTTCTCCTCGCGGAAGTCCTGCAGTGAGGCGTGGCGGAGGTCCTCCTCGCCGCGCAGGTGCTTCACAGCTCAAACTCATACGGGCACTCGGGAAGGGACCGAGTTTAAATCGGGTTATGGTTGCAGCGCGGATTAGACCATCAGGCTTAATTGCTGCGCTGTCATTCTGCGGGTAGGATCGGGGTGTGGTTAATGCCACTCTCCAGTGTGGTCGGCACCGTCACGTCACCCAACTGTAACGTTGCCCCCGACAGCGCCGACCACGCTCAATGTTGGCTGATTAGGCCGGGGCCTCCCCTGTACGAAACCGTACCTTTGAACCTCCTTCGCTAAAAAGAGAGTAAATAACTCCCTTCGCCGGAAGTGAGGCCGCGATGGATCTAATAAAGCATTTAGAAACCGCACGTGGGGTGATGGAAACCAGCTTTCAGTTGCAGAGCCGGTCGATGACCGGAACAGCTGCGTTCCGCAGCCACATCGACCACACCCGGCAAGCCATCCAAGAGTCGCGCGAACTGCTCAAGCGCCTTCGCCAACGCTACCGCGAAGATATGGCCCAGGTGCTCGAAGACGAGGACGATCTCGCGCCGATGCGCGTATCGGGGTTCGATGCCGACGTTCTCCGCTCCGCATTTCAAAATCTAGTCAGGGATGCAGACGTGCCCGAGTGTCAGTGGCGCGTTGTCGCTGAATGCTTGGTACGCGAATATGTCGGGTGTGAGCAGATCGAAGCCGGCTTGCTGGATTGGATCACGAAGAAGTAGCGCCCGTTTTTGTTGCGAGAAACCCGCCGCACATATTCGCGATTTGGATCTAGAATCTGGTCAAGGAAGCGATCTTCGATGATATCGCCAGCGCCCTCAGAGAGCCTAGCCAGGACGTGTGGCGCCCTGCTCCCGCCTTCGCCATCGATGCGGCAGGTAAGCTGTTCCTCGGCCTCGGTATCGGCCTAGGCGTGGCTGCAAATCCGGCTCCCCTGTCATGGCAAACGCGACGTGAGCCGCCTGCAAGGCAAGGCAGCACTCGTCACGGTCGCGCTTGATCAATTCCGGTAGGATAACGGTCCTTCCGGCCAGCCGCCCAGCAGCAACCAGCCGTTTTACTCAGCGCTAGCACCCTTTGGCTCCGGCGTGATCTCCTCGACCTGCACGTTTTCGCCGATCTCTCTCGCCCAGGCCAAGGCTTTAGCCTTGTCGTTGGTCGTAAGCACCGTGCGCCAGTTCGGCGCTTCAAACACGCTCACAACGTAGGTTGTCACCGACTCGTTGACCATGCTCCACCTTTGCCTACTTCATAAAGGTGTGGTGCCCTCATATTAGCATGAGCGTATATAACTTGGTAGTCAGCCTACGCGCCAGGCCTGGCCGGCTGGGAAATAGGCAAATTCGGCCGTGGCGCCCGTCAGTCCGCCAAGGGCTGCGCCGTATATTAGCTACATCTTGACTAAAAAGCTGTCCGCTCAGAATCCTGTCATGGCTCGGGGAATAGGCATCGGCGACGAGGTGGCGATAACGGCCGCAGTGCGCAGGCGGGTCGACGAGGACCACGTCAGCGTCAGCATACCCAGCTACAACTTCCCCCTTCGATCCTCGATCGCACGACGAAGGTGAAGCGCGGGCAGCAGATCGAACTCGTCGGCAACGTCACCTATGTCGACGAGGAAGGCGGCAAGGTGACAATTATCCTAGGACCGCCGGTCACGGTCGACATCGACAAGGTCAGGCTGGTGCAGGCCTATGTGCCGCCGAAGCGCAAGAAGCCTCTGCGCGATATGGCCCACTAGGTGCCCTTAGCTTGGCCTTGGAATGGCGAATCGCCGGCTGATCCTTACTGGAACGAGATGCCCACGGCCTTGATGATAGAGCCGGACAGGGTGACTGTGAAATCTCTGGTCGCATCGTTCTCTGTTGTGGGTGTCGACCATGCGTCGGTCGCAACAGGCCGATCGTTGGTCAAAGCAATCTCGTCATGAATTGCTGTCGCCCCCGCTCCATGAGCCGACTGCGCCACTGCCGGCGATCGACCCTGACAAGAAGAAGGCCGCCCCGGACGTTTTGACTTCAACGTCGGCCAGGGTTTGTGGTGTGCCTCCACTGATGCTTATTCGCATTGGAGCGGATAGTATCGTCGGCAAAAGAGGGTCCGAAAAGGCCTTTCGGCAGCTCCCTCGTAGGAACGAAAAAAGAAGAGAAGCGGAACTTGCGTGTGCAGTATTTGCACACGAACCCTCATAAATATTTGATTTTGTTGATCTATCTATGCCATCCATCATAGGGGCCACGGCCAGTCTATGCTCTTGATATTTCAGCATCTGTTTAACATCAGAACCTTAGAAACTACCGCACACGCTGCGTCAGCGAGACCTTCCTGCAACGCGACGTTGCGCGGCGCCAGGGCACCGACACCAAGTCGATCGCAGTGAGACGCCGAAGCCCTGTTAGCGCGCCTGAAGCCTTCGGCGAACTCATCGACCTTCATATCGACGACATGTGCGATGTAGGCAAGTCCCCTCGCCGCTCCAAGGCCGCAGCCCTCGCTATGCTCCGCCACCCTCGATCGCGAACGGCTCGTTCGCTTCGGTCGTGGTCGAGCCGCCCAGGGTGCCGGACGATGACTCTCGGTATCAACATCACCTGGGGAAGTCGTTGAGCGTCGTTTGATCCTGGATGATCTGCCTGGTCGTGATCGCGACAGCCGCTGGCAGTCTCTGACACACGATTGCGCTGAAGTCGTTCGGAATTTCCTGTGCGATGGCCGGAACAAGGCGGCCGGTCGAGAGCATCAGGGCTCAGTGATCAAGCCAATGCACAAGGTCCTGGAGAGGGTAAGACATGACTGTTTCTCCTGCCGGATTCGGCCTTCGAGTTCGCCCGACGTCAGAATTGAGATTCTCGCCGATTGTTTGACCGGCCCGATAAAATGGTTCCAAGGCGTTGACGACGGCAATGTGACCCGTGCCGAGCCATTGAAACTTGCTTGAGACGTTCCAAAATTTCGCCGGCGGGAATGGCGAGAGCCGCCAGACTCAAACACGCATGAGATTGTCTGAAGCCGAGGACCATCCATGGAAGGACCCATTTCGACCTATTTTGCATCGATTGAACCCGTGGCCCCCGACGTTTTTCTGGACCGCTTGCTGCATCCGGCGCGGCATTTCAAACAGCCCCACGACGTTTTGGCCGACGTTGCCCTGGACGCTCAGGACAAGCGCGCCATTCTTTCGTCATGGGCATCGGATGCCTGCGCCGTAGAATCCGTGCCAGCGCTTCGCATGCTGCCGCGAGCGGGTGAACCGGTCAGCTTCGACACGATCATGGATGCGTTGCAACAGTTGGATCAATCGGATGAGCGTGCCGGTCCTGACTGCAGTGACAGCGCGGCAGTGGCCGCGTTCGTACCATTCGTCGATCGGATTTAAGGGCGACGTAGTTGTTCTTGCACCATGGACCCGTCGGCGAGTGACCCCGCCGGCGGAAGGGGTGGCATTGGTGCGTTCGCCCAGATTGCCGATGAAAATTTTCCTATTCTTGCTCTTGAAAGTGTAAGTCGCGATTCTAAATTGATGGTCGCCGGCAGCCTAATGGGGCCGGCAACACCAGGAGGCGGCAAGGCTCTTGGCGCCTTCTGTTGTCCATGTTGCTCAAAGGAGGATGTGGCTATGAAGACAAACCTCGATTTTACCCCTCTATACCGGTCCAGCATCGGCTTCGACCGCATGGTCGACATGCTTGAAAGTGCGAGTCGTGTGGCCTCGTTCGACAACTGGCCGCCCTACGATATCGCCAAGGTTGATGATGATCAGTATCGCATCACGATGGCGGTCGCCGGTTTCCCGCAGGACCAGCTGACCGTCACCTACCAGCCCAACATGCTGGTTGTGAGCGGGTCGCAATCCGGCGATGAGAACGGCCCGTATCTCTACCGCGGCATCAACGGGCGCGCTTTCGAGCGTCGGTTCGAACTGGCCGATCATGTCAAAGTCGAGGGCGCCAGCCTTGAGAACGGGCTGCTGAGCATCGATCTCAAGCGCGAGGTTCCCGAGGAGATGAAACCGCGCAAGATCGAAATCTCCAGCGGGGCTCCCATGCCGAAGATCGAGGCTCCCAAGGTCGAGACCGACAAGCTGGCCGCCTGAGCAATCCACCATGAAGGCTTTCGCTTGAGCCGGGCGTCCCGCCCGGCTCAGAGACCTACGAAAGGAGAAAGACAATGAGCGTACGTGACTTGATCCCATGGGGCCGGGGCAACGGAAACTCGGCGCCCAGTCTCTTCCCTGATGGAGATCGAGACCCCTTCGTCTCCCTCCACCGGGAGGTAAACCGGCTGTTCGATGACGCCTTCCGCAGCTTTGGCGCCAGACTGCCGGCCTTCGGTCCCTCTTTCGCCGCCAGTTGGCCGAGTGTCGAAATCTCCGACACGGACAAGGAAGTCCGCGTCACGGCGGAAATACCTGGCCTGGACGAGAGCGACATAGAAGTCCTGCTGGAAAATGGGGCGCTCAAGCTTAAAGGCGAGAAGCGTTCCGAGACCGAGGACAAGGACCGGCAGTTCTCCGAGCGCTTCTACAGTCGCTTCGAGCGCCTCATTCCGCTCGGCTACGAGGTTGAAGAAGACAAGGTCAACGCCGCCTTCAACAACGGGGTGCTGACCGTGACGTTGCCCAAGACCGAGCGGGCGCAGGCGAAGGCCAAGCGGATCGCAATCAACGGGAAGAACTGACGGATGCAGTATGGGTGGCGGCCCTTACGGCCGCTGCCCGTGCGACCCTTCATAACGGGAGGGACAGGCAATGGAGACAGTTCAAAGCAGCGACAACAGAAACCTAACCAAGACGTCCGTCTGGCCGGACAATGACAATCGGCCTCGTCTAGACGGGCCGGCTTTGTCAATGGGACGGTCAGTGTTTCCGGACGGCGCAACGGCGCGGATCTACCAGCCCTGCCGCTCGGCCATGACCTCGGCAAAGCCCCGCAAGGACTGGCGATTGGTCTTCGAACGCCGCACAGCCCCGTTCATCGAGCCGCTGATGGGCTATACCGGTGGCCGGGACACCCTGACCCAGGTTGAACTGAACTTTCCGACGCTGGAAGCGGCGATCCGTTATGCCGAGCGTCAAAGCCTCAATTACGTGGTGCAGGCGGCACCTCCTGCTTCCCCGGCCAAGATCAGGAGACAACATGTATCGGAGGAGGAACAGGCCTTTTCCGACCTGGTTTGGCAGCGGCTGCAGTTGGCTTGGCTCCAGGCAAGTCACGGCTATGGCGCCGGTGCACAGGCAGCGAACATACAGACGGCGCTTTCGGAGCCCGAGACACTCTACGCCTCTCCGATGGAGGTCGTGGACGACCCGGTGCTCGCACCCGACGAGAAACGCGCCGTGCTCAAGAACTGGGCCTGGAACGAGTATCTGATCGACCTGGCCACCGCCGAAGGCATGCCGGAAAATGCACGCCCGTCGCGATTGGACGAGGTCGAACTCGCCTTGCTGGCCTTGGAAGTCCGAAACCGGGGCTTCCAGACCAGGACCAGCCCGGTGCACTCCCGGATAGCCGCATGATAAGGCAAGAAGGAACCCACTGATCGTCTTCGACGCCCAACGGACCATCCCGAAACCCTTCCCGCTTGCGGTCGCGGCAGCGGGCGGGCGCGCGCCGACAACTTTCCCAATGCGTGGGCGCCCGATTGCGCCTCGGCAGAACGCGGCCCAGTTGTTAGGATCGCGCTGATATGGACTCCAATGAATTGGCGACAGAGGTTCCTATGTATCAATCCTTCAACGGCTCCGCCCATCCCCTGGCACCGAAAGAGATCGCGATCGCTGCCGTCCCCGAAGACGAGCGTGTCTGGGTCCCACAGGCTAAGGGCGTGTGGTTCCGACCACTTATGCTCAACACAATGCAAGGCCAGTGGTGCAATCTGCTCCGCGTACGCCGGGCCGGGATATTAAGCCGTCATCTGCATCCGGCCCCCGTGCATGGCTATGTGATCAAGGGGCGTTGGCACTATCTTGAACACGACTGGGTGGCAGAGACGGGATCTTACGTTTTCGAGCCGCCCGGTGAAATCCACACGCTCACGGTTCCAAGCGACGTGCCCGAGATGATCACCTTCTTCAACATCTCCGGCTGCATGGTTTACCTGGACAAGGACAACAAGCAGATTGGTTTCGAGGACGTTTTCACCAAGATCGACATGTGCAGAAACCACTATGCGAGCGTGGGTCTCGGTGAGGATTTCGTCGATCAATTCGTGCGGTAGGCATCCGCCCGTTTGTCTTCCGCTGCGATGAGTTCGCGCTCCGCCACAGAGGCGAAACGAGGAGATTTTGGTGACCGATTCCATATGGGCCATGCCCTTCTTCGCGGGCAAGATCGTCGTCATTACCGGAGGCACGACAGGCATCGGAAAGGGCATCGCCATGGCGTTCGCCGGGGCCGGGGCAATCGTCCACGCGACGGGGGCCACGGCCGCCGAGGTGGCGGCCGCTCGTGCATACGGCACCGCCGTCTCGTATTCAGTACTCGACGTCCGGGACATGACTGCGGTCGAAGGATATTCCAGTCAGTTCACATCCGTTGCAGCGCTCGTAAATTGCGCAGGGGTAAACCTGCGCGCCGCCGAATTCACTGTCCAGGGTTTCGAAACGGTGGTCGATATCAATCTCACCGGCTCCATGCGGAGTGCGAGCGCGTTCCGAGGGGCACTCTCGAACGGGGGCGCCATCGTCAACATCGCCTCGATGTTCGCGTTTTTCGGCGCGGCTCATGCGCCGGCTTACGCCGCATCCAAGGGCGCCATCGTGCAACTTACCAAGTCGCTCGCCATCGCCTATGCCGGGGATGCCATCCGCGTAAACGCATTGGCGCCTGGCTGGATCGAGACCGCCATGACCGCCGCGCCACGGGCCGATCCAGCTCGCAACGCGGAATTGATGAAACGCACTCCGATGGGTCGCTGGGGTACGCCGGGCGACCTGACTGGCCCCGCCTTGTTCCTGTGTTCTCCGCTCGCGGGGTTCATCACTGGGGCAATTCTGCCGGTTGACGGTGGCTATCTCATTGCGTGAGGCGTTGGCTATGCTGCGCGACCGATCTCCAAGCCTGTGTCGTCGAGATCAAGATCGAACGCGACCAGTCGACCATGCCTGACCGCAATTGCCGCCACCAACTCCGCAAGCTCGCCATCCGTATGCTCGCAAAAAGCTGCCTGTTTCCTGACAATCGTGACCGCATCCCGGGTCGATACGACAGAGAACGGCCTCCGGGATCTCACGAAGGATTCCGCAACCTCCGCGACGGATGAAGCTCGGTCAAAATTATCTTGCATACTTGCACCTCTGTACGACGCTAGCCCAAGCTCGGCCCGCGCAATTTGTTCCCACTGGCCTAATGCAGCCTGGTTGGCATCCGGCCTGGGCTCCTTGTGTGCGAAGGCCGGGAGCAACGCGACATGGCCGTCGCCGTGCCTTGGACAGTAGGCTGGACGCATTCGTCTCCACTCAACCAAAGGTCACGCCATCGGCCAGTCCTCGCTACATGCTTCAAATGCGAACACGAGCGCGACGCTACAGACGAGGAGGATCAGAAGTGTCCAAGCCGCTCGCCAAAATTTCCGATCCTCGGATCACCGCAGTTCCCGCGCAACAAGTCGCCGGGAGACCTGTTTGCTCGCGTTAATTGCGGTCGACTGACTCCTGGCTCATTCGCCGCCCCGCCAGTTGGCTCCGGTCAGCCGGCCTCGTCCGTCTCCGTCATCGCTGGCCGGCGGACGATCCAATCCACCAAACCGGCTTCGGTCTGCTCGCAGGCCACGAATTCGCGCACCAGACTTCGCGCCAGCTCGCGCCATTGACACTCGGGCACGTTCATCTCCGCGATCAGATCTCGGCATGCAGCGCGTATGATGTCGGCATCGAAGGCTGACACGGCGACAGGACCACGGTCTGTATTCTTTGCTCGAGGAGTGTCGTCGCCCTGACGTTCGCGAAAGCGCCTCAGCACCTCGCGCGATGTGGCGATCGCTTGTCGGGTTTGACTCATAGCCTCGTAAAATCCAACTTCGCGGACCGGTGAGCGGTGCCGTGATAGAATGAAGTCCTCCATAACCGGATGTGCAGTGTCCGTACGCGTTGCAACCATCGCCGCCTCCCTGCAGGCGCACCCAATGCTTGCAGCTTCTGCCCGTTTTCGGGTGGCCGCCTGCATTTGTCGTGTCGCTGCTATGATCGCGTGAGTTAAAGCCGGTCAAGCGTCGCTGCAATTACAAATGTAAGTGGGGCATCCGATAAGTGGTATGCCCGCTGGCTGCGGCGGCGGCGAGTTCGTTCTTCAGACGGTCGAAGTCTTCCTCGGCGAAGCGCTCTCCGCGTTGCCGGAACGAGGAAGCAGGATCTGGACAAAATGCATGCGGCCGTGCCGCCGTTCAGGGGGCGCTATTGGCGAAAATCCGCCAATTTCCGCCAGTCGAAGACAACGCCCACTCCAGGCTCGTCGGGTGCTATCGCCAAACCACCCTGAAGCCTCAGCGGCTCAGTGGTATAATGGTCAATATCAAAACTATGCGCCTCCACCCAGCCGGCATTTGTCTGACCTGCAACGAGGCTGACATGAAGTTCCTGCATCCCGTGACTGCAGACCGGAATGCCAGCCTTGTGTGAGAGCGCTGCCACGCGCAGCCAGCCGGTGACCCCGCCGCAGTTGGAGGCGTCGGGTTGGATGTAGGCGAGATTCGACCAAGCGAAGGCATGCTCGAACTCCTCGATGACATGCAGGTTTTCTCCCATTGCCAGGGGCATTCCGGTCGCCTTGGCAATGCTGGCGTAGCCCTCATAGTCGTCGGGTATGATGGGCTCCTCGAACCACAGCAGATCGTAGGCGGCGAATGCTCTCGCTGCCTCGATCGCTCGCGGGACGTCGAGCGCGTAGTTGGCGTCAACCATAAAGGTGACATGAGGGCCGATGCGCTCGCGAACTGCCTTCACCCGGGCCACATCCTCGGCAAGGTCGTCCTTGCCGACCTTGATCTTCACCCCGGTAAAGCCGGCATTGAGATAGGAATCGATGCTGGCCAAAAGCTGATCGAGGGTGAAGTTTAGGTCGATGCCGCCGCGATAGGCCTTGGCGCTCTTCCCGGCCCCGCCCGCCATCTGCCAAAGCGGCAGGCCGCTACGCCGGCCCTTGAGGTCCCATAATGCGATGTCGATCGCCGAGATCGCGAAAGAAGCGATGCCGCCGCGCCCGACATAGTGGATGTGCCAGAGCATGCCGTCGTAGATCGTGTCGATCTGTATTGCGTCGCGAGCCTTGAGGAACGGCGCGAGGTCGTGATCGATCATTGCCTTGATCGCATAGCCGCCCCTGCCGCCGGTGTAGGTGTAGCCTGTGCCCTCGGTGCCGTCGGCAAGCCTCAGCGTGACGGTGACCAGCTCGAAATGCGTGTGCGCGCCGTGCTTGGCATCGGTCATCACCTCACGCAGTGGGACCCGAAACAGCCGGGTCTCGACTTCCTTGATTTCGGTGCGGCTCATGCTGCGCTCCATTCACGTTTTTTCATCGGACCATAATTGCACCGGCAGCGCTGACTGGCAACAATGTGGCTGATCTTTCAGCGGTAATGTGGCTGGTCTTTCAGCGGTTCTGAAGCCAATCCGTCATTTTTGGTCCTACAAAAGCATCAATCCGCTTGTGCTTTGGTCCGATTTACCTTCTAATAACAGGACCATCTGGGAGGAAAAGGCTTGCTGGATACGGAAGAGCGTCCTGAGATGCCCGCGGCTATTCTCGCCGCCCGCGCGGCCGACGCGATGGTGGCCGGCATAGAGGCCGACATCACGTCCGGAAGGCTTGGCGACGGCAGCTACCTGCCGGCCGAGCGCGAACTGATGATCGAGTATGGTGTGGGCCGGGGCGTTGTGCGTGAGGCGATTGCGCGCCTGGCCAGCCGCGGCCTGGTGGAAGCGCGTCCGCGGTTCCGACCCGTGGCGCGCCGGCCCGGCCTGGATGCCGCGCTCGGCGCCCTCGACGGCATTGTAGGACATCTGCTGAGCGACCAGGCGGGCGTGAAGAACCTCTACGACATGCGCGTCTTCCTCGAGGCGTCGCTGGCGCGCAACGCCGCCATCCATGCCCGCAAGGATGACGTCACAGCCCTGAGGGCGGCGCTGGCGATGAATGAGGCGGCCATCCCGGATTCCGAGAAATTCTATGCGACGGACGTGGCGTTCCACGCAGCGCTCTATGACATCGCGCGCAACCCGGTGCTGCCTGTCGTGCACAAGGCATTTACCGCCTGGCTGTCGCCGCATTGGATGCGCATGCCACGGTCGCCCGAGCGCAACCGCGTGAATTTCCTCAGCCATCGTGAAATCTGCACGGCCATCATTGAGCGAGATCCTGACGGCGCCGAGCGGGCGCTGCTCAACCACCTCTCGGCGGCCTGGGAGTATGTCCGCGGAACATTCGAAAGCCGTGAGGCGCCGGAAGCATGACGCAGTCCTACGACCATATCGTGGTGGGCGGCGGAGCAGCCGGCTGCGTCGCGGCGGCAAGGCTTGTCAAAGCGGGACGGCGAACCCTGCTGCTGGAGGCCGGCCATTCCCATCATCACCCCTTGCTCGACATGCCGCCCGGCATCTTCAAGATGATCAACGGCTCGAAATTCATGCGCTATCACCGCACCGAGCCGCAGGCCCATCTCGACGGGCGCGTCCATGAAATCTCGCAAGGCAACGTGCTGGGCGGCGGCACCTCGGTCAACGCCCAGGTCTACATGCGAGGCCGCTCGGCCGATTATGAGGAGTGGGACGAGCTGCTGCG
This sequence comes from Mesorhizobium sp. M0037, assembly GCF_040323635.1. Lineage (NCBI taxonomy): Bacteria > Pseudomonadati > Pseudomonadota > Alphaproteobacteria > Hyphomicrobiales > Phyllobacteriaceae > Mesorhizobium > Mesorhizobium sp. M0037. The sequence goes on along the minus strand of NZ_JAMYVB010000001.1, from coordinate 812,583 downwards.
CGGCAACAATGCCGGCGTACGCTGGAACTGGCAGGCGGTGCTGCCGCATTTCACCGGCATGGAGGGAAACAACCGCCTCGGCGGCGAACTGCATGGCAGCGAAGGTCCGCTGCTGGTCTCGGATCCAGGCCACATCGATGATGTTTCCCGTTGGTTCGTCCAGGCCGTCCAAGGCCTTGGATTGCCGTACAACCATGACTTCAACGGACCGTCGCAGCGCGGGGTCGGCTTCTACCAGTTCATGAACCGGCGGGGAAAGCGAAGCAGCGCCGCCTATGCCTTCATCGAGCCGCTGACGAATGATCCCAAGCTGACGCTGAAACTCAATTGCACAGTCAGCCGGCTGCTGATCGAAAAAGGTCGGGTCACCGGCGTCGTCTATTCGGATGCGTCGGGCGCCGAGCATACCGTCCATGCGGATGCCGACGTGATCGTCTCGTCCGGTGCCCTCGTCTCGCCAAAATTGCTCATGCTGTCCGGCATCGGCCCCGCCGAGGCGCTTGCCGGGCACGGCATTTCCTGCGTCGCCGACCTGCCTGGGGTCGGCGAAAACCTGATCGACCATCCGGAGGTGCCGATCATCGCCATCGCAAACGGCCCATACGGCTATTTCAGGCAGGGCCAAGGCTGGCGGATGATCAGGAACGGCCTGCATTTCAAGCTCTTCGGCACCGGCACGATCCTGTCAGCGGGGGTGGAGGCCGGAGCCTTCGTCAATCCGGCCGATCCCGAGGGCGAACCGACGATCCAGGCCTTCTGCGTACCGCACGTCTATCTGGACCGCGATATCCTGACCTTGGTCGAGAACACCTATGGGCTTACCGTGACGACAGTGGTGGTGAAGCCAAAGTCGCGCGGTTTCGTGAGGCTGCGTTCGGCGGATCCGAAGGACATGCCGATCGTTTCGCCGAACCTCCTTAAACATCCCGACGACATGCGGGAAATGATCTCCGGCCAGCGTTATTTCCTGCAGGCTTTTCAGACCAAGCCGCTCGCCGATCGGGTCAAGGCCATTGCCGTGCCAGGCCAGGATGATCTCAGCGACGAAGCCATGACAAAGCATTGCAAGCGCTTTGTGAAGACCAACTACCACCCGGCCGGGACATGCCGGATGGGCTCGGACAGCGACCGGATGGCGGTGCTGGACGCGGCGCTGCGCGTGCGCGGAATAGACAATCTGCGGGTTGCCGACATGTCGGCCTGCCCCAACATCAATGCCGGCAATACGGCGGCGCCCGCCATGATGCTGGGCGACCGCTGCGCCGACTTCATTTTGGAGGCGGCATAGCGCCTGATCCAGCTTCCCGACGGCGTCATCGCCGAAGCCGTCTGGGCCGATATCGTGAGGAAATTACACAGTCGCTGAAAGCGACGATAAAGGAGGAAAGAGCATGATCATTACCCGTCGAAAACTACTGGTTGGCTCCGCCGCCGGCGCGGTCGCGCTGACACTCGGCTCACGCGCCTTCGCGGCGCTCCCGCCGCTCGCCAAGAAGGACAAGTACAAGGTCGGTTTCGCCCAGACGGAAAGCAACAATCCGTGGCGTCTTGCCGAGACCAAGAGCATGCAGGACGAAGCCGCCAAGCTTGGCCATCAGCTGGTCTACACGGATGCCGCCGGTTCGTCGGCCAAGCAGGCCTCCGACGTGAACTCGATGATCGCGCAGGGCGTCGACGCAATCTTCCTGCCGCCCCGCGAAGACAAGCCGCTGGTGCCGGTCATTCTTGCCGCGCGCGATGCCGGTATACCGGTGTTTCTGGTCGACCGCGACGTTGATCACACCATGGCCAAGCCGGGCGAGGATTATGTCTGCTTCATCGGTTCGGATTTCATCGAGGAGGCGACCCGCGTCGGCGAATGGCTGGTCAAGAACGCCAATGGCAAGTCGAAGATCATCGAGCTGGAAGGCACGACCGGAGCCTCGGCCGCTACCGACCGCAAGAAAGGCTTCGACGATTTCATCGCCAAGCACTCGCAGTTCACCATCCTGGCGTCGCAGTCCGGCGACTTCGCCCGTGACAAGGGCCGGCAGGTCGCCGAGACGCTGCTTCAGGCGCACCCTGATGCGGATATCATCTACGCGCATAATGATGAGATGGCGCTGGGCGCCATCGCCGCTTTGGAAGCAGCCGGCAAGACCCCGGGCAAGGATGTGCTGATCTTGTCGATCGACGGCGAGAAGGAAGGCGTCCAGGCGATCATTGACGGCAAGATCGGCGCTATCTGCGCTTGCAGCCCGCTGTTCGGGCCGAAGGCCTTCGCTACGATGGCCGACTATGCGGCCGGCAAGAAGATCCCGCCGTTCATCAAGAACGAGGATGCCTTCTTCGACGCCACGAACGCGAAGAAAGACTTCGATATTGCGTTCTGATATCCACTTTCTTTCCAGTTGCCCTACCCGCTTCGGCGGGTAGGGTTTGGGAGTTTGACGATGACCGCTCAGCCGGACCAAGCCGCGCTGCTCCTGGACATGCGTAACATCCAGAAGCGTTTTGCCGGCATCCCTGCCCTGGCCGATGCCTCGCTCCAGGTTCTTCCGGGCGAGATCCACGCACTCATCGGCCAGAACGGTGCGGGCAAATCGACACTTATCAAGGTGCTCACCGGCTATTACCGCCGGGATGCGGGGCAGGTGCTGTTCGAACGGAAGCCGTTCGAAGTTGGGTCTCCGCATCAGGCGCAGGTCAGCGGCATCAGCACCATCTACCAGGAGATCAATCTCGTACCGCTGCGCTCGGTGACCGAGAACATCTGCCTTGGACGCGAGAAGCGCCGCCGCGGCCTGCTCGACTGGAGCGCGATGCATGCGGAAGCCGAGCGCCTGCTCAGCCGCTTCTCGATCGGCATCGACGTGCGCCGCCCGCTCAGCGATTTCAACACCGCCACGCAGCAGATGGTGGCGATCGCCCGCGCCATCGGCTTTTCCGCCCGCCTCGTGATCATGGATGAGCCGACCTCCTCGCTAGACGAGCGTGAAGTCTCGGTCTTGTTCAGCGTTATCCGTCAGCTCAAGGCCGACGGCGTCTCCGTTCTGTTCGTCAGCCACAAGCTCGACGAGTTGTACGAGGTCTGCGACCGGGTCACGATCATGCGTGACGGCCGCACGGTGCGAAGCGCGGCGATGAGCGACATCGGCAAGCTGGAGCTGGTCGCGGCCATGCTCGGCCGCGACGTCGCAGCCGTCGAAGGCCATGCGACCGCGTTCGGCGAACGCGATCGGTCGAGGATCGGTGATGTGCTGTTTACCGCGCAAGGGCTGGCGGCCGGCCAGTTGGTGCGTGACGTGAGCTTCGACCTGCGCCGCGGCGAGATCGCCGGCTTTGCCGGCTTGCTCGGCGCCGGCCGCACCGAAACAGCCCGCCTCGTATTCGGCGCCGACCGCCGGAGCGCAGGCGAGATGACGATGGAGGGCGCGTCCTACCACCCCGCACGTGCCGCTGATGCCATCGCCGCAGGGATGGGCTTCTGCACTGAGGACCGCAAGGCCGAGGGCATCGTGCCGGAAATGACCGTCGCGGAGAACATAACACTGGCACTGCTGCCGAAAATCAGCCGCAATGGCATCCTGAACGAGGCCCGGCAGAAGGAGATCGTCGAGCGCTTCATTCGTGAACTCGACATCAAATGCTCGGGGCCTAACCAGAAGGTCCGCGAGTTGTCGGGCGGCAACCAGCAAAAGGTGCTGCTTGCCCGCTGGCTGGCAATGAACCCGAAGCTGCTCATTCTCGATGAGCCGACGCGCGGCATCGATGTCGGGGCCAAGGCCGAGATCCAGCGCCTCATCCGCAAGCTTGCCGATGACGGGCTCGGCGTGCTGATGATCTCCTCGGAACTCGAGGAAGTGATGGAAGGAGCCGACCGCATATTCGTGCTGCGCGAAGGAGTGAGGGTGGCCGAACTGGAAGGCCAGGCAGCCGACGAGGAGGACGTGCTCGCGGCGATGGCGCATGGCGGCGCGGCGAAGGAGGCAGCGTGAGCGATCTGGCCACACCATCCGCAGCCAACGACGCTGGAAACCGCCGCTTTGATGTGTTCGGTTTCCTGGCGCGCTACGGCACGGTGATCGCGCTTGTGCTGCTGGTGGTCTTCAACCTTGCCTATACGCGCAATTTCGCGACGCTGCAGACACTCAACGTCAACCTAACCCAGGTCTGCACGATTGTGATCGTCGCGGTGGGGATGACCCTGGTGATCGCCACCGGCGGCATCGACCTGTCGGTTGGTTCGCTGATGGCGATCTCCGGCGCATTGGCGCCGATGATCTTCATGGGCACGATCTTCCCGGTCGGAAACATCTATCTGGCGGTAGCCGTCGCGATGGTTGCCTCGATCTTCGTCGCCGGCCTGTTCGGGTTGTTCAACGGCTGGTTGGTCTCGCGCTTCCGCATCCAACCGATCGTCGCAACGCTCGTGCTGTTCATCGCCGGGCGCGGGATCGCGCAGGTCATGACCAACGGCAATCTGCAGACCTTCCGCGTGCCGCAATTCCAGTGGATCGGACTTGCCCGCCCGCTCGGCATTCCCGCGCAGGTCATCATCATGGCCGTGCTGGTTGCGGCGGCCGCTTGGGCCCTTCACCGCACAGTGTTCGGGCGAAGCATCCTGGCGGTCGGCGGCAATGAAAAGGCCTCTGAACTCGCCGGCATCGCCGTATCGAGGATCAAGCTCGTTGTCTATGCGATCAGCGGCCTGTGCGCGGGGCTAGCCGGTCTCGTCGTCATTGCGATCAACTCCTCCAGCGACGCCAATCTCGTGGGGCTGGGCATGGAACTCGACGCCATCGCGGCGGTCGCGGTGGGCGGCACGCTGTTGAGTGGCGGAAAGGCCACAATCATCGGCACCCTGCTGGGCGCACTGACCATCCAGTTGGTGCGCTACACGCTGCTCGCCAATGGCGTGCCCGACGCCGCTGCGCTCGTCGTCAAGGCCGGCATCATCGCATTCGCCGTCTGGCTGCAGCAGCAACACCGGGTGTAATCCATGAACAGCGCCAGACTGGTTCGCATCATCGGCACTTACGGTGTCGTCATCGCGCTTGCAGCCCTCGTCCTGTTCGGATTCCTGCGCTACGACCGCTTCCTCGGCCTCTTCAACGTGATGAGCGTTCTGCGCTACAACTCGATGTTCGGGCTCGTCGCGCTCGGCATGTGCTTCGTGATCATGACCGGCGGCATAGACCTGTCCGTCGGCTCCGTCGCCGCCTTGGGCAGCGTCGCGTCGGCCCTGGCGAGCCCGCACGGCATCGTGGCAGGCCTTGCAGCGGGCGTTGGCGCCGGCCTGGCAGCCGGGCTGATCAACGCGCTCCTGGTTACGCGCGGCAACCTGATGCCATTCATCGCCACGCTTGCGACCATGCTGGCCGCAAGCGGCTCGGCGCTGCTTCTGGCCGGCAACCAGACCGTTTCGGTGTCTTACGATTCGGGTTTCACCGCCATCGGCCAAGGGAATTTCTGGATTTTCCCGATTCCGGCAGTCATCGCCCTGGTTGCCTATGCCGTCGGCTCAGTGGTCCTGAACTACACCAGCACGGGACGGACGGTGCTGGCCATCGGCGGTGGCGAGGATGCCTCGCGGCTGATGGGGCTGCGCACTGACCGCGTCAAATTTCTCGTCTATGTCGCAAGCGGGTGCCTGGCCGGGCTCGCCGGCGTCGTCCTCGCTTCTCAGTTCGGCGCAGGCCAGCCGATCGAGGGCGTCGGCTGGGAGCTGTTTGCCATCGCAGCCGTGGTCGTGGGCGGGACGCTGCTGACCGGCGGCTCGGGCTCGGTGTTGACCACGCTGGCCGGCGTGCTGTTGCTCGGGATCCTTTTCAACGTCCTGAACTTCGAAAACGGCATGGGTTGGATTTCGCTGTCAGCCTACTGGCAGTCGGTGATCCGCGGGCTGTTTTTGCTCGTCGTCGTCCTTCTCCAGGCACGGCTTACGGCAAGGCGCGAAACTGCCTGAGGATGGCGAGCGCCTTCGAGCACGATGAGCTCAAAAGAGCTCTGGCGCTGCAGAATCAGTGCGCGTTGCGCACCCGGCCCAATGAGCGCATCCCGCAGACTTTCTGCGGCGATGCTTCCCCGGTGCACCTGGGGTCCGACACCCTTGGAGCGGGATCCGCAAGCGGATCGTGGTGCAATCACATGGTCGTCCTGGAGACGGTCATTTCCCGGCGACCGCCACGAACACGGACTGCCCCTGCCTTTCCAGCCGAAACAGGATGGGCTTGCTCTGCCGGCGAGAGTTCGCCCACTCCTCGACGATGTCCGAAGGCTCCGTCACCCGGCGATTGTTGGCCGATATGATGACATCGCCCGGCTGCAATCCGCTCCGGGCGGCAAGGCCATCGGGAACCACTTCCACGACGAAGACGCCGGTCGTTCCTGATTTGATGCCGAGCTGCTGACGCGCCTGATCCGGAATCGGGCTGAGCGATAGGCCGAGGCCTTCTGCCGCCGACTTCTTGTCGGGAACAGCGCCGGTCTTCACCTCCGCATCCTTGCGCTCACCGATGACAAGCGCGATCTCCTGGTCCTTGCCGCCGTTACTCCGTGTCAGAGTGGCCTTGCTGCCAGGCTTCTGGCTAGCCGTCGCAAGCGTGAGGTCATGGACACCCTCAATGCCCTTGCCGTTGAACCGGGTGATCACGTCACCCGGCTTCAAGCCGGCTTTCTCCGCCGGGCTGCCGGGCTCGACCGAAGCAACCAGCGCGCCCTTGTCATCCTTCATCCCGAGGGCCTCAGCCAGCGACGGCGTGATGTCCTGCAGGCGGACCCCGATGAAGCCACGCTCGATCCGGCCGGTTCTAATCAACTGGTCGGCGATGCTCTGGGCGGTGCGCGATGGCACCGCAAATCCGATCCCGATGCTGCCGCCCGACGGCGAGACGATGGCGGTGTTGACGCCGATCACCTCGCCACGTGCATTGAACAGCGGACCGCCCGAGTTGCCTCGATTGATCGACGCGTCCGTCTGGAGAAAATCGTCGTACGGCCCGGCTTGAATGTCTCGCGAGCGGGCCGAAAGAACGCCGACAGTGACAGTCCCTCCGAGCCCAAAGGGACTGCCGATCGCGATTGTCCATGCGCCCGGCTGCATTGCATCCGAGTCACCCCATTTGGTCGTGGTCATGTTGGGCCGCGGGTCGACCTTCAGCACCGCTATATCGGTGGCGGGGTCACGGCCGACCAATTGCGCCGGCGCCGTTTCCTTGTCGGAAAATACGACATGGATCTCTGTCGCATCGGCAACGACATGGTTGTTGGTGACGATGTAGCCGTCAGCACTGATCACAAATCCGGAGCCAAGCGCCTCCCTCACCTGCGGCTGAACGGGTCCGAGGCCCTGGCCGTCGAACGGACTTGTAAAGTCGCCCGCCGTCGTCTGGTCCTGGACAACCTCCCGGGTCGTGATCGCGACCACGGCCGGCAATTTCTGCTGGATGATCGCTGTGAAGTCGGTCGGGGTATCCTGGGCCAGGACAGGCGCCACGCCACTGGCCGAGAGCATCAGCGCAACCGCGATCAAGCGCGTTGCAAATCGTCTTTGCATATCGTGAGACATTGCTGGACCTCCTGCCGGACAGCCCCGGCCGCTCGGCCGCGCCGCGCGGAGCCGGTGCTCCGGACGCTAGAACTGCCAACAAAGCTGTTTGTTTCAGCCCCCCGGAAAAATGGCACGGCCAGGAAAAATAGCCCGACCGCGGGGGTCCGGAAGGCAGCAGCCGGGAACCATTGAGGCCGTCGAGTTCAACCGTCCACAGGACTGGTCCCGGACGTGGCAGAAATCAGCAAAGCGACTGCGTCAGCTCCGGCAAATGCCCGATATGCCCATGGAGCCAACCTAGCGGCTGAGGTGCCTCTACCGGGCCTGGTGCGAAAAGGATCTGCAATGAAAGAGGGAGCTCCACAGCCGCCGAGAGACGCGGCTGTGATCACCACCGCTCGAACTCCCTCAAGGGAACAAAAGGGTACCAACTAAGTTCGGCCCCCATAATGAGGATGCCTATATGGACCTGTTGCCCCAGTCAGCCGAACACACCGTCTCCCCGCCGCCCGCTCCAGACCTTCACCGGCTTTTGTTCGATCCAAACTTGCGTATACACGGCTTGATTGATGACACTGTCGTCACCAAAGCCTTGGACGATTTGAAAGCCGTGCGTTCCGGGGAAGACGATCTCTACGTTGAAATCGACACGCCCGGAGGCGACGCCGACGGCGCGCGACGTCTAGCTCTAGAGTTCAAACTTTTTCTGAAACACTCGGGCCGCAACGGCTACATCATTGGCAAGAATACGGTTTACTCTGCCGGGGTAACGGTCCTTGCCGCTTTCCCGAAAGCCTGCAGGTTCCTTTGCCCGCAAGCAGTCCTGCTGATTCATGAAAGAAGGCTTGAGAAAGACTTGGTTCTGAATGGACCAATTCGAAGCTGTCTTCAGATCGTTCGCGAACAACTTGCGCTGTTGGAAACGGCAGAGCGACTCGAGAATGAAGGGTTCGCCGATCTCGTCCAAGGTTCTCGAACATCGCTGGAAGAGCTGCGCGACCATGCCCTGAACAGCTGCTACCTGATGGCAGCAAGAGCTTTGGAGCTAGGCCTTGTTGAAGACATTGCCCATTAACTTGATGCCTCGATGGAAACGGCAGAGCGGAGTCCAACACGTTTCCCCTCACTCATGTCGGCGGCGACCATGAACGACGAGGTTGACAAGATAGAGCGGACCGGCGGCTGTCTTTGCGGGTCTGTGAGGTATGTTGTTGCCGGCGCGCCGTTGCGCGTTGGCTTGTGTCATTGCCAGGATTGCAAGCGAACCAGCGGCAGCACCTACAGTGCCTTTGCCGTGTGGCCACGGTCGGCTTACCAGTGCAAGGGCGAGCTTGCGGCGTTCAACGGCAGAGGTTTTTGTCCGGCATGCGGGTCGCGCGTGGTGAATCTCCGCGACGACGAAGCCGAGATCATGATCGGCACTCTCGACGATGCGCCAAACGACCTTCTCCCGACATACGAGCTTTGGACCCCCCGGCGCGAAGCCTGGCTCCACAACCTGCCTTGGGCTGACCAATTCGCGGGCGATCGCACCGAAGAAGGCCAAAATTGGCGCGAAGCCCGACGAGTGTGACCATGCTCGAATGGCCCTCCACCCCTTGAACCGTGAAAGTCAGCTTGATGCGCGATGAATCACTCAAGTTCTTGAAGGAAATTGTGGCGACCCCGTCGCCGAGCGGCTTTGAGCAACCCGTAGCGGAGCTTTTCCGCGAGTATGTTCGTCCGTATGCCCACAGGTTGACGACGGACGTCATGGGCAATGTCACGGCGATCATCAATCCTGAGGCGTCTATGCGCTTCATGTATGCCGGGCACATGGATGAGGTCGGCTTCATCGTCCATTACATCGACGATGACGGCTTTCTTTTCTTCAGCACCATAGGTGGAACGGACGTTGCCACTGAAATCGGCCAGCGTGTCTGGGTGCACGGCAAGGAGCCGATCCTGGGCGTCGTGGGTCGCAAGGCAATCCAGACCTTCAAAGCCTCTGACACGTCTCAAACTCCCTCGCTGATGGAACTGTGGATCGATATCGGCGCGAGTTCGCGAGAGGAAGCGTTGAAGGTCGTAGAGGTCGGCAGCGCGGTCACTATCCACGGCGAGTTTGCGGCGCTACAAGGCAACCTTGCTGTCGGACGAGCGTTCGACAACAAGGTTGGCCTCCTCATCGGCGCCGAGGTCCTGCGCTGCCTCTCCGAGGAGGGAGGCGTTCACCCCGGCGTGGGCCTCTATATCCTGGGTACGGTTCAAGAGGAAATTGGTTCCCGAGGCGCGATGACCTCAGCGTTCAATATCGCGCCTCGAACCGGCCTCGCAATTGATATGGGCGTGGCAATGGACTATCCGCGCGCTCGCGCCGAGGATCAGGGCAAACTGGACCTTGGGAAAGGGCCGGCAATCACTCAAGGCGCGAACACCAACCCGGTGGTGTTCAAACTGCTGAAGTCGGTGGCCGAGAAAGAGGGCCTACCTTTTCAGCTTCAGGCGGTGGGCAGCTCAAGCCCTACCGACGCGCGTGTCATGCAGCAGAACCGAGGCGGCGTGGCAAGTGGGGTGCTCTCCGTGCCTTTGCGTTACATGCATACCCCGTCCGAAGTTGTTTGCCTGGATGATGTGCAAACGACGATTGACCTGGTTTGTGCATATTGCCGGCAATTCACGCCGGAGATCGACTTCACGCCAAGATGATCGCTGCGGGATTGATTGTGGAAGTCGTGGCTCCAACAGTCGCCGATCTGGCGCCTGTCGGCCACCGCCCGGTTCGTCGGTCACCGCGCACCTGCGAAAACCCAACCACGGTCCACTGGGGAGCGCGCCTCAGGTCACCGCGACCGCTTCCACCAAACGCCTGAGGAAATCCGTCAGACCGGCTTCAGGATCATCACCTGCGCCAACGAGCACCGAAATACCCCAGCGCCCAAGCACGGCCTCCTCCACAGGGTTGCGGCTGGGCATGAAGATGAACGAAGGGGGACGATCTTTCTCATATCCAGACCGGTGCCAGGTTTGCCAAAGCCGGTGCAACAGCAGCCGGATGTTTGGATCGGAGAGGCTATAGCCAATGAACAGGATCGTGCTGCCGAGAGCGTCGGAGCGAAAGCGGACATCAAGGGGAGAATTGAAGGACAGGCGGTCAAGATAGTCGGTTTCGGTGAGGACAAGGGAAGAGTCCTCGTCAAAGTCGCCGTGAAATTTCACGATGTGCGTTATGCCTCGACGGGCCTGCGCAACGTGCCGTGCGTTGGCCACTTTCACGTACTCTCGACCGTGGATTTCAAAAGCGAGTTCCAGGTTCCGGTCATAGTTCGTCGTATAGATGACGGGAAAATCGAGCGTCACGATGAGACGGTGCAATTCCGATTTCTCGATCCGTTCCTTGGCGACAGACCAGTTTCTGTCCATCCAACTGCGAAGTGGTCCGATGCTGCCATGCTTGATCCGATAGTATTCGGCCAAGGTCTGAAAACGATCGCGTCGCGTGGAAAATTCATCGTCGACGCCGAGCTCCTTTGCCATTCGCTCGATGAGCTTCTCCCAAGACGGAAGTCCGACGCTGATCGATACCCCCGCCCCCACAAACAAAATTGCGCTGCGATGACGAATTGCATTGGCGAGCGAATTTATAGGATCATCATCGTTCATGGATAGGTCCTCCGAAGCCACTCGCGTGGGCCGGACCTAAAGGTGCGTGCCCCGTGAGCGGATCGTGGACGCGGCCCCGCAATTCGAGCCAGCACGGCGCACTGCGGGAGCATCGTGCTCCGCCCTCATCGACGAAATCGGATCGACCACGCACCAGCCAGCCCAGAGGGGGCGGCCCTTGCAGTCCTGCCGAGCCGCTTGCCACCCGAACCGAGGTAGCGGCCGCGAGGACACTGGCTGTGAACTGGAACCGGCGGTGTTGCGGTTTACTGGCCACGTTGATTCAGTTCTGCGCCAGCCATATTGCGCAAAACTCTATCGAGTTTCGCATTCACCAAGAGGTTGCGCCGCTTCGCGCCGATAAAGATGGCGAGAGAGTAAATCATTGTAAGAACAGAGATCATCGTCATTCCGGCCTAAACATCAGCGGCCGGAGATGTTCCATGCGCCCGGAAATATTCCAGTGCAGGTGTTTTTAAATCGCCGAAGCTACGCGCTCAATGCGCGGTTGGTTTCGTGTCCAGGGCGGACGAATTAGCGCAAGGCGGTATTCATCCTCCCACATCGGCGGCGGACTGAAGCGAAATGCTGGTTGTGTCCCCCAGAATTGCAATGAAACGCCGATGCTTTGCATGCGGCCCGGAACAAATGCTCGCTTGCACAGTTCGAGCCATGCAGCGGTCGACCCCCGCGCTGCAAGATCGGTAGCCCGATCGCCCGCGCCGGCCCCTCCCACGGCGCGGGCTTTCGTTTGAATTCACGCTGTCGGGGTTGGAGTCGCTCCGCCGTTGTCGCGAGCCGGCTGATATACGCGCTGTCCGGGGCTCGCGGGATGCCGGCGACATCGGCATTCGCGCAGTCCGGCAGGTCAGCCGATGCACGGGAACAACGCGGCACTGTGATGGTTTGGTGGCCTCGGAAGGTGGCAGAGAACGATGGGCAAAAAGCCCAAACAGCACGCAAAATCCACGGCGGATCGCGAAAAGGCGATCGAGGCGCTCTACTTCGCGCGCAAGTGCGGCCTTACGAAGGAAGAGGCACTCAAGATGCTTAGGGAAGCCCCGATCGGGATCGATGATGAAGCCGAAGAGCGCTCCGGCAGTTAGACGCGATCGCCGGTCGCGCGTCGCAGCCGGCCGCGGCGCATGATCTTCTTCACTTCCGATACGCATTTCAACGATCCGCGCATTCTGCGCCTCGACCGGCGTCCCTTCGCCTCGTTGGTCGATCATGACCAGGCGCTGGTTGCGTTTTGGAACGAAACGGTTGGCCCGAACGACGAGGTCTGGCACCTCGGCGATTTCGCCAAGGGTCCAGCCGAGACCGTGTCTTCACTGCTGTCGTCTCTTAACGGGTCCAAGCACCTGATAATTGGCAACAATGATGGCGCCGCCACCATTGGCGACCCGGCCTGGGCGAGCGTGCACCACTACATGGAGCTTCTTGTCGAGGGCAGCTTGCTGGTTCTGTGCCACTATCCTTTTCGCACCTGGAACCAGATCGGCAAGAGGTCGGTAAACCTGCACGGTCATTCGCACGGTCGTCTGAAGCCGATGACGCGCCAGCATGATGTCGGCGTCGACGCATGGGGGTTTCGTCCGGTAACCTTTGCTGCCATTCAGGCCAGTCGCCGGCGGGGTTAGCCCGACAGAACGCCGGGCGAGCGAAGGTCTTCAGCTTAGCGGGATTGGAGCCGACGAGAGGCCGTCTGTAATCCTGCCGGACCCGCAACAATGCGACAATTCTGGTTGGGCGACTTCAAATAGGAGAACTGCTTCATATATGCGGTTTTCGCGGTACGCGGACCGCGCCGCACCATCAGCTTGAGTGTGGCGAAGTCTTACGGAAGCCCTACCGGCCGTCGCAGCGCGAGATCGAACCCGTCGCCTGAGCTCAGCACGTGAACCCTAAGATCATGGATGGAAAGGGCGGCATCAGGCTCACCTTCCGCGATGTTGGAATGCGTCACGCCGGCTGCATCGACCAGATAGACAGCGCCGCTGCCGATGACCTTGAACATCTCGCCCTTCACCACGATCGCAGTGTCTTCATCGATGCCGATGCCGAGGACGCGCGGGTTCTGCGACACCGCCCCGATGAGCCGCCCAATGCGGCCCCGTTCCGCAAAGTGCTGGTCGATAATTACATTCGGCAGCAGGCCCAGTCCCGGCGCCATCCGAATGTGGCCGATCCGAAAGGAGGCTGCGTTCGGCCCCTTCACCATCATCGTGTCGCTCATGACCGACGCGCCCGCGGAGGTGCCGGCAATGACGCCGCCGGCTTCATAGATTTCGTGCACCCGCTCGTCGATGGGCGTGTCGCCGATCTGGCTGGTGATCCGGAGTTGGTCGCCGCCGGAGAAGAACACCGCGCTCACGTTTGCGAGCGCACTTATTTTCTTTTCATGAGCTGCCTCGAGGCGGTCGTTGACGTAGAGTTCGATGACATCCTTGATGCCCAGCTCACCGAAGGACCTCTGATACTTCTCGAGATAGCCATCCGGCTCATGAGACGCGATGGTGGCAAGCACCAGGCGGCCGTTCGGAACCAGGCTCGCTACCTCCTTCAAGATGACACGATCGCCATCATGGTCCTCGTGGCCGCCGATGATGACGAGCGTTCCAGCTTTACCGTTCGAGGATCGTTTTTTCTTCTTGTCGGTCATTTGCCCACGTCTTTCTTGCGCAGGAAAACGTGCGGGTGGTTGTCCTCGCTGGTCATGAAAGCGACTGCGAACTCCCTGCTGTTATGCGCCCATCCAGACACGCCGGTCGCGGTAAGCACGATGGCTCCGGCTTCGCCGCCGATCGCCTCGACTTCCTTGAGCGCGGGATTCAGCACCTGCTCCAGGCCGCCTTCAGCCTGTCCCGAGGACAATGCCTGCCGCGCCGAGAGTGACTGCATGACACGGGCCGCGAGAGCCTTTCGCGCAATATGCTCACCGTCTCCCGAGAAGGCGACGGCTCCCAACCGGTTGTCGGCATAGTAGCCGCAACCGGGTTGCGGAGAATCCCCCACACGACCCGGAGCACTGCCGTCCAGTCCGCCGGTCGAAGTGCCCACGGCGATGTCCCCGTACTGATCCAGGGCAACCACACCGATCGTATCCTTCGCCTCCGACTTGCTGGAGGCGTCGCGCTGCTGCGGCGTGATCAAATCCGCCGGATCGCAAAGCTCCAGCTGCTTGTCGGCGGCGAAACGCCGGGCCCCCTCCGACGCCAGCAGGATCGGCTCCTCATGCAGCATTGCCTTCGCGACACTGATTGGATGGCGCACGCCCTTCATCACTGCGACGGCACCCACATTGAAGTCCCTGCCCTCCATCAGGCCAGCGCACATCTCGACCTCGCCGTCCGAATTGAGGGCACTTCCATATCCCGCATTGAACGTCGGGTCCGCCTCGAGGATGCGACCGGCCGCTTCCACGGCATCGACCGCCGTTCCGCCGCCGGCCAGGACGGCCCGACCTGCCTCGAGTGCCTCGATGCATCCGTTGCGATGCGCCTCCTCCTCTTGCGGATCGATCTCCTTGGCGCCGCCGTGCAGGATCAGCGACCACATCAGCCAGCCCTCAGATGGCGAATATGGGTCTGATCGGGCCCTCCCCTCGAAGGCGTCGCGCCTCCGAAGCCGGTTACCTGCCGCCACACGGCTTCAACGTCGTCGACGGTCAGCACGACAAGGTCGTTTTCCCGTGCAAGCCTGAGACACACGTCGACGGCCTCCTTCTCGGGACAGACGGCGTGAATGCGGCCTGGGGCGCAGCCGGCGTTCAAGGCACCTTCCCGCAGCAAGCCGGCGATCGCTCCGGGGGCTCGGCCGCGCAGCTCCTGCTCATCCTCCTTGAAGACGATGACGTCGAATATCCGCGAAGCGATCGCGCCCATCTCGCGTATGTCGCAATCGCGGCGGTCGCCCGGTATGGCGACCAGGCCGATCGTGCGCTGATAGCCGCGCCTCATGTGGGAAACGAGCTTTCCGAGCGCCTTCAGCCCCTCCGGATTGTGCGCATAGTCGACGATGGTGCGGAAACCATGTCCGTCGAAGACGTTGAGGCGACCGGGAGATTGCTCGAACGAGGTGCCAAACTCGGCCAGCGCCGCCCGGATCGTTGCCGCCGGAACGTCGTGGCAATGCGCCATGGCGACGGCTGCCAGGCTGTTGGCAACGTTGAATTCGGCCGAACCCTCGAAGGTCGCGGGAATTTCGTCGACGCTCATCAAGAACATCGATTCCCCATCCTCGTGGATGAAAATGTCCCAGCCGTCGCTGCTGGGCTCCCGCGTCACGGCGCGGCCGCCTTCCGCCAGGTGGCTGCGCAAGAAACCGGGCCACTCGCTCCTGCTCGCCAGCGAGAAGTAGCAGATCCTGCCGCCGGCATCTCGCGACATTGCGGACGTATGGACGTCGTCGGCATTGAGAATGCTCCATCCCCCGCGGCGGACGGACTCGACCACGACCGATTTCACCTCCGCCAGGTCCTCGATCGTGTCGATGCCCCTCAGCCCGAGATGATCGCCGTGGACGTTCAGAACGGCGCCAACATCGCATGCATCGAAGGCAAGCCCTTCGCGCAGGATGCCGCCGCGCGCACATTCCAGCACCGCGACATCGACACCCGGCTCGCGCAGCACGATCCTGGCGCTCTGCGGACCGGAGCAGTCCCCTGTCATGATCCGCTCGCCGTTCAAGTAGACGCCGGTGGTGGAGGTGAGCCCGACGGTTGCGCCATTCGCCTGCAGGATGTGCGCCAGCATCCGGGCAGTGGTCGACTTGCCGTTGGTTCCCGTGATCGCGAAGATCGGAATCCGGCCGTCCTTGCCGCCTTTGAAGAGAAGATCGAGCACGGGCCGTGCGACGTTGCGGGCGCGCCCCGACGAGGGTTCGAGATGCATGCGAAAGCCAGGACCGGCATTCACCTCTATGATGCCGCCGCCGGTTTCGCTCACCGGCCGTGAGATGTCGGGACAGACGAAGTCGATCCCGGCAATGTCGAGACCGACGATCTGTGCCGCCCGCCTGGCGATCAGCGCGTTTTCGGGATGGATTTCTTCCGTCCGGTCGATCGCGGTCCCACCGGTGGAGAGATTGGCGGTGGGCCGCAAGAGCACCATTTGGCCCGGCGCTGGAACGCTCGCCAGGGCGAGCTGCGATTTTGACAGGAAATGCTCGACGCATTCGTCGATTTCGATGCGGGTCAATACCGAGGAATGGCCCTCTCCCCTCCGCGGGTCGCGGTTCGTCTCCTCGACGAGCTCGGCGACAGAACTCCGGCCATCGCCGACCACATGGGCCGGAACCCTCTCGGCAAGCGCCACCACCTTTCCGCCGATTACCAGGATCCTGTGATCCGAGCCGACGAAATGCTGCTCGACGATAACGCTGCGGCTGTGTTCTCGCGCCTGTTCGAAACCCCAGCGGACGTCGTCTTCTGTTGCCAGACCGATGTTGACGCCGCTTCCATGATTGCCATCGAGTGGTTTGGTGACCACGGGGTAGCCCAGCCGTGCGGCTGCCGCGACCGCGTCCTGCGCCGATCGCACCAGCTCCCCGCGTGGCACCGGCAGGCCGGCCTGTTGCAGCAGGAATTTGGTCAGGTCCTTATCCGAGGCGATCTCGGTCGCAATCTCGGAAGTGAGGTCACTGCAACTGGCGCGGATGCGCTTCTGATGCTTTCCGTGACCAAACAGCACGAGGCTGCTGTCGTCGATCCGCGCCGCCGGAATGCCTCGCCTCTCGGCCTCGCGCACCAAGGAAGCAGTCGTAGGCCCCAAGGCACGCTCGGCGGCCAGAAGCTTGAGCTGCTGCAGCCTGGCTGCGAACTCGAATGGCCCCTGCGTTTCCGCAATGTCGCCGAGCCCCTCGACACCATGCAGATTGGCCGGCAGCAGGCTGTCCACCAGTTCGAGCGCGACGCGCCCGGCGAGCAGCCCGACAAGCTCGTCCTTGTAGGCGAACATGACATTATAAGTGCCGGGACTGCCTTTGACCGACCGTGTCTTTCCTCGTGTCACCCGGTGACCGAGCATGCTCTGCAGTTCCAGGGCGACATGCTCGACGACGTGGCCGAGCCAGGTTCCTTCCTGCATGCGGCGGACGAAGCCGCCGGCGGCGCCATAGCTGCAGCCATGGCCCGCAAGGCCGGGCAACAGTCGGACGATTTGTTCGGAAAACCCGGGCAGTTTGTCTGTCGGGAACGCCTCAAGGGCTCCGAGGTCGATCCGAATCTGGACCATTGGCGTCATGCTATAGAGGTGCGGCCCGCGAAACACGCGGGCGTCCACGACGCGGATAGGGCGAAAACGCGAGGCGCCCCGATGAATTTCTTTGTCCGACATAGTCCGTTTCTCCTGACTAACTCCGCAACATCCGGAGGATCGGTTAGTTCCCGGCCTTTCAGCCCAAATATTTTTGCAGGAGAGAGAAACAAAAGTGGCCGATAACATATGTTGGCCCAAGAACACCCTCTGGTCATCTCGGCCACGTGCGGTCGCTGTTCTGAGGGGCTACTTATCTCTCGGGACGAGGCGGGCCAGGCGTTCGCTCGTTTTCACAAGCATTCGCCGGGCACATCGCGGCCGTTGAGCTAGTGCCCGGCTTTAGCTCATGGCGACCCATTGTGCGGGTCAAGCACTGAGGCATTAATCTTCAGCACGCCTTCGGCACCCGGGAACATTTCCAGACGCGTCAGGTTTGGAACCATCCTTGCACCGGAACTACAGCCATGCAGAGTCGAAAATCGGTGAAGGCCGCGCTCGTCAAGGAGATCGACGCGGTCCGCCTTCGTATCTCGCTGCTTGAAAGCGAGCTATGCAGAGATGGCAGACCCAGGCAAATTGGATGGCGTTCAGGATACGAACTGAACGCCCACAAAGCCCGCCTTGCTCGACTGGAGACCGTGCTTGCCCACTATCCGTCGGCACCGACGGCCCGGGCATCGAAACAGCAACAGCTTGAGTTGCCCGCAAGTCAACCAAGTAATTTTGGGGAAACGCCATGGCTGACAGACCCTCAATCAGAACTCCGCTAGCTCGAGTGCGGGGCCTTGGATCGGCGAAACACGGAACCGAAACGTTCATGCTGGAGCGGCTGACATCTGCTGCCCTGTTGATCCTTGTCATTTACATCGTCGCGGTCGTTATAATGCTGGTCGGTGAGCCTCGAGACGCCGTCCTCAGCGTCGTAGGATCGATCTATGTCGCGCCAGCCCTTATTGGCTTCATTCTCGTAAGCTGCGTTCACATGCGGCTTGGAATGCAATCGATCATCGAAGATTACTGCCATGCCACCGTGCTCAAATCGCTTCTTCTGATCGCCAATTGGTTATTCTGCTGGGCAGTCGCGCTCGCAAGCTTGTTCGCTGTGCTGTTAATCAGCTTCAGATAGCGATCCGGTTCTCAGCTGCAGCCAACGTCTGCCACCGGCAGGCTGAAGTTCGCCTCAGCGGCGAACCGGGCTGGCTTGCGCACAGGAGTTCGACAACCCGGCCTCATCTGATTTGCGGCAGCCTGTCCCATTGATGGAAAGGGGGTGGAGAGGTCAGCTCCCACTCCAATGTGGTAGCTCCTGGCCCCCATGGGTTCATGCCGGCGGCTCTTTGCCGGTAGAAAGCTTCCAAGATGCCGAAGAGGAAAATCACGACACTCGCGGCCGACAGGTACGATCCATACGAGGACACCATGTTCCAGCCGGCGAATGCGTCGGGATAGTCGACATAGCGACGCGGCATGCCCGCCAATCCAAGGAAGTGATGGGGGAAGAAGACGAGGTTCACGCCGACGAAGGTCGTCCAGAAATGGACCCCAGCCAGAAGCGGATTGTAGAGATATCCCGTCATTTTCGGAAACCAGTAATACCAGCCCGCGAAGATGCCGAAGATCGCTCCCAGTGAAAGTATGTAGTGGAAATGCGCGACGACGAAGTATGTGTCGTGCAGTTCACGGTCGAGGCCGGCATTTGCGAGTTGAACGCCCGTCACCCCGCCTACGGTGAACAGGAATATGAAGCCGAGGGCCCAGAGCATCGGCGTCCGCAGGCCGACCGAGCCGCCCCACATGGTTGCAATCCAGGAGAACACTTTTATCCCGGTCGGCACTGCGATCACCATCGTGGCGAAGGTGAAGTAGCGCTGCGTGTCGAGGCCTATCCCGCTGGTGTACATATGGTGGGCCCAGACGACGAAGCCGATCACCCCGATCGCCACGATTGCGTAGACCATCCCGAGATACCCGAAGATCGGCTTTCGCGAGAAGGTCGAGATCACCTGGCTGACGATGCCGAACGCCGGCAGGATCATGATGTAGACTTCCGGGTGGCCGAAGAACCAGAAGAGATGCTGGTACAGCAGCGGGTCGCCTCCGCCGTCCGGCGCGAAGAACGTGGTTCCGAAATTGCGATCAGTCAGGAGCATGGTGATGGCGCCGGCCAGCACCGGCAGAGCCAGCAGCAGCAGGAAGGCGGTGATGAGGATCGACCACACGAACAGGGGCATCTTGTGCAGGGTCATCCCCGGCGCGCGCATGTTGAAGATGGTGGTGATGAAGTTGATGGCTCCCAGGATCGAGGAGGCGCCCGCAATGTGCAGAGACAGGATGACCAGATCCACGGCGGGACCGGGATGGCCGGAGGTCGACAGCGGCGGGTACAGGAACCAGCCGGTCCCAGGGCCATAGCCGCCGGGGACGCTGGGCATGAAGATCGACAATAAAAGCAACATCAATGCCGGCGGCAGCAGCCAGAACGAGATGTTGTTCATGCGCGGGAAGGCCATGTCGGGGGCGCCGATCATGATCGGAACCATCCAGTTGGCGAAGCCGCCGATCAGGGCGGGCATCACAGTGTAGAAGATCATGATCAGCGCGTGGGCCGTGGTGAAGACGTTGTAAAGCTGCTTGCCGGCGTCGATCGCCGCGTCGCCCTGGTAACCGTAGATCATCGACGCCAGTCCGGGGAAAAACTGGATCCCGGGTTGCTGCAGCTCGATTCGCATGCTCACCGACAAGAGCATGCCGATCACCCCCGCGATGAAAGCGAAGACCAGATAGAGTGTGCCGATGTCCTTGTGGTTGGTCGAAAACAGCCATCGGGTGATGCCGCTCGGCTGATGGCCGTCGAGACCGCCCGGATCTGCCGCCGTATATTCGTTCATGACCTTCTCCGCTTGAGCCGTCCGTCGCCAGCATCGAACCGTGCTGGAACTTGATTGTTCCCTCCACCGAACCGACAGCCAGGAACATTCCACGGAAGCCGCTGTTAGGTTCCGCGCGGCCGACCCTGCGCGGCTGAGGATCGACGTCCATGCTGGCGATAATTGCTGCGACACTGGTTCTGACGACGGTGGTTGGTGGGCTGATATCCGCCTTCTGGCTCGAGGCGCGTCATGGTCTCCATGACCCCATGCCGCCGGACATGTCGGTGCGCAGGCAACTGAACGCCCCGGCCTGGAGCCGGTGGTCCTGACATGGACGCGATCACCGCGACACTCGACCCGAGGACGCGAGCCGGCTGGCTGCTGCTCGGCTTCGCGCTCGGCGGTTTCTTCGACGGCATCGTCCTGCATCAGATCCTGCAATGGCATCATCTTCTCTCGGGCGTCGCCGATCCGGCGGGTTCCGACCTGCGCTTCCAGATCATGGCCGACGGCCTCTTCCATCTTTTCATGTATGTGCTCGCCGTCGCCGGCACGGTGCTGCTGGTGGCCGCGAGGGCGGCGGGCGCGCGGCCCGGGACCACCACGGAGATCCTGCGGCTCGCCTTCGCAGGGTTCGGCGTCTGGCATGTCGTCGATGCTGTCGTGTTTCACTGGCTGCTGGGTCTGCACCGGATCAAGATGAACAGCGACTTGCCGCTCGCCTGGGATATCGCGTGGCTGGTCATCTTCGGCATCGTGCCGCTTGTGTTGGTGCTGGTGCTGCCCAACCGCGGCGGACCGGCACGCGGTGCTTCGGCAGCGCTGACCAGCATCGTCCTGCTCGCGGGATTGGCAGCCGGCGCCGGCCCGTTCTTCAACGGTGCCGCCAATTCCATCATCGTCTTTCGGGCCGGGATGGAACCGGCGGCGATGATGCGGGCGGTTGAAGTCGCCGACGCCCATCTCAAATGGGTCGACGCCAGCGGCACCATCTGGGCGGTCGACCGCGTCTCATGGCGCGGGTTGGTATCCCTTCACGCGCGCGGCGCCCTTGTGGTCAGCACGACGCCTGTCATTGCCGGATGCCTCGCCTGGACCGATGCCGCCGGAATGAGCAGTAGCTCCAGCCAGCAGCGAGGCACTCCTGCCAGGCTATGACTTCCGGACAGGGATAGGGGAGTATCAAGCATGCAGTTCGCCACCGAGAGCAGCCACGGCCGGAGCCTGACACCGCGCATCGTCGTGGTCGGCGGAGGCTTTGCCGGCCTGGAGGTTGCCAAGGCGCTTGGCAAGGCGGAAATCGGGGTGACGATCATCGACCGCCACAATCACCACCTGTTCCAGCCCTTGCTCTATCAGGTTGCAACCGCCGCCTTGTCGGCGCCTGATATCGCCGAGCCCATCCGCAAGATCCTGGGCCGCTATCCCTCGGTTCAGGTCCTCTTCGGCGATGTCACCGAGATCGGCACCGAGGCCAGGATACTGGTGCTGGCCGATGGGACCACGGTCCCCTACGACATCCTGGTCTTGGCCACTGGTTCGCAGCCATTCTATTTCGGCCAGGAGAGCTGGGCTCGGGTTTGTCCCGGTTTGAAGACCATCGAGGACGCGCGCACGATCCGGTCACGGCTGCTGCTATCGTTCGAGCACGCGGAACGGACCACCGATCCAGTCGAGCAATCCCGGCTGATGACGATCGCCATTATCGGCGGCGGCCCGACCGGTGTCGAACTGGCGGGCTCGATCGCCGAACTCAGCCGGCACACACTGGCGCGCGACTTCCGCAACATCCGGCCCGAGAAGACAAGGATCATACTGGTAGAAGCCGGCGAGCGTCTGCTCGCCGGATTCGCCCCGGAGCTTTCCAGATATGCACGTCTGCGCCTTGAAAGCCTGGGCGTCGAGGTCGCGCTCGGCAACCGGGTCGAGGCTATCGAAGCGCATCAGCTCACCGTCGGCGGCCAGGTGATCCCGGTGGCCTTGACGCTCTGGGCCGCCGGGGTGGCGGCTTCTCCGCTGGTCGCCCAGCTTGGTGTCGGGCTTGACCGCGGCGGTCGGGTGAAGGTCGAATCCGACCTGCAGGTCGTCGGCCATCCCGATGTCTTCGCGCTTGGCGACGTCGCACTGGTCCTCGATGGGAACGGCCAGCCATTGCCGGGTCTTGCCCAGGTCGCCAAGCAGCAGGGCGAGTACCTCGGCAAGGCACTGGCACGCCGGATAGATGCTGGCGACACGCTGCCCGCTTTTGTCTTCAGCAATCGAGGCAACACGGCCATTGTCGGCCGCCACGCTGCCGTGTTCGAATCGGGCAGGCTGAAACTGAAAGGCTGGTTCGCCTGGTCTGCCTGGGCGCTCATCCATGTTTATCTGCTCGTCGGTTTTCAGCACCGCGTTCAGGTCTCGATCCAGTGGCTCTGGCGCTACCTGACCTATGAGCGTGGCGCCCGACTCATCGCCGAGGAACGAGTCGAACCGGGTTCAACATCGTCGCCGGGAGCGGCCCCGAGAGAGCCGCTGCCACCCAAGGCAGACGCCGCCCCGGCATTGCCCGCCCGCACTGACTAGATTGCCGGGTGCTCAGTTCGGAGACAGTGGCGATGCGGGGATCAGCTCTGGATTCCGCCACGGCCCGTCGTCCCACTGCAGCCCGAACCTCGATAATCGAGGCGGGTGGTTCCCAGCTTGTATCCGGTGCCGGCATGATGGGATCCGGATGGCACCAGCGACGTTGCATCCCTATATGCTCAAATGAACACAGGCTCCTCGAAACGGGATCTGTTGAACCCCTCCTCTTCAGAGACAGCTCGTCATGACGTCACCTGCGACTGCTGAACAACCCCCGGTCATTCAGACGGGGCTTCCCGCCCTGAGCAACAGCTATGCGCAATTGCCGGAGCGCTTCTTCGCGCAAACAGATCCGAAGCCGGTGTCCGAACCGCGGCTGATCCGGTTCAACCGGCACCTCGCGGAGGAACTCGGGCTCGATGCCGACCAGCTTACCAGCCCGGATGGAGTGGCGATGCTTGCCGGCAACAGATTTCCGGAAGGGTTGCAAGCAATCGCCCTGGCCTATGCGGGCCACCAGTTCGGAAACTTCGTGCCTCAGCTTGGCGACGGGCGCGCCCTGCTGCTTGGCGAAGTGGTGGACGTCAACGGCGTTCGCCGTGACATCCAGCTGAAAGGATCGGGACCAACGCGGTTCTCGCGCAACGGCGACGGCCGCGCCGCACTCGGCCCTGTCCTGCGCGAATATGTCGTCAGCGAAGCGATGGGGGCGCTCGGCATTCCGACGACGCGAAGCCTTGCGGCGGTGCTCACCGGCGACCCGGTCTATCGCGAGGTCCGGCTGCCCGGCGCCGTCCTGACACGGGTGGCGGCAAGCCATATCAGGATCGGCACGTTCCAATATTTCGCCGCGCGCCACGACACCGAGGCGCTCAAGATACTGGCCGACTATGCCATTCAGCGTCACTTCCCACAGCTGGCGGGGGAAGCACGGCCGTACCGGGCTTTGCTGGAGGCCGTTGTCGCCGCACAGGCGGACCTGGTGGCGCGCTGGATGCTGGTCGGCTTCATCCATGGCGTCATGAACACCGACAACATGTCGATCTCGGGCGAGACGATCGACTATGGCCCATGCGCCTTCATGGACGCTTACGACCCCAGCGCGGTGTTCAGTTCGATAGACCGCGCCGGTCGCTATGCCTATGCCAACCAGCCTCGTGTCGCCACATGGAACCTTGCGCGCTTTGCCGAGACCCTGCTGCCGCTCATGAGCACGGACGAGAATGAAGCAGTGTCTGAAGCGGAAGAGGTGCTGAGGTCGTTCCAGGCCTCCTATGAGGCTGTGTTGCAGCGCGGCTTCCGCAGAAAACTCGGACTGCTGACCGAAGCGGAAGGCGACTTGCAGCTCGCTGCCGACTTTCTGGATGTGCTGGCTCGCGGCGAAGCGGATTTTACGCTCGGCTTCCGGCGCCTGGGCGATGACCTCGACGCTGCGGACGGCCAAGGCACGGCGCGGCAGTTGTTTAAGGATCCAGGCTCATTCGATGCCTGGTCGGCGCGGTGGCGCCAGCGCATTGCAAGCGAAGCAGCCGACACGGCCACGCGCCGGGCAGCCATGCAATCCGTCAATCCCAAATTCATCCCCCGCAATCATCGCATCGAGGCGATGATCCAGGCGGCGTTGGGCGGCGACTTCACACCGTTCGAGGAGATCTTGACGGTCGTCAGCCGTCCCTTCGATGAGCAGCCGGGAATGGAACGCTATGCTGAGCCGCCACGCCCGGATGAGCGCGTCCTGCAGACATTCTGCGGTACCTGAGACATTCGTGATGGTCGCTTAACATGTGCAAATGCGGAAGACCCATTTGCAAGCTATCGTCACGGGTACTCTCGTAAGGGCTGAGCTATGACGATCATAGAATTGGCATTCGAATTGCTGGCACGGAAGCTCGTAGACCGTACCGGAATATCAGACGAAGATGCTCGAGACCTTGTCGCAGCCATGGGAGCTGACTGGTCATCGCTCGTGCGAGCAGCGAGGGCGATCAAAGAGACTTAGGTCTTTTGACGTCGTTTTAGCTGCCATCAGCTGCAGGGAGAGCGGACCTGAGGCTGCTGCCGCGATCCAGGCGCGACACCATCACCGATCATGTCAGCAACGTGGTCAAGCACTGTATTTCGGTCGCTCGAAATCGACCGGATACAACACGCTGCTCTCCTGAAAGCCACTGAAGCCCGCTACGCAAGTCGCCGGAAGCTCGCAATAAACTGCGATAGCAGCCCAGTCTTGAGGTTTATATTGCAGGCCCGCATCACTGGCGGGGCGACGCGGGCCTGCCCAGAGATTGCCTGTCCTCGACAAGCAACGCAGGCCCTGCCGTTCGTTGAAATCCGCGTTGGGAGTCAGATTCCGTCGGCACCGAAATCACAGGTGCTGACGAAGCAGACGGAACTTCCCCCCACGATCACGGTTTGGAGTCACGAGACCAACCAAGGAGATGCAGATGTCGAGCAAAATGCCGCCCGTGCCGCCTGAGAACCAGAGCCAGAAGGGTCGAGGAGAAGGGCGACAGATTAGCCACGATGATGCCCAGCACGGCACTCACGGAGCGCCGGATCCGGAGCGCCAAGGGCAGCAAGCCAACACCAAGGTCAACACCACTCATCAGGGCCGTCAGCAGGATCGGTGATCATGTCCACATCGAAGAAACACCCGAACACGATCCGGCAGGGCGGGCCAGGCGCATCGCACGAGAACGCCAGAAAACCCTTACAGATCAACAAGCCCCCGGCGGATGAAGACCGTCGATCCAAAAGCCGAGTTTCAGGGGGTGGCGGTGAAAAGGACAGTCATCATTCGCACAATCCAGCCAAGAAGGGTAGCAACAGTTGAACCCACGGCTTTGTGAATGATTGTGCTAAAGCGCGCCGCGTGTGCATGTCATTGTCTCACAACCGAGCCTTTTTTTGAGTGACATGCATTAGCCGGACCAGGGTGAGGATCAGCGAGTCGAGACGCCCGGAAAAACCGGAGGCCGTGGGCCCGCACCACTGGCGGAGCGATGCGGGCCCGGCCAAGGGTTACGGCCCTCGACCAGCAGCGAGGGGCTCGCTGCCGCATGCAGAACAAGCCCCGTAATTTCAGGTTCCGCTTATATACAAAAAAGCCGGCCACCTTTCGGCAGCCGGCCAGTTCCAACAGAACAAGGGAACGTGCACTGATGGGGCAGTGCAACGCCCGAAGTGTTTCGAGGCGACGATGTTCCACCGGAAATCCACAGATTCGCCGTTTCGATCTACATTGGCCGGATTGAAAGATCTTTGACGATCTCTCCCAAGTTCTCGCGGAGCCCGGTCCGACGTGTGGCGCCCTGTCTGCGCCTTGGCTCTCTATGCGGCCAGCAAGCTCATCCTTGAAGAATGCCCGCCGCGGCTGCCGCGCGCGTCAAACACCGGCGTGCAATTGGTCGAGCGCGCGGCAGACCGGGGACGCGTCAAGTCGAGCGTCGGTCGACGTAGGTGTAGACGCCGGCCCCAATGGCGACCGCGCCGACCGTGATCACGATCGATGGCGCGCCCATCAAACTGGCAAAGACCGCCCAGATGAGGGCGATGACGATAGCGCCGAGTGTTCCCAGGATCAGTCTCGGCATTGTCTACCCCTCCACGTTCGGGCCGCCTGTGGATGGTCGTCACCCACCGGTCATGCGAAACGCCGCATGAAAGCACAGTGTGGCCCATGAGGTGAAGGTCCGCGCCGGAATACTCCGGTGCGGAAAAGATGATGCCCGCGCCGCCAAAGCCCGGGTGTTCAATAGCCAAATGGCTGGACCGGCGCCTAGCGCCTCAGCGCGTGGACTTCCGCCATGCTTTCGCCGCCCATCGGCAGGGCCATGTCATCATCGAGCAGCCGGGTGATGCGGGCAAAGCCCGTAAACGCCTTCCTGGCTGCTTCGGCCGACATTCTGCCCGACAGGGCCGCGGAGCAGCAATTCACGGCGCACTGATACACAGGCCCACGCCGTCCCAATGGCCATTTCTGCAAAAAGACCATCGCTTCGGCAACGCTATCGACTTCCTCGACGGGGTGTCCCTGCCCGCGCGCAATGCGCACGGGCGTAAAGAAATGCAAGCGGTCCATTTTGTTCTCTCCCTGGTCGGCCGCAGCGCGAACCAACCCTACTAAATTCGCGGATGGCGCGTTTGTTCCGCTTATTGCAAAAAAATCTGCGCTGGTGGGCTTGGGTTGCCGACGCCCGCTTTTGTCCGGAACGTTAGGCCGGCTGATGCATTTCGCTCTCGTGATTGCCTTGAGGGACACGTTCAAACCATGCGCATAGCCCATGTCGCCCCTTTGCACGAATCGGTGCCACCCCTTCTCTATGGCGGCACCGAGCGCATCGTTTCCTATCTGACCGAAGGGCTGGTCGAACTCGGCCATGAGGTGACGCTGTTCGCCAGCGGCGACAGCCGGACGTCGGCCAGACTGATACCAGGTCGCGAACGCGCGCTACGCCTCGATCCGCGCCCGCTGAAATCGGACACGGCGGCGCATCTTGCGATGCTTGCCGATGTGAGGAACCGAGCCCACGACTTTGATATCATTCATTTTCACCTCAGCCATCTCCTGCATTTCTCGTTCTTCGAGACCATGCCGGACAAGACGGTGACGACGCCTCATGGCCGGCTCGATTATGTCGATCTGGCGCCAGCCTATGAGCGTTTTCCGCGCTTTCCGCTGATCTCGATCTCGCATAGCCAGAAGACCGGGCTTGCGAATGCCAATTGGCTGGCCACCATCCATCACGGGCTGCCGACGGGTCTCTATCAGCCGACCTTCGAGACGGCGGCAGGCGAACCATACCTCGCCTTTCTCGGCCGGCTTTCGCGCGACAAGCGGCCGGACCGGGCCATCGACATCGCCTTGCGCTCGGGCATGAAACTCAAGCTGGCGGCCAAGATCGGCGACGATGATCGCGCCTATTTCCATGAGACGATCGAGCCGTTGATCGATGGCGACCGCATCGACTATGTCGGCGAGATCGCCGAGAGTGAGAAGACTGAATTCCTCGGCAATGCCGCTGGTCTGCTGTTTCCGATAGACTGGCCCGAGCCGTTCGGCCTTGCCGCGATCGAGGCGATGGCGTGCGGTACGCCAACCATCGGCTGGAACTGCGGTGCGTTGCCGGAAGTCATCGACCATGGCGTTACCGGATTTGTCGTCGATTCTCTCGACGCCGCGGTCGCCGCGGTGCCGGCCTTGCTGCAACTCGACCGGCGAAAGGTGCGCGCCGTCTTCGAAAGTCGGTTCTCCGCCAACAGGATGGCGCGCGACTATCTCACTGCCTATGCGCGTCTCATCGGCGCCCCGGCTGAATCGAAAGCGTCGTGAACGACGGCGGACGTTCCGAGCCCGAAACAGAGATTTGTGACTGATGACCGAACTTGACGAGCGCAAGCTCGACCCTGCCGTGGCCCTTGCCTCCCTGGACGAAACCGCGCCGCGCGAGCCGCACCGGCTGTTTGCCCTAAAGCAAGGCGACTGTTTTGCCGTGGCCGATGCCTACGGCGATATCAGGGGTGCGGGCGACGGTTTCTTCCGTGACGACACCCGGGTGCTGTCGGAGTTCAGGCTCACCGTCGGCGGCCGGCAGACATCGCTGCTCGGCGCCTCCCTCAGCCAGGACAATGTGCTGTTCACCAGCAATATGACCAATTTGCCGATGCAAAGCGTCGGTGGCCGCGACATCCCGCAGGGCGCCATCCATATCGAGCGCGTCAGGCTGTTGTGGCAGGACCGGCTGTTCGAGCGCATCACCCTTTCCAACTACAGCCAGGAGCATTCGGCAATCCGCGTCTCGCTGCATTTTGCCGCCGATTTCCGGGACATGTTCGAGGTCCGCGGTTCGACCCGGCCGAAGCGCGGAATGGCGCATGCAGCGGAGATCGAGCCTGCCTCGGTGCTGCTGCGCTATGACGGACTGGACGGGCTGGCGCGGGTGTCGGCGATCTCGTTCTCGCAGCCGCCAGACCAGTTGAGCGCCGAGCGCGCGGATTTCCTCATCGCAGTGACCAAGCGCAGCAGCAAGATGCTTTACGTCGAGATCGGCGCGGAACTGACCGAAACGCCCGACCGCGACCGCTTCCGGGCGGCCGCGGCGCGCGCCCGTTTCGGCATGCGGGCCAAGCGCCGCCATGGCGCGACGGTGCACAGTTCGGGTCGCGTCTTCAACGATTGGGTCGAACGCGCCCGCGCGGATGTCGCCTTGCTGACCACCGAGTTGTCGACCGGCCCCTACCCCTATGCCGGCATCCCCTGGTTTTCGACGGCCTTCGGCCGTGACGGCGTCATCTCGGCGCTGCAGATGCTATGGCTCAACCCCGGCCTGGCGCGCGGCGTGCTTGCCTTCCTCGCCCAGCACCAGGCGACCGAGACATCGCCTTTCAGCGACTCGCAGCCCGGCAAGATCATGCACGAGACGCGCAAGGGCGAGATGGTGGCGCTGCAGGAACTGCCTTTCGGCCGCTACTATGGCGGCGTCGATACCACGCCGCTCTACATCCACCTCGCCTGCGCCTATGCCGAACGCACCGGCGACATGGACTTCATCGCCAGCCTGTGGCCGTCTCTCTGCGCCGCCGCCAAGTGGACGGAAGAGGCGAGCCGCGCAACCGGCTTCGTCACCTATCAGCGCGCTGCCGAATCCGGCCTTGCGAACCAGGGCTGGAAGGACAGCTTCGACTCCGTCTTCCACGCCGACGGGCGCATTCCCAAGGGGCCGATCGCGCTGGTCGAAGTGCAGGGTTATGTCTTCGCCGCCTTCAGGGGCCTTGCCGCTCTCGCCCGCCGCCGGGGCGAGTTCGCGCAGGCCGAGCACTGGGAAAATCGCGCCGAAGAGATGCGGATCGCCGTCGAGCGTGATTTCTGGCTGGACGATCTCGGCTTCTATGCGCTGGCGATCGACGGCGCCGGAGAGCCGTGCAAGGTGCGCACCTCGAATGCCGGACACCTGCTCTATGTCGGCCTGCCCGAACCGGCGCGGGCTAAGATGGTCGCCGACCAGTTGCTTTCGGCTTCCTTCCACTCCGGCTGGGGGGTGCGAACGCTTTCCGACGATGCTGTGCTGTTCAACCCGATGTCGTACCACAATGGTTCCATCTGGCCGCATGACACGGCGATGTGCGGCGCCGGCCTGGCGCGGTTCGGCGAGCGTGACAGCGTGGTGCGGCTGATGAGCGGTACGTTCGAATCGGCAGTGCATTTCAACATGCGACTGCCGGAACTGTTCTGCGGTTTCACCCGCTCGCCGGGCGAAGCGCCGATCGCCTACCCCGTCGCCTGCCTGCCGCAAGCGTGGTCGGCAGGCTCGGCCTTCATGCTGATGCAGGCGTGCCTCGGTCTGGAAATCGACGGCTGGAACGGCGAAATCCACGTCACTCGACCCCGTTTGCCGATCGGCATCGATACGCTGACGCTCAGGCATCTGGGTGTCGGCGAAAAGAGGGTCGATCTTACCTTCCAGCGCGTCGGCGACCGCGTCGTCGCCTTTCTCGCCGACCGCCATGAAGGGCTGGTTCCGCTGATCGTGCGGACATGATCTGAACGGGCTTCAACGGGAACCGAACCCAGGGTTTGTGCGTTGCGAAAAACACAGGTTCTCACGGGCGATCGTCGGCTGCGAACACTCAAATGGAACCATGAAGAAAAAGGCCCTGACGGCCAAAATTGAGTTGGAATTGGAATGACTGATTATGGCATGGCCCTGCTCTGGGTCTTGATCCTTGCAAGCCTTGGCCTTTCGATTCTAGCCGTTATGTTATCGATCTCCAGGCAACGTCGTAGCCATAGCTTGACGGTTGCACCGACTGCCGGCGAGGACGTCGCATCGGAAGCGACGCGCAAGGTCTTGCGGGAGTTCGAGAAGAACGGACAATCTCCCGACGCGGCGCTGGTGAACTGGTCGCCCGACACCTTGCGCAAGATACTTGCCGACGACCTGCCGGACGCGCAGGTCATCGTCGTCTCGAACCGAGAACCCTATATCCACAACATCAAGGACGACGGCGTCGAGCTTCTGGTGCCGGCCAGCGGCCTGGTGTCGGCGCTTGAGCCTATCACCCGCGCCTGCAGCGGCACCTGGATCGCCTATGGCGGCGGAACTGCGGATCGTCTGACGGTCGACAGCAACGATCGGGTTCAGGTGCCGCCGGACAATCCGTCCTATACGCTGCGCCGCGTGTGGCTGAGCGACGACGAATACCAGGGCTATTATCTCGGCTTTGCCAATGAAGGGCTTTGGCCGCTCTGCCATATCGCCTTCACACGGCCGGTCTTCCGTGCCTCGGACTGGGAGGCCTATGAGGCCGTCAACCGCAAATTCGCCGATATGGTGGTTGCCGAGGCGCGCAATGAGCGGCCGATCGTGCTGGTTCAGGATTACCATTTCGCGCTCCTGCCGCGCATGATCCGCGAGCGCCTGCCGGAGGCGATCATCATCACCTTCTGGCACATCCCGTGGCCGAACTCCGAAGTGTTCAGCATCTGCCCATGGCGCGAACGCGTTCTTGATGGACTGCTCGGGAGCTCGATCATCGGCTTTCACACCCAGTTTCATGCCAATAATTTCACTGAAAGCGTAGACAGGTTCCTGGAAAGCCGGATCGAGCGCGCCGACGCCGCGATCTCGTATGGCGGGCGGACGACACTGGTGCACGCCTATCCCATCTCCATCGAATGGCCGGCCGAACTCCTGGCCAAACTGCCACCGGTCGAGGAAAGCCGCGCCCGCCTGCGTGAGCGGTTCGGCCTGTCGGCGGACGTCAAGCTGTGCGTCGGCGTCGAGCGCCTGGACTACACCAAGGGCATCCTCGACCGCTTCCATGCGCTGGACGAATTGTTTACGCGCCACCCCGAGTGGATCGGCAAGGTAGTGTTCCTGCAGATTGCTGCCCCAAGCCGCGGCACGTTGCCGGCCTACCAGCAATTGCACGATGAATGCCTGCGTTATGCCAACGAGCTCAACCAGCGCTACGGTCATGACGGCTACAAGCCCGTGGTCATGGTGGCTGAACACCATTCGCAGCAACAGATCTATGAGATCTATCGCGCCGCCGACATCTGCATGGTCACCAGCCTGCATGACGGCATGAACCTCGTAGCCAAGGAATTCGTCGCCGCGCGTGACGACGAACAGGGCGTGCTGTTGCTCAGCACGTTTGCCGGCGCGTCGCGCGAACTGCTGGAAGCACTGATCGTCAATCCTTACGACGCGGCGATGATGAGCCAGGTGTTGCTGCAGGCGCTGACCATGTCACCGGACGAACAACGCGAGCGCATGCGCCCGATGCGGGAAATAGTGCGCGACAACAATGTCTTTCGCTGGGCCGGCAGCATGCTGCTCGATGCGGCGCGCCTGCGCAAACGCGGCGACCTCGAAAGAGCGACAAGTGTCGCCGAGCGGCCCGCAAACACCGACACCAACATCGTCTCGCTGTTCGACCGCATGCGGAAGGTGGCGTCATGAATAGCCTGTCGAAAGCACCGGGCCTGCCAACCGCACCCGACCTGCCGGAAGGACAATGGGCGCTTTTCCTCGACATCGACGGCACGTTGCTGGAGCACGCCGCGCACCCCGACGCCGTGTCCGTGAGCGACGAACTGCGCAACCTCCTCGGCGCCGTCGACAAACGGCTGCACGGCGCCGTCGCCTTTATCACCGGCCGCTCGGTCGAGGGCGCCGACCGCCTGTTTCATCCGTTGAAGCTGCGTGTTGCCGGTCTCTATGGGCTGGAACACCGGCTGACGCCGGACGGCCCGGTCGTTACCGCCGATGCTCCCGCCGATATAGCTGCCCTTGCCGACGCCATCGAAGCCGAACTGGATGACGGCCTTGTTCATATCGAGCGCAAGGGTCCGATCCTCGCCATCCATACGCGTGCGGCGCCGCATCTGCTGGCCAGGGCAACGCATCTTGTCGAACAGGCATTGACCGAGCTTCCCAAGGGCTATCGGGTTATCCCGGGCAACGCCGGCGTCGAACTCATGCCGCTCGAAGCAGCCAAGGGCGCTGCCGTGCGGCGTTTCATGGCAATCCCGCCCTTTGCCGGACGGCGGCCGGTCTTTCTCGGCGACGACACCGCCGACGAAAACGGTTTCGAGGCGATCAACGAGGCCGGCGGCATCTCGATCCGGGTCAAGCCGCGTGGGCCGACCGTGGCCCAATACAGGCTCGATGATGTCACCTGCGCGATAGCTTGGCTTGCCGCCAATTTCGACGCATCACCGGCCCTCAACCGCAAAGCGTCCTGATCGCTGCCGTCTGCGGGTCGAATCAAGATCGCCGCGATTGCGCCGACCTTCGCCAAAAGCCGATCGATAAGCGCTGTTCTCATTGAATATCTTTAAGGCCAAAGCCGGCAAATGGATTGCTTGCCGGTTCCCCTGCGTCAGGCATAACCTGCGCAGTCGACGCGTGAGGGCGCGTGCGGCATCAAGGGGAGGACATCGCAATGACCATACAAGGCGCATCACCCGATCTATACAATGAGGATTTGGCTCCGGCCAAAGTCCGAAACTGGGGGCCGTTCTCGATCTTCAACGTCTGGACGTCGGACGTCCACAGCCTCTGGGGCTACTATCTCGCCGCAAGCCTGTTCCTGTTTTGCGGCGGCTTCGTCAATTTCATCATCGCCATCGGCATCGGTTCGCTGATCATCTACGCGCTGATGAACATGGTCGGCTATGCCGGCGTGAAGACCGGCGTGCCCTACCCCGTGCTGGCGCGCGCGTCCTTCGGCATCTGGGGCGCCAACATTCCGGCCCTGGTGCGCGCCATCGTCGCCTGCTTCTGGTACGGCGCGCAGACGGCAGCGGCATCGGGCGCGATCGTGGCGTTGCTGATCCGCTCGCAATGGTTCGCTGATTTCAACGCCAACACGCATTTCCTCGGCCACACGGGTCTGGAAGTGATCTGTTTTGTGGTCATCTGGGCACTGCAATTGCTGATCATCCAGAACGGCATGGAAACGGTGCGCCGCTTCCAGGATTGGGCTGGACCGGCGGTGTGGGTGATGATGTTGATCCTGGCGATCTATCTCTGTGTAAAATCCGGGAGATTTGCCTTCACCAGCGACATCCCGATGGATGTGCTGCTCGACAAGACAAAGGATGCCGGCGTACCCGGAACCCCTGGCTCCTGGACGTCGCTGTTTGCGGTGGCGGCGATCTGGGTCACCTATTTCTCGGCGCTCTATCTCAATTTCTGCGATTTCGCCCGCTATGCCCCAGACAAGGCATCGCTGCGCAAGGGCAACATCTGGGGCCTGCCGATCAATCTCATCCTGTTCTCGCTGGTCGCCGGCGTGACCACCATCGCTGCCTTCGACGTGTATGGCGAAGTGCTTCTGCATCCCGACCAGATCTCGGCGAAATTCGACAGCTGGTTCCTGGCAGCGCTTGCAGCCCTGACTTTTGCCGTGGCGACGCTCGGCATCAATGTGGTGGCAAACTTCGTCTCGCCGGCCTTCGACTTCTCCAATGTCTTTCCCCGGCAGATCGACTTCAAGAAGGGCGGCTATATCGCAGCTGTGATCGCGCTGGTGCTCTATCCCTTCGCGCCGTGGGAAGGCAGTGCCGCGTCTTTCGTCAACGTCATCGGCGCGACGATGGGGCCGATCTTCGGGGTGATGATGGTCGACTACTATCTGATCCGGAAGGGCGAGGTCGACGTCGAGGCACTGTACCGCGAAGATGGCGAGTTCCGCTTCCAGGGCGGCTGGCACGTCAACGCCTTCATAGCAGCCGGCATCGGCGCCATCTTCTCCTCGGTCCTGCCGAACTTCACCAACCTGCTGCCGGCATGGTGGGGCGTTTATGGCTGGTTTTTCGGCGTCGGCATTGCAGGGGTCATCTACTACGTCCTTCGCACCGCCGCCCTTGGCGCAGGGGCCAGGACGGCGAAGGCGTGAAATGAGAGATAGGGAGTAGTCAGTAGTAGTAGTCAGTAGGGAATAGTATAACCCCTACTCCCTACTCCCTACTCCCTACTCCCTACTCCCTACTCCCTACTCCCTACTCCCTACTCCCTACTCCCTACTCCCTACTCCCTACCATCTCAGCCAACCTCCGCACCGTGTTCCAGTTGCGTGCGGTGCCGATGCCCATGCGCTTGTGGTTCATGGCAGCGAGCAGCCGCGAGCTTGGTCGCTGGCGCGAAAAGACGACCCAGATGTCACCGTCGACCGAAGCCACCTTCTCGTCCTCGGCGGCATAGGCCTGGAGCGCGGCCACACCATCCGCTGGTGCTGGCTCGCGCATCACCCGCACGGCCACCTGATCGCCTGCCTCGGCAGAGTCGGCCGGGAATGGGTTGCCGGCGGCAAGTTTCAGCCAATCCTCGGCAGTGCGCACGATGATGACGACATTGCGGCCGAAGGTTTTTTCGAAGGCCGTTTCCAACCGCTGTTCCAGCTTGGCGATGCCAGTCGCCCGTGTCTCGAAGACCAGATTGCCGGTCGCCACCAGGGTGCGCGGGTTCTTCAGCCCAAGCTGTTCAGCCATCGCCTTGAGGTCGGCCATGACGACCCGGCGGCCTTCGCCGAGGATAATGCTGTAGAGCAGCGCAACATAGGTCTGCATCAACTGCGAAACCTCACCGTGGCCCTACACCAGTCGCGACTGGTCCACCGCGGCCGAGATGAAGCTGGCGAACAGGGGATGCGGCTCAAGCGGCCGGCTCTTCAGCTCCGGATGGTACTGGACGCCGATGAACCAGGGATGGTCGGGGTATTCGACCGTTTCCGGCAGCACGCCGTCGGGCGACATGCCGGCAAACACCAGGCCGCAATCTTCGAGCCGCTCCTTGTAGTCGATATTGACCTCGTAGCGGTGGCGATGGCGCTCGGAAATCTGGGTGTCGCCATAGATGTCGGCGATCTTCGAACCCTCGGCGAGTTCAGCCTGATAGGCGCCAAGCCGCATGGTGCCGCCGAGATCGCCCGTTTCGCGGCGCTTCTCCAGCATGTTGCCTTTCAGCCATTCGGTCATCAGGCCGACGACCGGCTCGTCGGTCGGACCGAATTCGGTCGACGAGGCGTGTTCGACGCCGGCCAGCGAGCGCGCTGCCTCGATGCAGGCCATCTGCATGCCGAAGCAGATGCCGAAATACGGCACCTTGCGCTCGCGGGCGAATTTCGCCGCCAGGATCTTGCCTTCCGAGCCGCGCTCGCCGAAGCCGCCGGGCACCAGGATGCCATGCACCTTTTCCAGCCACGGCGTGGGGTCTTCCTTCTCGAAAATCTCGCTCTCGATCCAGTCGAGCTTGACCTTGACGCGGTTGGCCATGCCGCCATGCGACAAAGCCTCGATCAGCGATTTGTAGGCATCCTTGAGGCCGGTGTATTTGCCGACGATGGCAATCGTCACCTCGCCCTCCGGATTGTGGATGCGGTTGGACACGGCCTGCCAGGGCTCCATACGCGGCTTCGGAGCCGGATCGATACCGAAGGCGGCCAGCACTTCCGAATCGAGCCCTTCCCTGTGGTAAGCCATCGGCACGTCATAGATGTGGGGCACGTCGAGCGCCTGGATGACGGCGCTCTCGCGCACATTGCAGAACAGCGACAGTTTTCTGCGCTCTTCCTTGGGGATGGCGCGGTCGGCGCGGACCAGCAGGATATCGGGCGCGATGCCGATGCCGCGCAGTTCCTTGACCGAATGCTGGGTCGGCTTGGTCTTCAGCTCGCCGGCCGTGGGGATGTAAGGCATCAAGGTCAGGTGGACATAGACGGCGTTGTTGCGCGGCAGATCGTTGCCGAGCTGGCGGATCGCCTCGAGAAACGGCATCGCCTCGATATCGCCAACCGTGCCGCCGATCTCGCACAGCACGAAATCATAGTCGTCATTGCCGTCGAGCACGAAATTCTTGATCTCGTCGGTGACATGCGGAATGACCTGCACGGTGGCGCCGAGATAGTCACCGCGCCGTTCGCGCTCGATAATGTTCTTGTAGATGCGGCCGGTGGTGATGTTGTCCTGCTGGTTGGCCGAGCGGCCGGTGAAGCGCTCGTAATGGCCAAGATCGAGATCGGTCTCGGCGCCGTCATCGGTGACGAAAACCTCGCCATGCTGGTAAGGCGACATCGTTCCGGGATCGACATTGAGATAGGGATCGAGCTTTTTGATGCGTGCGCGATAGCCTCGCGCCTGCAAGAGAGCCCCAAGGGCCGCTGCAGCGATGCCTTTTCCAAGTGAGGAAACCACGCCGCCTGTGATGAATACATATCGCGCCATGGGAGTCATCGCTTAACGCGGCCGAATTGATTCCGCCAGAGAAAAAACCGCCGCTGAGGCTTTTTCCAGAGAAGGCGCGATAGTCCCGAGGTTCGAGACTGGTGTTTTGGTCAAAACAAAAGGGCCGGCAAAAGCCGGCCCTTTCGGCAGGTTTGTGAAAGCGTCAGATGATGACGACCTTGGTGCCGACCCTGACGCGGCTGTAGAGGTCCATGACGTGCTCGTTGATCATGCGGAAGCAGCCATTGGAGGCGCTGGTTCCGATCGACTGCGGCGCGATGGTGCCGTGGATGCGCAGATGCGTGTCCTTCTTGCCGTCGTAGAGATAGATGGCGCGGGCGCCGAGCGGGTTCTGGCCGCCGCCGGGCATGCCGTCCTTGTACTGGCCATAATGCTTGGGTTCGCGCTTCTGCATGTCGAGCGTCGGGATCCAGCGCGGCCATTCCTGCTTGTCGCCAACGGCAACCTTGCCCTTGAACTGCAGGCCTTCGCGGCCGACCGCGATCGCATAGCGGCGGGCGGTGAAAGCCGATTCGACGAGGTAGAGGCGGCGCGCGCTGGTATCGATGACGATCGTACCCGGCTCGTAGCCGCTGAATTCGACGTCCTGCGGCACGAATTCCGGCTTCACCTTGAACTGTTTCTTGGCTTGCCGCTTGGCGAGAGCCTGGTCGAGAGCGCGCGTCTCGGGGAGATAGGCAATCGACGAGGCAGAGGACGTGCCGCCGAACAGGCCGGCGAACAGCCCGCCACTCGTCGGCTTCTGGCCCGGGGCCTCGCTGCGCAATTCGCCATTGTTGCCGGTCAGCGCGATATTCATCGCTTCGGCCGGAAGCGGTTCAGCCGATTCGATCGGCTCGATCGGCGCGATCGGGTCAACCGGAGCGATGATCTTGGTGGTCTTCTTGCCTGGCTTGGCGTCGGCAACCACGACCGGCTTGCCCTTGCTTGCCAGGAACGCCTGGCGCTGGGCATCGGCCCTGGCTTTCGCCGCATCGCGCATCGCCAGCTTGCGGGCCTCGAGCGCCTTGACGCGGGCGAGATCCCTCTCGGCGGCGATCTTGTCTTCGAGCTTGCTGATCTGAGCCAGATCATCCGGGCTCGGGTTTTTCTTCTTCTTGAGAAGCTTCAGCTGCGTCGCATCGCTCTTGGCGGCGACGTTGATGACAGCGGTTTTGCCAACCGCCTGCGGTGAGGTCATTGCCGGAGTGCCGGCGAAGACCGCGGAGCTCATGCCGAATACGGCACAAAACCCCATGAAAATGAAGCTGCGAAGCTGCATGGCGAAGATCCGATCGTTCAATGCTTGTTGCCCACGGCGTCGCCCGGCGCCCCCCAAGGGCGCAGAAAGTGCCGCCGGCAATCTATAATCGAAGTGGCGTACGGGCCTCAAGCACGGGGTGCGGTCGAATCTTCGTGATCGTGTGCCATTTGCCGCGACTGTGTTGAAACAACAACAGATCGCGGCATCTGACGCTACCGACTACTGGTTCGGAACCTGCGGTGTCACCGGGAAGGTAACGCCATTGGTAGCCGGCGGCGCAGCCGAATCGGTTGCAGGTGGCGTCGCCGGAGATGGAGCCGTCGCCGGGGCCGTGGTGGCGGGCGGCGTGGTGGTGGCGCCGTTGGCCGCGGGCGCGGCCGGTGCGTTGTTGCCCGAAGGCGGCGTCGGCGCCGTCGTGCCGGGCAACTGATTGAGCACGCCGTTGCCGCTGTCGGCCGGCACGCGGTCGAGAATGTCGATCGGTTTTTCGCCATAGCGGGCAACGATCGAGAGTGTCAGCGACGTCACGAAGAAGGCCGCGGCCAGGATCGCCGTCGCCCGCGTCAGCGCATTGGCGGCGCCACGCGCGGTCATGAAACCGGAACCGCCGCCAATGCCGAGACCACCGCCTTCGGAGCGTTGCAGCAGCACCACGCCGACAAGGGCGAGCACGACCATGAGGTGGATGACGATCAGTACGGTTTCCATATTTTATCCTGGCAAGCCCTGCCGCTCCCTGGCGATCAGGGCCGGTGATTTGGAGGCGGCTCCATACAATGCTTTAACGGCATTTCCAAGCCCGTGGCCGGAATATGGGAAGCAATGCGCCCTTTGCAACGATTCCCGCCGAACTGCTGCGTTCATAAGTCGATGACGGAACTGGTCGGCAACGAGATTCCGGGGCCTACGCGATATTCTGGTATGCCTCGGCGATGGCGAGAAAGTCGGACGCCTTCAAGCTGGCGCCGCCAACCAGCGCGCCATCGACGTTTTTGACGCCCAGCAGTTCGACCGCGTTGGACGCCTTGACCGAGCCGCCATAGAGGATGCGCATCTTGCCGGCCACGGCTGCGCCGAGCGCTTCCGCCAGTTTTTGGCGGATATGCGCGTGCGCCTCCGCCACGTCTTCGGCGGTCGGCGTCAGGCCGGTGCCGATAGCCCATACCGGCTCGTAGGCGATAACGGTGTTGGCGGGCGTTGCGCTCGGTGGCACCGAGCCGGCGATCTGGCGCGACAACACGTCGAGTGCTGTGCCCGCTTCGCGCTCCGCCTTGGTCTCGCCGATGCAGATAATGGCGACGAGCCCTGCCCGCCACGCCGCCGAGGCCTTGGCGAGGACGATGGCATCGTCCTCGCTGCGCTGTTCGCGGCACTCGGAATGGCCGACAATGACGTGGCTGGCGCCCGCATCCTTCAGCATCTCGGCTGAGACACAGCCGGTGAAGGCGCCGCTTTCCTTGATGTGGCAGTCCTCGCCACCGGCCCGCACCGGCGTGCGCGACAGGATTTCGACGGCGCGCGACAGCAAGGTCGCCGGTACGCAGACCAATGCTTCGGTCTCGGCGTCGAGCCCGCTCATGAAGCCGTTGCCGATCATCCTGAGCTCGTTCAGCGAAGCGCTGGTGCCGTTCATTTTCCAGTTGCCGGCAACGAGCGGTCGAATTCCTGGCGTCATGGGGATCTGGTTCTCCGGGCGACATTGGGGTCTCGCCCTCCCTATCAAAATCAGGCCACAAAGCAATCGACAGTGAGCCGGAAGGGCGCTATTGCGCTTGTTTCAGACTCGGGCGCACGCAAAACTGCGCAAAAATCGGAAGTAACAATGCTTGGTATATTGAGAAGCGCGGCAGGGACCTGGGTCGCGAAAGCCCTGCTGTCGCTGCTGGTGTTGAGTTTCCTTGCCTGGGGCGTCACCACGCGGATGACGGGCGGCTTCCTGGCTGGCCATCATGCGGTGATCACCGCCGGCAGCACCACCGTGTCGATCACCGAGTACCGCCTCGCCTATGATCGCCAGATCGCCATGCTGCAGCAGCAGATCGGCCAGCGCATCAGCCGCGACCAGGCCAAGGCCTATGGCATCGACAACCAGGTGCTGGCTCAGTTGGTGTCCGGCGCCGTCCTCGACGAACAGGCGCGCAAGCTCGGGCTTGGCTTCTCCAAGGACAGGCTGGCCGAACTGACGCGGCAGGAACCCGCCTTCCAGGGCCCGAATGGCCAGTTCGACCGCCGGCTGTTCGAATCCCGGCTGCGCGAACTGGGAATGCGGCCGGAGGATTATCTGAAGAACCGGGCTCAGGTGGCGGTGCGCCAGCAGATCGTCGAAGCGGTTTCGGACGGGCTCAAGGCTCCGGATACCTTCTTCAAGGCAGTTGCGCTCTAT
Organism: Mesorhizobium sp. M0037; assembly: GCF_040323635.1. Taxonomy (NCBI): domain Bacteria; kingdom Pseudomonadati; phylum Pseudomonadota; class Alphaproteobacteria; order Hyphomicrobiales; family Phyllobacteriaceae; genus Mesorhizobium; species Mesorhizobium sp. M0037. The sequence goes on along the minus strand of NZ_JAMYVB010000001.1, from coordinate 771,838 downwards.
CGCGGCGAAGACCGCACCATCGACTATCTGATCTTGCCAAAGGCGTTGGTGGAGCCGATCGAGGCGCCATCCGACAGCGTGCTTCAGGCTTATTTCGAGGCCAACAAGAAAACCTACGCGGCGCCAGAATACCGCAAATTCTCCTATGTCCGGCTCGAGCCCGAAGACATCATGGATGTCAGCGCCGTAACGGACCAGCAGGTCAGCGACGACTACAACAAGAACAAGGGCCGCTACACCACGCCGGAAATGCGCACCATCGAACAGCTGGTGTTTCCTTCCGCGGACGCCGCCAAGGCGGCATCCGATTCGCTGAAGACGGGCGCCACTTTCGACAAGATCGTCACCGCGCAGGGCAAGACCCCGGCCGACACGCTGCTCGGCACGCTCTCCAAGGATAAGATCACCGACAAGGCGGTCGCCGATGCCGCATTCGCGCTTGCCGTCAACGAAGTCAGCCCGGTCGTCCAGGGCGCGTTCGGTCCGGTGCTTTTGCGCGTCACCGAGATCAAACCGGAAACGGTGAAGCCGCTGGCGGAAGTGTCAGACCAGATCCGAAAGGATCTGGCGCTCGGCGAAGCAAGCCGCATCCTGCTCGACGTGCACGACAACTACGAAGACACCCGCGCCGCCGGCAGCACGCTGGCCGAAGCCGCCGCCAAACTGAAGCTCAAGGACGTCACCGTCGAGGCCATAGACCGCACCGGCCTCAAGCCGGACGGCACCATCATCAAGGACCTGCCGGCATCGCCGGACCTGATCAAGGCGGTGTTCGAGGCCGAGCCCAACACCGAGAATCAAGCCCTGACCACGCCTAACAACGGCTTCGTGTTCTATGAACTGACATCGATCACGCCGGCTCGCGACCGCACGCTGGACGAAGTCCGCCAGCGCGTGGTGGCGGACTGGACGACAGAGGAAACGACCAAGCGGCTGACCGCGAAAGCAGACGAACTCGACAAGCGCCTCAAGGCTGGCACCACACTCGACGTCATCGCCGGCGAACTGAAGCTTGAAAAGCAGACCAAGCGCGGCGTGAAGCGCGAGGCCGACGATGTCGATTTCGGCAAGGAGGGTGCTGCTGCGATGTTCGGGGTCGGCGAAGGCGGCACCGGGCTGATCCCCTCGCCCACCGGCGACGGCCAGATCCTGTTCAAGGTCGCCGAAGTGTTCGAGCCGGCCGGAGCCGACGCCAGCTCGGTACCCGACGATGCGCAAAAATCCTTCACGCAAGGCATGTCCGACGATCTGCTCGACCAGTTGGTGGCGCAGTTGCAGACGCAGTACGCCGTCAGCGTCGACCAGGCCGCCGTTTCCCAAGCCCTCGCCCAATGAATGGCCTTAGCCCAATGAACGTCTTGGCCCAATGAGCGCCCTGAAGACCCATATCGCCAAGGTCGCCACGGGAACCGGGCTTACCTTCGAGGAAGCGCGCGAAGCTTTCGACATCATCATGTCTGGCGACGCGACGCCGGGCCAGATCGGCGGCTTCCTGATGGCGTTGCGCGTGCGCGGGGAGACCGTGAGCGAGATTTCCGGCGCCGTCGCCACCATGCGTGCCAAGATGCTGCGCGTCGAAGCTCCTGAAGGCGCCATCGACATTGTCGGCACGGGCGGCGACAATTCGCATTCAGTCAACATCTCGACCGCTTCGGCCTTCGTCATTGCCGGCTGCGGCGTGCCGGTCGCCAAGCACGGCAATCGCGGCCTGTCGTCGCTGACGGGCGCTGCCGATGTGCTGGTCGCGCTCGGCGTCAAGATCGATATCCTGCCAGAGGTGATCGGCCGCTGCATCCAGGAGGCCGGCGTCGGCTTCATGTTCGCGCCGGCGCACCACCCTGCGATGAAGCATGTCGGCCCGACCCGCGTCGAGCTCGGCACGCGTACCATCTTCAACCTGCTCGGACCGCTGTCCAATCCGGCTGGCGTCAGCAGGCAGATGGTCGGCGTGTTCCTGCCGGAATGGATCGTGCCGGTGGCCGAGACATTGAAGGCGTTGGGCACCGAGCATGCCTGGGTGGTCCATGGGGATGGCTATGACGAAATCACCACCACCGGCGAAACGCAGGTGGCGGAACTGGCCGGCGGCGAGATCCGCCATTTCAGGCTCACCCCGGAAGCCGTCGGCCTGCAGCGCCACACCAAGGACGAGTTGCGCGGCGGCGACGCCGCCTACAATGCCACGGCGTTGCGCGACATGCTGAGAGGTGCTGCCGGGGCCTATCGCGATACGGTGCTGATGAACGCCGGCGCCGGCATGGTGGTGGCCGGCAAGGCGACGACGCTTGCCGACGGCATGGCCGCGGCCACACAGGCCATCGACAGCGGCCGGGCGCTGGGCGTGCTCGACAGGCTGGTCGAGATTTCGAACGGATGAGCCGTGGCTGACATTCTGCGCAAGATCGAGGCCTACAAGCGCGACGAGATCGCGGCGGCGAAGGCGCGGATACCGTTGGCCGAGATCAAGGCGCGAGCCAAGGATGCCGACGCACCGCGTGGCTTTCGGAGGGCGCTTGAGGCGAAGCGCAGATCGGGCAGCTTCGGCCTGATCGCCGAGATCAAAAAGGCAAGCCCATCCAAAGGCTTGATCCGTGCCGATTTCGACCCGCCCGCACTGGCGCAGGCCTATGAGAAAGGCGGTGCCGCCTGTCTTTCGGTGCTGACCGATGCGCCATCCTTCCAGGGCGCGCCGGAATTTCTCACCAATGCACGGAAGGCAGTGTCCCTGCCCGCGCTGCGCAAGGATTTCCTGTTCGACCCTTACCAGGTCTACGAGGCTCGCGCATGGGGCGCCGATGCCATCCTGATCATCATGGCCAGCGTCGATGATGCCTTGGCGAGCGAATTGGAAGCGACCGCGTTCGAACTCGGCATGGACGCGCTGATCGAGGTGCATGACGAGGCCGAGACGCAGCGCGCGGTAAAACTCTCGTCGCAGCTGATCGGCATCAACAACCGCAATCTCAGAACATTCGAGACCAGCCTCGAGACCTCGGAACGGCTGGCATCGATGGTGCCGGGCGGCCGATTGCTGGTCAGCGAGAGCGGAATTTTCACCCACGACGATTGCTTCAGGATGCAAAAGACCGGCATCAGCACCTTCCTCGTCGGCGAGAGCCTGATGCGGCAAGAGGATGTCGCTGCGGCAACGCGGCTGCTTTTGACAGGCAAGGCGAAAGCAGAGGCCATCTGAGGATGGCAGCCGCCCTCACCCATCTCGGCGCCAAGGGCGAGGCCAACATGGTCGATGTCGGCGAGAAGGCGGAGACGACGCGCACGGCGGTCGCCGAGGGCTTTGTCTCGATGCGGGCCGAAACCCTGAAGATGATCCTCGACGGCGACGCCAAGAAGGGCGATGTGCTGGGTACCGCGCGCATTGCCGGCATCATGGCTGCCAAGAAGACGCATGAGCTGATCCCACTCTGCCATCCGCTGCTTTTGACCAAGGTGTCGGTCGACATCGAACCGGACACCACGCTGCCCGGCCTCAGGGTCACCGCGCTCGCCCGCGTCACCGGCAAGACCGGGGTCGAGATGGAGGCGCTGACCGCGGCATCTGTCGCGTGCCTGACCATTTACGACATGGCCAAGGCGGTCGACCGCGCCATGGTGATTTCCGGTATAAAGCTGGTGGAAAAGACCGGCGGCAAGTCCGGCGACTACAAGGCGGGTTCGTAAATGGCGCTGGTTCCGGTCGCCGAGGCGCTTCAACGCCTACTCGACGGCGCTGTGGCGTTGCCCGGTGAAAGCGTCGCGCTGGCGGATTCGGCCGGCCGGGTGCTGGCGGAGCCGGTCGTGGCGCTGCGTACCCAGCCGCCTTTCAATGCATCTGCCATGGACGGCTATGCCGCACGGGCGCGGGATGTGGCGACCCTCCCGGCGAGGCTTTCGGTGATCGGCAAGGCGCCTGCAGGGCGAGGCTTTGACGGCGCTGTAGGTAAGGCGGAAGCTGTGCGCATCTTCACCGGCGCGCCGCTGCCGGAAGGCGCAGACACCATCGTCATCCAGGAGAATGTCCGCGATCTCGGCGGTGGCCGGATCGAGGTCACCGAACCGACGGCGAAGAACCGTAACATCCGCCGCCTTGGACTGGATTTTGCCCAAGGCGACGTGCTGCTGGAGAAAGGCCGCGTGCTCGATCCGGCTGCATTGTCGCTGGCGGCGTCGGCCAATCATCCCCGGTTGAACGTGGTGCAACGGCCGCTGGTCGCCATCATCGCCACCGGCGACGAATTGCTGCCACCGGGTAGCGAACCTGGCCCCGACCAGATCATCTCGTCCAACGCCTATGGCGTCGCTGCTGTGGCGCAGTCGGTCGGCGCTCGCGCGCTCGATCTCGGTATAGCGGCCGATCGCAAGGAAGCGATCGCGGCGCTGGTGAAAAAGGCGGTCGATGCGAAAGCCGACGTCATCGTCACGCTCGGCGGCGCCTCGGTCGGCGACCATGATCTCGTCCATGACGTGCTGACCGGCGAAGGCATGAACCTCGACTTCTGGAAGCTCGCCATGCGCCCGGGCAAGCCGCTGATGTTCGGGCGGCTGGGCGATATCAGGTGCATCGGCCTGCCCGGCAATCCGGTGGCGAGCCTGGTCTGCTCGCAATTGTTCCTGAAGCCGCTGTTGGCGCAGCTCGGCGGCCGTCCCCACCGGCAGGACATCCGCCAGGCTCAGCTTGGCGCCGCGATGCCGGCCAATGATCTAAGGCAAGACTATGTGCGCGCCGTGGTCCGGGAAGAAGCCGGCGCATTGGTGGCGACGCCGTTCGGCATCCAGGATTCCTCGATGCTGAGAATGCTGGCCGACGCCACCGGCCTGATCGTGCGCGAGCCCTTCGCTCCGGCGGCAGAAGCAGGCGCTGCTTGCAGCGTTCTGATGTTGCGCTGAAGGTCGCGGATCCAAGCCGTTAATTCCAGGAGATAAGACTGGTTGTTACTCCGCCAGCAATGTCCGCGTCAGCGGATGTGTCGGATCGGCAAGCCCGTCGACGATGCTGAAATGATGCCGGTCCGGCTCGACCACTGTGCTGGTCGTGGCGCCGAGGCCGATCCAGATGTTGGCAAGCAGCGCATTCTGGCGCAGGAACTCCGCCCGCTCGCCGCCGCCGGCCCAGCAGGTGATGCGCGCGCCCTGCATGGGGCGCAGCAGAACCGGGCTTTCGGCCAGTGCTTCCGCTTCATCGATGGCCAGTGTCGCGTTCATCCCCGTCCGCATGATCGGCCGCAGATCATGAACCCCGGAGATCGAGACGACATTGCGTATGCGGCCGGCCACATCGGCGGCCAGAGGCGTCGTTGTCGTCACCATCCTGGAGGCGAGATGGCCGCCGGCGGAATGCCCGGTCAGGATCACCGGCCCGCCGACCATCGTCGCCGCCTTGCCGATCGCCGCCGCGATTTCCCTGACGATGCCGGAAATGCGTATGTCGGGACAAAGCGTGTAAGTCGGCATTGCCACGGCAAAGCCATTGGCAACCGCGCCGTTGGCCAGATGCGACCATGGCTTGTTGTCGAACGCCTTCCAGTAACCGCCATGGATGAAGACGACGAGCCCTTTGGGCATGACATCGGGAAGGAACAGATCGAGCCTGTTGCGCGGGCTGTCGCCATAGGCGATGTCGAGCTTGGCCCGACCGGACGCCGACATTGTGTCGCGAAAAGCCTGTGCCGGTGTGTCCCATGCGGCCGGCCAGCGATTGCTGCCGGCAATGTTGTCGCCGTTGGCGTAGGCATTGTCCCAATCGGCAACACGATGTTCGAGCATCTGCATCCCTCCCGGATGGCTTCAGTTCAGTCGACAGGAATGGCCGCCGAACAGGGCGGCGTCAATGCTGCGACCTAAAAACATTTTAGGCTTGAAACAAATTTCGACTGGTGCGATCCTGCGCCTTGTTCAGCCATGGGCGCGAGGCAGACAGGGGCAGCCGAAAATGCTTGGGCCATCAGCGCATATCGACACATTCACGCGTGACAACCTGCCGCCGCCGGAGCAATGGCCGGAGTTTTTGCTCGACGGCTTCGACTATCCCGACCACATAAATGCCGGCGTCGAATTGGCCGACAGGCTGGTCGAAAAAGGGTTCGGCGACCACACCGCGCTGATCGGCAATGGCCGCCGCCGCACCTACAAGGAACTGTCCGACTGGACCAACAGGCTCGCCCATGCCCTGGTCGAGAATTATGGCGTCAAGCCGGGCAACCGGGTGCTGATCCGCTCGGCCAACAACCCGGCCATGGTCGCCTGCTGGCTGGCCGCCACCAAGGTTGGCGCGGTGGTCGTCAACACCATGCCGATGCTGCGCGCCGGCGAACTCGCCAAGATCGTCGACAAGGCGGAAATCACGGTTGCGCTTTGCGATACAAGGCTGATGGACGAGATGACCGCCTGCGCCAAGGGCAATGCGTATCTCAAGCAGGTCATTGGCTTCGACGGCACGGCCAACCATGACGCGGAACTCGACCGAGCCGCCCTCGACAAGCCGGTCACCTTCACTGCCGTCAACACCGGCCGCGACGATGTCGCGCTGCTCGGCTTCACCTCCGGCACCACCGGCGTGCCGAAGGCGACGATGCATTTCCACCGCGACCTGCTGATCGTCGCCGACGCCTATGCCCGCGAAATCCTGGAGGTGACGCCCGACGACATCTTCGTCGGCTCCCCGCCCCTTGCCTTTACCTTCGGTCTTGGCGGGCTCGCCATCTTCCCGCTGCGCTTCGGCGCCGCGGCGACGCTGCTGGAACAGGCGACGCCACCCAACATGATCCACATCATCGAGACCTACAAAGCGACCATTTCCTTCACCGCTCCAACCGCCTATCGGGCCATGCTCAAGGCCATGGATCAAGGCGCTGACTTGTCCTCGCTGCGCGTCGCGGTTTCGGCGGGCGAGACGCTGCCGGCGCCTGTCTTCGAGGAATGGACTGAGAAGACCGGCAAGCCGATCCTCGATGGGATCGGCGCCACCGAGATGCTGCATATCTTCATCTCCAACCGCTTCGACGACATGAAGCCGGCCTCCACCGGCAAACCCGTCGGCGGCTATCAGGCACGCATCGTCGATGACGAGATGCGGGAGTTGCCGCGCGGCTCTACTGGCCGGCTGGCGGTGCGCGGCCCGACCGGCTGCCGCTACATGGCCGATGCCAGGCAAAAGGACTATGTCCGCGACGGCTGGAATCTCACCGGCGATACGTTCACGCAGGACGAGGATGGCTTCTTCCACTTCGCCGCGCGTTCCGACGACATGATCGTCAGCGCCGGCTACAACATCGCCGGCCCCGAGGTCGAAGCGGCGCTGCTCTCGCATCCCGACGTCGCCGAATGCGCGGTGACCGGCGCCGAGGACGGTGAACGCGGCCAGATCGTCGAGGCGCATATCGTGCTTGTGCAAGGTGTTTCGCCGGACGCATTGACCGTCAAACGCCTGCAGGACCACGTCAAAGCAACGATCGCGCCCTACAAATATCCGCGTTCGGTGAAGTTCATCGACGCCTTGCCCAAAACCCAGACCGGCAAGATCCAGCGCTTCCGGTTGCGCGCGGAGAAGATCAATTGATTAAGCCGCACGATCCGGCGTCCGATGGCGCGCAGATGTCGTTCAAGGAGCGGATGTCCTACAGCGACTATCTGCAGCTGGACAAGGTGCTCGATACGCAGGCGCCGCTGTCTTCTGCCCATGACGAGATGCTGTTCATCATCCAGCATCAGACATCCGAATTGTGGATGAAACTGGCCCTCCACGAGATCGGCGCCGCGATCCTCTCGATCCGCGCCGACCGCCTCGAACCGAGCTTCAAGATGCTGTCGCGTGTCGCGCGCATCTTCGAGCAGCTCAACAATGCCTGGGACGTGCTGCGCACGATGACGCCCAGCGAATACACCGAGTTTCGCGACGCGCTCGGCCAATCCTCGGGCTTCCAGTCCTGGCAGTACCGCGCCATCGAGTTCATGGCCGGCAACCGCAACCTAGCCATGCTCGGGCCGCACAAGCACCGGCGCGACCTTACGGACAGGCTGGAAGCGATCCTGGCCACGCCGTCGCTCTACGACGAGGCGCTTCTGCTTTTGGCGCGCAATGGCTTCGACATCGGCGCCGATGCCGGGCGCACGGACTGGCGCGAGACGCGCGGTGAGAACGAAGACGTGCTGGCTGCCTGGCAAACCGTCTACCGCGACCCGCAGCGCTACTGGATGCTCTACGAACTGGCCGAGAAGCTGGTCGACTTCGAGGATTACTTCCGCCGCTGGCGCTTCAACCACGTCACAACGGTCGAGCGCATCATCGGCTTGAAGCGCGGCACCGGCGGCACCTCAGGCGCCTCCTATCTGAAGAAGATGCTGGAGGTCGTGCTGTTTCCGGAGCTCTGGACGGTCCGCACCCGGCTCTAGAGCATTTCACCGTTTAACGGAAACGGCGAAATGCTCTAGCTCTTTGATTGACGCAATTTCGGACGGAAAACCGCTTCACACTTTTCCTGAAATTGCTCTGGTTTCTCACGTAACCGCGGTCTTCACCGCGAAGCGGGCGTCCTGCCAGGCGCCGGTGCGCAGAATATCCTCCAGGACTTCGACCGCCTGCCAGACATCGCCATATCCGACATAGAGCGGCGTGAAGCCGAAACGGATGGTCGACGGCGCCCGGAAATCGCCGATCACGCCGCGCTCGATCAGCGCGCGCATCACCTGATAGCCATGCGGATGGAGGAACGACACCTGGCTGCCGCGCTGGCTGCCGTCGCGAGGACTTTCCAGTTCAAGCCGGTAGGCGCCGCATCTGGCTTCGACGAGCTGGATAAACAGGTCGGTCAGCGCGATGCTTTTTCTGCGCACCGCCGCCATATCGACGTCGTTCCAGATATCGAGCGCGCCCTTGAGCGCCCGCATCGACAGCACCGGCTGCGTTCCGCACAGGAAGCGGCGAATGCCGCTGCCGACGGCAAAGCCCTGCTCGAAGGCAAAGGGCCGCGCATGGCCCCACCAGCCGCTGAGCGGCTGGTGGGCATCGTCATGGTGGCGCTCGGCCGCGTAGATGAAGGCTGGCGAGCCCGGGCCGCCATTGAGGTATTTGTAGGTGCAGCCGACGGCGAAATCGGCATTGGCACGGTCAAGTTCGACCGGCAAGGCGCCGGCCGTGTGGCAGAGATCCCAGATGATCAGCGCGCCGGCGTCATGTGCCTTGCGCGTCAGCGCCGCCATGTCGCGCAACTGGCCGGATTTGTAGTTGACGTGGTTGACCAGGATGACGGCAACGCTGTCGTCGATCAGCTCCTCGATTGCGGCCGCGTCGACGCCCTCCAGCCGCAGCCGCGTTCCCGGCCGGGTCGAGGCGACGCCTTCGGCCATGTAGAGGTCGGTCGGGAAACTGTCGCCCTCGGCAACGATGACCGACCGATCCGGCCGCATGCCGAGCGCTGCGTGCAGCAGCTTGTAGATGTTGATCGAGGTTGTGTCGCAGACCACCGTCTGCCCATCAGCCGCGCCGATCAGTCGCCCGAGCTGATCTCCGAGTTCCACCGGCATGTTGAACCAGCCGGCGGTGTTCCAGGCGCGAATGAGGTCGTGCGCCCATTCCTGCGTGGCGGCCTGCTGCAGTTCGCTGAAGACGACCGCTGACGCGGCGCCCAGGGAATTGCCGTCGAGATAAATCACGCCTTGCGGCAAGACAAAGCGTTCACGCATGGAGCGCAGCGGATCGGCGGCATCCATTGCTTCGATTGTAGCGAGATCGGGTGTCGTGCTCATGATCCGGCGCCCCTCCATGGACAAACGCGCGCGGCGGAGCCTGCCGCCCAAACATGCCGGCGATCTTGAGTGGTCGCCCTTGAACTGTCAAACATTATATATAATTCACCCACTGAAAGGCTTTGATATATAATGATCCGCCCGAGCGTTTATGTCTGATGGATCACGATGCTGGATGACGAGCAGACCTCGAAGACGGAAGTGGCCTATCGCCTGCTCAGGCGCGATATTCTTGCGACCCGGCTGGCGCCTGCCGCGCCGTTGAAGCTGAGCACGCTGCGCAACACCTACGGCATCGGCTGGACGCCGTTGCGCGAGGCGCTGTCGCGGCTGGAGGCGGAACGGCTTGTGACCGCCATCAGCAACCGCGGGTTTGCGGTCGCTCCCGTCTCTCGGGCGGAGCTCGAGGATTTGGCGCGTGCGCGGCTGGTGGTCGAACTGCCCCTGCTGGTGGAATCGATCGAGAAGGGCGACCGTGAGTGGGAAGACGCGGTCGTTGCCGCCCACTATCGTCTCTCACGGTGCGGGTCTGTTCTCGACGATCCATCGGATGATGCGGTCGACGCGTGGTACGAAAAACACGATGCCTTCCATGCGGCGCTGCTCAGTGCCGCGACATCCAGCTGGCTGCTGCGCTTCAATGCAACGATTTCCGACCAATTGCATCGCCATCACCGCTTTCTGGGTCTGGCCCCGACGCTGCGCGCCGCCGCCGGCCGCACGGACGGACACCGGAAGGCCGTGGCGGCCCTGCGCGACGCCGTGGCGATCGAACACCATACCGCCCTGATGGAAGCGGCCCTCGATCGCGACGTCGAACGTGCGAAAACTCTGATGACCGCTCACATCGGCTACACGCTGCGGGTCTATGCCCAGAGAGAACCCCGCGCGGATGCTGCGCAGCCCCGTCCGAAAAGGAAGCGGCGATCGTAGCCGACGACGCAGGGCACTTTGTCTTCGTTTCACCCCGTTGCTGGCAACTGGGCGCAGGCGGCGCTCGCAGCGCCGAACGTTACGCTGAACAAAACGTCAACACATTCATTAAACTTTAAAAGGTTGCGGAACACAACTGGAACAGATAGTGTTTGTTCTGGGTTTGTTTTTTCTGATTCTGGTTTCAGAACCCTTGGGGGCCGCGATGCTGACGCGCAAACAACATGAGCTTCTGATGTTCATCCATGAACGCCTGAAGGAGAGCGGAATCCCGCCGTCCTTCGACGAGATGAAGGAAGCGCTCGACCTCGCCTCCAAGTCCGGCATCCACCGCCTGATCACGGCGCTTGAGGAGCGCGGTTTCATTCGCCGGCTGCCGAACCGGGCGCGCGCGCTGGAAGTGCTGCGGCTGCCCGACTCGATCGCACCAGGCCTCAATGCGGCGAGGAAGTTTTCGCCGAGCATCATTCAGGGCAGTCTTGGTCAAACCGGCCAAGGGCAAGGCGGCCAAGGACAAGGCGCGTTGGGCCAAGGCGGTCTCGGCCGCCAGATCAAGCCGGGCTCGCCGTCGCGTTCGATGTCGGCCGGCAATGACGATGCCGTTTCCGCGATTTCAATCCCGGTTATGGGACGCATCGCCGCCGGCGTGCCGATCGACGCCATCCAGCATCAGACCCATTCGATCTCGGTGCCGCCCGATATGATCATGGGCGGCGAACACTACGCGCTCGAGGTCAAGGGCGATTCGATGATCGAGGCCGGCATTTTCGATGGCGACACGGTCATCATCCGCAATGCCGACACAGCCAGCCCCGGCGAGATCGTGGTGGCGTTGGTCGACGATGAGGAAGCGACCCTGAAACGCTTCCGCCGCAAGGGCGCCTCGATCGCCCTGGAAGCCGCCAACCCGGCCTACGAGACCCGCATTTTTGGACCGGACAGGGTGAAGGTGCAGGGCAAGCTTGTCGGATTGATCCGGCGCTACTGAGCCGGCTTGGGTTTGTACTTTTCACGCTGGTTGTAAGGCGGCAGGCCGCGCGCTTCGCGGGAGAAGCGGCGTTGCTCGTGCCAGGGGCGATACGGCTTGTCGACGGCGAGCGGATGGTTGGCGCTGCAGCTGCCGATTGCGGATCGAAGAAGACGGCGGCGCTGCCGTCGCGGGCCAGCTGTTTCTTCGTCACGACCAGCACCAGCGGGTCGCGGCACGGATTGTAGGCGGTGGCGTCATCGATGACGATCAGGCTCGCGAAGGCACAGGCCGGCCGCGCCGTCTTGCGGTCTTTCGCAAGCGCTACAATGGCTCCGGAAGGGTGCCGGGCGATACAGAGATCGCCGGTGCAATAGAAGGGCGAGCCGGGCGTCAGATCGAGCGGATCGAGATCGAACCGCGTATCTGTTGCCTCGAAAATCTCAGGTGGGATAATGGTTTCGGCCCGCAGCGCCCGTTTCCAATTGTCCGTGGTGAATTCGTTGGAGCGTTCGCGGTTGAGGGCGAGTTCGCCGCCACCGATCGGCATGGCCACCAGATGCGCATCCTCGGATATGAGCACGTCTGGCGTAAGCACCTGCGGCACCGTCAACAGGCCGGCCAGCGCGAAAGGCACGGCCGCCAACCTGAGCCAGGTGGTGGCCATGGTGGCGATGACGAGGGCGACCGCCACTAACAGCACCGAGCGGATGGAGATCAGCCCGACGGCGTCGACCGGCGAGCGCTCGGAAATCCAGGCCGATATAGCGATCATCGCCGTCAGGCCTTTGCCCATCACATAGAGGAACGGTCCGTCGGCGCCGAACGGCATCGCCAGCGCGCTGAGCACGGCAAACGGCATGACGATCAACGATACAATCGGCATCACGGCCAGATTGGCGATCAGGCTGAGCGGCGACACACGCTGAAAATGCCAGATGGCGAACAGCAAGGTTGCACTGCCGGCGATGATCGAGGTCATGGCGAGGCCGCCCATGGCCAGCGCGAATTTTCGCGACAGGAAGCCGACGAAGGAGCGCTTTGCCGGTGGCGTTCTCACCTTGTCGGCGCGGTAATCGGCCCAGCCGGCATAGGCGCCGACAAGGGCGGCAGTGGCGGCAAACGACATCTGGAAGCTGGGACCGACCACCTCGTGCGGCGACACCAGGATGACGGCCATGGCGGAGATCGCCAGATTGCGCATGGTGAGTGCGGCGCGATCAAACAGCACGGCGACAAGCATGACCGCCAGCATGATGAAACTGCGCTCGGCAGCCACCACGATGCCTGAAATGACGAGATAGGCGGCGATGGAGACGAGTGCTGCCACTGCTGCATATTTCTTCACCGGCCGGCGCGAGGAGAAATCCGGAAACAGCGCAAAGGCGCCGCGCAGCAACGCCATGATGGTGCCGGCAACCAGCGCCATATGCAGGCCGGAGATGGAGATGATGTGGTAGATGCCGGTGCGCCGCATCGCTTCGTTGACCTCGTCCGGGATGCCGGCGCGCACGCCGACAATCAGCGCCGCGGCAATCTCGCCTTCGGCGCCGCCGATCTTGCCCCTGATATGGTCGGCAATGTTTTCGCGCGCGTTCTCGATTGCCGAGGAAAGCCGCGCGGTCAGCGGCGGCGGTCCCTGCGTAGCAATGGTTTTCGGATTGCCGAGAAAGAAGCCGCTGCCGCCGATACCGGTGAAATAGCTGTCGAAGGAGAAATCGTAGCTCTCCGGCCGCACCGGACCGGTCGGCGGCAACAGCCTGGCATAGCCGGTGATCAGGGAGCCGGCGGTCATATCGGCGGGAACGGTCCGCGCCGAGAGCCTGACCCGCTCCGGGGCGTAGCGCAGCTTGGGGTAAGCGGTCGAAACCACGTCAAGCGTCAGCCTGATGCGCCCGCTCTCCATCTGTTCGAGACTGACGACGCGGCCGGTCAGCCGTGTCTGGATCTCGGAGCCGAGCATCTGCGTTCCGGCGCGCCAGGTCTCGACTTTGGCGGCGACGACGCCGAGCGCGCACAGCATCGCGGCCATGCAGAACAGATGCGTCCTCGGCCGAGGTCGCGTGGCGACAGCGCAACATGTCGCCAGCACCACAATGGCGATTGGCTGCGCAAAGCCGGGCTCGCCGGCCAGCGAGAAATAAATGATGACGCCGGCCGCCAGGAAAACCGGCACCAGCAGGAAGGCGACGCCCCGGTCGAGCTCCGTGTTGGCGGCCACGGCAAGGCTGCGGCGGAGCGCGGGCCATGACGGACGGCGAAGCCGTCTGCGCAGACGGGCGATAGATCCGGGCGCTGTGACTTGCGCCGGCAACGCGTGACCGGGCAGCGCAGGAGCGACGCCGGGATGCGGCTCAGGCAGCGCGAGGGGCAGCGGCTCGGCATAGGGACTATCGGCAAACAGCGAGCGTTCGCTGACGCTTGCCTCGGCGCCTTCGCCTTCCTTCGTGCCCCGGCCACGTCCAGCCATCGGGTCTGCCCCTTGCGCCCCAGACCTCCTATGCTACATGAACGCGCAAAGCGCGAAAGTCCGTGCGGTCGCGTCCACCGCGCCGGAATTGACCCGCCAAGGACGCTCAATCCTCAATCATATCTCGGCCCTCCGCCCTCAGGCGAGCAAGCCCATCGTGCATTGCCTTCAATTGTTCGGGTGTATGACCCTGCCATTCAGCGAGCTCCCCCAGGATGAGTAACGGATCACGGGAGCGGTAGGATTTCGTCGGATTACCGGGAAATTTTTTATCGGTCAGGTTAGGGTCATCCATAAAAAACCCCGTCGGCTTTACGATGTAAATCCTTTGACGACCGTCACCCGTTGCAAGCTCTGCTCCCCAGATGGCGGCTTCCAGTGTCTGGGTGAAATAGATCCATGACAGTGGTTTACCTCTGAAATTGGAAGGGTGGCCGACGCTCAGCAGATCCCCGGGTTTCAAATCCGCCCGGGTACCATGGTAGAACGGATCACCCTCCGTATGGTCGGCGTTTCTGGTCATCGGTAGTCCTTCTTTCAATCATGCCTCCTTAGTGGCGAGACCGGACTGCACACAGGTTGCGGTGTTCACGATAATGATTGCAGAAAGGTCAATATGCGTGACCAAGCCAACGCTGTCACGGCGGCGTTGTAGTCGGGCAGTGCCGCCTCCGTGAAGAAATGTCCGCTCGTCAGAGGGGGCACCACCGTCGCAGCGATGTTCCAGGCACTGTGACGGACGCTGCAGCCGAATGAAACCCAGACATTGACGCTGCTGCCAAACGAGGTTGCGCGGAGGTGCGAACAGATTTGGTGCTACAAGGCTCCAGCGCCAGTTGACGCAACCGATAATTGCCGACGTGCCCCGGCCACGTCCAGCCATCGGGTCTGCCCCTTGCGCCCCAGACCCCCTATGCTACATGAACGCGCAAAGCGCGAAAGTCCGCGCGATCACGCCCCGCTTTCCAAGGTTCCCGAGAATTCCATGTCCGACACGGTCGTCACCCGTTTTGCCCCCTCGCCCACCGGCTATCTGCATATCGGCGGCGCGCGCACGGCGCTGTTCAACTGGCTGTACGCCAGGCACACCGGCGGCACGATGGTGCTGCGCATCGAGGACACCGACCGCGAACGCTTCAACGAGGCGGCGACACAGGCCATTCTGGATGGGCTGACCTGGCTCGGCCTTTCCTGGGACGGTGAGGCCATATCGCAGTTCGAGCGCGCGCCGCGCCACCGTGAGGTGGCCGAGGAGCTGGTGCGCCTGGGCAAGGCCTATTACAGCTACGAGACGCCTGCCGAGCTCGAGGCGATGCGCGAGGCCGCACGCGCCAAGGGTCTGCCGCCGCGCTACAACGGCCAGTGGCGCGATCGTGCCCCCTCGGAGGCTCCCGGCGCCAAGGGCGCCATCCGCATCAAGGCGCCGACCGAGGGCGAAACCGTGGTGCACGACCGTGTGCAGGGCGAGGTGCGCTTCCCCAACAAGGACCTCGACGATTTCATCATTCTGCGCTCGGACGGCAATCCGACCTACATGCATGCCGTCGTCGTCGACGACCATGACATGGGCGTCACTCACATCATCCGTGGCGACGACCATCTGACCAACGCCGCGCGCCAGACGGTGATCTACAACGCCATGGGCTGGGACGTCCCGTCGATGTCGCATATCCCGCTGATCCACGGCGCCGACGGCGCCAAGCTGTCGAAGCGGCACGGCGCACTCGGTGTCGAGGCTTATCGCGCCATGGGCTATCTGCCCGAGGCACTGCTCAACTATCTGGCGCGGCTCGGCTGGAGCCATGGCGACGACGAGATCATGTCGATCAAGGACATGATTTCGTGGTTCGACATCGGCGATGTCAACAAGGGTGCGGCGCGCTTCGACTTCGCCAAGCTCGAGTCAATCAACGGCGCGCATATGCGCAAGATGGCCGATACCGAGCTGTTCGACATTTTCGTCGCCACTCTGCCATACCTGGAAAGCGGATCTGCTATCGCCGCCCGTCTCGACGACGCCAGGAAGGCGCAGCTGCTGGCCGCCTTGCCGGGCCTGAAAGAGCGCGCCAAGACGCTGGTGGAACTGGCCGATGGCGCGGCCTTCCTGTTCGTCGAGCGGCCGCTGCCGATCGACGAGAAGGCGGCAGCACTGCTCAGTGCCGACGCGCGCGCGATCCTGCGCGGCGCACATGCCGCTTTGCAGACTGTTTCGGGCGATTGGTCGGCTGCCGCGGCTGAAGCCGCGGTGCGCGAGTTCGCAACGGCCGGCGGCCACAAGCTCGGCGCCGTGGCCCAACCGCTCCGGGCGGCCCTGACCGGCCGTAGCACCTCGCCCGGCGTGTTCGACGTGCTTGCCGTGCTTGGCCGCGAGGAAAGCCTGGCCCGGATTGCGGATCAAATCGATTAGGAGCGAGCTGGCCCAAAAAGATTGGCATTGAAAGGCGGGTTTCGCAGTGCAACATTAGGCCTTGGCCCAATCAGGCACGCACCTCCCAAAATGCGGTGGCGAGTTCGCGCATTCCGGTGATTTCGACGTGTCGTTTGCAGGAATTGCCTTGCCGGCATGAGGAACATGAAGGAGTTTGAGAATGAGCGAAGCTGCGACAAGACTGGAAACCGGCAGCAAGACGACGCACCCGTCGACTGCCACGCTCGAACTGGCCGGCAAGACGCATGAATTCAAGGTGCGAAGCGGGTCGGTCGGGCCCGACGTCATCGACATCGGTGCGCTCTACAACACCACCGGCGCCTTCACCTACGATCCCGGCTTCACTTCGACGGCGAGCTGCGAGTCGGCGATAACCTTCATCGACGGCGATGCCGGCATCCTGCTTCACCGCGGCTATCCCATCGACCAGCTGGCCGAGCATGGCGACTTCCTCGAAGTCTGCTACCTCCTGCTCTACGGCGAACTGCCGACCAAGGCGCAGAAGGACGATTTCGACTACCGGGTAACGCGCCACACCATGGTGCACGAGCAGATGTCGCGCTTCTTCACCGGCTTTCGCCGCGACGCGCATCCGATGGCTGTGATGTGCGGCGTGGTCGGCGCGCTGTCGGCCTTCTATCACGACTCCACCGACATTTCGGATCCGTATCAGCGCATGGTCGCCTCGATGCGGCTGATCGCCAAGATGCCGACGATTGCGGCCATGGCCTACAAATACCATATCGGCCAGCCCTTCATTTACCCGAAGAACGAGCTGAACTTCGCCGCCAACTTCCTGCATATGTGCTTTGCGGTGCCGTGCGAGGAATACAAGATCAATCCGGTGCTGGCGCGCGCCATGGAGCGCATCTTCATTCTGCATGCCGACCACGAACAGAACGCCTCGACCTCGACCGTGCGGCTTGCAGGCTCGTCGGGCGCCAATCCGTTCGCCTGCATCGCCGCCGGCATCGCCTGCCTGTGGGGCCCGGCGCATGGCGGCGCCAACGAGGCCGCGCTCAACATGCTGGGCGAGATCGGCCATGTCGACCACATCCCGGAATTCATCGCCCGCGCCAAGGACAAGAACGATCCGTTCCGGCTGATGGGCTTCGGCCACCGCGTATACAAGAACTACGATCCTCGCGCGAAGATCATGCAGAAGACGGCGCATGAGGTGCTCGGCGAACTCGGCATCAAGGACGATCCGCTGCTCGACATCGCCATGGAGCTGGAAAAGATCGCGCTGACGGATTCCTACTTCATCGAGAAGAAGCTCTATCCGAACGTCGATTTCTATTCCGGCATCACGCTGAAGGCGCTGGGCTTCCCCACCACCATGTTCACCGTGCTGTTCGCGGTCGCGCGCACCGTCGGCTGGATCGCGCAGTGGAAGGAAATGATCGAGGATCCCCACCAGAAGATCGGCCGTCCGCGCCAGCTCTACACCGGCGCGCCGGAACGCGACTACGTGCCGATTGCGAAAAGGTGAAAGAGAGTGAATGGTGAATGGTAAGTAGTGAATAGCAGGTAGTAAGTAGCAGCTTGATTATAGGCGAGAGCGCGTTAATCCTATTCACTATTCACTATTCACTATTCACTATTCACTATTCACCATTCACTAAGGCCTATTCGCTCTCCCGATGTGGCGAAGAACGACATCGGCGGCGATGTCGCCGGAGGGCCTGTCGGTGGCCATGCGTCTGGCAACCTCGCCAAAGCCGTCCTTTTGCCAAGCGCGGTAGGCGGTGTCTGAGAACAGTGCCTCGAGCTGCCGCGCCAGATAGTGCGGCCGCACATACTGGTTGTAGCTTTCCGGCACGACCGGCCGGTCGGCAATAAGGTTGGGCAAAGCAGCGCTCCACACCGTGATCAGGCTCTGCGCCATCAGCATGATCGGATCGA
This sequence comes from Mesorhizobium sp. M0037, assembly GCF_040323635.1. Classification (NCBI taxonomy): domain Bacteria; kingdom Pseudomonadati; phylum Pseudomonadota; class Alphaproteobacteria; order Hyphomicrobiales; family Phyllobacteriaceae; genus Mesorhizobium; species Mesorhizobium sp. M0037. The sequence continues at coordinate 753,397 of NZ_JAMYVB010000001.1, read as the reverse complement.
ACTTGTAGCAAGAGATCATCGGTACACCCGACAACGCCAGTTCCAGTGACACCGTTCCAGACGCAATCAGCGCCGCATCGGCCTTGCCGAAGGCCTGCCATTTGCGCTCGGGATCGAGGATGATTTCCGGCTCCTGGTCCCAGCGCGCCACCGATGTCTTGACCAGTTCGGCGACGTGCGGCACCGTCGGCAGCAACAGCCGCAGCCGGTGGCCGCGCGCGCGCAGCGCCGACACCGTCTCGCCGAACGGACCGATAAGCCGGCTGACCTCGCCGCGCCGCGACCCCGGCAGGACGAGCAGCGTCTTGACGCGATCGGCCGAGAGACCGCGCGGCTGGGCTTGCGCCCTGGCCGCGCCCTGCACGCCTGGATCATGCGTGAGGCGATGTCCGACGTAAGTGCCAGGCGGGCCGCCGAGACGGCTGAGCTCCTTTACCTCGAAAGGCAGGATGCACAGTATGTGGTCGACATAGGGCTTCATCGCTGCCGCCCTACCCGGCCGCCACGCCCAGACGCTCGGGCAGACATAATGGACGATCGGGATCGACGGATCGGCGGCGCGGATCTTTTTGGCGACGCGCAGCGAGAAATCGGGGCTGTCGATGGTGATCAGACAGTCGGGTTTTTCGGCGGCGACAGCACTTGCGGTCTGGCTGATCCGCCGCATCAGGCGCGGCAAGTCACGCAGGATGGCGCTGAGCCCCATCAGCGCGATCTCGGCGCCGTCGAACAGCGGCGCCAGTCCGAGCGCCTGCAGATGCCGCCCGCCAGTGCCGACGAGTTGCACCTCGCGCCCGGTCATGCGCTTCAGCGCCTGCACGATGTCGGCGCCCAGCAGGTCGCCGGATTCTTCGCCGGCGACGATGGCAATCTTCAGCGGCTTCTCAGCTGCCATGGACAGACTCCGCAGCCGGCAGGCCGAACACGAACAGGCCGAGCGCATTGGCGCGCGCGAGAACGGCGGGGCCTTCGAGGATGAGCGAACGGCCGGCTTCGACGGCAATGCCGGCGAGCCCCGCGGCATGCGCCGCCTCGACGGTCTGGGGGCCAATAGATGGCAGATCGGCACGCAATTCCTGGCCAGGCTTGGCGCATTTGACCAGGACACCGCGCGTCTTGCCGGCCAGCCTGCCATGGCCGCGCAACTGCTGCGTCCGCTCGAGCAGTCCGTGGGTGCCCTCGACGCCTTCCAGGGCAACAGTGCGGCCACCGATGGCAATTGCCGCCTGACCAATGTCGAGCGCGCCGATGGCCTTTGCCGCCGCGTGTGCCGCCTCGATATCGCGCCAGTCGGACTTTCGCGGCACTGCTTTGGTCAGCGGCCCTTCGGCCGCGACGAGCCGGGGCACGACTTCATGCGCACCGACAACCTTGACGCCCCGTGCCTCCAGGCCGCGGGTCAATATCTTCAACAGCCCGTCATCGCCGCGGGCAAGCGCCATGGCGAGCGAGGGTATAAGTGCCAGTAGCCCAAGGTTCGGACGCATGTCGACCAACCGCGGCCTGCGCCTGATCTCGCCGGCAAGCACAAGATGGGTGATCCGCCGGCGCCTCAGCAACGCAACCAGCGAGCCGATGTCTTCCAGCGCAAGGCTTTCATGCTCATAGATTGTGAGGTCGGACTGACGGTCGGCCTGACCTTCGACCAGGATGATGACGGGCGGATGTCCGGCCTCCGCCAGGCCGGCGGCAACTTCGACCGGCAAGCTACCGCCGCCGGCAATGATGCCGACCCTGGCGTCCGGCGCAAGATCGAGGCCCGTTGAAGTGGCCTCAGCCTTCGTCATCGGCATCGTCGCCGTCGCCACCCTTAAGCGACGGGACGGCAAAATGCCGCTTGCCGCGACTGGTGATGAAATCGATGATTTTCATGGCCGTCGGCGACGACTCAAACTCGGCCTTGGCGAATTCGATGTTCTCGCCGACAGTGCGGGAGCGGTCGAAGATGGTCTTGTAAGCCTTGCGCAGCAGGTAGATTTCGGCGCGCGGCAACCCGGCGCGCTTCAGGCCGATGATGTTGAGTCCACGCAGGCTGGCGCGATTGCCCACCGCAATGGCGTAGGGAATGACATCGCCGACAAAAGCCGAGCAGCCGCCGAGAAAGGCGTTGTCACCAACACGCACGAACTGATGAACGGCGCTGAGGCCGCCAATATAGACGCTGTCACCGACCTCGCAATGGCCGCCCAGGGTCGCGCCATTGGCGAAGGTGGCGTTTTTACCGACGACGCAATCATGGGCAATGTGGGCATAGGCAAGGAAATTGCCGTTGTCGCCGACGGTCGTCTCGCCGCGGCTGGAATCGGTGCCGAGATGCATGGTCACGCCTTCGCGGATCGTGCAGTTCTGGCCGATGACCAAAGTGGTGCGGCCGCCCTTGTGCTTGGTGTTCTGCGGCGGTCCGCCCAGTGTCGCCATTGGATAGACCTTGGTCGCGGCGCCAATGGTTGTCGCGCCCAGCACCGAGACATGGCTGACCAGTTCGACGCGGTCACCGATCACGGCGTCAGCGCCGACATAGCAGAAAGGTCCTATTGCGGCGCCTTCGCCGATCTGAGCGCCGGCCTCGATGACGGCCGAGGGGTGGATTGAAGTCTGTATTTTCATGAGCATTTCGAACCGTCAGCCGGTAACCATCATTGCCGCGATCTCGGCTTCGGCGGCCTTTGTGCCCTCCACCATGGCCTCGCAGGCGAATTTGAGCAGGTTGCCGCGCATCTTGATTTTCTTGACGTGGATTTTCAACTGGTCGCCCGGGACGACCGGTTTGCGGAATTTCGCATTATCGATGGTCAGGAAATAGACCAGCGACGGCTTTTCCGTGTTGAGGTTACGGATGCAGATCGCGCCGGCGGTCTGCGCCATGGCCTCGACGATGAGCACGCCCGGCATCACCGGCTGATCCGGGAAATGGCCCTGGAAATGCGGCTCATTGATGGTCACGTTCTTGATGCCGATGGCAGAATCATTGCCGTCGATTTCGATGATGCGATCGATCATCAGGAAGGGATAGCGATGCGGCAAAAGCTTCATCAAACCCAATATATCGACCGCTTCGAGCGTCGCCGGCACCATCTCAGCTACTTCCCCCTTCGCCCTGCTTGCGCGTCCTGGCGAGCTTCCTCAGCATGGCGATCTCGCGCATGGCTTCCGCCATCGGCTGCGCCGGATAGCCTCCCCAGATCTCGCCCGCCGGCACGTTGCTCATGAACCCGCTTCTTGCAGCAAGCTTGGCCCCTGATCCGATGGTCAAATGATCGGCAAGGCCAACGCCGCCGCCCATGGTGACACCGTCGCCGACAGTGACGGAGCCGGAAATACCAGAGAGCCCGGCAATAATGCAATTGCGGCCGATGCGAACGTTATGGGCGATCTGCACCAGATTGTCGATCTTGGTGCCCTGACCGATGACCGTATCCGACATGGCGCCGCGATCGACGGTCGTGTTCGAGCCGATTTCGACATCGTCCTGGATGATGACGCGGCCGACCTGCGGCACACGCTCAGGGCCTTTGGCGCCGCCGACAAAGCCGAAGCCGTCCTGGCCTATCCTGGCGCCGCCATGAATGATGACGCGGTTGCCGATCAGCGCATACTGAACACTGACACCCGGCCCAATGTAGCCGTCACGGCCGATCTGGCAGGAGGGGCCGATAACGGCGTGGGGGGCAATGACCGTTCCGCTGCCGATGGAAGCGCGGGGGCCGATGACCGCTCCGGCCTCGATGATCGCCCCGGCCTCGATATGCGCCGAGGCATCGACATGAGCTTGCGGCGAGACCCCGGTTTCGCTGGTCATCGGTCCCGGCGTAGCCGCCGTCGGGAACAGCAGCCGGCCGATCATGGCGAAGGCCTGCTGCGGGCGCGGATGAACCAGAACCGCGATGCCGGCCGGCGCCTTGCCCGCGAACTCGGCGGGACAAAACACGGCCGCCGCCTTCAGCGACTGCATCAGCGCGAAATTGCGCTTGCCGTCGACGAAGACGAGCGCACCCTCGCCGCCTTCATTGGCTGGCGCCAACGCATCGATCGATATGTGGGCAAAATCGGAATCGACAAGCGATGCGCCGGTCAGATTCGCGACTTCGCCAGCCGTATACCGGCGTGATGGCGCGAAGAACACCGGATCGGTCATTCCAGAAGCAATATCCAGCTAGGTCGGATCAATTCTCTTCCGGACCCCAACGGCCCGGAAGCATCGTTACCGCAAGATCAGAAGCGGCTCGACATGCCGAAGTTGAATTCCTGCACGTCGTCGGTCTTTTCCTTCTTGACGGGCATCGCGTAGTCGATGCGGATCGGGCCGAAGGGCGATGACCACAACAAGCCGACACCAACCGACGCGCGCAACTTCATATCAACCGAGGCCTGAGTGACGCCAGGAGTATCAATCTTGCTGCCGTACAGTGTGGCGGCATCAGCAAACACAGCGCCACGCACGCCAAAGCTTTCCGGAATGACCGGTATCGGGAACTGAGCTTCCGCCGAAGCATTGAAATAGGTGGTGCCGCCGAGGTGGTCACCTGTTGCAATATCCACAGGGCCAATGCCACCATACTCGAAGCCGCGGATCATGCGGTCGCTGCTCTTGAACTGATCGAAGATACGCAGTCCATTATCGCCATAGCCCGCGATATGGCCAGCACCGCCGGAGATCAGGCCGACCAGATCCAACTGTTCTGATAGAGTCTGGTAGACGGTGCCGCGACCGGTAACCTTGACGAATTTGGCATCGCCACCAAGGCCGGCCACTTCCACAGTCGTGGTGGCGTAGATGCCTTCATGCGGGCTCTTCATGTCGTCTATGGTGTTGTAGACCAAGCCGAGACTGACGGACGATTTGATCCAAGGGCTTTCATCAATACCCTCTCGAATTGCGGCAGAAACGTCGCATTTCGAGGGATCATAGGTGCCGCTGGTCAAGCAGTCATCATCATATTTATACTTTTCCTGCGCGATATTGTACGCTAGCTGCGTCGAGATATTATCGGTGATCGGCAGGCCGAAGCGAACCGTCGCACCCAGCGTCTCGCTGTCGTAGTCCGAATAATTTCGCGTCTGCTGGAAGATATCGAAACCGGCGGCGATACGGCGCCCGAGGAAATAGGGCTCGGTGAAGGACAGGCTGTAGTCGCGCGAATTCTTGCCGCCGCCGGCCGAGACCTTGATGTACTGGCCGCGACCGAGGAAGTTGCGCTCCGCAACCGATCCCTCGACGGACGGACCGGCAGTCTCGCCACCGGTCGAATAACCGGCGCCGATCGAGAACTCACCAGTCGACTTCTCGACCACGTCGACCACAAGCACGACCTGGTCAGGCTCGGAACCCGGAACAGTCGAAATGTCGACTTTCTCAAAATAATCCAGCGCTTCCAGCCGCTTCTTCGCGCGCTGAATGAGAACCTGGTTGAAGGCGTCGCCTTCGCTGACATCGAATTCGCGCCGAATGACATAGTCGCGCGTGCGGTCGTTGCCGCGGATTTCGATGCGCTCGACATAGGCCTTGGTGCCCTGGTCGATCGTGTAGACGACCGAAATGGTGTGATTCTCGAAGTTACGGTCGCCGCGCGGCGTCACCTGGGCGAAGGCATAACCAGAACCCGCCACCTTCTCGGTCAGCGCGATGATGGTGTCCTCGACATCCTTGGCGTTGTAGACGTCGCCCTTGTGCGTCTGAACCACCGATTCCAGCGCCTTCGAGTCGACTTCGGGAATGGTGCTCTCGACGCTGACGTCGCCGAACGTATAGCGGTCGCCTTCCTGGACGGTGATGGTAACGGTGTACTGGTTGGTCGTGTCGTCGAGCTCGCCGACAGCTGAGACCACCTGGAAGTCGGCATAGCCGTGATTGTAATAGAAGCGGCGCAGCGATTCCTGGTCGGCGCGCAGCTTGTCCTCGTCATAGACGTCGTCACGCAGCACGAAGGACAGGAAGCTCGAGCGCTTGGTGGCGATGACGTCGGACAGGCGGCGGCTCGAATAGGCGCTGTTGCCGACGAAATTGACGGCGGCGATCTTGGTGCGGCCGCCTTCGTTGATGTTGAAGACCACGTTCACCCGGTTGTCGCCGAGATCCATGATCTGCGTCGTGACAGTGGCGTCATCGCGGCCAATCCGCCTGTAGGCAGCCTTCACCGCCTCGACATCGGAGTCCAGCGTTGCCTGCGAGAACGTCCCGCGCGGCTTCAACTGCACGGCGACTGCCAGCGCATTGTCCTTGAGCTTCTTGTTGCCCTGGAACAGAACCTGGTTGACGACCTGATATTCGGCAACCTTGACCACCAGCGTCGAACCGACCTGATTGATCTGCACGTCCGAGAACAGCCCGGTGCCGAACAGCGCCTTGACCGCATCGTCGATATCGGCGCTGGAAAACGCCTTGCCCGGCTTGATCGTGATGTAGTTGCGGATGGTGTCGGCGTCGACACGCTGGTTGCCGCTGACCTCGACTCTCGAGACAACGGCTGCCTGCGCCGCAGATGTGGCAACGAACTGCACGGCGAGCGCACCTGGTACAACCAGAGCGGCGGACATAGCCACCGCGGACGCGGCGCTCAAAAATTTGGATGCTGCCTTCATCGGGCTTTTGTACCTTTTCTCGAAGTCCCCACGGCGAGAAAACCGGACGTGCGGTAATTTCTCCTACCGTATTAACCGGATTTTCCCTACACGCAAGGCTTCTGGTTAATTTGTAATTACTTAACCCTGATGCGTGGCTTTCGCGTCACGCATACCCCCGTGCATGGTAAACGGCGTCTCAACATTGCCGGTGCTGAAGCCAAATTTCTTCATGATTTCAGCACCCAAACAGATCGTTCCAGAAGACGAAGCCCATAAATCCCAGCACCAGAAATAGGCCGGCCCGGTATCCCATTTCCATCATCCGCTCCGATACCGGACGCCGGAAAACGGCTTCGAGTGCGTAGAACAGGAGGTGGCCGCCGTCGAGGGGGGGAATCGGCAAAAGGTTCAGAATTCCGATCCCGACCGACAGCCCGGCGACGAGTTGCACCAGCCATAGGAAGCCCAGCTTTGCCGCCTGCCCCGACATCTTGGCGATCTTGATCGGGCCGCCCAGCTGGCATTTGTCTTCGCGGCCGACAACGAATCGCTGCAGGAACTGGCCGGTGCGCTGAATGACGTGCCCCGTCTCCTCGACCGCGGCGCCGACTGCTCCGACAGGGCTGTAGGTGATCAGCCTGGGCTGGCCGACATCCTTGTTGTTGACGACGCCGATGACGGCCACCTTGACCTTGTTGCCCAGTGCGTCCAGCTGCTCCATCGGCTCCGGCGTCGCGACGACGGTGACCTCCTTGCCGTCGCGCAACATGGTGAAGGTGATGGCGTCGCCGCCGCGGCCTGAGACCAGGCGTTGGACGTCGGCGAAGGTCTCAACCTTGCTGCCGTCGACGGCGACGAATCGGTCGCCTGGCAAAATGCCGGCCCTTTCGGCTGGACTGCCGGCGGTGACCGCCGCCACCATCGGCTCAAACACAGGGCGGCCGTAGAGGGAAAACAGCACGGCAAAGACGGCAATGGTCAAAAGGAAGTTGAACAGCGGTCCGGCCACCACCGTGGCGGCGCGTTTCCAGATGGGTTGCGTGTGGAAGGCGACCTTGCGTTCAGCGTCAGTCAGCGTTTCCAGATCTTCCGAACTCGGCTGGCTCGACGTGGCGCTCATGTCGCCGACGAATTTGACATAACCGCCGAGCGGTATGGCGCAGAGCTTCCAGCGCGTGCCGTGGCTGTCGTTGAAGCCGAGAAGTTCGGGGCCGAAGCCGATCGAAAAGGCCTTCACGCCAATGCCGCACCAGCGGCCGACCAGGTAATGGCCCATTTCGTGAATGAAGACGACCACGGTCAGCACGAACAGAAACGGCACCAGCGTGCCGAGGACAAAGCCTTCCGTGCTGAAAAACGCGTGAAGAATTTCGTTCAAGTCATGCCCTCAAATTCACCCGCGGCGAAAGGTGTCGCCGCGACTGTGACATCAATCCAGGCGAATCCGTGGCGTGCGCCATTTCTTCGCCGTGAAATATCACTCAAGCCGGAAACAGCCCCTGCGCCGGATGATCGGCGCCCGCCGAAATCCAGCCGATCACGTATAGGGCAAAAGCCGCCGCGACAAGCCCGTCCACCCTGTCCATGACACCGCCATGCCCGGGTATCAACGCGCTTGAATCCTTGCGGCCGTGGCGGCGCTTGACCCAGGATTCGAAGAGATCGCCAGCCTGGGCAACAATCGACAGCACCAGCGCAACCAAGGCGAGGACGCCAAGATTGCCGGCCCCGGCGGCGGCAGCCAGAAGCACGCCGGCGGCCACGCCGCCGACAGCGCCGCCAAGTGCGCCGCTCTGCGTCTTGCCGGGGGATATCGATGGCGCGAGCTTGGGCCCACCGACGGAGCGGCCGACGAAATAGGCAAAGATGTCGGTCGCCCAGACCACGGCGAACAGAAACAAGATTGCGAGCAGGCCGGGATGGTCGCCGCCGCGCAGCAGCGCCAGCGATAAGCCGGACAAAGCCGCGTAGGCAAGACCGGCTGCATCCCATTGCGCCGCTCCACGCATACGGGCGCCGACAGCAGCGACCACAACCATGGCCAGGACAAGAGACAGAAGCCACGATGCCGGCACGCCTGCAACCAGGGCGACGACGAAAACCAGAAGCAGCGCTTCGGGAATGAAGCCGAGGGTCGCACCGGCCAAGGGGCGCGACATGCGCGCCCATTCATAGAAGATGACCGCCGATATCCCGGCGCAAAGCAGGCGGAACCACAGCCCTCCCAACCAGGTCAGGCCAAGCGCTATTGCGGCCAGCACCAGCGCCGAGACGATGCGAAGCTGAAGATTGTTCATCCCGCCGCCGATCACGAGGCAGCGACATCTTGAGCGGCAAGCCCGCCAAAACGGCGCTCGCGGCCAGCAAAATCGCGCAATGCGTCGGCCAGGTGTTCGCGGCTGAAGTCAGGCCAGTAGCAAGGCAGAAAAACCAGTTCGCTGTAGGCTGCCTGCCACAGAAGGAAGTTCGACAGCCGAAGCTCGCCACTGGTGCGGATGACCAGCTCCGGATCGGGAATGCCTGCGGTGTCCAGGGCGCCGGCAAAAGTGTCTGCCGTGATCGCCTCTGCGTCGATCTCGCCGCGCGCCACTGCGGCTGCGAGCTTGCGTGCCGTGCGCACGATCTCGTCGCGCCCGCCATAGTTGAAGGCGATGACCAAGGTCAGCGATTCATTGCGCGCAGTCAGCGATTCGGCCTCTTCGAGCAGGCCCCTGATGTCCGGCTGCAGCCCCGCCCTGTCACCGATGATCCTGACGCGCACGCCGTTCTGGTGCAGTTCGGCCAGATCGCGGCGGATGAACAGCTTCAAAAGCCCCATCAGGTCGCTGACTTCGGCCTTGGGCCGCGACCAGTTTTCCGATGAAAAGGCGTAGACGGTCAGGAAGGAAATGCCGAGACCGGGCGCGGCGCGCACCGTCTTGCGCAGCGCTTCGACGCCGGCGCGATGGCCGGCAAGCCGCGGCATGCCGCGCGCCTTGGCCCAGCGTCCGTTTCCATCCATGATGATCGCGACATGCGCGGGCGTTGCCATTGTCTCGCTTTCGGGCCGGTGTGGGCCGACCCTAAACCTGCATGATTTCAGCTTCCTTATCGGAAAGCAGGTGATCGATGGTGCTGATCGTTTCGTCAGTCAGCTTCTGGACCTGATCGGAGCGCTTGCGCTGATCGTCCTCGCTGATATCGCCGTCCTTTTCCGCCTTCTTCAAGAAGTCCATGCCGTCGCGACGGACATGGCGCACCGCAACGCGGGCGTTCTCGGCGTAGCCATGCGAGATCTTGACCAGTTCCTTGCGGCGCTGCTCGTTGAGCTCGGGCAGCGGAATCCTGAGATTGGTGCCGTCGACGATCGGATTAAAGCCGAGATTGGATTCTCTGATGGCACGATCGACCGCGCCGACCATCGACTTGTCCCAGACCGAAACCGAAATCATGCGCGGCTCCGGCACCGACACGTTCGCTACCTGGTTGATGGGCATGGTGGTGCCGTAGGCCTGGACCTGGATGGCGTCGAGCAGATTGCTGGAGGCACGGCCGGTGCGCAGCGAAGCCAGATCGTGCTTGAAGGCGGCGATCGCGCCATCCATGCGCCGCTTGAGGTCGTCGAACTCACCACTCATCTTAGTCTCCTCGACCCGTTTGATCCGGGTTCACTGCTTAGGGCCTATAACGGACCCTCTTTCGAAAACTGATCCCTTTTTAGGAGAGTATACTCCGGATTACTCGTCGGCGACGATCGTGCAACGGCCGCCGCCCCGCAGAATATCGCCGAAACCACCTTTTTCGTGGATCGAATAGACGATTATCGGGATGTTGTTTTCGCGCGCAAGTGCAATTGCGGCGGTATCCATGATCGAAAGGCCCTTGTTGATGACTTCGGCATGGCTGATGCGCTCGAAGCGGGTCGCATTCGGATCCTTCTTGGGATCGGCCGAATAGACGCCGTCGACCTGGGTGCCCTTGAACAACGCGTCGGCGCCGATCTCGGCGGCGCGCAAGGCCGCGGCCGAATCGGTGGTGAAGAACGGATTGCCGGTGCCGCCGGCGAAAATGACGACCTTGCCCTGGTTCATATAGGCGGTGGCCTGGCGCTGGGAAAAACTCTCGCAAAGTTCGGGCATGGCGATGGCCGACAGCACGACGGCATCGACGCCGATCTTGTTCAGCGAGGTGCGCAGCGCCAGCGAGTTGATGACGGTGGCCAGCATGCCCATGTGGTCGCCGGTGACGCGGTCGCCGCCCTTGGATGCCACCGCCACGCCGCGAAAGATATTGCCGCCGCCAATGACGACGCCGACCTCGATGCCAAGTGCGCGGGCTTCGGCGATGTCGGCGGCGATTCGGTCGACCACCGAGACATCGATGCCGAAATGCTGCTCGCCCATCAACGCTTCGCCCGACGCTTTCAGCAGGACACGTCGATAGAGGGGCTTTGCCGTCATCTGGACCTCGTCATTGTTGCGTGTGGCAGCCTGGGCAGCCCCCCCTCGCGCGGGCGCCGCCGGGGGCGCGAGCCCCCGTACCGATACCCCACGGCCGCCGGGTGCACCGGCGGCGCCCCTCGCCCAATTGCGCCTTCCCGTCGCGGCCCGTCAGTTGCTGGTGATGCTGACGGCGTCGCCCTCGACCAGCAGCGGCGGCGCATAACCCAACGGCTTGTCGCCGGTCACGGCGCCGCCGGTAACCCGGGCTTGTATGTCGGAACCGAAATAGGCGTACGGGAATGGCGGCGGTGTCTTGCTGACCGTATCCAGCCGCGCGCGAAGCTCGGCGGGTAAAGTGAAATCCAACGCCGCCAGATTGTCCTGCAACTGCGCCAGCTTGGTGGCGCCAAGAATCACGGTGGCGATGCCCGGTTGCGTTGCCACCCAGTTGAGCGCGACCTGCGCCATGCTGCGTCCGAGTTCGGCGGCAACTTTTTCGAGCTCCGCCACGATCGCCCAGTTGCGCTCGGTGAACTTCTGGAACCCCGGATGAGTGGTGTTGCGAAAGCCGTCGAGCCGGCCGGCATGGCCTTCCTGCGTCGGCCGGTACTTGCCGCTGAGCAGCCCGCTAGCCAGCGGGCTCCACACCATGATTCCTGCGCCATGGCGGGTGCCGAAGGGCACGAACTCATTTTCGATCGAACGCTCCGCCAGCGAATATTCAAGCTGCAGGGCCGACACCGGCTCGTAGCCGCGCCACTCGGCGATCGTCTGCGCGCGGGCAGCATACCAGGCCGGCACATCGGACAGGCCGACATGGCGAATTTTGCCCGCACGCACGAGATCATCCATCGTGCGCATGACCTCCTCGGCCGGCGTCAGCCCGTCCCAGACATGGAGGAGGTAGAGGTCGATATAGTCAGTGCCCAACCGCTTCAGCGAGGCGTCCACGGCGCGCAAGATGTTCTTGCGGCCATTGCCACCGGCGTTCGGATTGCCGGGCTCCGCGTTGAAGGTGAATTTCGTGGCGATCACCGCTCTGTCGCGCAAGCCTCGCTCGGCGATGAATTCGCCGAGCCAGGTTTCGGCTGTGCCGCCGGTGTAGAGGTCGGCGGTGTCGAAGAAATTGCCGCCGGCCTCGACATAGGCGTCGGCCATGGCGCGCGCGGTTTCCCTGTCCGCGCCCCAGCCCCATTCGGTGCCAAAGGTCATGGTGCCCAGTGCCAGCCGGCTGACGCGCAGGCCGCTGTTGCCCAGTGTGTAATAGCTCATGGTCATGGTGTTTTTCCTATCCTGATTTCTTGACGCCGGCTCACTGGCCAGGCGTCATCTTGACCCAGGGATTGCCGCGCTCATGCGTGGCGCGGAAAACGAAGCCGTCGACTTTCCAGCCGGTCCCGGAGCGAACCAGATGGTGCTCGTAGGTGCCCCAGACTTCCCACAGCGGGTCGCCATTGCCTTCCATCCGGTTCCAGGCATAGCCGTTCGAAGAGACGGTCGCCGCGTCCGCCTCAAAGATCACCTGGTGATTGGTGCGCAGATGCAGGCTGGTCTTGCTGCCCCTGAGGTTGCCGGCCCAGGTACCGATCAGATTGTCGGAGGGGATGGTGGCGGCAGGCTGTCCTGACAGGCTGCTGAAGTCGACGGTGACACGGTCGGCGAAATAGGAGCGGGCAAGCTTCCAGTCCTGCGCATCGACGGCACGGTCGATGGCATCGGCGATGCGGATGACGGCGCGTTCGTCGGCGAGCGCGCGCCAACCGGACGGCTCGGCGCCGCCGGCATCGACCGGCGCTAGGGCAAGGCCTGCGGCGAAGGTAGCGTGTTTCAAGGCATCCATCTCTCTTCTCCTTTGTGCATCGGTGATGGCAATATGGGTCAGCCTGTCGGCATCGAGAAGATTGAAGTGTTCGCAAGGACTATGCGATATCATGCATGAATGGACCGGGATCTGCTCAGTCATTTGCCTGTCATCGTCGCCGTTGCCCGACGCGGCGGCTTTGCGCTAGCTGCGGCCGAACTGGGCATGTCCCCATCCGCCGTCAGCCATGCGGTGCGCCTCGTGGAGGAGCGGATCGGCCAGCCGCTGTTTGCGCGCACCACGCGCAGCGTCTCGCTGACGGAAGCCGGCAAGGCGCTGGTGGACACAGCAGCCCCTGCCCTCCAGGATATCGCCGACCGGATGGACCGCATCCGAGCCATCAAGGGCCGGCCCTCCGGCTTGCTCAGGTTGAACGTTCCCAACATCGCCGTTCCACTTGCCGTCACTCCCGTGGCCGCCGCGATGGCTGAACGCTATCCTGATGTGACCATCGAATTGCTCACCGACCAGGGGCTGGTGGACATTGTCGGCGAGGGTTTTGATGCCGGCATCCGGCTGGGCGAGATGATCGCACAGGACATGGTCACGGTCCGGCTGACGCCGCCATTCAACGCCGTGATCGTCGCCTCCCCCGCCTATGTCGGCCGGCATGGCCGTCCGCGCGGTGTGGCGGATCTTTCGGACCACAATTGCATCGGCTACCGGCTTGTGCGCTCCGGCGCACTCTATCGCTGGGACCTGACTGAGGACGGCAAGGATGTCGTGGCCGAGACGAAGGGTACGGTCATCGTCACCGATTCGCTGGCCGCGATCGACCTTGCGCTTGCCGGCGTCGGGCTGACCTATGTGTTCGAGCCGCTGGTGCGCGCGGAATTGGCCGCCGGCCGCCTCGTTCAGATCCTGCCGCAAACGGCGATCGAGGAGCCCGGCCTCTTCCTCTACTTCCCGCGCAGGGCGTCGATGGCGCCAAAGCTCAGGGCCTTCATCGACACCGCACAAGAAATTGGCCGAGCATCCTTGCGGACGCCCGGCCGAGTTGCCTGAGCTGAGAAGCCCTTTTCGGGGCTATTTTTAAAACTACTTCTTCACCGCCGCCGCGACTTCCGCCGCGAAATCGGTCTCTTCCTTTTCGATGCCTTCGCCCAGCGCAAAGCGCAGATAGGCGGAGATCTTGGCCGGAGCGCCGATGTCCTTCTCGGCATCCTTCAGCGCCTGCTCGACAGTGATGTCGGGATTGAGCACGAAGGCCTGCTTGAGGAGCACGACTTCCTCGTAGAACTTGCGCAGGCGGCCTTCGACCATCTTTTCGATGATCGCTTCCGGCTTGCCGGACTGGCGCGCCTGGTCGGCGAAGATCGCCTTCTCGCGCTCGACCGCTGCCGGATCGATCTGCTCGGCGGTCAAAGCCAGCGGGTTGGTGGCGGCGACATGCATGGCGACCTGGCGGCCAAAGGCGTTGGCGGCATGCTCATTGCCCGTGGTCTCGATCGCGACCAGAACGCCGAGCTTGCCAAGACCATCGGCAACCGCATTGTGCACGTAGGTTGCGACAGCACCGTGCGGGACGGTGAGCTTGGCCGAACGGCGGAAGCTCATGTTCTCGCCAATGGTGCCAACGGCGTCCTTGATGGTGTCAGTGACCGACTTGTCCGAACCAGGATACTTTGCGGCAGAGACAGCCTCCGTCGTGCCATAAGCAAGCGCGACCTTGGCGACATTGCGAACGATCTCCTGGAACTGCTCGTTGCGGGCCACGAAATCGGTCTCGGAGTTAACCTCGACGATGGCGGCCTCGCGGACGCCGGAGTCGACGCCGATCAGGCCTTCGGCGGCAGTACGGCCAGCCTTCTTGTCGGCCTTGGAAATGCCCTTCTTGCGCAGCCAGTCGACGGCCTCTTCGATGTTGCCGTTGGTCTCGGTCAACGCCGCCTTGCAGTCCATCATGCCCGCGCCGGTCAAGTCGCGGAGTTCTTTGACCTGTGCAGCCGAAATGCTCATTGTCGCCTCTTTGTTTTAAATGCACCGACGCACCACCGGTACTCGGTGATGCGTCCGTCTAGCGTGCCAAATATGAGAATGATGAAGGCCGCAACCGACCTTCGATTGTCAAGCTTCCGGAGCGTCCGCAGCCGGGGCCGGAGCCGGATCAAGCGCCGGTTCGACCGGAGCTTCGACCGAGGCGCCGATGTCGACGCCGAGCGCGCCCTGCTGGCGGGCGATGCCGTCGATGGCAGCCTTGGCGATCAGGTCGCAATAGAGCTGGATGGCGCGCGCCGCGTCGTCATTACCGGGGATCGGGAAGTCGATCTTGTCCGGATCGCAGTTCGAATCGATGATGGCAACGACCGGAATGCCGAGGCGCTTGGCCTCGAGAATGGCGATCGCTTCCTTGTTGGTGTCGATGACGAACATCAGGTCGGGGGTCGAGCCCATGTCCTTGATACCGCCGAGCGCCTTGTCGAGCTTCTCGCGCTCGCGGTCGAGGTTCAGGCGTTCCTTCTTGGTCAGGCCCTGGGCCTCACCGGCCAGCATCTCGTCGAGCTTGCGCAGGCGCTGGATCGAATTCGAGATCGTCTTCCAGTTGGTCAGCATGCCGCCGAGCCAACGCGAATTGACATAATACTGGGCCGAACGCTGCGCCGCGTCAGCGACGATATCCGAAGCCTGGCGCTTGGTGCCGACGAACAGCACGCGACCGCCCTTGGCAACGGTGTCGGAAACCTGCTTCAGAGCCTGGTGCAGCAAAGGCACCGTCTGCGACAGGTCGATGATGTGGATGTTGTTGCGGGCGCCGTAGATGTAAGGCGCCATCTTCGGGTTCCAGCGGTGGGTCTGGTGGCCGAAGTGAATGCCAGCTTCCAAAAGCTGGCGCATGCTGAAATCAGGCAGTGCCATTCTTAGTTCCTTTTCCGGTTAGCCTCCACGGACACAGGCATTTTTGGACTTTGTCCTCGAACGCCACCGGAGGTTTCAGCCGGATTTCTCCCGGGCAGACACCAAAGTCCGTGTGTGGAATGAGCGCGCATATAGAGGGGAAGCGCTGCAAACGCAAGCGGTGAGGTGCTTCATCGCTCAGCGCGCGGCAATCAGCGCTCCGGTCCCGATCATGGCGCTGCCGGCGAACCGGTTCATCAGCCGCATGCGTCCGGGCGTCCTGAACCAGCCGGATGCCCTGCCCGCCAGCGCGGCGTAGATGCCCATGGTGAGAATATTGGCGCCGACGACGACTGCCACCACCAGCAGGCCGTCGGCAAACGTCATGGTGTCGAGGTTGAGGATCAGCGGCATGATCGAGGCGTGGAACAGGATCGCCTTCGGGTTGCCGAGCGCCACGGAGGCGCCAAGCAGGAACGCGACAATCCGGTTTGGGGGATTCCTTGCGCGGCCGATTGCGCGGCCGCGGCCCGCCACATCTTGATGCCGAGGAAAATCAGGTAGGCCGCACCGGCGTATTTCAACAGGAGAAACACCCATTCGAAGGTCTGGGCCAGCGCCACCAGCCCGAGCAGTGCCAAGGTGACCAGCACGGCATCACCGGCGGCAATGCCCATTCCGGCGACGAACGCACGCAGGAAGCCGCGTGCCACGCCGTTGGTGATCACCGTGAACATCGCCGGTCGTCCCGGCGTGGCGGCGGCAAGTGTGATGGCAAGGCAATAAGCCAGGAATGCCGTTAGCGTCACGACCGGCCCTTTCCGTTGGGTACCCGTACGCGCCTGAAGATCGCAACGATCTCCTCGCGGCTGCATTCGATGGCGCCGAGCCGCACCGCCCGGTCGCGCTCGAAGCCGGTTATGTCATAGTGCGGCGCCGATGTCCTGGGCGGCCCTTGGTAGGACGAACGCTTGACGCCAAGTTCGGCGGCGAAACGATGCAGTTCGTCCGTATCGTCGGCCATCAGGTGGCACCAGCGATGGCCGGCCCATTTCCAGATTGCCGCATCGACATAGACCGCCATCGGGAACTGCCATCAAGCCTGCCGTGGCCAGCGCCGCATTGTTGCTATTTCGAGACGGGGCAAGGCTTGGTCTGATCGAACAGCGACAGGTTGACCAGCTTTCCGGTCATCGAGAACTCGCCATAGTCCATTGTGAGGTCGCGGGTGATGCCGTTCTCGTGCAGCTTGAAGCTGATGCGGTATTCCGGCACCTCTTCGCCCGATTTGTCGGTCTCGTCGAAATAGGCGATGTCGACCGGCCAGTATTTGTCGCCGGCAAGCTTGGCCAGCGCCGGCGCTTCGGGGTCGGCCTTGTCGCCCTCGGCCTTCTTGCCGACGATGACGGTGGTGGTCATCACCTTGTTGGCATCCTCCGAACCGTCGAACAGGCTGGTTTCGTAGAAATTCTCGCCCTTCTCGGCCTTGCCGATCAGTTCGACCAGATGCTGGGTCGGGAACTGGGTGGTGGCAAGTTCCAGGCTGTTCTTCTCGGGCTTGTCAATGTCGACTTTGAGGCCCTTGGTCTCTTTCGTGGCGGTGCCCTTGACCTCCTTGTCGAGGTTCTGGTCGACGAAGGATTTGGTCACGAACGAGAAGGTCTTGCCTTCGGCGTCCTCGAACGTGGTCGTCTGCTGGTCGGTCAGCCTGGTGTTGTCGCCGGTGGCGATCTGGGTGACGAAACGGAATTTTACCGTATAGCCCTCGCAGGGCGAGCCGTTGAACTCATAGACCATGCGGCCGGAAATGCCGGTGATACCCGAGCGGTCCGACGCCTTGTCGAGGGTAAGATCGTAGACGGCGCGATGCGCCTGCAGCGCCGGCACGGCAAAGGCTGGAGCCATCGAGAACAGCACCGGAAAGAGAACGGCGTGGAAGGCAAGGCGCGTTGCGCGCATAAGGGGCTCCGATCGTCGCAGCTGATGGCAGGCCGCAGGTAAAGATGGTCCAGCTTAAAAAAAGTCGTGGCGGAAGCGAGGCAAAAATAGCAATTTCGGCTCGGCCAGCGCGGCGTCTCCAAGCAATAGGGAAATACCATGAGTGAAACAATCGAAAAGCGGCTAAGCGATCTCGGCGTGACGATACCTGCCGCCGCAGCGCCCGCCGCGAACTATGTGCCCTATTGCAGGTCCGGCAATCTTTTGTTCACCGCCGGGCAGTTGCCGCTCAAGGACGGCAAGCTGCAGGCAAGCGGCCTGCTCGGCCGCGACGTCGATACCGCAACCGGCAAGGAAGGCGCAAAGTACTGTGCAATCAACATCTTGGCGCAGGCAAAAGCAGCACTTGGCGATCTCGAAAAAATCCAGCGGCTGGTCAAGATCACCGTCTTTGTTGCATCAGTGCCGGATTTCGTCGAGCAGCATCTGGTCGCCAACGGCGCCTCCGATTTCCTGGTCGCAGCCCTTGGCGAGCGCGGCAAGCATGCCCGCTCCGCCGTCGGCACCGCCTGTCTGCCGCTTAATGCCGCAGTGGAAATCGAAGCCGTCTTCGAGGTCGCATGAGCAGGACCAAGACAATGACCGACCTTTCCTGGCTGACCGCCCGCCCGGTGGCGCATCGCGGCTTTCACGACATGAACAAGACGCGCTGGGAAAACACGCTGTCGGCCTTCGCTGCTGCCGCCGAGCGCGGCTATGCGATCGAATGCGACGTGCATTTGTCGTCCGACCGCGTCCCCGTCATCATTCATGACGGCGATCTCAGGCGGTTGACCGGCCAGGACGGCTTCGTCTGGCAGCGCACGGCAGCGGAACTGGCGGCGCTCAGGATCGGCGGCACCAAGGACCATGTGCCGACACTGCAAGAAGCGCTCGACTTGGTCGACGGCCGTGTGCCGATGGTTGTCGAACTGAAGGGTGTGCCCGGTTACGACGAGGGCTTGGTGGCAAGCGTCGGCAAGATGCTGGAGCGCTACAAGGCCAAGGCGGCGATCATGTCGTTCGACCACTGGCTGGTCCGCGATTTCCCCAGGGATGCGCCAGGAATTCCGGGCGGGCTCACGGCCTATGGCAAGGACAACCAGTTGATCGAGGCGCATTTCGCCATGCTGGCGCATGACCTCGCCTTCACCTCCTATGCCGCGGGCGATCTGCCGAACCCGTTCGTCAGCTTCGTGCGCGAAAGGCTTAAAATGCCTGTCATCACCTGGACGGTGCATGACCAGCCGGCGGTGGATCTCACTTTCAAATACGCCGACCAGATGACGTTCGAAGGGTTCGAACCCGATCTGGTCAATGTCGCCTGATGGAAGTGCCTGAAACGTGACTTGTAGCGGCCCCGACAGAGCTTAAATAAGCCCCATGGATCAGGGTGATGAAGGCGACGGGCAAACGGCGAATGCGGAGTTTTCCATCCGCGTCGCCGCCGGCATCAATGCCTTCACCTGCGACGAGTGGAACGGCTTTACCGGCACAACCCGCAGCGACACAGAAAATGGCTATAACCCTCTCGTTTCATATGCTTTTCTGAGCGCGCTTGAAGATTCCGGCTGCGCCGTGCGGCGTACCGGCTGGCAAGGTCATCATCTCAGACTGGAAAATGCCCAAGGCAGATTGCTGGGCGCCGTGCCCTGCTATCTCAAATCGCACAGCCAGGGCGAATATGTCTTCGACCACGGCTGGTCCGATGCGTTCGAACGCGCCGGCGGCAACTACTATCCGAAACTGCAATGCGCCGTGCCGTTCTCTCCGGTCACCGGCCCTCGCCTGCTGGTCAGCAAGGGCGAGGACAGCGCCATTGTGAAGGCCGGTCTCGCAGCGGGCCTGAAGGCGGTGACGGAAAAGCTCGGCGTGTCCTCCGCGCATGTCACCTTCGCCAATGAAAGCGACGTTGCAACGCTGGAAGCAGCCGGCTTCCTGCACCGCACCGACCAGCAGTTCCATTTCTTCAACGAAGGCTTTTCGACCTATGACGACTTTCTCGCCACGCTGGCATCGCGCAAGCGCAAGGCGATGAAGAAGGAGCGCCGCGAGGCGCTCGCCAACAATATCTCGATCGACCGGCTCACCGGCAAGGACCTGACCGAAAAGGCCTGGGACGATTTCTTCGCCTTCTACATGGATACCGGCAGCCGCAAATGGGGCCGGCCCTATCTCAACCGCAAGTTCTTCTCGCTGATCGGGGAGCGCATGTCCCAGGACATCCTGTTGGTCATGGCCAAGCGCAATGGCCGCTATGTCGCCGGCGCCATCAACTTCATCGGCTCCGATGCGCTCTACGGCCGCAATTGGGGCTGCATCGAGGACCACCCGTTCCTGCATTTCGAAGTCTGCTACCATCAGGCCATCGACTTCGCCATCGAGCGCAAGCTGAAGGTGATCGAGGCCGGCGCGCAGGGTGAGCACAAACTGGCGCGCGGCTATCGTCCCGTGACCATGCATTCGGCGCACTACATCGCACATGCCGGCCTGCGCAATGCTGTGGCCGATTATCTCCGGCGTGAGCGGCGCGAGGTCGAGCGGATGGGCGAAATTCTGGAAGAGCATACGCCGTTCCGCAAGGATCTTGAGGAATAGCGATCCGCGCCTGCCCTCGCCTGACCATCTTACCTGACCATCTTGCCGGTCCGGGACAGCTTCGCTACACCGGGAGCATACTCCCGGAGCGCCGCCATGACCGAGGCCTACGACCCCAGCAATATCTTCGCAAAGATCCTGCGCGGCGAAATCCCCTCGCACCGCATCTACGAGGATGATGCCGTGGTCGCCTTCATGGATGTGATGCCGCAAGGCCCCGGTCACACGCTGGTGGTGCCCAAAGCACCGTCGCGCAATCTGCTCGATGCCGATCCCGCGACGCTCGGCCGGCTGTTCACCACGGTCCAAACGGTCGCGCTGGCGGTCAAAAAGGCTTTCGGCGCTGACGGGGTCACCATCCTGCAGTTCAACGAACCGGCGTCCGGCCAGACCGTCTACCACCTACATGTCCATGTCATCCCGCGGTTCGAAGGCATCGCGCTCAAGCCGCATACGGGGCAGATGGAGAAGCCCGAAGTGCTGACGGAGAACGCGGCGAAGATCCGAGCAGCGCTGAACGGTTGAGGTGGCGCGCGCCTCAGGGCGATGCGCTCAGCCACAATCCACCACGTCGGTTAGGAAAATATCAAACCACGCCGTGATAACGTGCTCCGTACCGGGATGCGTTTGGGTTTTCAAAATCGTGGAACATTCGGTTGCGACATCAGAGCCGTTGGTAAAAGCAGCTGCCGGGCGGGCCTTTCTGCGCACCTTGGCGGACGCGTACCGGCGACACCGCCTGCTGCACGCGATGGCCATCGCTGCCCTGCCTTTGGCAGCCGCGGTCGGCCTGCGCACCGGAAACATGCCGGATTTCGGCGTGCTGGAAGACTATTCCCAATACCTTCTTTTCGCTTTCTGGATCGGTGGCTGCGCCTTCGCACTCGGCAGCTTTTTTCACCTTGCACTCATCAAGCGGGATCCTGAGCCGCTCGGCACTTTCCTGCGATCGATCGGCGGCGTCTTCGGCGACGCCGAGCGCAACGCCAACAGCCTGAATGGTCTGGCCGCGTGCATTGCGCTCATATCCGCTTTCGGTGTGTTGAAAGGCGCGGTCGCGATCCTTTCGCCATTCGCATGGGATCACGCATTGGCTCAGGCCGACCGGGTGCTGCATTTCGGCCGAGCGCCCCATGAATGGCTATGGTTTATCGTCCAGTCGCCGCTCGCCGTAAGATCGTTCAACCTGGCTTACAATTCCTGGTTCGTCGTCCTTATCGCCTCGGTCTTCATCGCTTGCATCACGCGCAGGGACACGAAGCTGCGTCACCAGTTCCTGATGAGCTTCATGCTCGTGTGGATACTGGCGGGTTTTTTCCTGGCGATGGGCCTGTCTTCGGCAGGGCCGTGCTTTTACGAGCGACTGGGGCTGGGCAGCGACTATCATTCCCTGATGCAAGCACTCGCCGCCGCCGATCGCATCTATCCGATCTGGGCGCTCAGCACGCAGGACATTGTGTGGAGCGGCTATATCGGGGCGACGCCAGGCAGTCTCGGCATATCCGCCTTCCCGTCCATGCATGTAGCGATGGCGGTGCTTTTCGCGCTTTATGCAACACGCCGCTCACGGTTGGCCGGCCTTTTGATGTGGGCATTCGCCGCAATCATCATGGTCGGCTCGGTCGTCCTTGGCTGGCATTATGCCGTGGATGGCTATGCGAGCGTTCTGATTTCGATCGCCATCTGGAAGGCGTGCGGGTACTTCCTGGGCAAGTTTGCACCCGAGGGCGTCGCCGCCTGACCTAACAACATCTGCCCTGAAAAGCAGGGGCGCTGTGTCGGCAAACCGGCCAGCCAATGAAAAAAGGGCCCGTCACCGGGCCCTTCATAGGCGAACCTTTCAGCTCTTGCGCGGCAGTTGCGGCACCAGGCTGCGCTTGCCGCCATCCTTGCCCTTGGGCTCAGGCTCGTCCTTGCCCTTGGGCTGAGGCTTCTGCGCCACCGCCTTCTTGGCGACGGGCTTCTTGGCCACCGCCTTGCGGGCTTTCGGCGTCTCTTCCGGCTCCTGCTTCGGCTGCACCGGGGCTTCGTCGGCCAGTGATTCGAGCTTCAGGCCGGTTTCGCCGGTTTCCTTCTTCTCGACGGTGACGCGCACCGTGCCGCCCTTCTTGAGCTTGCCGAACAGCACCTCGTCGGCCAACGGCTTCTTGATGTGCTCCTGGATGACCCGGCCGAGCGGCCGCGCACCCATGCGCTCATCATAGCCCTTGTCGGCCAGCCAGGCGATCGCGTCGGACGACAGGTCGAAGGTGACGCCCCGCTCGGAGAGCTGGGCCTCGAGCTGCATGACGAACTTCTGCACCACCTGATGGATGACCGGCACCGGCAGCGAACCGAACGGGATGATCGCATCGAGACGGTTGCGGAACTCCGGCGTGAACAACCGGTTGATGGCCTCGACATCGTCGCCTTCGCGCTTGGTCGATCCGAAACCGATCGCCGCGCGCTGCGCATCGGATGCGCCTGCATTGGTGGTCATGATAAGGATGACATTGCGGAAGTCGATCTGCTTGCCGTTGTGGTCGGTCAGCTTGCCGTGGTCCATGACCTGCAACAGGATGTTGAACAGGTCCGGATGCGCCTTCTCGACTTCATCCAGCAAGAGCACGCAGTGCGGATGCTGGTCGACCCCGTCGGTCAACAAGCCGCCCTGGTCGAAGCCGACATAGCCGGGAGGCGCGCCGATCAACCGCGAGACGGTGTGGCGTTCCATATATTCCGACATGTCGAAGCGGATCAGCTCGACGCCGAGCGAGGCAGCCAACTGCTTGGCGACTTCGGTCTTGCCGACGCCGGTCGGGCCTGAGAACAGGTAGGAGCCGATCGGCTTTTCCGGTTCGCGCAGGCCGGCACGCGCCAGCTTGATCGCCGAGGTCAGCGCGGTGATGGCGGTGTCCTGGCCATAGACGACGCGCTTCAGCTCGATGTCGAGGCCTTGCAGCACCTTCTCGTCGTCGGCCGAAACCGTCTTCGGCGGGATGCGGGCCATCGTGGCGATCGTGGCTTCGATCTCCTTGATGCCGATCGTCTTCTTGCGCTTGGCTTCCGGCACCAGCATCTGCGAGGCGCCGGTCTCGTCGATCACGTCGATCGCCTTGTCCGGCAGCTTGCGGTCGTTGATGTAGCGGGCCGACAGTTCCACCGAAGCCTTGATCGCCTCGTTGGTGAACTTCACCTTGTGGAATTCCTCATAATAGGGCTTGAGGCCCTTCATGATCTCGATGGCGTCCTCGATGGTCGGCTCGTTGACGTCGATCTTCTGGAAGCGCCGCACCAGAGCGCGGTCCTTCTCGAAGAACTGGCGGAACTCCTTGTAAGTGGTCGAGCCGATGCAGCGGATGGCACCCGAAGACAGCGCCGGCTTCAACAGGTTCGACGCATCCATCGCGCCGCCGGACGTCGCACCGGCGCCGATGACGGTGTGGATCTCGTCGATGAACAGCACGGCGCCCGGATAATCCTCGAGCTCCTTGACGACCTGCTTCAGCCGCTCTTCGAAATCGCCACGGTAGCGCGTGCCGGCCAGAAGCGTGCCCATGTCGAGCGCGAAAATGGTGGCGTCCTGCAGCACTTCGGGCACATCGCCTTCGACGATGCGCTTGGCCAGACCTTCGGCAATCGCCGTCTTGCCGACGCCGGGATCGCCGACATAGAGCGGGTTGTTCTTGGAGCGGCGGCACAGCACCTGGATGGTGCGGTTGATTTCGCTCTCGCGGCCGATCAGCGGATCGATCTTGCCGGCCTTGGCTTTGTTGTTGAGGTTGACGCAATAGGCAGTCAGCGCATCCTGCTGCTGCTTCTTCTTGCCGCCTTCCTCCTGCGGCTCGGCGCCGTTCTGGCCGCCCTGCTCGTCATCGGCGCCGCGCGGCGAGCGCGTCTCCGATGCGCCGGGGCGCTTGGCGATGCCGTGCGAGATGTAGTTGACCGCGTCGTAGCGGGTCATCTGCTGTTCCTGCAGGAAATAAGCGGCATGGCTCTCGCGCTCGGCAAAGATGGCGACGAGCACGTTGGCGCCGGACACTTCCTCGCGGCCGGATGACTGCACATGGATCACGGCGCGCTGGATGACGCGCTGGAAGCCGGCGGTCGGCTTGGAATCCTCATCGTAACCGGTGACCAGATTGTCGAGTTCGGTGTCGATATAGGTCAGAACGGTGTGCTTCAGCTCGTCGAGATCGACGTTGCAGGCGCGCATAACGGCGGCCGCCTCGGTGTCGTCGATGAGGGCGAGCAGCAGATGTTCTAGGGTTGCATATTCATGGTGCCGCTCATTGGCGAGCGTCAGCGCCTGGTGAAGCGCCTTTTCCAGGCCTTGGGAGAAAGCCGGCATGTTACCTCACTTCTTCTCCATCACGCATTGCAGCGGATGCTGATTCTGTCGGGCGAAATCCATGACCTGAGACACTTTGGTCTCGGCCACCTCGAATGTATAGACCCCGCACTCGCCCACCCCATGATTGTGAACATGAAGCATGATGCGTGTGGCGGCTTCGCGGTCCTTTTGAAAAAAACGCTCCAGGACGTGAACCACGAACTCCATGGGCGTATAGTCGTCGTTGAGGATGAGGACCCTGTAAAGGCTGGGCTTCTTGGTCTTGGTCTTGGTGCGCGTAATGACGGCTGTGCCGCGACCGGCCTCATTGCCGTCGCCGTCACTTTGCATCCGCACCACGCTTGTCGTGGCAGTCAAACCTGAAGTCACGTAATCCTGCCTCTTTCGAATCCCCATGGCGAGTTCGATATGTAGGTGTTCGATGGACGATTTTAAGCCCTTCTTGTTAGCTGACAATATGGCTAGGTGGGCAAACCGAGGCGATTTTCAAAATCGTGAACCGCCAAAGCCCCGGAATTGAAACCGGCATGAAAAAACCCGGCCGCGCATCCGCGACCGGGTCTGTTTTGCAAGCCCGAAAGGCCGTGCCTGGTATTCTCGAGCGAAATTACTTCGCCTTGGCGACAATCGATTCGAAGGGCTTGTAAGCCTCCTTGGCGAGATCGGCATAGAGATCGCCGAACTTGGTCGCCTCGGCAACGAAGCTCTCATAGCTCTGCTTGGCGAAGTCGGACTGGATCTCGACCGCCTTTTCCAGCGACTTGGCGGAGAACAGCTTTTCGACCGCGGCGCTGCCGGCTTCGAAGCTCTTCTTGGTGTATTCGCCAGCTTCAGTGGCGATCGCCTGCGCGCCCTTGGAGAGCGAGGTGAAGCTCTTCAATCCGGTATCGGCAAACTCCTTGCCGTATTTCGAGAAGTCCTCGTAGGTCTGGGTCATTTGACGTTTCCCTTGGCGTTTTGAAGCGCCCTTGCCTGAGCGCGGTTGTGCAATGCACGAGAATATATTGTGCGCTGCACAAAAGTCAAGATTTCAGCGGCATCAGGCCGCGCTGCGCCGGCAACAGCTAAAATTCGAATAAAGAAAAGCTCAAGCCCGAGGAAAATGGTGAACGCGCCGGTTACCATAAACGGATTGGTAACGCTGGCCGCGATAGTTTGACGACAAGTGAGGTCGGATCCCTTTGCCGCCTCCATGGCAATGAGTTTCAAAGGAACTATCAGTGCGTCAGGCGTTGTCGGTCTTCGGTTCAAAATCCGCATCTTCCCTCAAAACGATCATGATCCTCGCTTTGGCGATGTCATTTGTCGTTGCGGATGCCGCGTCCTCGATGGCCGCCAGGTCTTCGGCGATCGTCGTCGACGCCAAGACCGGCAAGGTGCTTTATTCGTCCGATGCCAACGGCCGGCGCTACCCGGCGTCGCTGACCAAGATGATGACGCTCTATCTGACCTTCGAGGCCATGGCGAAGGGCCGGATCAGCAGGAACACGCCCGTGCCGTTCTCGGCCAAAGCGGCGGCCGAACCGCCGACCAAGCTCGGCGTCAAGGCGGGCGGAGCGGTTTCGGTCGAGACCGCCATCCTGTCGATGGTGACCAAGTCGGCCAATGATTCGGCGACCGCGCTCGGCGAACTGCTCGGCGGCAGCGAAAGCAATTTCGCCCGCATGATGACCGCCAAGGCGCGCGCGCTCGGCATGGACGGCACCGTGTTTCGCAATGCCAACGGCCTGCCCGATCCAGGCCAGTTCACAACCGCCCACGACATGGCGATGCTTGGCATAGCGCTCAGGGAACATTATCCGCAGTATTACGGCTATTTCTCGCAGCGCTCCTTCCTTTACGGCCGCCAGCGCATCAATGGCCACAACCGTCTGCTCGGCCGCATCAAGGGCGTCGACGGCATCAAGACCGGCTATACCCGCGCCTCCGGCTTCAACCTCGTCTCGTCGGTTTCGGATGGCAACCGCCGCCTCGTCGCCGTCGTCATGGGCGGCACTTCGGGGCGCAGCCGCGACAACCAGATGGCCGGCCTGATCAACGCCTACATGCCGCGCGCATCGACCCGCGGCGGCGGCGCCCTGGTCGCCAAGGCCGGCGGCGACAATCCGGTCAAGGCGCTGGCCAAGGTCTTCCTGCCCAAGCATGACGCGCCGACGCCGGATGGCAAGCCGATCGTTGAAGACGATGCCGTAGCGTCCAATGACGATCCGACATCCGCTGACGAGCAGTCTGCTGAAGGCCAGTCTGCCGACGAACAGACGGTGGCCGCGGTCGAAGAGCCCGCCCCCGTCGTCAAGACCAGGAAGGTCAAGACCGTCATCGTGACGGCGCCGAAGGTCGAAACTGCGCAGATTGTGGCTGCCTATGCCGAACCCACGCCTGTATCCCCACAGGCGGTCGACCCGGTCAACACGGCCTCGGTGCCGGCTGGTTGGGCGGTGCAGGTGGCGTCGTCGCCCAAGCAGTCCGAAGCCCAGGCTTTCCTCGACAAGACCGCCAAGCTGGCGCCCAAAGTTCTTGGGGCTGCTTCCGGTTTCACCGTCGCCTTCGAAAAGGATGGCGAGACCTATTACCGCGCCCGGTTCGGCGGCTTCCGCTCGAAGGACGCGGCCTGGAATGCCTGCAATGCCCTGAAGAAAAAGAAAATCGCCTGCTACGCCGTCCAACAGTAGGGCGGCGTCGGAACCATCTCCCGGAAATTTACTGCGTCGAAGGAGACTAGTTGTGATTGGAGAGCAAGACGTCCTTGGCTTCGTTGATCCGCGCCGCCAGGAAAGACGTGCCGCCGATGTCGGGGTGCAGGCGCTGCATCAGGCGGCGGTGCGCCTTGCGGACATCCGCCGCGGCGGCCCCCGCTTCAAGACCAAGGATCTTGTAGGCCTCCTCCTTAGTCATGGCGCCCGCACCTGGCGCAACACCCAGCCCTTCGCCACCGTTCGCCTCAGCGTCGTTGCGCCAGACGGGAAAACGGCCGTCAAGATACGTCTCTAGGAGCTGGCGGCTCTCCGGGTCGCCGGGGAGTTCGCGGTAAAGCTGCTGCAGCTCGGCCAAGCCCATCGCGCCCAGCATCTTGCCTTCATGGCGGCCGGCCAGAACCAGGCCTTCAAGCCCGCCCGTATCGTGATCAAGCTCCATTTCCAGTGCGGCGGTCCGCACCGTCGAGCGCTTGCCGGGCGCCGGCCCGACCGACGGCCGCTTCATTCGCATCGAACCGTACCAGGCAAGGGCCGCGGCCAGGATGAGGCCGGCAATGCCTTCGCGCCCGACCACCAGCACGGCAAGGCCAACCAGCGCCAGAAGCACCGGCCCGAGCGTGCGCATGCCGCTTGCCAGTTTTTGCGCATCGGCACGGACAAAGATCGTCGCCGCGCCGAGCAGCACCAGAAACAGTGCAACAAGTGCAATGATAGCGCCCATCAATTCCCGCCGCCCCTGAGATGCTCGATCAGCAGCCGATCTCCCGGCCTGTCCCTTGCCTCGAGCGCCTTCAATCCACCCGTCGCATAGACGGCAACCGCCGAAAGCAGCCCGGCCAAGGTCGCGGCAGCCCGCCGATCAAATCGGAACCAAGCCCCTTTGGACAGCCGCGCAATCTCCTTGAACGCCTTTTCTGCGCCGGGATCATGGCCTTCCTGGAAGACGAAGACGGGAACGCCGTGCAGACCGAGGCTGCCGGCCTTCTGCGCCAGGTCGTCGATATCCTCTTCCATGGCGTCGCCGATATAGACCAGAGCATTGACCTTGGCCGCCGCCGTTTCCTTCAGCGCATGCGCCAGCACCTTGCCGATCTGGGTGTGGCCGGCACGGCAGTCGATCCGCGTCATCAGCTGCTTCAGGGCATTGGTGTCGGCGACAAAAGCCGACGAGCGGCACTCGCCCAACCCGCGAAAATAGGCCAGTTGGACACTGAGGGTGCCGGCCTTGCCGACGGCGTCGAACATCTCGCCCTGCAGCTTGGCGGCGACATCCCAGGTCGGCTGGCGGCTCATCGTTGCGTCGAGCGCAAGGATCAGCCGCCCGCAGCCGGTCGCGGACGCGGCAAGCGTCCGGGCCTGACGGATGAAGGCGTCGATCTCGCCGGCATTGGATTGAGGCTTGACCGGCGCAGGATCGGCCCTTGCGGGCACGCGCTGCTTCTTGTCGCTCATAAGAATCAAGATGTGGCGTTGTCGGGCCCCTTGCAAGTCCAGCCTTGGACAAGATGGAGGGCCAGCGCTCGACGCTCTGGGAGAAGCGGCCGCGCCGTGGCCTTACAACAAGCCCAGATCGGCGAGCTCGCGCTTCAGTTTCGGCGGCATCTCGACCATTCCGGCCTTGCCCTTGCCGATATCGGCGGGCGCATCCGACGGTTTGAGATAACGCCAGCCCTGGAAGGCGCGGCGCGGCTGCCAGTCGGTGCGGACGACGTCGAGGTCGAGCATCAGGCGGCAACGGCCGATGCCTTCGTCGTCGGTAAAGGGCCTGATATCAGTGATCAACTGGCGGCATTGCACGCTGCCCTTGATCACCCAATAAAGCGAACCGCCATCGGTGACCTCGGCGCCGCGCGTCGGCACCATGCGGGTGGTGTGCCAGTGCTCGGCGGGTTCGCCGGCGCGGCGGCGCTCATCGAGGCGGAAGGCGATCCATTCTTCGAGGTCCTCGACGCTGTCGCAACCGACGCACAGTTTTAGGAGATTGAGTGCCATCGCTTAAGGTTTAGTCCGGCGCGCGATTGCGTCAACGGCCCTGCCCGACTTCTCCACAGTGCCAGTGGCGTTGCACGGTCAGCATTCCACGACATTGACGGCGAGCCCACCAAGGCTGGTTTCCTTGTACTTCTCGTTCATGTCGAGGCCCGTCTGGCGCATTGTTTCGATCGCGGCGTCGAGCGGCACGAAATGGACGCCGTCGCCTTTGATCGCCAGAGAGGCGGCGGTGACCGCCTTGACGGCGCCGAGCGCGTTGCGCTCGATGCAAGGCACCTGGACCAGACCGCCGACTGGATCGCAAGTCATGCCGAGATGATGTTCGAGCGCGATTTCGGCGGCGTTCTCGACCTGCTCGGGCGTGCCGCCCATGACGGCGCAGAGACCCGCGGCAGCCATCGCCGAGGCCGAACCGACCTCGCCCTGGCAGCCGACCTCGGCGCCGGAGATCGAGGCATTGGTCTTGATGATGCCGCCGACGGCGGCGGCCGTGAGCAGGAAGTCGCGGATGCTCGGCTGGTCGGCCTCGGGGTGGAAATGCAGCCAGTAACGCAGCACCGCCGGCAATGTGCCGGCCGCACCATTGGTGGGCGCGGTGACGACGCGTCCACCGGCCGCGTTCTCTTCGTTCACCGCCATGGCGTAGATCGACAGCCAGTCATTGGCCAGCAAAGGGTTGGGCTTGTTCTGCTGCCATTGCTCCTGCAGCTTGTCGTGCAGCATGCGGGCACGACGGCGCACTTTCAGCCCGCCCGGCATGATGCCGTCCTGCGACAGGCCGCGGTCGATGCAGCCCTTCATGGCGCCCCAGATCGCATCAAGGCCGCTGTCGAGCTCCTCGCGCGACATATGCGTCTCTTCATTGATGCGCTTCATGTCGGCGATAGACAGGCCGCTTTTGCCTGCCATCTTCAGCATCTCGACGGCATTCTTGAAGGGATAGGGCACCTTCTTGCCTTCTGTGGTCACCGAGCCCTTCACCTTCATCCGCTGCAGCTCTTCCTCGGACACCACGAAGCCGCCGCCGATGGAATAGTAGATGCGCTTGAGCAGCAGCCGGTCGCCGGCATCGTAAGCGTAGAAGGCCATGCCGTTGGCGTGGCCGGTGAGCGGCGTCTTGCGGTCGAGCACCAGATCCGTCGCCGGGTCGAAGCGATAGGAGGGATGGCCGTGTGGCGATATCCGCTTCTCGGCGGCGATGCGCGTGGCGATGCCTTCGGCCTGATCGGGATCGACCGTCTGCGGTGTCAGGCCAGCAAGGCCGAGGACAACGGCGCGATCCGAGCCATGGCCGATACCGGTATAGGCGAGCGAACCGTGCAGGCTGGCGCCCAGACGATCAACTTTCGCGCCGGCCGGGCGCGGCCAGTCGTCTCCGGCGATCTCGTCGAGAAACCGCCGCGCCGCTGTCATCGGTCCCATCGTGTGCGAACTCGACGGTCCGATGCCGATCTTGAACAGGTCGAAAACCGAAAGAAACACGCTGCGCCGTCTCCGGGAATGGGATCAAGACCTACATATAGGACTTTCCATGATGTTTGTGCTGTTTTGCGGATTGCGGCGCTGCACCTGCCGACCTTGTTTGCTCCGGCAGCGACATCACCGGCTGAAAGCGCGTCGCGCTGAAACGGATTCATGCGACGCGCTTTAAGTTCTTGTTTCAATGCATGTCGTTGTCCCAGAACCGCAGCTCACCTCTGGGCGGCATGCATTGGAGCATCGAACTGACCGCTTTGCCTGTGGTAAAAGGGGGCATGGGCGATTCCTTCCATCTGTCGACGGCTGATCTGGCGGCGCTGGCTTTTTTCCTGCTCGCATGGTTGCTGCATACGCTGGCGTCCGACGGCAGACTGGTCAGCCGGGTGTCGTTGACGATGGCCATGAACGTGCAGCGCGAGGCCTGGATGCGCACCATGGCCGAGCGCGAAATCCGCATCGTCGACACCGCCATCATGAGCGGCCTGCAGCAAGGCACCGCCTTTTTCGCCTCCAGTTCGCTGATTGCGCTCGGTGGCTGTTTCGCGCTGCTTGGCGCCTCGGATCAGGTCCTTGCCGTGCTGAACGACCTGCCGTTGAACGCGACCTCATCGCGCTCCGCCTTCCAGATCAAGGTCTTTGGCCTGGTGCTGATCCTGGCCTTCGCCTTCTTCAAGTTCGGCTGGGCCTACCGTCTCTTCAACTACTGCACGATCCTGATCGGCGCGGTGCCGATCCCCTATGGCGAGGCGTCACGCAACCCGGTCAGCGAAACGGCGGTGTGGCGCGCGGCGCGCATGAACATGCTTGCCGGCAAGCACTTCAATTCAGGGCTGCGCGCGGTGTTCTTCTCGATCGGCTATCTCGGCTGGTTCGTCGACCCGATCGTGTTCGTGCTGTCGACTCTGCTGCTTCTGGCGGTGCTGGTGCGGCGTCAGTTCTTTTCCGCCGCAAGGCAAGCGGTGATCGGTCAGCCGCCCGGGCCGGGGAAAAGCTGGTCGATCCGGCCCGATAGCCAATAGGCGGCGAGCCCGATCCATTCGCGGATCGCCATGGTCGTGGTCTGCAGCGAATCGGGTGCGTTGTCGCGAAACAGGCCAAAGCCTTCATTGCCCGAGGTGCGATAGTCGACAGCCACGGGACCGGCTGAAAGCCGGCCTTGTCGAACAGTGCCTTGGCGCGCGGCATGTGGAAGGCGGAGGTCACCAGCAGCCAGGTCTCGCCCGGTTTCGGCGTTACTAGTTCCTTGGTGAAGACGGCATTCTCATAGGTGTTGCGGGATTTGTTCTCGAGCATCAGGCGATCCGCGTCGACGCCAAGCGCACCGAGCAGGCGCGGCGCGGTGGCCGCATCGCCCTCGCCATCGATGAACAGTTCACCGGTGCCGCCCGAGATAACCACTTTCGCCTCGGGAAAGCGCCGGGCAAGGATCGCCGCCTCGACCATGCGGTCGCCGCCGGAATTCAGCTCATAGCCGCCGCGCGCCAAGTTGATGGCGCCCTCGAAGCCGCCGCCGAGCACGACAATGCCGTCGACCTTCCGCGGCAGCGGCGGCTTTGGGAAGCGCTCTTCGAGCGGATTGAGCATCATGGCGCCAAGCGACGTCCAGGCCGACAGCGCCAGAATCAGGAAGGCGAACACACTGCCCGTCGCCGCCAATCGCCGGCGGCCGATCAGCGCCGCGAGCAAGCCGGCAAGCAGCAGGAAGGTCGCCAGGTTGAGTGGTTGGACGAAGAACCAGAATACCTTGGAGAGATAGAAGAACATTGCCTGCCTATCTCCAGCTCAAATTGTGACGGCCGGTGAAGTGCTCGACCGCACTCGCTACCGCTTCCGCTTCGAGGCGGCTTAACTCCCTGCCGAAAACAAGGACGCCGTTCGCGTTGGTCAAGCTGATGACTTCCGACAGTCCCACTTCGTCCGTGGGATAGGTATGGTCGAGGATTTCGACCCTAAGATGCCCTTTCAAAGGCAGTGACCACCGATTTCGCAAAGAACCCCTCACCGAGCGAACGGCTGCGGTGTCGGTCAGCCGCAGGGTTTCCCTGCCGAACACCCGCCAGATGAAATCCTTGCCCAGGAAATAGGTGAAGAGGGCAATGACCGCCACGAAGGACAGCAGGCCGAGCGTCCCGCTGGTGAGCGTTGCGGACGACATATCCGTCAATCCCATGTAGCCGGTGTAGGCGACGATCGCGGCCCCGATCAGGACAAAGACTGTCCTGAAATCCGAGGTGCGTGGCGGGTTCGTGATCAGCAGTTCGTTTCCCGTCTCGACGATGGAAATGCGAGACGGAGGCGGCATGCTACCACCACTTCTC
This sequence comes from Mesorhizobium sp. M0037, assembly GCF_040323635.1. Taxonomy (NCBI): domain Bacteria; kingdom Pseudomonadati; phylum Pseudomonadota; class Alphaproteobacteria; order Hyphomicrobiales; family Phyllobacteriaceae; genus Mesorhizobium; species Mesorhizobium sp. M0037. The sequence goes on along the minus strand of NZ_JAMYVB010000001.1, from coordinate 720,326 downwards.
CGGCTGGAAGGTTCCCGCCGCCTGCTCGATGGCGGCGGCTGTCTGGAACAGGGTTTCCTCGTCGAAGGGACGGCCAATCAGCTGCAGGCCGAGCGGCAGGCCCTTGGCATCGAGGCCGGCAGGCACGGCAATGCCCGGCAGTCCGGCCATGTTCACGGTCACCGTGAAAATGTCGTTGAGGTACATTTTCACCGGATCGGCGGCCATGTCCTCGTCAGCGATGCCGAAGGCGGCCGACGGCGTCGCCGGCGTCAGGATGACGTCGACGCCGTCGGCAAAAACCGTCTCGAAGTCACGCTTGATCAAATTGCGCACCTTCTGCGCCTGCAGATAGTAGGCATCGTAATAGCCTGCCGACAGCACATAGGTGCCGATCATGATGCGACGCTTGACCTCCCGACCGAACCCGGCGGCTCGGGTCTTTTCGTACATGTCGACAATGTCCTGGCCCGGCACGCGCAGGCCGTAGCGGACGCCGTCATAGCGCGCCAGATTGGATGACGCTTCGGCGGGCGCAACGATATAATAAGCCGGCAAAGCGTATTTGGTGTGCGGCAGCGAGATGTCGACGATCTCGGCGCCGGCATCCCTGAGCCAGGCAATGCCCTTCTGCCACAGCGCCTCGATCTCTTCCGGCATGCCGTCGACGCGGTATTCCCGGGGAATGCCGACCTTCATGCCCCTGATCGGTTTGCCGATCGCCGCCTCGTAATCCGGCACCGGCCGGTCGACGGAAGTGGTGTCCTTGGCGTCGACCGAGGCCATGGACTTCAGCATGATCGCGGCATCGCGCACGTCCCGGGCGATCGGGCCCGCCTGATCGAGCGACGAAGCGAAGGCGACGATGCCCCAGCGCGAGCAGCGGCCATAGGTCGGCTTGATGCCGACGGTGCCGGTGAAGGCGGCTGGCTGGCGGATCGAGCCGCCGGTGTCGGTGGCGGTGGCGCCGGCGCACAGGAAAGCCGAGACGGCGGAAGCCGAGCCCCCCGACGAGCCCCCCGGCACCAGTTGGGCATTGTCCAGCGTGCGCGCGGTCTTGGTGCCGCCGGCCGAAACGAAACCGCCATCGCCCTGATGCGTGGTCGGCATCACCACCGTGTCGAGGCGCGAACGCCGCCACGGATTGACGACAGGGCCGTAATAGGAGGTCTCGTTGGACGAGCCCATGGCGAACTCGTCCATGTTAAGCTTGCCCAGCATGACGGCGCCGTCTGCCCACAGATTGGCGGTGACGGTCGATTCGTAGCGCGGCTTGAAGCCGTCCAGCACATGGCTGCAGGCCTGGGTGTGGATACCTTCGGTGCCGAACAGGTCCTTGATGCCGAGCGGGACGCCTTCCAGCGCACCGCCCTGGCCCTTGGCGAGCCTGGCGTCGGAAGCTTTGGCCATATCGCGCGCCTTGTCGCCGGTGACGACGATGTAGGCATTGAGCACCGGATTGGCGCGCTCGATGGCACCGAGATAGGCCTCGGTGATTTCGACGGCCGAAATCTCCTTGGCGCGCAGCTTGGCGCGCGCCTGCGAAATTGTCAGATGGGTCAGTTCGCTCATCAAAGGCTCTTTTCGTAAAACACCGACCACTCGGAATCGGGATAATCCAGCACCGGCCCGCAGCGCGAGAAGCCGGCGCGTTCATAGACGGTCCAGGCGGCGGGATGGCGGTCGCCGGTTTCAAGCACCAGGCGCTTCAGCCCTTCGCTGCGCGCCAGCGTTTCGACATGCTCGACGATCTTGGCGCCGATCTTCCTGCCGCGATGCGAGGGCCGCGTGTACATGCGCTTGACCTCACCGACGCGGGCGTCATGGCGCTTCAGCGCGCCGCAACCGATGGCTTGCCCGTCGTCGCGGGCGATGAACACGGTGGTGTCGTCGCCAGCCATCTGCTCGACCGTCAGATGGTAGCAATGCTCCGGCGGCGTCAGTTCGAGCAGCGTCGCGTTGAGCTCCTCGACCAAAGCGCGGACATCGTCCTGCAGCGGCGTTTCGATCGCGATCTCGATTGCCATCGGCCGCCTACTCCACGACCTTCGGCACGAGGAAGAAATTCTCGTCAGTGGCCGGCGCATTGGCGACGATATCGGCGGCCTTGTTGCCGTCGGTGACGATGTCTTGGCGCTTCTTCATCTCCATCGGCGTCACCGATGTCATCGGCTCGACGCCGGAGACATCAACCTCGTTCAGCTGCTCGACAAAGCCCAGAATGGCGTTCAGCTCGCCGGTCATGCGCTCGGCATCCTCCTCGCTCACCGCAATGCGGGCGAGACGCGCGACGCGCTTCACAGTTTGCAGATCAACGGACATGTCTTTAGCCTTTGGGAAAACCAGATGGCGCTATAGCGGCGTGGCGCGTGCCGCGCAACATCGATCGTGCTTGGGGATAAAGCCCGTTCATGCCAGGGCGGCATTTCAGCCTAGGGCAGCGATACACCCTCGCACAGATAATAGCTGCCGCCATTGCCGGCCTGCTCGCCTTCGTCGGCGGTCGGGCGCACCGAGACGATGTCGATTTGGGTCGCGTTCATCTGCGTGATCGACAGTATATCGGGAAAGAGAAAGCCCGGCTCCTGGCAGATGGCAGTGACCGCCCAGCTCGGCGAGCGCGTCGCCTTGGTGACCTGGACGAACTCGCAATTATACTCGACGCTTTGCAGGCCGTCCGCCGACAAGATGACATTGCCGGTGTCGATCAGCGTCTGCAGCGTGTCCTTTTTGGCTTGCGCGCAAAGCTCCTGGGTCTGGAGGTAAACGCCCTTGATGAAGTCCTCGGCGGCGGATGCGGGCGACGCAGCGACCAGCATCGAAACGCAAAGAGTCTCTCTCAAACCCATGGTTTAATTCCCCTTTGCGACAAGGGATCGTTTCAACGATCGCTCTATAGTGTGATCGTTTGGCCGATGGCTGGCAAGGCTACGTCGACACCTGATCCTTCGAGGCCGGCCACGAACTTCTCCGCCGTCGCGTCGATGATCGGGAAGGTGCCGAAGTGGCATGGCACGACGGTGTCGAAGTGGAAGAAGCGCCGGCAGGCCAGGGCCGCCACCGCGCCGCCCATGGTGAAGCGGTCGCCGACCGGCACGAGGCCGATCTTCGGCTCATGCAATTCCTCGATCAGCGCCATATCGGAGAAGATGTCGGTGTCGCCCATATGGTAGAGCGTCTTGTCCTCCGGGAAATGCAGGACCAGCCCGTTGGGATTGCCGAGGTAGACGTTCTGGCCGCCATCGAGCCCAAACGACGAGGAATGCAGTGCCTGCACGAATGTGGTGGTGAAGGCACCGCAATCGACGGTGCCGCCATGATTGCCGGGATTGATCTTCTTGCCGTCGACGCCCTTGCCGACCAGGTACATGCAGATCTCGTAATTGGCGACCAGCTGGGCGCCGCTCTTCTTCAGCACCTCCACCGCGCCGCTGACATGGTCACTGTGGCCGTGGGTCAGAAGCACATGGGTGACGCCTTCCGCCGGCCCCTCCCAGCCGCTCGTCCATGATGGGTTGCCGACGAGATAGGGGTCGATCAGGATGGTCGCGCCTGATGTCTCGACGCGGAAGGCGGAATGTCCGTACCAGGTCAATTTCATCGATCGTGTTCCTCGATTTTGGTTGCGCCGGAAGATAGAACGCCGGCAGCAAAATTAAAGTGACATAGTGTGCTCGCGGTTCAAAAGAACGTGTCGCGCTCTTTGTGACGGCAAGTCTGGGTCACGGTTAGACTGGGTCACGGTAAAACTGGTTGGGGAAAGCCGTTGGGCATCATAGCAATCGAGGATCTGCCGGCACGGCTGGAGGGCGGCAGGACGCTGGCCGGACTCGACCTCGGCGACAAGACGATCGGTGTCGCCGTTTCCGACCGCGGCCTGTCCTTTGCCCATCCGCGCCCTGTCATCCTGCGTAAAAAGTTTTCGCTGGATGCGGCAGCGCTGCTCGCCCAGCTGCAGAAGGATAATGTCGGCGCGTTTGTACTCGGCCTTCCTATCAACATGGACGGCTCGGAAGGTCCCCGCGCCCAGAAGTCGCGCGCCTTCGTGCGCAACATGGCAGGCATAACCGACCTGCCCTTCGTGCTGTGGGACGAGCGGCTGTCGACGGTGGCGGCGGAGCGGACGCTGATCGAGATGGATTTCTCGCGCCGAAAGCGCGCCGGCAAGATCGATTCGGCGGCTGCGGCCTTTATTCTGCAGGGAGTTCTGGACCGGCTCCAGTCGCTTGACCCACGCGATCGGACGGAGCCGGATTCCCCGCCTGCCGCCTGACCCAGGCCGTGATGTTGCGGCGGCGGCGAAACGCCCACAATGCCATCAGCAGGAAGCCGTCAAAGACGCAGGCCCTTGCCACCATGCCCGGAATGATCGCCGGATCGATGCCCAGCATCTGCCCGTAGAGCTGGAACACGAAATCATGCAGCTGCCGGCTGAGCATGACGTAGCCGAAATTGATGTCGTTGAGCGACAGGAAGAACCAGCCCCAGAACAGAGCGAGTGGCGCGGCCCACAATGCGAACAGCGTGCGCATCAGTGACCGTCCCTGCGGCTGGAACCGCCTCTGGGACCGCTGGGACCAATGTCCGGACGGCCGGAAATGCGCGACAGCAAGGAGCCGTGCGCGGCACCCTTGGCCATGGCATGGGCGGTGGCGCGGCTCTCTGCCTCCCGCGAAACCATGACGGCGAAGACCGACCTCCGCTCTGCCAGCATGGCGACATAGGAGGCCAGAAGTGCCGCCAATTGCACGGCGACAACCAAAAACAGGCCGTTGAGGCCTCGCGCTGCGCCGCCGATCAGGATCAGCGACAACACCGCGGATGCCGAAATGAAGGCGGTCCGCGCCACACTGTCGGCTCCGTCCGGGCTCGCTGCGGCGTTAACTAGGCTCTCGACGAAGACCCAGCAAAACAGCACCGCCACGACCAGCAAGGCGATGGCCAGCGGCGCCACGACGGCAGCATTGTCGAGATCGGCCAGACGAGTGTTTTCCACGACGACGCCGAGCACGCCCAGAGCGCCCGCAACGCCGCGGTTTCCATCGACACAGATGAACGCCAGCAGGGCGAAAACCAGCGCCCAGTGCAAGGCCAGAAAGGACGTCAAAATGTGCCGCATGGCATTCCTGCTTTGGTGACAAAGACAGTGGGGTCTGCGGCCTGCGGCTGCAACGGAAACCATTCGTTAAGGTTAACGGCTGTCCACAGGCAGGCAAATTCGTTCAAGGCCTGGCGGAAGGCCCTCAATTCACCGGCGGATAGAGCGTGTCGATGATCATGCGCGCATCGTGGCGCGAATCGAGCATGCCATAGGTGTTGCGCCACTGGCCGGCGAGCCGCGTCTCGACGAAGGCGTCCGCAATCCGCCCTGCCCCCAGCCGGCGCAATTCCGCAGCTGCCGCCGACAGCGCCAGTTGTTCGGTCAGCAGGCGGGCCGACCCCTCATCGGTGCCGGCGACCTGCATGGCCGCCTTGAGCACGCCAATGGTTCCGCGTCCGCCGGCGCCGAGATCGCGGTCGATGCCGGCCAGCACCTCCTCGAACAGGCCGGGCGCGCGGCCGAGCACGCGCAGCACGTCGAGCGCCATGACATTGCCTGAGCCCTCCCAGATCGCATTGACCGGGGCTTCGCGGTAGTAGCGGGCGAGCGGCGCTTCCTCGACATAGCCATTGCCGCCGAGGCACTCCATCGCCTCATAGAGCAGTGGCGGCGCGATCTTGCAGACCCAGTATTTGACCACCGGGGTCATGGCGCGGGCAAAAGCAGCCTCGCCGCGGTCGCCGGCAGCCTCGTCGAAGGAGCGCGCCAGTCGGAACGAGAGTGCCGTGGCGGCGGCGACATCGAGCGCCATGTCCGCCAGCACGCGCTGCATCAGCGGCTGTTCGATCAGCGTCGAGCCGGCCACCTGGCGGTGACGGGCGTGATGCACGGCCTCAGCCAGACCCGCTCGCATGATTGCCGACGAGGCGACGGCGCAGTCGAGCCGGGTCAGCGTGACCATGTCCATGATCGTCTTTATGCCGGCGCCGGGCTCGCCGACCATCTCGCCGATGGCGTTGACGAACTCTACCTCCGATGAGGCGTTGGAGCGGTTGCCGAGCTTGTCCTTCAGCCGCTGAAAGCGGAAGCCGTTGCCGGAACCGTCGCCGAGGATGCGCGGGACGAGAAAACAGGAAAGCCCTTCCGGTGCCTGTCCAAGCACGAGAAAAGCGTCCGACATCGGCGCCGACATGAACCATTTGTGGCCGGTGAGGCGATAAAAGCCGCTGCCGGCGCGTTCGGCCCGTGTGGTGTTGGCGCGCACGTCGGTGCCGCCCTGCTTTTCGGTCATGCCCATGCCGAGCGTCAGCCCGGCCTTGTCGACCGGCGGCTTCTGGCTCTGGTCGTATTTGCGCGTCGTCACGCGCGGCGCCCATTCGCGAAACAGCTTTGGGCTGGCCATCAGGGCGGCCAGCGAAGCGCTGGTCATGGTGATGGGGCAGAGATGCCCGGTCTCGAGTTCGGCGGTCAGGTAGAAACGCGCGGCGCGCACCTGATGGCGACGGCCGATCTCGCTATCGCCGTTTTCCCAGATCGAGGAATGCAGGCCGCCGGCAACCGAGCGGCGCATCAGCGCATGATAGGCCGGATGGAATTCGACGAGGTCGATGCGCCGGCCCTGACGGTCATGCGTGCGGAGCTTCGGCGTCTCGACATTGGCGAGGCGCGCCAGCTCCTGCGCCTCCTGCGTCAGGACGAACCGGCCAAGCCCATCGAGGTCCTTGCGCACCGGATCGGAAAAACGCTCGGCAAGCTGGATCAGCAACGGATCGCCCCGCCAGGCGTTGCCGCCCGTCAGCGGCGGCGGCTGGTTGGTCACGTCGTCGGTCACGCCCAATCCTTCTGAAAGTAGAAGGGCCTTCCAACGGTAGAAAGGCCTTATCATCACAAGGCTTCGAATCCGAAGCAATCGGCTAGATATAGCCCAAGCCAGGCGGCGCGCGCGACGAAAATACCGGGGAGAAAGGCCGCAATCCCAAGCTGGCGCTTGCGGCAAGGAATTCTCCCCCCTATAGCAGCGCCTTGAGATGACCGACGCTTCGTCCCTGCCGCTTTATCCTCACCGCCATCTTCTGGGCATCCGCGATCTTTCCCCCGGTGATATCGAGCTCCTGCTCGACCGGGCCAATCGCGCCGTTGCCATTTCGCGGCAGTCCGAAAAGAAGACCTCGACGCTGCGCGGCCGCACCCAGATCAACCTCTTCTACGAAGCCTCGACGCGCACGCAGTCGTCGTTCGAACTGGCCGGGAAACGGCTCGGCGCCGACGTCATGAACATGTCGGTGGCGAGCTCTTCGGTGAAGAAGGGCGAGACGCTGATCGACACGGCGATGACGCTGAACGCCATGCGGCCCGACATCCTGATCATCCGCCACCAGTCTGCGGGCGCCGCCGCCCTTTTGGCGCAGAAGGTCGGCTGCTCGGTGGTCAATGCCGGCGACGGCGCGCATGAACACCCGACGCAGGCGCTGCTCGACGCGCTGACCATCCGCCGCGCCAAGGGGCCGCTGTCGAAACTGATCGTAGCGATCTGCGGCGACATCCTGCATTCGCGCGTCGCGCGTTCCAACATCATGCTCTTGAACGCGCTTGGCGCGCAGGTGCGGGTCGTGGCGCCGTCGACGCTGCTGCCGTCCGGCATCGAGAAAATGGGCGTCATCGTCTCGCGCTCGATGGCCGAGGGCCTCAAGGGCGCCGACGTGGTGATGATGCTGCGCCTGCAGCGTGAGCGGATGGAAGGCGCCTTCGTGCCTTCGGTGCGCGAATATTTCCGCTATTTCGGCCTCGATGCCGAAAAACTGAAGGCCGCCAAGGACGGCGCGCTGGTCATGCATCCCGGGCCGATGAACCGCGGCGTCGAGATTGCGTCCGAAATCGCCGACGGGCCGCAAAGCGTCATCCAGGAACAGGTCGAGATGGGTGTCGCCGTGCGTATGGCGGTGATGGAAGCGCTGCTCGACCCGCGCCGCAACGAGGGCCGGAGCGCATGAGCACGACGGTCTTTGAGCGCGCCCGCATCGTCGACCCGTCACGCGGCATCGACGAGGTCGGCACCGTCATCGTCGAAGGGAAAAAGATCGTTGCCGCCGGCAAGGCTGCCCTGAACCAGGGCCTGCCGGCGGGAGCCACCGTGGTCGACTTCTCCGGCAAGGCGATCATTCCCGGCCTGATCGACGCGCGCGTCTTCATCGGCGAACCGGGCGGCGAACATCGCGAGACCATCGCTTCGGCCAGCGTTGCGGCGGCGGCCGGCGGCGTCACCTCCGTCGTTATGATGCCCGACACCGACCCGGTGATCGACAATGTCGCGCTGGTCGAATTCGTGCTGCGCACCGCCCGGGACACGGCAAGCGTCAACATCTTTCCGGCGGCGGCGATCACCAAAGGCCTCGCCGGTCGCGAGATGACCGAATTCGGCCTGTTGCGCGAGGCCGGTGCGGTCGCCTTCACCGATGGGCGGCACACAATATCCAGCGCACTGGTGATGCGCCGGGCTCTCACCTATGCCCGCGATTTCGGTGGCGTCATCGCACATGAGACACAGGATGGCGACCTCGCTTCGGCAGGCGTGATGAATGAAGGCCTGTATGCTAGCTGGCTCGGCCTTGCCGGCATTCCGCGCGAGGCCGAGTCCATCCCCCTGGAGCGCGACCTGGCGCTGGCACGGCTGACGCGCGGCGCCTACCACGCGGCCAAGATCTCGACGGCGATGGCAGCGCAAGCGATGACGCGCGCGAAAGCCGACAAGGCCAATGTCACGGCGGGCGTAGCGATCCACAATCTGTCGCTGAACGAGAACGATGTCGGGGAATACCGCACCTTCTTCCGGCTGACGCCGCCTTTGCGCGCGGAGGAAGACCGGCTGGCCATGATCGAGGCGGTCAAGGACGGCACGATCGACATCATCGTCTCCTCGCACGACCCGCAGGATGTCGACACCAAGCGCCTTCCCTTCGCCGATGCAGCTGCCGGCGCGATCGGGTTGGAGACGCTGCTTGGAGCAGCGCTTCGGCTCTACCACAATGGCGACGTGCCGCTACTTCGGCTGGTCGAAACACTGTCCACCGCACCAGCAAGGCTGTTCGGCCTGCCGGGCGGCACGCTGAAGCCGGGAGCGCCGGCCGATCTTGCGCTGATCGACCTTGAAGAACCCTGGATCGTGAGTGAAAGCGGCATCCGCTCGCGCTCGAAAAACACCTGCTTCGAAGGTGCGCGGCTGCAAGGCATGGTCTTGCAAACGCTGGTGGCGGGCCGCACAGTGTTTTCGAGCTAGAGCGATCGCGCCACGTCGCAGACCGATATGTTGCTGGGGAAATGCGGGGACAAACAATGAGTTATAACGTTATCCTGGCATTGCTGTTCGGCTATCTCCTCGGCTCGATTCCCTTCGGCCTCTTGATCACCCGCGCGGCCGGCCTCGGCGATGTGCGCAAAATCGGCTCCGGCAATATCGGCGCTACCAACGTTCTGCGCACCGGCAACAAGGGCCTCGCCGCCGCGACGCTGGTGCTCGACGCGTTGAAGGGTACGGCGGCGGTGATGATCGCGCGCCATTTTGGACACGACTACGGACTGTGGGCCGGCCTTGGACTCTGGGGGGGCCTTGGCGCCTTCCTTGGCCATCTGTTTCCGGTCTGGCTCGGTTTCAAGGGCGGCAAGGGCGTGGCGACCTATCTCGGCGTGCTGATCGCGCTCGGCTGGCATGTGGCGCTGATTTTTATCGTCGTCTGGCTGGCGATGGCTTTTCTGTTTCGCTATTCCTCGCTGGCAGCGCTGACGGCGGCGGTCATCGTGCCGATCGCGCTTTATTTCTGGAGCACACCTGAGACCGCCGGGCTGTTCCTGGTGATGAGCCTGATTGTCATCTTCAAACATCGCGCCAACATTTCGCGCCTTCTTGCCGGCACCGAAGGCAAGATCGGAGCCAAGGGTTGAGCAAGCCCGCCGCCGGGCCGCGCCTCAGCGACCGGCAGCGGCTGAGCTGGCTGCGGCTGATCCGCACACAAAATGTCGGCCCGGCCTCGTTTCGCGAATTGATCAACCGCTTTGGTTCGGCGGAGGCGGCGTTGGAGATGCTGCCCGAGCTGATGATTTCGGGCGGAGCCAAAAGGATCATGCGCATTCCTTCCGTGGAGGAAGCCGAAGCGGAACTCGACGCAGCCAGTGAAAACGGCGCCCGCTTCGTCGGCATCGGCGAGGCCGACTACCCGCCGATGCTGAAAAACATGGACAATCCGCCGCCACTGATTGCCGTGAAGGGCGAGGCAGCCGTCTTTCGCCTGCCGGCGGTGGCCATCGTCGGCGCCCGCAACGCGTCGCTCGCCGGCATCAAGATGGCGCGCATGCTGGCGGCGGATCTTGGCCGCGACGGCTACGTCATCGTTTCCGGCCTGGCGCGCGGCATCGACACGGCCGCACACCAAGGCAGTCTTTCCACTGGCACAGTCGGCGTGCTGGCCGGTGGGCTCGATGTCCCCTACCCGCCCGAAAATATCAGCTTGTGCGAAGACATTGCCGAGCGTGGCGGCGCCGTTATTTCGGAAATGCCGTTCGGCTGGCAGCCGCGGGCGCAGGATTTTCCGCGCCGCAACCGGCTTGTCGCGGGCGCCGCCCTCGGACTGGTGGTGATCGAAGCGGCGCAACGCTCCGGCTCGCTGATCAGCGCGCGCCTGGCCGGCGAGATGGGCCGGCTGGTCTTTGCCGTGCCGGGTTCGCCGCTCGATCCGCGCTGCGCCGGCTCCAACGGGCTGCTCAAGGACGGCGCCACCCTGGTCACCGAGGCGGCCGATGTTTCCGGTGCGATTGCACCCTTGGCCGGCACGCGAACGCGAAGCATTGCGCCGCCAGAAAAGGCACCCGATTTTTCGGCAACACCCCCGCCCGGTGAGGACGAACGCAGCGGCGTGCTCGAGATGCTGGGCCCAACGCCGGTGGGCGTGGACGAGATCATCCGCCACACCGGCCTCAACGCCGCGCAAGTCTCCATGGTGCTGCTGGAACTCGACCTTGCCGGCCGCATCGAGCGCCATGCCGGCGGCAATGTCTCACTGGTTTCGTGAAAGCCTGAGACTTAGTTTGCGGCCGCAAATACCGCAGCACTTTCAGACATGAGGCGCCGCGCGGCGGGCTGGACATTATCCCTGTATGTAATGCATTGGCGGTAGCGGCCATCGGCAACGCGCTGTTTACCAATGCGCTCCCACTCCGGTGTCCAGGAGGAATTCCAGTCAAAATCCTGGGACATCAGATTTTCCCTGTCGAAGCATTGCGGATCCCTCTCGAGTATCCGACGCGCTTCATCGGCGAGGGGACTATAGTTTTCAACAGCCGCTATCTTCCGCGCCCGCGCGGCCGGGGAAAGCTGAATTGCCGATTCGACACGTCCCGCCACATTTGGAACCGCAGCGGAACAAAGCTGTTTGCCGACCTGTGCCGTCTTTCGCAGTCCTCGGCAGAGGGCCTGGCCAAACGCAAAGGCAAGATCATGTATGGGATTATAGCCGTCGACCGCATCCGATACGATCTGGACACTCTTTGCGGTCGTTAGATCGGCGCGCACTCTCGAAAACATGTCGATCAGGAAATCATGGTTCCCGGCCAGCAGCGCTTCGTACCAGGCGCCATCCGGAATTTCCCCAAACACCGCGCCGCGTGTCGCGCCCGCAGCTTCGACCAGATCGCGCGAATAGCGGGTTCGCGATGTTTCCTTGCCGCCTGATCCGTCGGTCAGAAGATAGACCCTTGGTTTGGCGATCTCGAGCCAATGGTGGATCCTGAGTTCGTGCCCGGGGTGAGCGAGAATCAGCACGTTTTCCAGTTTTTCTCCTGACTTTTCAGGCAACAATGGCTCCAATCCAGTTTCTGGTCCGATCGAGCCGAATGGCCTGGGGACAAATTCAGGCGCAAACCTTGGCCGCGACAATGCTGACGAAGCTTGTTTGGTCAGCGGCTTCAACTTAAGACGCTGCCAGAAACTCATGCGCCTTTCTCTCATATCAGATGTAGTGCGCAAGCAAGGAATCGCCCGTTGCGAATTCTTATCACCAATCTCTCCCTGTCGCGAAACAGCGGATCGGAAGCGGTCGTCGAACTGTTGGCCGACGGGCTTCGCGGCGCCGGCCATCAGACCATGCTGCTGGCTCCCACTCTGGGCGACATGGCCGATAGAATGCGTCGGCGCGGGCATCATGTCGTCGATCGGATTGCCGAGATCGTCGAAAGGCCCGATGTCATTCACGCCCAGCATCTGACGCCCTGCCTGACTGCGCTCGCCAGGTTTCCCGACGTGCCAGCGGTATTTTCCTGTCACAGCGCCTTCTTTGAAGTCGAAGCGCCGATGCTGCATCCCCAGATACGCCATTGGATTGCGGTCGACGAGGCGTGCCGAGCCAAATGCCTGTCGAGGGGCATACCGGCCGACCAGATGAGCCTTGTCTACAACGCGGTCGATCTCAATCGCTTCAAACAGCGCCCACCGCTCCCCGCCAGACCCGCGCGAGGCCTGCTGCTGACCAAGAATTTCGAGCACCAGGCGGCGGTTCGTGAGGCCTGTGCGAGAAGTGGCATCCAGCTGGATGAGCTAGGTCCAGCCACCGGGCGGTTTTCGCAGCAGCTGGAACAGGATCTGCTTGGTTACGACCTCGTGTTCGCAACCGCCCGGATGGCCATCGAGGCAGCTGCGGTCGGCTGTTCCGTCGTGGTTTGCGACGCGCGCGGTTTTGCGGGATTGCTCAGCAGCGCAAACATGGAGGCATGGCGTCGCTTCAATCTGGGCGTTGGGCTTTTGACCAAGCCGACCACGGTCGAAAATCTTCTGGGCGCGATATCCGGTTTCGATGCGAACGATGCCGCGGCGGTGTCCACCTATTTTCGGAAGGCGGCCGGCGACGCGTATTTTGTCGAGGAACATGTGCGCATCTATGATCAGGTGCTGCGATCCGACAGGGGGCTGAATCCCGATGAGCGCGCGCTTGCGACCGCCGTGTGGATCGAAGAGATCGGGGTCTCGCATCCACGCCGAAGATGGTTTCACATCGTGAAAGAATTGCACGGCTGGCCGGATGCGCCCGAATTGGCGACGCTTCTGGCTCAGTCCCACGCAAACTCGCGAGTTTTGGAGAAGCTTGGCGAACAGATCGCCAGAACCCAGCAGCTTGTTCTGGACGAGGCTGTCTCGCGCGCCGCCGCGCTGGGCGACAACCCGGCTGTGCTGAGCCGGGTGGAGGAACAGCTTTCGAACCTTTCAAATTTTGTGGACGAGATAAAGCGGCTGTACAACGGTATGATCCCCCTGTTCATCAGAAAGCTTCTCCTTCGGGCGCGTAAAGGGGTCGGACATTGACAGGGCTCGACGGCTTGGACCGCGATAAATTGAGTGGCTACAGCATCTGCACCTCGCCACGATCCGGCAGCAATTTCCTGTGCCAGCATCTGAGCGGCACGGGCCTGCTCGGACATCCGCTGGAATATTTCAATTGGGGCGGGCGGCGCTATTTCGATGACCCGGACTACCCCAAGGATATCGCCGGCCAGGTCTGGAAGATCCTTACCATGGGCGCCACTCCCAACGGCATCTACGGCTTGAAGTTATTTGCCCACCAGCACGACTGGATTTCGGGCGAGGTGAACTGGGTCGATGCCCTTCCCAATCTTCGCTTCGTGCTGCTCACCAGACGCGACTTGCTTGGCCAAGCGATTTCCTGGGCACGCGCGCTGCAGACGGGACAATACCGATCGAGCCAACCGATGGCCCAGAAGCCGGTCTTCGACGCTGGACTGATCCAGAGCCAGCTCAACGCCCTTGCTCGTGAACGAGCCCGCTGGGAGATGTTCTTTGCGCGCACCGGTATCGAGCCCTTGCGGTTCGAATACGAGACAATGATCGAGGACCCTCGCCACGCCGTCAGTCAGGTCGCCGAGCTGATGGGCCTGAAGCCGCCCTCCAGGCTGGACCCCGGCAACGTGACCGTTGAGCTGCAAAGGGATGCATCAAACCTCGAACGGGCAGACCGCTTCCGGGCAGAGCGCGGCGACCCGAACATCCTGGACTTGATCTAGCTCCGCAGAATTCGTTTCGGGCTGTCTGGAGCGCCGCTGAGCGGGTAGCAAAAGTAGCCATTTACTCTTCGCCATCCCGTCTGTATCACCGCCCCAGACCGCGTGGGGCGCCACGCCATCCAGCCGGGGGGCAGATGTCGACACCGTTCAATGCATTTACTTTGGTTGAGTTTCTCGCCTTTGCAGGGTTGAGCTTCCTTTATGTCCGGGCAGACGATTCGTTATCCCCCAGGGGCAAGACCGAGTGTACCATCGTCGCAGGGATACTGTTTGCGATCCTGGTCGCGGCAAGAGCCCCGGCGTTGCTTACCTTCTACAGGGTTTGGGCTGAAATTGGCCCTCTGTACTTCGGCTATGCCTATGCGAACGGTCCGTTAGCCGCTCTGTTCAACCCGGCAAGCAATTACTACGATCTAGCGGCAAACCTATCTTCAGCCGTTGCGGTGTCGGCCGGACTTCAGTGGTGGCCGGTCGTTGACACCGGCTCCGGTCTTCTGGTGGCTTTGCTGTTTCCATTTGTTGTCGCCGGCACAACGCAATCGATATCGTGGCGAACCGGAATCCTGTTGGCGGTTGCGACCGCGCTCTATTGCGTCACCGCATCGGAAACATTCGGAACGGCACTGCACATCAAAGGCTGGGGACCTGTTTATGCCGCGCTTGTTTTTGGGTCGTTGGCGTTCAAACAGCCGCTCAATCGCGTTCATATCGGTCTTCTTCTAGTGCTGCCGTTCACAGGAACCCCCGCAGCTTTCGCGCTGATCATATGGGCGGCTGCCGGCTTTGTGCTACGGCAGCCTTATCTTGTCCGACCTCTGGTTTGGTCTATTCCTGGATTGGCGACGCAGATCGGCTGCGCACTGTTGCCGGCAACGAATACCGGCTTGGCCGTACGGCCGTTCACGTTCCTCGGTTTTGCAAGCTTGCCAGACCTGTTCCTGCTCAAGGTGGGTGGTGCGATCCTTTGGCCGGCCTTGTTTTTCAGCAACTTGACACCGGGTACGCTTGAACTGATAGCAGCTGCCATCGTGTTCCTTGGCGTGCTTGGAGCTGCAGTTTTCCTCGCCCGCCGCCAGCCCATCCTGCTGCTCGTCCCGATCGTTGCGCTGCAATTTTCGGCTACTGCGATTCTCGCCGTCGGAGGTGCCGAGTCACTGCTCCAATCAGGATCTGGCTTCAGGTATTACTTCGCGCCAGTCGCAACACTTCTAATCGTTCTGGCGATTTGGGCGTCTTCGTGGAGGTTGGTTACAAGGGTCGCGGCGGTTGCTATTTGCCTATGCGCGGTCCTCGCAAATCGAGACTACAACGCCATGGTCGACGGCTTGTTCTTCACACCGTCCCACACCAGTTGGTCCTCGCAGGCAACGACCCATCTCACGTCACCGTCGCAAACGCTTGTAAATTACCCCGGAGCAGGCGGAGTACAGCTACCGGACTGTGGAGAATACCACTGCTAACAAGCACATCAGGTTGTTTCGGAATTGTGATGGTACATGACGAACCTGCCGACCAAAGTCGCGCCAGCAATAACACCTCCCGCCAGCATCAGCAAAAAGACCTGGTGAAACTCAGGCGATTCGAGAGACGCCGCATTGCCGAGCAATGAACCGACATAGACATAACCAAAAAGGGCGGGAAGCGACGCTGCGGTTCCTATCACGTAGTCGGCGAGGCGAATTCCACTCGCGCCCAGCGCAATGCTTGTGGCGGCAAAGGGAACGACCGGTGACAGGCGGATCAGAAAAACCGATCGCCAGCCGTCAGCGGCAAGGAACTGTTTGACCTTGTCGAGGCCGCCAACAATTTTCGTGTTGGTAAAAGGAACGTTTTGGAGACCCTTTCGGCCTATGTAGTAGCCGACGATGCCGCCGGCCAAAGTCCCGACGAGCGCCATTGCCGAGCCACCGGCGAATCCGTAAACCGCTCCGCCTGCGATGCCGAGCAGGGACGCCGGCAATATGCCGGTGGCGGCCACTAGAAACTGCATCACGACCAGCGCAACGAAACCAAACAACCCTGTCTGCTGAACGCTCGCTTTGGCGATCCGCAAGATATCGTCGAGATAGCCCGACAGCGCCGCGGGGACGAGAACCATCGCAAGGCCCGCCACACCGAGGGCCATTCGTGTCCGGCGCCTCATCAGATATTGCTCCCGACGAATAACGGATCTTGTCGAATGCCCAGTTTGCTGAGGCGAAACTTCGCCGCGGTTTTCAAGACACCCAGGCCATAGACGACGCTACGCCGAAAGTTGATCGACGACGCCTCCGGGAAGTATCTCGTCGGACAGGACATCTCGCCACCACGCAGGCCGAGATAGACGGCCTGGCAGACCATCTCATTGTCGAACACAAAGTCGTCCGAGCACCGGTGATAAGGAATCTCGGTCAACGCTTTCCGGCTCCAGCACCGAAAGCCAGTGTGAAACTCCGACATTTTCTGACCGATCAGAATGTTTTGAACCAGGGTCAGAAAGCGATTGGCGATATATTTATAGACCGGCATGCCGCCGCGCAGGGCACCCTTGCCCAAGATGCGCGAACCAAAGACGTAATCATACTCGCCAGAGGCGACCATCGAGGCAATGGCCGGCACCAACCTGGGCGAATATTGATAATCGGGATGAAGCATCACGACGATATCGGCATCGCGCTGCAGCGCCGCATCGTAACAAGTCTTCTGATTGCCACCGTAGCCCTTGTTGATCGAATGCTCGATTGTGTGAATGCCGAGCTGTCGCGAAATGCCGACAGTATCGTCCTTCGAGAGATCGTCCGTGAGAATAACGTCGTCGATCAATTGCATCGGCAAGGCGAAGTAGGTCTTCTCCAGTGTAGCCGACGCATTATAGGCGGGCATGATCACCGCCACACGCAATCCATCAATCATTTCTACGCTAACGCCCCGATGTTGCGTTTCCATTGCCGGAAAACGTCCTATAGCGCAAGCCGGCCTAGCATTTCCCGATCCACGTGCGGCAAAAACGCCACGCAATGTTTCCGTCCGCACCAAACGACGCCGGAACGAGAGACCGTGGTGGTCGAGGTCCCCGTTGAGGTCCCGGTTTATGTCGAGCCGCCAATCCAGTCGACGGCAGAACTCGCGCGCCTGCTGGCAAAGCGGGTCCGGCGCAAGGCGCTTTCCCTAGCCGGGTTGTCCTAAAGTTAGCCGATCAAGCAAACTGGGGCCGTCGGTTGCCGGGCAACGACGGCGCGCAGTCAGATCCATTTGATGTTTCGGATGTTTCCTGCGCGATGCGCTGGCGAATGCGCTCCACCCGACGCGCTATGTCTGGCGACACCCGGTCGTGCGTTTCAACCAGAATGGCGCCGATAGCATCTTGCAGCCCAGCTTCGCGGGATGCTTCGAGGCATTCGGCTTCGCTGCTCTCAATGTCCATCTTCATGATCGATGGCACGCCGGCGGCGCCAACGCCGGTACAGATGCCACCGCAGGGTATTTTTCCAGGCGGCTCTCGGAAAAGCACTCCGCCATTCCAGGGCTCTCCGTTGCACTGACGATCACGCTCGCAATGGCATACTCGACAGCTGACGAAAACCGGGCTCGACAGTCTGCGCATCAGTCAGCGGAACAGATACTTCGATACCTCCGGATTGCCACGGCGCCACATCACATTGTCCAGAAAATAATGGTGCACATTGATGAAGATGAGCACGATGAAGAAGAACAGCGATGACCCCAGCACTTGCCTGTCATAGGGAATCAAAGCCGTCAGCGCGGATGGGATCAGCCAGAAGCCGAGATAGCCAAGGGCCGTGCCGCCGACGATGAAGCCGAGGAGCCGAAACCTGTAGAGGGGGCCAAGAAAGGACAGGATTTTCGGCTGCGGATCGCCTTCGGCATCGGAACTGTCTCGCTCGACGTTCGTCTGGTAGCGCCAGACCACGGCGAGATACTGCAGCGAGTGGAGCGCGGGCACGATCAGCAGCCAAAGCGGGTTTACGCGCGCAATCAAGATCCAGAGATAGAGCGACGCCACATAGGCCACCAAACCGTTATAGGGCAGGCCGCCGCCGTTCTTCCGCCAACGATTGACCAGCATCAAGAGCGTGGCCGTCGTCGACGCAACGGCCGCCAGCATGGCGATGTTGGTGACCCAGGAAGGGGCCGCGAATGTGTAATAGTCCAGGCCATAATATTTGCCCTGGGTGACCGCCGTATTCGTCTGCAGCCATGCCAGAATCCACACGGCATAGGAGTTGACCAGCAGCACCTTCTTGTCGCGGTCGTCGAAGAATTTGCGCTTCAGCACCGCATCCACCATCAGCATGCCGTAGCCCTGCTTGACGTAGTGCCAACCGACAAAAAAGAACATGGCGTTGGTGGCATAGCCGAGCAGGCGCGTGTTCGCCGCCGCGGCCCCATAGGCAAAGAACCCGGCCATGACCAGGGGCACGACAATGCCCGCGAAGATGTAGCGGAGCTGCAAGCTCCTGTCGTAGCCGTCGCCCGTCACCTTGCGCCCGAAAGTGCGGTAGAAGAGCTGGTAGGAGTGGGCGAAGTGGGGATAGTTCACGAGATAGGCCACGAAGACCATCGTTGCGGCCACCGGACCTTCATATTCGAGCGGAACGAGAAACAGCACCGGCAGGATGAGAAAGGCGCTGCCGCCCAGCATGAGGAAATCGGCGACCGGGCCGAAGAGGTACTTTTGAGGCGCCGCCGCCTTAGGAGCGACAGCATCCGCCGAAAGCTGAAGTGTCATGTCAGAACCCTCCCCTGGGAAAGGCTGAGTTTAGCCATCGACTGGGATGGGGACAAGGTTGGAGCTGCCGCTCCGCGCCCGAACACTGGGCCATCCTGCTGTTTCGCCAATGGTCTCGATCCGCCATGGCTTGAACCCGTGAACCTCTCGATAAAAAAGGTGGGGGCCCTCCGCTGTTAAAAAAGCGCACCGCCCCAATTTACGACTAACATGTTAGTGTGCTAGCACAGCATCCATACCCGCTTCGGAGACCTTCCGGTGACATCACGCTTTGGCCTTTCGGCCGCTCTCGCCACGCCTTTCGATGCCCGCGGGCAGATCGCCACCGCCCCCATGATCGCTCAGGCCGAAAGTTGCCTGGCGCAGGGTTGCGGCAGCGTGACGCTTTTCGGCACCACAGGGGAAGGCGCATCGGTGGGCACGACGGAGCGGCGGTCGGTGACCGAAGCCATGCTGGCTGCTGGAATCCTGCCGCATCAACTCGTTGCCGGCGTGCTGGTCGACGCCGCCGAAGACGCCGCCGAACAGGCACAGCATGCCTTGCAGCGCGGCGCCCGAAACATTCTGCTGGCCCCGCCAAGCTACTTCAAGAATGTCGGCGACGACGGCCTTTTCGGCTGGTTTTCCGCCGTCTTTGCCGCGCTCGACCCCCTCGCCCGTGACGTGCTGCTCTACAACATCCCTTCGGTTACCATGGTGCAGCTTTCGCTTGGCCTGATCGGCCGGTTGCGCACTGCTTTTCCCGACGTGGTCGCCGGAGTGAAGGATTCCGGTGGAAATTGGAGCTACAGCGAGGCGCTGCTTGCCGCCCATGGCGATCTGGTGATCCTGATCGGCGATGAAGGCATCTGGCGCGTGCGGTGCGAATGGGTGCTCAAGGCGCAATCTCGGGCATGGCCAATTTCGTCCCGGGCGAAATCCGCGCCATGGCCGAGGACGGGCGCGACGATCCTCGCGTCGAGAGTTTTGTGCTCGAATTGCTCAAACATCCGGTCACCCCGGCGGTAAAGGTGATGGTGGCGCGCAAGACCGGCGACGAGCGCTGGCTGGCGGTCCGTCCGCCGCTGGAGCCGATCGCGTTGCAAGGGCAGCAGCAGCTTGCCGCAGCCTATGACAGCTTGTTTGCCAGGGAACCGGCCTGACCGGCAAAGAGAAGCGCGCCGATATGGAAGACGGCAACGAACCGACCACCCTCAGGGAGAAGGCCTATGCCAGCTTCACGCGGCATTTGCTGGCGCGCGACTTCAAGCCAGGCCAGTTCGTGTCGCAGCGTGAGCTGGTTGCCTTCACCGGACTGCCGCTCGGCGCCATTCGCGAGATCGTGCCGCGTCTCGAGGCGGAAGGACTGCTGACGACCATTCCGCAGCGCGGCATGCAGATCGCCCATATAGACATCAGGCTGATCCGCGAGGCCTTTCAGTTCCGCCTGTTCATGGAGCGTGAAGCGGTGGCGCTGTTTACGGTCAGCGCCTCCGACGCCGAGCTTGCCCGCTTGCGGCGCGAGCATGAGGACATGCTTGCCCGGGCGCTGGAGCAGACCCCGACGCCGGAGATGGAGGCCAAGGCGCAGACCATCGACTGGGCCATGCACGACACGTTCATCGATGCGCTGGGCAACGAGATCATCGCCAAGGCCTATCTGGTCAATTCGGTGAAGATCCGCCTGATCCACCAGGAACGGTTCCGTATCGACGGGCGCGTCGTGCCGGTCATGCGCGAGCACCTGGCGGTGATCGATGCGATGCAGAGCCGCGACCCTGGCAAGGCGGTCGAGGCCATTAGCCAGCATATCGATAAGGCGCGCCGGCTGGCGCTGCAAATCTGAGGAAGCATGAGCCGCGCCGCGGTCGCTGCGGCGCAATCGACAACGACAACAACCGGGAGGAAGAAAATGTCGTCCAATCTGTTCAACCCAACCAGGAGGCAACTCCTCCAGGGAACCGCCGCCCTTGCCGCCGCCGGCTTTGCCGGTGTTCGCCCAAGCTTTGCCGCCGGTGTCGACTGGAAGCGCTTTGCGGGAACGACGCTTGACGTCAATCTGGTGAAAAGCCCGCGCAGCGACACGCTGATAAAATACATCGCCGAGTTCGAGGAACTGACCGGGATCAAGGTCAATGCCGAAGCGACGCCGGAACAGCAGCAGCGCCAGAAGACGGTGATCGAACTCAGCTCCGGCAAGCCGAGCTTCGATGTCGTGCATCTGAGCTACCACGTGCAGAAGCGGCAGTTCGAAAAGGGCGGCTGGCTGGCCGACATATCATGCTATCTCGCTGACTCGACCCTGACCGATCCTGCGCTGGTGGAAACCGATTTCGCCGATGCCGGCATGCTGTTTGCCAAGGACGGCCAGGGCGTGCTGCGCTCGCTACCGTTCTCAGTCGACTACTGGATCGTCTACTGGAACAAGGAATTGTTCGAGGCCAAGGGCCTCAAATACCCTGAAACCTTCGAGCAATTGGTGGTGGCCGCCGAAGCGCTGACCGACCCGTCGACCAACACCTATGGATTTGTCGCCCGCGGCCTCAAGAACGCCAACACGCCGGTGTGGACGTCGCTTATGCTAGGCTACGACATGACGCCGCTCGACGACAAGGGCAAGCTGCGCACGACCTCGCCCGAGGCGGTCGAGGCGGCCAGCCTCTACCAGCGGCTGATGACCAAGTCGGCGCCTCCAGGCGTCACCGGATTCAACTGGGCCGAAGCCCAGTCCGCCTTCCTGCAAGGCAAGATCGGGATGTGGTTCGATGGCGTCGGCTTTGCCCCGCCAATGGAAAATCCGGAAAAGTCACGAGTGGTCGGCAAGGTTGGCTACGGCGTCATGCCCAAAGGGCCCAAGGCGCATGCCGCCGGCACCTTTGGCGACGGCCTCGGCGTGACGGCCACCAGCGAGAAGAAGGAGGCCGCCTACCTCTTCTGCCAGTGGGCGATTTCGCCCGCCATGGGCGCGCGCCTGCTGCAGGCGGGTGCCGGCGTGCCGTTCCGCAAGTCGGTGCTGGAAGATCCCAAGGTGCGCGAAGGCGTCACCATGCCGGCGAGTTGGCTCGATGCCGTGGTCGGCTCGGGCAATGTCAGCCGGCTGTCGCTGCCGGTCATCATTCCGGTCACCGAGTTCCGCGACATCTATGGCGTGGCGCTGACCAATCTGATCGCCGGCGCCGATCCGGCGGAGGAACTGAAGAAGGCCACCGAGCAGTTCCAGCCGGTGCTCGACCGGAGCGAGCAAGGCTGATGTCCGCCATCACCCCAGAACGCACCGGGGTGACGACGCAAGCCATCGAAGGGAGCCAGACCATCCGGCTGGCTCCCAACTACTGGCCTTTCGTCGTCCCGGCGCTCGTCGTCGTCGGCGCCGTGATCGTCTTTCCTTGGGCCTTCACACTGTGGATGAGCGTCAACCGCTGGACCCTCGGCCAGGCGCGAAGCTTTGCCGGGATGGAAAACTACCTGCGGCTGGCAGTCGACCAACGCTTCTGGGAATCGCTTTTCCATACGCTGACCTACACGGCGCTTTCGGTCGCGGCGCCGATGTTCCTCGGCACTCTTGCCGCGCTGATCTTCGACGCCAAATTTCCGCTGCGCGGGCTGTTGCGTGGCGTCTTCGTCATGCCGATGATGGCGACCCCGGTCGCCGTGGCGCTGGTCTGGACGATGATGTTCCATCCCCAGCTCGGCGTGCTCAACTATCTGTTGTCGCTGGTCGGCATTCCGGCGCAGGAATGGATCTTTAACGCCAGGACAGTCATCCCGTCGCTGGTTGCGGTCGAGACCTGGCAGTGGACGCCGCTGGTGATGCTGATCGTGCTGGGCGGCTTGGCCTCCGTGCCGCGCGAGCCCTTCGAGAGCGCCGAGATCGACGGCGCCAACGCCTGGCAGCAATTCCGCTATCTCACCTTGCCGATGATCGCGCCGTTCCTGATGATCGCGATGATCATCCGCACCATCGATGCGTTGAAGAGTTTTGACATCATCTACGCCATGACCCAGGGCGGACCGGGCACGGCCTCGGAAACCATCAACATCTATCTCTACAACACCGCCTTCTCCTACTACGACATCGGCTATGGCTCGGCCATGGCCGTGGTGTTCTTCATCGTCATCGTCGCGCTGTCCTTCATCCTGCTGATGCTGCGCCAGCGCTCCCATTGGATCGGGGTGGAGGGCAAATAGATGAGTTCACGGCTGCTCAACCGAATCGGGCTGTTCTTCGCGGCTCTGGTCTTCGTCTCGCCGGCGATCCTGTTCTTCCTCTGGATGATCTCGCTGTCGCTGAAATTCGAGATCGACAACGGTGCATACCCGCCGATCCTGATCCCGGAACATCTCGCCTGGTCGAACTATGTGAAGGTATTCGAGGAGAACAATTTCCTGCTCTATTTCTGGAATTCGGTTCTGGTGACGGGCACGGCAACGTTGCTGGCGCTGCTGATCGGCGTGCCGGCGGGCTATGGCATCGCGCGACTCAAGGCCGAGCGCTCGGCGGTGGTCATCATGATCGCCCGCATGACGCCGGGGCTTTCCTATCTCATTCCGCTGTTCCTGCTGTTCCAGTGGGTCGGCATTCTCGGCACGCTGTGGCCGCAGATCATCATCCATCTGGTGGTGACGGTGCCGATCGTGGTCTGGGTGATGATCGGCTATTTCGAGACCACGCCGATGGAGCTGGAAAAAGCGGCCAACATCGATGGCGCCAGTTCCTGGCAGGTGTTCCGGCTGGTCGCCTTGCCCATCGCCAAGCCGGGCATTGTCGTCGCCTTCATCCTGTCGATCATCTTCTCATGGAACAATTTCGTCTTCGGCATTGTGCTCGCCAGCCGCGAGACCCGCACGCTGCCGGTCGCCGTCTACAACATGCTTTCGTACGAGCAGGTGAGCTGGGGTCCGCTCGCCGCCGCAGCACTTGTGGTCACGCTGCCGGTGCTGGTGCTGACCCTGTTCGCGCAAAGGCAGATCGTCGCAGCGCTGACCGCAGGCGCCGTCAAGGGCGGCTGAGGCACGGCCCGACATCACTCATTTCCGGGAGAAATCCAATGGCATCGGTAACAATCAACAACGTCCAGAAGGCTTTCGGAGCCGCCAAGATCATCCACGATGTCAGCGTCGACATCTCCGATGGCGAATTCGTCATCCTGGTCGGGCCGTCGGGCTGCGGAAAGTCGACGCTGCTGCGCATGATTGCCGGACTGGAAACGATCTCGGGCGGCAGGATCGCCATTGGCGATCGCGTCGTCAACAATCTCAGGGCGCGCGACCGAAACATCGCCATGGTGTTCCAGAACTACGCGCTCTATCCGCATATGACGGTGGCCGACAACATGGGCTTTGCCCTGAAGATCAAGAAAGCCGATCCGGCCGACACCGCCGGTCGCGTCGGCAGGGCCGCCAGCATTCTCGGCCTGGACAAGCTGCTCGACCGCTATCCGCGTCAGCTTTCCGGCGGCCAGCGCCAGCGCGTCGCCATGGGCCGCGCCATCGTGCGCGACCCGCAGGTGTTCCTGTTCGACGAGCCGCTGTCCAATCTCGACGCCAAATTGCGAGTGCAGATGCGCGGCGAGATCAAGGCGCTGCACCAGCGGCTGGGAACCACCACCATCTACGTCACCCACGACCAGATCGAGGCCATGACCATGGCCGACAAGATCGTCGTGCTGCATGACGGCCTTGTCGAGCAGATCGGCGCGCCGCTCGATCTCTACGATCGCCCGGCCAACCTCTTCGTTGCCGGCTTCATCGGCTCGCCGGCGATGAATTTCATTCGCGGCCATGTCGAGGAAGGCGTTTTCCGCAGCGCCGGTGGACTGATCTTGCCGCTGCCGGAAGGCATCGACCTGACCGATATTCCCGGCGGCGACCTCATCTACGGCATCCGGCCTGAACACATCCGAGCGACGACCGCCAAAGGAATCCCCGGCACGATCGTGCTTCTGGAAGCAACGGGTTCGGAAATCTTTGCCAGGGTCGACTGCGCCGGAGAAGAAATCTCCTGCCTTTTCCGCGAGCGGCTGGCACTGAAACAGGGCGAGCAGATGCGCATCGAGATCGACCGCGCCTGTGCTCATCTGTTCGACGTCAAGACCGGGCGGCGATTGTAGGCGGCGACGGGGGCTGCTGACAGGGAGCAACTTTCGCACGAAATATTTCTGGTGAGCGCGTCGGGGTTCGAACCCGAGACCTACTGATTAAAAGTTCATTTCCTACCGTTTTATCAAGCCATTGCTTTCGTTCGACTATTGCCGTGTCCGCACATAAGCTGTTGATTCATAAGGGACACTCTTTGACAAATCAGGACACTGTGAGACAATATCCGCACATGCCGAGCCGTCGAGTGGACGGACACAGTGCGGACACAGGAGCCCTGACGTGAAACTCTCTGACGCCATCATCAAAGCCCTTCCGGCGCCTGCCGGCGGGAACAAGATCACCTATGACGATGAGGTGAAGGGCTTTGGCATCCGCGTCACCAAGGCCGGCGCCCGGGCGTTCATCCTGAACTATCGCACTCGCTCCGGCCTGGAGCGTCGGTACACGATCGGCTCTTTCCCTGATTGGAAAAGCGGTCCTGCCCGCGAGGAAGCAAAGAACCTTAAGAAGCAGATCGACGTGGGCGCCGACCCCATGGGCCAGGTCGCTGCCGCCCGCGACGCAAAGACCGTTGGCGATCTCTGCGACCGCTTCGAAAAGGAACACCTCACCAAGAAGAGGGACTCGACCGCCCGCGACTACAAGGCGCTGATCAAGAACCACATCTTGCCGGCGCTGAAAAACAAGAAGGTGGCCGAGGTCGAGTTCACCGACATCGACGGCCTGCACCGCAAGATCTCGAAGACCGCGCCCTATCTGGCAAACAGGACCGTGGCCGTTCTCTCGAAGATGTTCGGGCTCGCTATCAAATGGCGGTGGCGCGCCGACAACCCGGCCAAGGGGATCGAGCGCAACGATGAGCAGAAGCGCCATCGCTACCTGTCCCCGGCCGAACTGGCGAAGCTTACTGAGGCGTTGACCGCGCTGGAGGATCAGCAGGCCGCCAACATCTTCCGCCTTCTGCTGCTCACTGGCGCGCGTCGTGGTGAGGTTCAAGCGGCGAAGTGGGACCAGTTCGATCTCACCGCTGGCGTCTGGACGAAGCCGGGTTCGACCACGAAGCAGAAGACCATGCACCGCGTCCCGCTGTCCGCCCCTGCCCGCCTGCTACTCACCCAGCTTCGCGAGAAAGCCAAGGAGGATGCCGTTTACGTGTTCCCCGGGCGTGGCGCCGATCATCGCGTCGAGATCAAGGCGGAGTGGAAAGAGGTCTGCATTGCCGCCGGCATCGTCACTGCCGAAACCGTAGGTGAAAAGATTGTGGTTGCGCCATCAGCCCGCATTCACGATCTCCGCCACACCTATGCCTCTGTGCTGGCCAGCGCTGGCCTGTCCCTGCCAATCATCGGCGCCTTACTCGGGCACTCGCAGCCGGCCACCACGGCACGCTACAGCCATTTGATGGACGATCCCCTGCGGGCGGCCACGGAACGCGCTGGCTCGATCGTCATGGCCACTGGAACCGGCGCAGAAGTCGTGAACATGAAGGGCGGCGCACAATGAAGCCGCCCTTTCCGAGTGGAAGCTTTTCGGCGGCTGATATTTACGCAAGGTGGCGCGAGCATGTCCGAAATATCACCGTGGAGCCCGACGCTCCGATCGATCAGCAACGAGCAATGTTCATCCGCGATCCATCCATAGCGAAGATCCACGGTTCCAGTTCGCCCTCCGAACCGACGGACGACGACAAACGCCTCAACCAAATTTTAGGCATGCTAGTTGGTAGCGCGGACGATGGATCCTCGCTCATATTCATGGCGAAATTTCTTGAAATCGTGGACCATTTCGTTGAGGGCTCCGCTCGTCCGGATTTCCGGGTGGCGCAGATGGCGACGGCCCTCGACAATATTTCAGAAGGAGCAAGTCTGCTCGCACCATTGATCCGAACCGTAGTTGAGCAGCTTGACGCAATTGGAAAAAAATCAGGCGAGCCGCTTGATGAATTTGTCGTGCTGGCCCTCCAGAGCGAGATCGAGGAGTTGCTGCACCGGATTTCCCTATCCGCCGGTGCTGCGAGAGGCGCAGTGGTCAAGACATACGGCACCGGCGATCCAGACCTACCCGACAAGGGCTCTGGAGGCGGGCGCGGGCTTCATGCGATGCTTTACGGCTCCCCAAAGCAGAAGTTCATCCGGCATCTGGCCTTCCTCTGGCACGTCGAGGCGGGCAAGCCGATCACGAGCACGGACACAGGTCCGTTCTCCGCATTTGTACGGCTTGCCTATACACTCGCCACCGGTGAGGACGCTGAGAAGGCGGCCCTAAAGGATGACATTGGATTGGCCGTCAACGCCATTAAGCTCAGGGAACGAATTACGGACAGAGCTTCCGAGCATTTGCGCAGATCGC
Source organism: Mesorhizobium sp. M0037 (assembly GCF_040323635.1). Classification (NCBI taxonomy): domain Bacteria; kingdom Pseudomonadati; phylum Pseudomonadota; class Alphaproteobacteria; order Hyphomicrobiales; family Phyllobacteriaceae; genus Mesorhizobium; species Mesorhizobium sp. M0037. Next base: position 693,093 of record NZ_JAMYVB010000001.1, on the reverse strand, counting down.
TGGAACTCGGCGCCGCCGGCAATCTCGCCAAGGCCGACTTCATGGCCAAACGTGCAGATCGGTTGCAGAACCGCCTCGCAATCCCGCGATTTGAGCGGAGGAAGAAAATCCGACCAACCGGCAAGAATTAGGACGGGTTGTTCGGACGACCCAATGCGTGTCCGTCCGTAGGTTGTCGCTGTCAACTCAACGAAAGGAGTGTCAGCGAATGAGCCTACTTGATGACTATCTCGACCGCCCTGCCCTGGCCGCACAGCTACATGTCAGCGAGCGTACCCTGATCCGGTGGCAACGTTTGCCGGACGGCCTTCCATATGTCGAACTCGGTGGCCGCATTCTCTACCGCGTCCCTTCGGTGAAGGCGTGGATTGAAGCGCTGGAGCGCAAGCCGAACCCTCGCCGGAGGGCGGCATGATGCAGAACGATCTCGAACCCGACATGACGGTCCAGCAGGCCGCCGAATTCCTGGCCGGCCCGTATGAACGCCAAGGCGGTCGCGCTGCTGTTCCAGAACTCCGGTCCCGCTTCGGTCTTTCGGCCGCAGACGCCATCGAGGCGATCAGGATCGCCCAGGCCATTCGACTGGCGAGGGCAGGCTGATGGACCAGAAATGCGAAAAGCCGGCCGCGCTGGACACGCGAACCGGCTCCGAAATGTCAACAAGCTTCCCGGCAAGTGACGGTTCGGACCATAGCAAACCGGCACGTAAAAGCAACGGCAAAGGCAGCCCACAAGCCCGGTGGAAGGAAGCCAACCCGCAAAAGGTCTGGGCGCACCAGTGCCTCCGATCGGCATTGAAGCGCGGGCTCGTCATCCAGATGCCGTGCGAGCAGTGCGGCGACTTGGTGGCCGAGGCGCACCACGATGACTACGACAAGCCGATGGATGTGCGCTGGCTATGCCGGCTTCATCATCGCCATGAACATGGCCGTCTTCGTCGGCAGAGCGGCGGCACCGAATGAGCCGCGACTTCGCCCCCGTCTCACCCGCCATCTGGGGTTCCAAGGCCTTCCTGTCGCTTAGCAGCGATGGGCGCGTCTTGATGCTCTACCTGATCTGCGGTCCCCACCAGAACAGCGCCGGCTGCTGCCGAATCCGAGAAGGCTATGCCCTGGCCGATCTCAATTGGCAGGCCGAACAATACCGGCGCGCGCTGGCCGATGTCGTGCAGGCTGATCTCGTCATGCACGATCCGGCCACCGCCGAAACCTACGTCAAGAAGTGGTTCCAGCACAAAGGCAACATCCCGACGAACAAGGATCACGCCAAGGGGACAATGAAGATCATCGACCACATCGACAGCGACGATATCAGGGAAGCTGCCGAGGCCGATTTGATGGCGACAGAATGGGCTAAGCGGACCTTCGCCACCGACCAGCCCGCGAACGTCGTCAGCGTCAATCCTGGCGAAAGGCTCCTGCAAACCAGAGTTATGCGAGGTGGATCATGACACCCCTGCACACAGCCCTGTCACCAGCCCTGTACACACACAGAGACAGAGACAGAGACAGAAACCGAGACATAGACCTGAGACATAGACCTGAATCTAAACAGAACAAAAAACAGAATTTAAACCCGTCCGCTTTGGAAAGAAGGAAGATTCAGAAATTTTCAGGCCAAGAACTTTCCATAGAAAGCGGCTTACATGCCCAACGTTTGAGTGCTTCCTACGGGTCGAGCCGCCTCGGCGAACAACTCGGCCGCTGCCTGGACCTTGTCGGCAGCCTCTTCCACCCTATCGAAGCGCATCAGCACACGACACTCGAGCATCGACAACCGTGCCGCATGGTAAAGCTCGCTGCGCTTGCGACCGTCCGAATCCAAAGGTTGGAACAGCATCGACATGCCAACAAACGGCGGCCGGCGATGTTTGTTCCCACCGTCCCCAGCCTCGCAAGATTCGTGGAGACGGCATGAGCGACCTTGCCAGCATCATTGTTCGGCTCACGGCGATCGCCCAGGACGTTGACCGCGCCTTGGCGGATGTTCGAGGCCTGCAAGGAGAGGATGTTCCTTTGCCAGCGCCTCCTCAACCCGCCGCTCCGATCATCGTCGAACCAGAGAGGCGGGTCGACTTAATAGGCATCGAGTGGGTCGACATCGGAGTGGCCGCAACCCGTTTTCAACGGTCCAAAGATTCGATTTGGCGCTGGTGTGATCGCGATCGCACTTTCGGCTGGAAGTACGGTGGTCGCTGGCTCGTCTCAATCACGAAAGTGCGGGCAAAGCTCAACATTGGGTAGGATGTCAGCTTTGGCGGTTTTGTCGGTTTTCAATGGCTTCGTCTGTCGGTTTTGGTTTGCGATCTTCCCTGCATCAGTCAGCCATGAAGGTTCGAACCAATGAACATGCAGACCATCATCAAGCAGCTTCGCGGTCAGCCAAATTCTGTCGACCAGCTTCGACAAGCGCTTGACGGCATCGACATAGACGGGCTCGAAAAGACCGCTGAACAGTTAGAAGCTGACCGCCGGCGCGTCCTGCTCGACGGAACCGACAAGGATGTCGAGGCGATCGAGGCCAAGATTGCCTCGGCGAACCGCGACATCGAGCGCGCCTATGCTGCGAAGGTCGAACTGACCAAACGCATGGAAGAGGCCGCTGCCAACGCGAGCGAGACGGAACGTGCAGACGCTTACAGGATCGCCAAGGCCAAGGCCGACGCCGCAGCCAAGATGCTGAGGAAGGAATACCCCGAACTCGGGCGCCGCTTTGCCGATCTCCTTCGCCTTGTCGCTGAGGCTGACATGACGGTCCACGCCGCGAATGAACACCTGCCCGCCGATGCCGCTCCACTCACTCCTCCAGAGCCTATGGCGCGCTGCCTGCCTGAGCTTCCGGAGCAGATCCTTGAGGAGAACGAGGTAGAGCTATGGTGCCACGCCAACGGTAGCGGCAGCAACTCAATCCTAAGCGATGACATGCAGCAAAAGCTCGCAGGCTGCCGCGCAGACGACAACGGTATCGTCCAAGTCCCGATGCATGGCTATGCCGCCGTGAAGCGCCGGTTCATCCGCAGAACCACTCTGCCTCGCGTCAACGCCTCAAGGCCGCAGCCCCTCTCTGAGATTGCATTGCCGGGGCTTATGGACGGAGATCCCCCGTTCTGGTCCCCCAAGGGATACGCGATGGAGTCCCGTTTCATCCTCTCTCGCTTGGCCGAGATCGCCAGCATGAAGGCCGGCAACCCGCAACAGCGGGAGCCAAAGACCGAATATCTCCCCTTCTGAATTTATGATCATGGAGATGATCCTTCGCCTTGACGACAAAGAGACCGGACGGTTTCGGCTGCCCGGCCTCAACCTATTGCCTGCCCCTTCCTGTCAGTCTGGGTATGGCAAAGAGCCGGGCAGTTTCACAGCGGTTACTGTCCGGCTCGGCAGTTCAACGAAAGGCGCGGCCATGTCCTCAGAGAGCATGGTCTTGCGTCGCGGGTCGGGCGGTATGCCGACTGCTCGGCCCGCACCGATGCCCAGCAAGTCAACGGGTCCCAGTGGGCGGCTGACGTATGAGGGAATGGCGACAGCCCAAACTGTCCCTAGCCACAGCCTTCCAAAACATGGGCATGGTCACCATGCAAATTTGCTGGCCCCTTATGGCGCAAGGTCTGGAATCATCTTCCCGCGCAATTCTGACCTGTTGAAAATAATCTGATGTCAGCAGCTCTCCTCACAATGTCGGCATATGCCGCCACCATCGGCGTCAACCCGTCAACCATCAGCCGGGCTGTGGTGCGCGGTTCATTGCCTGTGGTCGTTCTGGCTGATGGCCGGCGTATGATCGACCGGCAGGCTGCCGACGCGGCGCGGCGCCAGAATTCCAACATCAAGAACGGCCATGGCGGCCGACCAGATCGGGCTGAACGTCGGCGCTCAACTTGGACGGCAAAATCCACCGATGGATACGACCCGGCCGTGAAAGCGTGCCTGGCGGTCATGACAGCCGAATGGCCGTCTTTGATCCGAGAGGCGATGAAAATCTTGGGAGCCTCAGAACGCGACCAGGCTAGGGCCGTGATAGCGGTGGAGGATCTTACCGCGACGCTGGCCTGCGCGGTGCATCAAGATATCAACCGCTCACGCACTCATGATTTTCGTTTGCCGTTGCCGGCTCGGCCTGTCCTGGACTGGTCCGACGACGTGAAAGAATTCGTCGACAAAACCGGCAATGACGGGTCAGGCGGTCAATGGACATCGGACGACATCGAAGGCCTGCCCGGCGGCGCCGATTGGGCGGAACGCTCAATGTCGGCGTGCTGGGGAGCCAAGCCTTAAAACCAACCCGCAGCGTCGTGACGACACCGCGTCCCATTCGAAGGAGAAACACCCAATGACCATCCCAAGCCACTTTCCCGACCACTGGAAAACCGCGCTCGCCACGGGTGCCGCCACCGGCTTTCGCACCGCCGGCGATATGGTGAGCTTTTTCTACAAGGCACGCTTCGTCACCGCCCTCTTTTCCCAGGAAGAGAAGCACTATCTCGACCTGGCAGACCGTCATCCAGAGCAATACGCCGCTGCCCTGGCTCAGGCTCGGGCCGAAGATCGGGCCAAGTTCGAAACGTCCGAAGCCATGAAGCGGGCGCCCTTCGATGCTGCCGAACCGGGCAAACCAGCCACGACCATTTCGAAGGCGTGGGATAAGGCCATCGCAAAAACGAACGAGGGCTTCAACGACCTGGCTGCAGGCATCTACGCTCGCCGCAACAAATAGCTACATCAATTCGGCCCGCCGTGATGGCGCGCCTGTCCCTAGAAGGAAGCCAGCATGGCCTCAACAATCAAACAGCGTATCGCCCTCGACGGCGGCAAGGAACTCAAGCGCGAGTTGGCGGAATTTGGCGCAGCCGGCCGCAAGGCGTTCAAGGACTTGCAGACAGCTGCCGCCCAGACCAAGGGGCTCAGTCCCGGTTTCTTCAGCTCCCTGAAGCAGGCCGAAGTCCAGATCAAATCGCTGGCCAAATCCTTTCAGGACGCTGGCAAACAAATCCAGAGCGTTGGCCGGGGGTTTTCGACCGCATTGACGCTGCCGATCGTCGGCGCTGGTGTCGGCATCCTGAAACAGGCCGCCGATTTCCAGACGGCGATGAACAGCTTCGTTGCCAACACCGGAGCGGCAGGCGACGCATTCGACCAGGCCAAGGCCAAGGCGATTGAACTCGGCAACGCGTCCGTCTTCTCGGCGACCGAATCGGCCAACGCGATGACGGAACTGGCGAAGATCGGCCTCGACTATTCCCAGATTATGGGCGGCGCGGCACAGGCGACGCTTGACCTCGCCGCCGCGAATGGCGGGCAACTGGTGCCAGCGGCCGGCATCGCTGGCGATTTGATCAAGCAGTTCAACCTACAGGTCAAACAGCTTCCCGGCGTTGTCGACAACGTCACCGGCACGCTGATCAAATCAAAGCTCGGCTTTGATGACTACAGGCTGGCGATCGGCCAGACCGGCGGCGTGGCGTCGGCGCTAGGTGTTTCGCTGGAGGATATGAACACCGCATTAGCTGGAACGTCTAACCTGTTCTTCAGCGGCTCTGATGCCGGAACCTCGTTCAAGACCTTCCTGCAAAGACTGGTGCCGCAATCCAAGGAAGCGGCCGGCGTCTTCAAGGAATTGAATTTGCGGTTCTTCGACTCTGCGGGGAAGATGCGGTCGATGGCCGAGATCGCCCAGGAGCTTCAGACAAAGCTCGGCAAGCTCTCGCAGGAAGACCTCAACGACAAGGGCTCGACCATCTTCGGCACGGACGCGCTGCGCACCGCGATCGCGCTGATGAAGCTCGGTTCCAAGGGCTTCAAGGAGCTTGCCGCAAGTATCAATGGTGTCGGCGCGAACAAGCTGGCCGAAGTCCGCGTCCAGGGTTTGACCGGCGAAGTGAACAAGTTCAACAGCGCGGTGGAAACCCTGTCGATTGCCATAGGCGATTCCGGATTGCTCGAATCCGTCACCAAGATGGTCGTCAAACTCACCGACTTCACCACGTCGCTTTCGAAGCTCAATCCGGAGACGCTGAAGCTCGGCACGGAGATCGGCGCGGTGGCGGCGGCCATTGGCCCGGCGCTGATTGCACTTGGCTTGCTCGGGCGGGGCTTAGGGTTTGTGTTCGGCGGCGTGGCCAACCTGATCAGGATTGCCCTCGCACTGAAAAATGCTTTCCTGTTCTTGACGCCATGGGGCCGCGCTATCGTCATCGTCGCCGCCGCATTCGAGGGGCTGCGCCTGGCACTCGGTCTGGTGCGCAACAAGCAGTTCGACGCTGCAACCGCAACGGCAGCCCACCAGAAAGCCCTGGCCGACCTGAATGCCGCAGTTGCCGCGGTCAAGAACGGCGTTCCGGGTGCGGAGGGCGCGCTGAAGCGTCTCGGCCAAGCTCATATCGACGCCGCCAAGGCGGCAATTGCGGACGCCAAGGCGCAGCTCGCGCATCAGCAGGCGGTGTTCGATGCGACCAAGCTCTCTGCTGATCAGAGCGCGCTTGGCCCGATGGAAAAGCGCCTCGGCGTCGACATAGATCCGGCGATGGACGCGCTTGTCAGGGCGAATATCCGACTTGCGCAGACTGAGCGCCAACTCGAAGACATCCAGAACACGATTGCCGGCAAGGTCGTCGGCAACATCATCGATCTTCGTGAGAACGCTGACGGCGCAGCAAAAGGTGTTGCTGCTGTCGGTGCTGCTTCCGCTACGACCGCCGGCCAGGTGGAAAACCTCGGCCACCAGATCACGGTTATTCGCGGCGGTGGTGGGGAACTGACGAAGCAAGTTTTCAATGTCGTCGACGGTGTGGCCCGCGCGGCCGATGATGGCAAGCAGGCTCTCGACGGCTTGAAGAGCAGCGTTGACGGCACCAGCGGCGCCGTGGATGGCGTCAGCAACGAAATCACCCATTCCATCAGCACCATTGCTCCTGCCGCACAGGAGGCCGCTAGCGGCTTCAATAGCTCGCTCGGCAATCTCGACTCCGGTGCAGCCCAAGCCGCCGCAGAAGCCATCGTGGCGCCATTTGAGACCCTTCCGGGCAAGCTCTCGGCAATCCTGTCTGGAATGCGTGCCTTGCTTCAAAGCGGCTTCTCCGGTCTCGCCGGCATCGTCAACACCCTGGCGGCACAGGTCGAGGCGGCAATCGCCCGCATCCTGGCCTCGCTCAGGGCAGCGGCGGCTGCCGCACAGTCTCTCCGCGCGGCTGCCGGCTCCAGTTCATCTTCCGATAGCGGCGGCTCCCATGGCGGCTTCGCTGCAGGCGGGTATCTCGCCAACGGGCCTGGCACGCCGACCAGCGACAGCATTCCGATATGGGCCAGCGTCAAGGAATTCATCATGCAAGCCAAGGCCACGGCCTATTATGGCCCTGGCTTCATGCACGCGCTCAATCAGATGGCAATTCCGCGCGATTTCTTCAAAGCGGTGCGCGGATTCAATATGGGCGGCGTTGTCGACGGCTTCAGTCGGTCACTCGCGATGCCTCGAATGGCTACCGGCGGCATGGTTCCGATTCCGGCCGGCGGCGCATCGTCAGGCAGCAGCAGAGGCAAGACATCGATCAATCTCAATTTCCCCGGTTTCGGGAGCTTCGAGGTAATGGCTGACGATGCCGTTGCTGCCGGCCTGACCCGCGTTGCGATCAAAGCCGGATTGCTGAGCACAGGACGAAAGCCGGGGCGCGGCAAATGACCGACAAGCTCGCATGGTGGCGCCCGCCGCCGGAACACGAAGGCCGGGCCGAACAGAATCGCCTCAAATTCAAGGCGCAGTTCGGCAGCTTCGAAGCCGTCGAATTCGATTCCTACTGGCTCGGCACGTCGATGGACGGGAAGCACCTCGCTTTCCAATTCCAGCGGCCGGACGGCTCAACGCACAAGTTCGCGCTGTCCGATCAGATGGTGGAGCAGTTCTTTGCCGAGCTTGCCGGCTGCATCGAAGAGATGGGGCAGCGCCAGCTTGCAGCTAAGGAACTGGACGGCAACGCATGACCGCCGATCACCTCGCATTCACTGCCGCAAGCACCGCCATCCTCGTGTTGGCCTGGTGGCCTTTTTAGGAGAACCCGATGTTTGTTCACATGCTCACCGATGGCGGTCCCGGCGCTGCCGGTTTCCCAGTGACAGCCGCGACGGCAGTCAGTGTCTACACCGGTGGGACGACGACAAAAACGGTTGATCTCCCGGCCGGCATTCAATCCGGAGATTTGCTGCTCGTTTGCTTCAGATGCCACAATTCGAATAACGCGCTGACGACACCGTCCGGGTGGACGTTGCTTGACAGCCGGTCGTCTGCCGGTGCCGGTGCCATCTACTATCGTGTGGCCGATGGGTCCGAAGGATCTACGCTAAGCGTCGTATCGAGCACAACTGGAGACAGCGCTCATGTCGCGTTTCGTATTACCGGTTACAGGGGCATTCCGGAGGGGCTTTTCGTTGCCGCAAGTTCAAAGGACCCGCCCGCCGTCGCGCCATCGTGGGGGTCGGCACAGACACTTTTCATTGCAGGAATCTCATCATCTGGTCAGAACGCCGACACCCAAGTGATCAGAGCTCCGGCCAACGACGGCGATTTGCAGCAAATCGGCAGCGGCGGTAGCACCAGCAGCGTAAGCATGGCGACGGTGCGCAGAAAACTCGCCGCTGCAAAAAGCGATCCGAAAGCGTTCATCTGCAAGGCTACCAATGGCATGGCTTTCACCATTGCTATCAGGCCGGCTTGAGATCTTACCCGGCCAGCGCCATTCCAATGCCAACGCCTAGGCCGATTGCGAGGCCCAGGAACAGCTTGCCGGAAAGATCGAGGGCGAAGGCGCGGACAGGGCGCCACACGTCCTGGCGGGGCGCTCTGAGGCCGGCGGAAAGGTCATCGAAGATCGTTTCCATGGTTCGATTCTAGATCGAGACCCGGAGTCTGTGAATCCCCGATTTGGTGAGCTCAACACATGCCCTCGCAAGGGATGCCATCCTTGTCGCGATCGAGCTTACCGCCCCAAGAGCAGTTGGCCAGATACCAGTTCGCTTCCTCGCACGAACTGATTTGCGGGCATGTCCGACGCGGCTGGCAGGAATAGCTCTGCGCCACCTGGTTATTGATGATCCCGAGAGGCTGGCTGATCGCTGGTGCCTTGTCAGCATGCCCAGCACGCCAATCCCAAGGCGCCCGAAACTTTCCGACCCATAGCCCGATCTTAGCTGCCTCGGCCTTCGCCTGCTGCTGTGCATAGGCTCCGCGGCTGTAGCGGGGCCAATCCAGCGCGTGGCCGTGCTCGACCATCCATGATGCCACGCTGGTGCCGTCTGCACGCCTGCAATCGCCTACGAAGCGGCCATAGCGGTCCCAGGAAACAAAGGAGCACTGCACGGGCTTGGAGGTCGCAAGGAAAATGTCCAGCGCTTCAGCTGCCCGGCGGCCGCAAGGATATTCGAACCCTTTGGCGTCATCGCAATATTGCTTGCTCTCGGGAGCGTCGATGCCATTGAAGCGAATGCGCTGCCCGTGGATCTCGATCGTGTCGCCATCGATGACTGATGCAACGCCGGCGATCGGCGCCGGCTTCGAGCCGAACCAGTTGAATGCGTTGATCTGCGGTAAGCTTTCGCTGCGCTGGATTGCGGTCTGCGCGACCAGAGCGCCAGCGGCAACCACAGTCACCAAGATCAGGCGCCGTGGCACACTCGCCCATCGGCGCGCACGGCTATGCTTGGCACCGGTCCTCTTTAGCCAGCGATCAGATCGATTGTCATATCGGTATTTGTCCAACGCTTGCGACCTCGTCAGTATCCCAATAATCTTGCGAGGACGCCGAGAAGCAATATGCCTGCCACCACCTCGAACGCCCCTATAACCAAGCGGACCAAAATACTTCGGGGTTTAGGTGTCTCGGCCGCATCCTCGTCCAACGCCGGTACAGAACCTTGGCCTTTGATGCTTTTCGTGAAGCTAAGCCCCGTGCCGGGAATCCCGCCGCTGATACGACTGCCGGCTGTTCCCGACGTCAACCCAAAGCCTTTGATTCCGGTCCGGACACTCGAGCCTTTTCTGCCAACGTTTAGCCTGAGTCCTGGGGCGATCTTGAAGCTGCGACGAAAGCGGAAGCTCATCACATTGCTCCCCCTGGACGGCTTTCGGCGGAGCGCCCGCCGCATCGCGAACCATCGGCGGCTATGCTGCCATCCTTCGGACAGTTCCCCCCGGCTGGGGCGGCATTGGCCGGTCCCCGATATTGTTGGACGATACCAGCAATGCGCGCGCCGTCGCCCTCAATGTGCGTGTTCTGACTGTTCGGATTGAACGGATCGATGGTCTGGGCAAGGCTATTGGCGCGATTGCTGTCTCCGGCAGCTAGCGTCACGCTGTCGTAGTGATTGAGATAGTCCGCTGCGCATCCGCTCAGTGCCATAACGATGCCAAGGCAGATCGCTAGGTTCCGCTCCATTGACCCCTCCTAGAGCGGCGCCGGGCTTACGCCGGCGGCTCTCAGTTGCGCACCGAGCTTCGCCCGAGTTCCACACGCGGCCTTGTCGCCGGCGACGCATTTCCGACTTGCGTCCGACCAATCAAGCAACGCCGTGTTGATCCAGCTGCCAGGTGCACGCTGTATTCCATAAGGCGTCAGTGGCGCACCGGCAGTAACGGCGGCTGCAGCCGTGGCACCCTGGCCATGCGGGACGCGCTTCCACCCGCTTAGGATGAGGCAGTTCTTCATATATTGTTCTTCGGCAGCCAGGTTGCCCAAGGCGTTGCCGATCCCGGCGCCCGCAACAAAGCCCGGAGAACCGATAGCAATATAGCCTTGATCGACCGACCCCTTATGCATTTCGCACTGAGCATGGGCGACCTCGAAACTTGGCCCGTAGCCTATTTGCATGTAGTCGGCTTGATTGCTTGTTTGGCAGCCGAACAGCGCTGCCGTGGCACAAAGTGCCCAAAATGCTTTTATTTTCATCCCCCAGCCCTCCCAAGGCTGAGTTAGCATCTCTGAAAGTTGAAATTGGCGCAAGCGTGAAGAACAAATCTGGTAAAGGTTGCTAAATTCGGCCTGCTCCAGGTCATAGACTTGCCAGTACGCCAGATATACCCCGTTATTATCCATCCACATGATCGAAATGCGAGACAGCGAATTGACCGAGCGTCATGGCGAACGCCCCATTCTGAGACAGAAATTGCCGGCATCGATATTGCACTGGAAGCTTTTGCCGGCTGATCCCCGGTCCTGATCGCGTACTCTGATCAGGTTGTAGGCTCGCCTGGCTTGAGGTCGTGGGGGTCTTCGCCCGGCGAGTTCTAAGCTGAACTGCGCCAACTGCCTGCCGCGTCCTCGGAGCTTGTTCCAAGAGGGTAATTAGCTCAGGCTACATTATAAGATAAAACATTAGGAAAAATTGATATAAATGGTCCTTCCTTATTGTGGGAACTAGGAACCACGTCAGCCAAGATGATCCCAGCATTGGGGATCAAGAAGTCTCTCTCCGAGCTTAATGTAGGAGCAACCAGCAGAATGCCTGTTGGACGCTCGCAACCACAAGGAGAGTGACATGGCTAGTTTTTTCAAGAGAACCGCCAACACATTGGCGAATGGGGCAATGATTGCAGTTCTTAGCATGCCCGCGAGTGCCGGCGGAATCAGTGTCGGCGCCGGGGCATCGGTCGGCGGTGGTGGGGGCATCAATGCCGGCGCCGGTGCATCGATTGGTGGCAGTGGCGGTGTCAAGGCGGGCGCGGGGGCCTCAGTCGGTGGAGCGAGCGGCGTGAATACCGGTCTTGGCGCATCAATCGGCGGCGCCAGTGGCGTTAAGGCAGGTGCCGGTGCAACAATCGGCGGCACCAGTGGTGTTGCTGCCGGGGCCGGAGCCAACGTAGGCGGCACTGGCGGCGTTACGGCTGGGCTGGGCGCGACCGTTGGCGGCACGAGTGGTGTCGGTGTCGGTGTTGGCATCGGCGGCGTCCCGGGCACGCCTGGCACGCCTGGCACGCCGGGTGTCCCTGGCACACCAGGACTTCCGGGTGTTGTTGCCGATATGTCGAGCAGCCAGATCTCTCGTATGAAGAAGCGCTGCGCAGACGTGCTTAGCAGCTCTGGCACCTATGATCGCGACCTTCGGGAACTCTGCCTGTTGATCTCACGGCGCTGAGCGGTACGCATCGTAGCCGCTCACATTGAGGAGCCCGCTGCTTGTTCCTCTCGCAGCGGGCCTTTCTATTCACTCCTTGATATCAGGAGCACTCAGGCACGGCGCCCAAGGGCGCGCCCCACGTCCTAGCGGGGCTCTGTGAGGGCGTTGGCGTTATCATTGAAGATCGCTCCCATGCCTTCAGCATAGATCGCCGTTGGATCAGCGCCCATCACACAACGTTGCGCGAAAGGCGACGGCGGCGACCACGCAGCGCCTTGTCTCGCCAGTGTTTTAGCCTCATCAGCCCTATGTTTAGTTTATCCATGGCCCCTTCTCCCAATTAGCAGAAGGCAACTCCATCGAGAGTGCTGCGAGACACCGGGGGGATGAGTAACATGCCAGCGACTTCCACGCCCCCAATTTTTTATTTTAGCGGTGACTAATTTGTGTTAATGAGAACGCCTGCAAATATGGGGCACTCAAATGACCGCCAAACAGAATTTGCAATCCAGCGCATATCACGACTTCAGAATACCGAGTGTTCGTCGAATGCAGCGCTTCTTCCTGATGCTTTTCTTCTGCGCTTTGGTCACCGCGACTGCTCAATCCACCGCTGCGGCGGCCCTCAGCGGTGATGGCAAGGCATGCAGCGTTGATACTGATTGCAAGTCAAGCAAGTGCTCATTGGGACCAGGTGCAACGCCAGGAGCCGGAAAGACAAAATTGTGCGTTAGTAATGGTTCTCTGTGCGCATGGAAAGGCGCGGCAGGTTTCAAGGTTGGAACTGTTCAAAAAGCCGGCAAAACAGAATACTTGTGCGCGCGTGTACGCGGAGGACAGGCGCAATTCAATCCCGTCAATAGTCTCGACCCTCAGGAAGTCGAGTTGGGGACGCTCCCAGAAGATTTTTTCTTTCGCAGGCTCTCTGGCGGCGTAGGCAAACATCGCGAGTGTCGTCAACGAGCAAGTTGCCGTGCATGCATTCTGCGAGCTCCGTTGACAGGGCATTGCATTCAGCACGGGAATGATCCGTTCTGTGAGGCTCGGAAGGTCTTGCGAAAGGCTGACTGCGAGCGCCTGAAGCAGACAGAGATGCTTCAAGCCGAACCGTTGGAGTTTGCGATTCACGAAAGCAAGAAGTCAGCAGTAAGAGCCGGTGTTAAAGATATCCCCGCTAGCATCCGCGAAAGTCTGCAATTCTTTTATCCCAAGGCGGTGCTTGACAGCGTTCGTTTTCGCGTCGGCAGCCGGGGAGCTCTAGACGTTCAGCAATTCGCTTTCGATTCCGGTGCGGCAGCCGTAACGCTTGACAACGTGATAGTGTTTGACAGCCAAAATGACGCGATTGATGTCTGCCTCTGGGCTCACGAGCTAGAACACGTGATCCAATATCGCCGCTTAGATGTTGACGGTTTCGCACAACGCTACGTGCAGCCGGCCAAGCGCGGAAACTACAATCCTAAAAACGTCGGAAGCCTGGAGGGTTCTGCCGAGGCTCGCAAGGTATTTGTTTGCAATAGGCTTGGGCTAAAGGGATGATGAGACCAACGCCGCCGGCTTCACCGGTCCTGTCATGTTCGGCTGGATGAACGGCGCCCCTCTTGCCGATGGTCTTTATCGACTTCAGCAGGGGTCGATGGACCTCACGAAGCGCCCCTTGGTAGTGCTCACTGTGTACGCCAGGAGCGGCCCGGCGATGTTCTTGTGCAGCGCTTCGGCTGCCGCCGATGGCGAGACGCACGAAGAGGCGCTTGCTAACACCAGGGAAGCCATCGCCGAATGGATTGAGAAGCGCCGCGGCATGGAAATCCGGCGCCAAGTTCGGCCGCAGCACGCGAGCGCAGTGAAAAGGCGCATCTGGTCAGCGCCTTAAAAGCGTCGACCACATCGAAAGCCGCATTCAGGAATTGGAGCGCGCGTGGTCGGGAAATGGTAGATCGCTTCGATCATGAAGATGTGTGGGCAAGGTTCGCCGATATCACTTCTCCGCCCGTTACAGGTCGTCCTTCCAAACATGTTTGCTGACTTGATTCCCCCGGCCTCGCGCCGGGGTTGAGGTAACGTCGAAGGACCGCTGACGACCTATATGGTCACGGGCTCATGTAGTTGCCGTCAACGGCGATAGAGCACCTTTAACGAGCACATCGCCGCATAAGGTACGCGAAATCCTCGAACCGTTCTGTGAATTCTTTCAACGGCCCGAGCGCCTGATCTTTGGCGGCCACCATCGCGTCGAAAGCTTCAAGCTCTCTGCCGTGCAACTGTGGCCGGGCAGAGGCGTAGTCCACGCCTTCGAGCGCTTGAACAAATTTGCGGCTACCTCCAGCCGCCTCGTCCGATGGTCCAGCGAGGACTTCACATATCGAGGTATCGGTCTGTGCGGCGGCGGCAGATACGCCCGAAGCGGCAATCAGAATTGCTGCGAGTATAGACGTTTTCATCCTATGCGGCACAGTAAAACCCCTCCCGTTATTTCCCTGCTTCAGCATCGCGCAACTCGCAGGCGCGCGCAAGCCGGCTCCCGGAGGAAGGGAGCCCTTCGCCGCTTTCAGCAAAGCTGCGTCGGTGCTTTTCCAGCAACGCGTTGAATACGAAGGCGTCGGACTTATTAGGCAAGTTCGGTGCCGGCGCTGATATTCCAGCAGACTGGTCATGGTCCCTTTTCCGGACGTTTGTCCAGGCGACGTCTCTCGGCGAGTTCGGCTTTGTCGACAGCCGGTGGCATTGAGCGCAAGAGGGCCAAGAGCTGGGCGCGGCACTCGAAAAGTATAGCCCTTTCTATGCGGTCTGCAGGCCAACAAAGTCCTGGAACTCTTTCGTAGCATCACCGATGCAACTCTCGTAGATGTGCTGTGAGGTACCGGCGTCGGAGACACTGATGGGCGTCGACATGGCAATCGACAGATAACGCCGCCTTGATCATTTCCTCAGCCTCACGCCAGCGCCTCCGCCATTTTCGGCGATGAACTCGACTCCAGCAGCAATTAGCGTTTCCCGCAATCGCGCGAGCGTCGTCGCATAGGGCGTTCGCTTACCGGCTTCGAAGTCGGCGATTGTCGCTCGACCAACCTCAGCCTTCTCGGCAAGATCCTGTTGCGACCATCCTATCAAGCCGCGCGCCGCCCTAAGCTGTCCCACAGTAATCGTCATCCCGCTCCAACTTCATTCAAATTGTATTGACTTGGCCACGAAGTCATTTAATTTGCATGACGTTACATCAACGTCGCTCAAGGAGCAACCACCATGCCGAACACCCATGTTCCGGCAGCCGGCGAAGCCATGCCTGCTACCGACGTAGTGCCGATCGTCGGGAGATTTTCCCGCCGTACCATGCTTGGCACCTTTGCCTTGCTTCCATTGATAGGAGGCGCCGTAGCGCTGGCGCTGCCCGCGAGGGCACCTGACCCGCTCGCCGACACCATCGCCCAATACTATGCCAAGATGGCAGAGTTCATGGCAATTCCGAACGGCGAGATCACGAGCGAAAACGAGGATGCTCTCGTTGCGGCAACCTATGGGCCGCTGGATGACAAGCTGTGGCACGCAACACCGCCGGCAACGAGCAATCGGGGTGTTGCAGAAGCGATCCGATATGCCCTGAAAGAGCATTCGCTGATCGATCGGGTGGCAGAAGCCATCCTGATATCGGCGCTGGCGTTCCTCGATCAGGAGCGCGTGTCATGACCGCCCTGGTTAGGACGCTACGCCCCTACGGCATGCCCAAGGGGACGAACCCGCGTGTTTGGAGGCAGTCAGTCGAGAAACGCCTCAACGACCTTCTAGACCGGGCGATGTCGCTGGTGACGGCATTGGATCTGATGGAAGCCGACTTTTGCGACGATGAGGAAACCGGCGACGAGGAGCCGTCGCTTGGCTGGGCGCATAATGGCGGACAGTCATTCCTGTCCGGCACCGCTCCCAACCTGCCGGCCGGCGACACATGCGATCTGGAGCTAGACAACGCCGACGACGAGGAAGGCGCGGACGCCGAGCCTTGTCCAGACACCTACGGCGAAACGGTGATGTGGGGCGATGATCTGAAATCGCAGGAAGTGCTGGCCGGTTCTTAAAATTGTCCGGAACAAAAGCCGCCTCTGCGGGTTTATGTCGTGCAGCGGCTTTCTCAGGAATATGGCCGCTCTATTCAAGGTGCAGAACCCGCCGCCCTGGGCCCCCCTCACAGCGGCGGGTTTCTTGTGGCCAGAGAGTGCCTCCCGAAAAGCCCGCCGGCTCACGCTGGCGGGCGATCTCTCTACTGCTAGAATTTCATCGCGACGCCGACGCGGAAGTCGTGCGTCTGAACCGTGTGTTCGAGTGTGCACCCGCCACCGCAATATTCTAGCGATTTCTTGCCAAAGAAGGAGAAATCATACTCTCCGCGCAAAAACACGTTGTGGGTGAGTGCGACGTCTAAACCTGCTCCAACGATGCCGCCTACCAAGGTGGCATCGCGCTCCGCGTCACCACCTGGATAGAACGTCTTCAACTTCGCCGCGGTTACACCCGCAGTGACGAACGGCATGTACGCGCCCATGTCCATGCCGACTCGACCCTTTACAGAGCCGAACAACCCGGTGGATGCGTCGAGGACGCCTGGTCCTGGAATGTCGTTGAAGGTGTTCTTTTTGAAGCGATACCCAAGCTCGCCTTCGAGGCCGTAGACAATCGTGCCGGACTGGAAGTTATAGCCCGCAAAGCCGCCGATTGTTGCCGAGCCTGGGCTGTGGGTAGCACCGGCACCAATGTTCGGCTCATGTATCTTGTAGTGTTCCAGCGTCCCCGCGCCGAAGATACCAGCGTAAGGTCCTTGCCAGGTCCATTCAGGGGTGTCCACAGGAGCAGTAATGGTGTCGGCGGCGATCGCCGGCGCGGTCACCGAAAGCGCGATAAGTGAAGCGAAAAGAAAGGCTTTCATCGGAATCCCCAGCACAATGTCAGGAACTTAGTGCCATAAACCTGCAACCTTGTATGTAGCTAGTAAGCCACACCTGTCGGCTAAGTTGCCGCCGTTGAGTCCGTCGACGTGAATTGAGGGATCGCCGGCCAGTCGACTATGAAGGTTTGCTCGCTGGGAGCCTCAGCGCCACGGCATTTCGGCCACCGGGAGAGTGGCACTGCGCGCGTCTAGAGGCGCGCTTCACTGGTTGTGGCAAACTCGGCGTCCTCACAAAGCCCGCTGCCTCACGGTGGCGGGCTAAAGCTTTACAAGGCGCGCTTCCATGTGGTCACAGGTCGGGTTTGAGCATGCCCAATGGTCGGTTCGCTGCTGCTTGCCGATCCCACCGATCACCCGGCCAAGAGTCGAGAGCCGCATGGTATGTTCACCGCACTTCGGGCAGGTCTCGCCTGGTCGAGTTTTCAGACGATCTTCCATAGCGGCCATGCGAGCTTCCATCGCTGCCATTCGGTCTGGCATCTTGCCGAGTTCCCGCCACAGAGGGATATCGGCCAGAGCTTTTCGAACGTCCTCAATCACACCCATGATCGCCCCTCGTGATGTCGCATCAACCAAGGCGAGTGTGGCACTGTCAGAGACGAAAACAATGGCCAGTTTTCCGGACATAGTGCGGACACGCATTTCAGCGGACACAAAAGACCACCCTCACCTCCCGCAAAGCCTTGATTTTCTGAAGTTTCTGGTGAGCGCGTCGGGGTTCGAACCCGAGACCTACTGATTAAAAGTCAGTTGCTCTACCGGCTGAGCTACGCGCTCCCGCGGGCTCTAAAGGCCGCCCTCGAAATTGCGCGGAACATAGGGAGAGTGCCGCGACCGGTCAACCGGAAAAAGATGGCCGTTCCACCGGGGTTTCGGCCATCGCCCGACGCGCCGCAAATTGCGTCGTCACCAGCCCGGTGAGCCGCTCCCGCAACGTGGTCGCCGCTTCGATCTGTTGGCGCGCGAAACGCGCCTTTTCTCACGCGCCAAATTCGAGAAACATTACAAATCAGCAACTTACTGTTTTGGTGGGAACCATCGCACGAGCGGGCCGTTTTCGTCTCACAAGGGACGTCAACCACCCTTCAAGGAGAAGATCATGAACAAGATCGCAACGGGTCTACTGGCGACCACCCTGTCAATTTCGTTTGCCGCGGCCGCCGCTATGCCGGCCAATGCCGCCCAGATGTTCGTGCCCCAGTCATCAGCAACTTCGTCCGACATCGTGAATGTGGGCGATTCTCGTCATGACAACTGGCGGTGGATGCGCCATGGCAACCGCAATTCCGGCAATCGCGATTTCCGCGTAGGCCGCCAGTTCTCGCGCAACAATGATGGCGGCAGCTATTGGAATGGCCATCGCGGCTATCGCGAATATCACCGCGGCTATCGCCGTCACGGCGACTACTGGTTCCCGCTGGCTGCCTTCGCCACCGGCGCCTTGATCACCGGTGCGATCGTCAACAGCGAGAACAACCGCGGCGATGCCCATGTGCAGTGGTGCTACGACCGCTATCGGTCGTACCGCGCTTCGGACAACACATTCCAGCCCAATTACGGCCCGCGTCAACAGTGCAATTCGCCCTATTGAGCTGAGTTGGTACCAAGTGTTGAGTAGAAAAGCCTGCGCCGGCAACGGCGCGGGCTTTTCCGTAGGTTGCTTGGGTACGGGCGCGGCGGATTAGCTGGCCCAATTGACGCTCTTGAAGATCAGATACAGGGCTCCGCCTTCACCACGCGGAGAACGGTATGCGCCGAGGCCGTTGCAGATTCGAACCGCAGCTGCGGTCATTTTCCAGCCGAGCACTTCCAGGTCGTTGTTCAAATCTATCGCATAGGGTTGAGCCAGCTCATCAACGGAATGCTCCTGTCCGAAAGACCGAACCAGCTCTGCGTCGGCAAGCAGGTCGCCAGGCAGGTTTGAATTTGCCCAAGCCCAGAGCCAGTTGCTGGCCTTGGCACTCGTCGATCCGGCGATTTGGATTTCGGCGACGACCTTGGTGATGCCGTTGTCCGAGAACAGAAGCTTTCCTTCTGTCAGATCATAGTCATAGCGAGGCCAACTGCCGAGTCGGAACTCCTGCTGCAAGCGTGCATTCTTTGCATCCAATTGTTCGACAGCCTCGTCGCGCCAGGCCCCATACCAGTGTGGATTCATCCCCTTCCCCCGCCATGATTTACTACCGCGCGCTCAGCGTCCGGCGCACCGCATTGCGCCAGCCCGCGAGCTTTGCCGAGCGCACCGTGGCATCCATGTCCGGCTTGAAGCGGCGCTCGAGCGCCCAGCTCCTGGCAAAATCCTTCGCCTTCGGCCACACGCCTGCTTTCGAGCCGGCAAGCCACGCCGCACCCAGCGCCGTCGTCTCCAGAATGGTCGGGCGATCGACCGGCGCATCGAGGATATCGGCCAGCCGCTGCATGGTCCAGTCGGAGGCCACCATGCCGCCGTCGACGCGAAGCACGGTTTTGGCCGACGCCCCCTTCCAGTCCTTGCGCATGGCGTCGAGGAGATCGCGCGTCTGGTAGGCGACGGATTCCAGCGCCGCGCGGGCGAACTCCGCCGGGCCAGAGTTGCGGGTCAGCCCGAAGATCGCGCCACGCGCCTCGGCGTCCCAATGCGGCGCGCCGAGACCGACGAAAGCCGGCACCAGATAGACGTTCTGCGTGGGGTCGGCGGTTGCCGCCAAAACGCCGCTATGCTCGGCCTTGCCGATCACCTTGATGCCGTCGCGCAGCCATTGCACGGCGGCACCCGCGATGAAGATCGAGCCTTCCAAGGCATAGGTAGTCTTGCCGTTCAGCCGATAGGCGATGGTGGTCAACAGCCGGTTCTTCGAGCGCACCAGATCGGCGCCGGTGTTGAGCAGCGCAAAGCAGCCGGTGCCATAGGTCGATTTCATCATGCCTGGCTCGAAACAGGCCTGGCCGATGGTCGCTGCGTGCTGATCGCCGGCCACGCCAAGGATTTTGATTTCGGCGCCAAACAGGCTTTTTTCCGTCACGCCGTAGTCGTCGGCGCAATCCTTGACCTCAGGCAGCATCGCCACCGGGATGCGCAGGATGGAGAGCAGCTCGTCGTCCCAGACATTTTTCTCGATGTTGTAGACCAGCGTGCGCGAGGCGTTGGTGGCATCTGTCGCATGCACCTTGCCGCCGGTCAGCCGCCAGATCAAAAAACTGTCGATGGTGCCGGCGAGCAGTTCGCCCTTTTCGGCGCGCTTTCTCGCACCGTTCACCTTGTCCAGCATCCAGGCGATCTTGGTGCCGGAGAAATAGGGATCGAGCAGCAGGCCGGTCTTTTTGGTGAACTTTTTCTCCAGGCCGTGTTTCTTCAGCTTCTGGCACAGCGGCGCGGTGCGGCGGTCCTGCCAGACGATGGCATTGTGGATCGGCTCGCCGGTCGCCTTGTCCCAGATAACGACGGTTTCGCGCTGGTTGGTGATGCCGATCGCCGCCACATCCGAGGCCTCGCGGTCGGCGGCCTTCAGCGCGCCTTTGACCGTCGCGACGACGCTTGCCCAGATCTCTTCCGGATCATGCTCCACCCAGCCGGAGGCAGGATAATGCTGCGTGAATTCCAGCTGCTTGCTGGCGGCGACCTTCATCGCGCCGTCGAACAGGATCGCCCTGGTCGATGTCGTACCCTGGTCGATTGCAAGGATGTATCCGGTCATTAGTCCTCCCGGTAGCTCGCCTATACAAACAGGGGAGACGGCAAGATGCCGCCTCCCCGTTCACTATGATCCTGGCGCGTACGCCAAGATTACTTCTGCCAGCTCTTCACCAGTTCGTCGTAGTTGATGGTGATCGGCTTTTCCTTCTCGTTCTCGATCTTCAGCTGAGGCGCGAGATTGCCGTTCTTGACCGCGTCGGCGTTCCAGTAGGCGAGGTCATGCTCTTCGGCCATCTTCGGGCCGATATCGCCCTGGACGCCCGACTTCTCGATGCGGGTCATGACTTTTTCCTGCTCGGCGCAGAGCGAGTCCATGGCTTCCTGCGCCGTCTTGGCGCCGGACGAGGCATCGCCGATCGCCTGCCACCAGAGCTGTGCCAGCTTCGGATAATCGGGCACGTTGGTGCCCGTCGGCGACCACTGAACGCGGGCCGGTGAGCGGTAGAACTCGATCAGACCACCGAGCTTCGGCGCACGTTCGGTGAAGCTCTTGTCGTGGATCGTGCTTTCGCGGATGAAGGTCAAGCCGACATGGCTCTTCTTCACGTCGACTGTCTTCGAGGTCACGAACTGCGCGTAGAGCCAGGCGGCCTTGGCGCGGTCGGTCGGCGTCGACTTCATCAGCGTCCAGGAACCCACGTCCTGATAGCCGAGCTTCATGCCGTCCTTCCAGTAGACGCCATGCGGCGACGGGGCCATGCGCCACTTCGGCGTACCGTCGTCGTTCAGCACCGCCTTGGCGCCGGCGTCGACCATCGAAGCGGTGAAGGCGGTGTACCAGAATATCTGCTGCGCGACCGCACCCTGTGCCGGCACCGGGCCGGATTCGGAGAAGGTCATGCCTTGGGCTTCGGCCGGAGCGTAGGCCTTCAGCCAGTCGAGGTATTTCTGGATCGAGTAGACGGCAGCCGGGCCGTTGGTGTCGCCGCCGCGCGCCGTGCAGGAGCCGACCGGCTGTGATTTCTCGTTGACCTTGATGCCCCATTCGTCGACCGGCAGGCCGTTCGGCAGGCCCTTGTCGCCGTTGCCGGCCATCGACAGCCAGGCATCAGTGAACCGCCAGCCGAGCGACGGGTCCTTCTTGCCGTAGTCCATGTGGCCATAGACCTTCTTGCCGTCGATCTCGCGGCCGGTGAAGAACTCGGCGATGTCCTCATAGGCCGACCAGTTGACGGGAACGCCGAGGTCGTAGCCGTATTTCGCCTTGAAGTCGGCCTTGTTCTTCTCGTCGTTGAACCAGTCGTAACGGAACCAGTAGAGGTTGGCGAACTGCTGGTCGGGCAGCTGATAGAGCTTCTTGTCCGGCGCGGTGGTGAAGGAGGTGCCGATAAAATCCTTCAGGTCGAGGTTCGGATTGGTAACGTCCTTGCCCTCGCCCGCCATCCAGTCGGTCAGGTTGCGGACCTGCTGGTAGCGCCAGTGGGTGCCGATCAGGTCGGAATCGTTGACCCAGCCGTCATAAAGGTTCTGGCCGGTCTGCATCTGGGTCTGGATCTTCTCGACGACGTCGCCTTCCTGGATGACGTCATGCGTGATCTTGATGCCAGTGATGGCGGTAAAGGCCGGCGCCAGCACCTGCGATTCATACTGGTGGGTGGCGATGGTTTCGGACACGACCTTGATGTCCATGCCGGCGAAAGGCTTCGCGGCATCGATGAACCACTGCATTTCTGCTTCCTGGCCGGCGCGGTCGAGCGTCGACAGCGGGCCGATTTCCTTGTCCAGAAACGCCTTGGCCTCATCCATTCCGGCGTAGGCGTTGCCTACCCCGAGCAACAGGACAAGGGCAGTTGTTGATGTTAAAAATTGCCGTCGCATAGGTTTCCTCCACATTTAGGTTTCAAGTGCGATCTGGAACGGCCGCCGGCACGCGGTCGATCCAACAGTTTCCCCCTCTATACGTAGCGGAACACGCCGACGGCGTAGACCACGGAGAGAGCGAGAGCCCACCACAGGTTGGATCCGACAAGACCCAGCCAAGCGAGATGGATAAAGGCGCTGCCAAGCAGCGACAGAAAAAGACGGTCGCCGCGCGTCGTCTCGAAGCGCAGGATGCCGACGCGCGGATTGCCGCCCGGCGAGGCAAATTCCCAAAACGCCATGCCGCACAGCAGCAGAAGAATGGTGCCGAAGAACGCCGCCGTCGGCCACGTCCACGCCATCCAGGTGAGGTCGAGATTCATGGTGACACCCTCCCCAGGGCAAAGCCCTTGGCGGTGGTGGTGAGGATGAACCCGTGCGTTTGTTTCATCACACCCTCCCCAGGGCGAAGCCCTTGGCGATGTAGTTGCGGACAAACCAGATGACGAGCGCGCCGGGGATCAGCGTCAGCACACCGGCTGCGGCGAGCAGGCCCCAATCCATGCCGGCGGCCGAAACGGTGCGGGTCATGGTGGCGGCGATGGGCTTGGCATCGGTGGTCGTCAGCGTGCGAGCGATCAAAAGTTCGACCCATGAGAACATGAAGCAGAAGAAGCAGGCGACACCGATGCCGCTGGCGATCAGTGGCATGAATATCCTGACGAAGAAGCGCGGGAACGAGTAGCCGTCGATATAGGCTGTTTCGTCGATCTCCTTGGGCACGCCCGACATGAAGCCTTCGAGGATCCATACCGCCAGCGGCACGTTGAACAGGCAGTGCGCCAGAGCCACCGCGATATGGGTGTCGATCAGGCCGAAGGCCGAATAGAGCTGAAAGAACGGTAGCGCGAACACTGCCGGCGGTGCCATGCGGTTGGTCAACAGCCAGAAGAACAGATGCTTGTCGCCGAGGAAGCGGTAGCGCGAAAAGGCGTAGGCCGCCGGCAGCGCTGCGGCCACGGAAATCACCATGTTCATCACCACATAGGTGATCGAATTGATGTAGCCCGAATACCAGGAGGCGTCGGTAAAGATGGTGACGTAGTTGGCGATCGTAGGCTGATGCGGATAGAGCGTCAGCGAGGAGACGATCTCGGCATTGGTCTTGAAGCTCATGTTGATGAGCCAGTAGATCGGCAGCAGAAGCACAATGATGTAGATCGTCGGCACGATCCACCACCAGCGCGATTCCTCGCCGCGCTTGCGCATCAGCCGGGCGACCTGATCCTGCGAAAGCGTGCTCGCCAATTTTCCCGAAGCTGTGGTTTCGCTCACTCTGTCGACTCTTTCGTTGGCGCCGGCCATCTCAGCGCTCCGCGTCGTAGTTGGTCATGACTGTGTAGAACACCCACGACAACAACAGGATGATCAGGAAGTAGACCAGCGACATGGCGGCTGCCGGACCGAGGTCGAACTGGCCGAGCGCGGTCTTGACGAGGTCGATCGACAGGAAGGTCGTCGAGTTGCCGGGGCCGCCGCCGGTGACGACGAAGGGCTCGGTGTAGATCATGAAGCTATCCATGAAGCGCAACAGCACGGCGATCAAAAGCACACGCTGCATCTTCGGCAGCTGGATATAACGGAACACCGCCCAGCGCGAGGCGCCGTCGATCTTGGCCGCCTGGTAGAAGGCATCCGGGATCGAAACCAGGCCGGCATAGCAGAGCAGCACGACAAGGCTGGTCCAGTGCCAGACGTCCATGATGATGATGGTGACCCAGGCGTCGAACGGATCCTGAACGTAATTGTAGTCGATGCCGAGCGCGTTGACGTAGTAGCCGAGCAGGCCGATGTCGTTGCGGCCGAAGACCTGCCAGATGGTGCCGACGACGTTCCACGGAATGAGCAGCGGCAACGACATAAGCACCAGGCAGACCGGCACGCCCCAGCCCTTCTTCGGCATGTTGAGCGCGATGAATATGCCGAGCGGCACTTCGATGGCCAGGATGATGAAGGAGAAGATCAGGTTGCGCACCATGGCTTCCCAGAAGCGGCTGGACGACAGCAGTTCCTCGAACCACTGGGTGCCTGCCCAGAAGAAGACGTTGTTGCCGAAGGTGTCCTGCACCGAATAGTTGACGACCGTCATCAGCGGAATGACGGCCGAGAACGCCACCAGCACCAGCACCGGCAGCACCAGGAACCAGGCCTTGTTGTTCCAGGTCTTTTCCATCTATGCCCCCATCTCGACACGCCCCATCTCAACCAGCCAGGAATCGGCATAGATGTTGATGCCGGCCGGATCGAAGCGAACCTTTGGGTCGGCCGGCACGCTCTCGTCCTCGCCGATGACGGCAGCGATCTCGCGGCCTTCGAGGCTGGCGCGCACCACCTTGTGGCGGCCGAGATCCTCGACCTTGCTTATTTTAACCGCCATGCCCTCGCGGCCGAGCCTGACATATTCGGGGCGGATGCCGAGTTCGATCGCGCCGGCGTTCCCAGCGGCGGTCTTTGGCGCGCCGGGCAGCTCGATGCGCTGGCTGCCAATGGTCGCAGTCTTGCCGTCGATCGCCACCGGCATGACGTTCATGCCGGGCGAGCCGATGAAATAACCGACGAAAGTGTGGCGCGGGCGCTCGAACAATTCGGCCGGCGTGCCGATCTGGACGATACCGCCATCATACATGACGACGACCTGGTCGGCGAAGGTCAGCGCTTCAGTCTGGTCATGGGTGACATAGACCATGGTGTAGCCGAAGCGGCGGTGAAGTTGCTTCAATTGCGAGCGCAGCACCCACTTCATATGCGGATCGATGACCGTCAGCGGTTCGTCGAACAGGATGGCATTGACATCCGAGCGCACCAGGCCGCGGCCGAGCGAGATCTTCTGCTTCTGGTCGGCGGTCAGGCCCCTCGCCTTCTTCTTCGCCCACGACGCCAGGTCGATCATCTCCAGCGTCTCGCGCACCTTGCGGTCGACATCGGCCTCCGGCACGCCGCGGTTGCGCAGCGGGAAGGCAAGATTGTCGTAAACGGTCATGGTGTCGTAGATGACCGGGAACTGGAACACCTGCGCAATATTGCGCTCCTGCGTCGACAGATTGGTGACGTCCTTGCCGTTGAACAGCAACTCACCGTGCGAGGGGTGCAGAAGTCCCGAAATGATGTTGAGCAGCGTGGTCTTGCCGCAACCCGAGGGCCCAAGCAGCGCATAGGCGCCGCCATCCTCGAATGTGTGGTGCACTTCCCGCAGCGCAAAATCGGCATCCTTCTGCGGGTTGGGCAGGTAGGAGTGCCTGACATGGTTGACGTCGATGCGCGCCATCTCTTCCCCCTCAGGCCGCAAGCTTCGGCGCGGCGACGGCGCTGCCGTTGCTGTCGAAGACAATGATGTGGCGCGGATCGATAAACACCTCGATCTCGGCGTCGGGCTCGAAATCGCGGATGCCGTGGGTCAGCATGACCCAGCGCGCATCGGCAAAATCGAGATGGATGAAGCTTTCCGAGCCGGTAATCTCGGTGATCGTCACCTTGGCGCGCACCGGCACGGCGGCAGCGTTGGGCCGCTCGAGCGACAGATGATGCGGCTGGAAGCCGATCGTGTAGTTGGCGTCGGAAATGCCGGCGAGTTCGGCCGGTACCGGCAGCTTGACGCCGCCCTCGAGCAGGAAATCGGGACCTTTCTTGGCCAGCACGATGGTGTTGAGCGGCGGATCGGCAAAGGTTTTCGCCGTCACCAGGTCGATCGGCTTGCGGAAGACGTCGATGGTCGGCCCGAATTGGGTGATCCGCCCCTCGGACAGCGTCGCCGTATTGCCGCCGAGCAGCAAGGCTTCATGCGGCTCGGTCGTGGCGTAGACGAAAATAGTGCCGGCGGCGGCAAATATCTTGGGCAGTTCGGCGCGCAGCTCCTCGCGCAATTTGTAGTCGAGGTTGGCGAGCGGCTCGTCGAGCAGCACCAGACTGGCATTCTTGACGATGGCGCGGGCCAGCGCCGTACGCTGCTGCTGGCCGCCGGACAGGCTGAGCGGCGTGCGGTCGAGATAGGGTGTGAGCTTCAAAAGCCCTGCCGCGTTGCGGACTTCCTTGTCGATCTTGGCCTGGTCGGTGCCGGCGACGCGCAACGGCGAGGCGATGTTCTCGTAGACGGTCATCGCGGGGTAGTTGATGAACTGCTGATAGACCATGGCGATCTTGCGCTGCTGCACCGGCATGCCGGTGACATTCTGGCCGTCGAACCAGACTGAACCGGTGGTCGGCACGTCGAGTCCGGCCATCAGCCGCATCAGGCTGGTCTTGCCCGACAGTGTCGGCCCGAGCAAAACGTTGAGCGAGCCGTGCTGAAGCGTCAGCGACACGTCGCGGATATGCTCCACCGCGCCGACCATCTTCGTCACGTTTCTCAGTTCCAGCATGATGCCTCCTCCCAGGCTTTGTGCATCAATCGCCTTCCCTATTCCGCTGCCGCGACATGGCGCCGGCTTATGCCGCGCATGAATTCGTCAAGCGCCGAGGCCTGTTCGCGGCTGAGATGCAGACCGCGCTTGGTGCGACGCCACAATACATCTTCGGCGGTCAGCGCCCATTCGTTTTCGCTGAGGTAGCGTACCTCGGCCTCATAGAGATCGGCGCCGAAATTGCGACCGAGATCGGCGTTCGACTTGGCGAGGCCGAGCAACACTTGCGCGCGCGTGCCGTAAAGCCTGGTCAACCGACGCGCCAGGCGCTGGTCGAGGAAAGGATAGGCGCTCTTCAGCTTCGCCACCTGGGCGTCGAAACCGGTGGCCGGGAAATCGCCGCCTGGTAAGGGCGCGTTCGCCGTCCACGGCTTGCCGCGCTTGCCGAGAAAACCTTCGACCTTTTCCAGCATCGATTCCGACAACCGGCGGTAGGTGGTGATCTTGCCGCCGAAAGCGTTGACGATCGGCGCCTTGCCCCCGCCGCCATCGGCTTTCAGCACATAGTCGCGGGTCGCTTCCTGCGCCTTCGAAGCACCGTCGTCATAGAGCGGGCGCACGGCCGAATAGGTCCAGACGATGTCGGGACGCGTCACGGCTTCAGCAAAATATTCGCTCGCCGCCGCGCAGAGATAGTCGATCTCGGTGTCGCTGATCTTCACGTCATGCGGATCGCCGGGATAGTCGCGATCGGTGGTGCCGATCAGCGTAAATTCTTCCTCGTAAGGGATGGCGAAAATGATGCGCCCGTCCTTGTTTTGGAAGAAGTAGGCGCGCGGATCATCGAACTTCTTTTTGATGACGATATGACTGCCCTGCACCAGGCGCACATTGTGCACGTCGTTCTGGCCCACGGTGGTCGACAGGACGTGATCGACCCATGGACCGGCGGCATTGACCAGCAGCCGGGCCTTGACCTCGTCGGCATCTCCCGTCCGCACGTCTTCCACGCGGATCGCCCATAGATCGCCTTCGCGCCGCGCCCCGACGACTTTCGTGCGGGTGCGGATGGTGGCGCCGCGGTCGGCGGCGTCACGCGCGTTCAACACCACCAGCCGGGCATCGTTGACCCAGCCGTCCGAGTACTCGAAGGCCTTGTGAAACAGCGGCTTCAGCGGCTTGCCCGCCGGATCCTTGGACATGTCCAGTGTTCGGGTCGCCGGCAGCAATTTGCGGCCACCAATATGATCGTAGAGGAACAGGCCGAGCCGGATCAGCCAGGCCGGGCGCAGGCCCTTGGCATAGGGCAGCACGAAGCGCATCGGCCAGATGATGTGCGGCGCGTTCTTCCAAAGAACCTCGCGCTCCATCAGCGCCTCGCGCACCAGCCGGAACTCGTAGAATTCGAGGTAGCGCAGACCGCCGTGGATCAGCTTGGTCGAGCCGGAGGAGGTTCCGCTGGCAAGATCGTTCATCTCGGCCAGAAATACCGAAAAGCCCCGCCCAACGGCGTCGCGGGCGATGCCGCAGCCATTGATGCCGCCACCGATGACGAAGATGTCACGGACTGCGTCCACAAAGCCCTCCCGCGATTTCGCATTGCAGCATTTTTAGGTTTTTACGAAACCGTAGCGGGATTATTTCGAAATAAGAACGAATGTCAAACGAAATGTAACGGGACCGTGATCGATAGCTTAGCCGAGCGACGTTTCGATCAATTGAACCTCCGCTTCCTCGCAGATCTTGCGCACCGACGGGATGTCACAACGGTCGGTGATGAAGGTGTTGACTTGCGAGAGATGGCCGATGCGAACCGGCGCGGTGCGTTCGAACTTGGTCTGGTCGGACACCAGGATGACATGCCTGGCATTGGCGATGATGGCTTGCGCCACTTTCACTTCGCGAAAGTCGAAATCGAGCAACGCGCCGTCATGGTCGATGGCCGAGGCGCCGATCACCGCATAGTCGACCTTGAACTGCCTGATGAAATCGACCGCGGCCTCGCCGACAACGCCGCCGTCGGAGCCACGCACGACGCCGCCGGCGATTACCACCTCGATCGAAGGATAGATGCGCATCCTGTTGGCAACATTGATATTATTGGTGATGACCATCAGCCCGGTATGGTCGAGCAGCGCCTTGCTGACCGACTCGGTCGTGGTGCCGATGTTGATGAACAGGGAGGCGTTGTCGGGTATCAGCCTGGCCGCCGCGCAGCCGATGGCCTCCTTCTCGTCGGCGGCAATCTTGCGGCGCGCCTCATACTCCATGTTCTCGATGCCGGACGGGAACAGGGCCCCGCCATGGATGCGCGTCAGCAGCCGCTGGTCGCAGAGATCGTTGAGGTCCTTGCGGATGGTCTGTGGCGTCACGTTGAAATGCGTGGCGAGGTCATCGACCAGCACACGGCCATGGTCCTTCGCCATCTGGATGATTTCGGCATGGCGCGGCGACAAATACACTGAGAACCTCCCGTTTTCGTTTTTCTTGTTTGTAGCTGAAAACGAAAGCAATGAAAAGGGAGACGCCGGCTAATGAAATATCGGTGATTGCAAAGGCGAACCGGGCAGATACGGCTCAGACCCGCTCCGCCACCTTGCGGGTGACAGCCGCGACTTTACCTGGCGAGCGGATCATCAGGAAATTGCCGGACCAGTATCCCGGGATTCGCCAAGTGCCTTTGATCTCGGTTGCATCACCGTTGATGATGCCGCTGTAGTGAATCGGGTGCGCCTTCAATTGGGCCTTGTCGTATGTCTTGGTAAAGGAGACGGCGTTGCCCTCTCGCTGCCCCTGCAGGCTTGCGTATCTTGCCGTGCTGGTCGCCGCCGGTTCGTGGGTCATCCCCGTCAAGCTGGTTGCCGTCTCGATCAGCGTTGCAACGAAGGAAACCGGCGGCAGTTCGCGCGGATAGAAATAGCGCCCGCTCCAGACGCCCGTCAGATTCTGGCTAACCCCTTCAGCCCTTCCGGCCATATGCTTGCTCGCAAGTCCTTGCTGGCTTGCCCCGGCGGCGGCAACCACCCGGGCAATCCCTGTCAGTCCTTCGGGGATCTTGCACACTCGCAGATGACAGTGAAGGCGGTATCGACATCGGCCGCGGTTGTCTCGAACTGGCCTGCCTGGAAGCGGATGGCGACCCGCCCATCGACACGCGTCTGCGTCAGGTAGATACGGCCGTCATTGTTGATGGCGTCGACCAGACGCAGATTGTGCTCGTCGCAGTCAGCGCCGGATGCGGCGCGATGCCGGAACGAGAACAGCGACAGCATCGGCTGGCTGGCGAGCTCGAAATCCTCCTCCTCGGCCAGGCGCGCTGCTATGCCTTCGCTCCAGGCGACGTGATTGCGGATCATGGTGCGCAGCGCCTCGAGGCCATGGGCGCGCAGCAGGAACCACAGCTTCAGCGCCCGGAAGCGACGGCCGAGAGGCACCGACCATTCGGAGTAGTTGATGATGCCGTCATGGCCGCGAGTTTTCAGATAGTCCGGCTTGATCGCCAGCGTGCGCACGAGATCCTCCGGCTGGCGGACGAACTGGATCGAGCAGTCGAATTGCGCGCCCAGCCATTTGTGCGGGTTGAAGACGATCGAGTCCGCGCCCTCGACACCGGTCCAGAAATGCCGGTATTCCGGACAGATCATCGCCGATCCGGCCCAGGCGGCGTCGATATGCAGATAGAGCCCCTGGCGTTTGGCCACCGCGGCCACTTCAGCGATGTCGTCGGTGCCGCCGGTGCTGGTGCCGCCGACGCACGCGATGATGCCGGCCGGCAATAGGCCGGCCGCGCGGTCGGCAACAATCGCCGCTTCCAAAGCCGCGGTATCCATGGCGCGGTAGGTGCCGGCGACGGGAATGCGGACGAGGTTTTCCTCGCCAATGCCGGCGACCCAGATGGCGCGGTCGATCGAGGTGTGCACCTGGTCGGAGGAATAGACGCGCAGCCTGCCCTGCGCGGAAAGACCCTTCTTGTTGCCCTGCCAGTCGAGCGTGCGCTCGCGCATGGTCAGTACGGCGGCCAGCGTCGCCGATGATGCGGAGTCCTGGATGACGCCGGAAAAGCCTTCGGGCAGGCCGAGCGCCTGGCGCATCCAGTCGACGATGCGCGTCTCAAGCTCTGTCGCCGCCGGCGAAGTCTGCCACAGCATGCACTGCGCGGCCATCGCAGAGACCAGATATTCGGCAACCACGGAGACGGGTGCTGCATTGGCCGGGAAATAAGCAAAGAAACGCGGATGCTGCCAATGCGTCATTCCGGGCACGATCTTGGCTTCGAAATCGGCGAAGATCGTCTCCATCGATTCCGCCGCCTCCGGCGGAGAAGTTTCGATGCTCCTGAAGATCTCGCCCGGCGCTATGGCAGGTCGCACCGGCCGATCGCGAAGGCCGGCGCGGTAATCAGCGCCCCAGTCGGCGGCGCGCCTCGACCAGTCGCGGAATTGCTCGTTGTCCATGGATCCTCCCGACGCGCCGATCTGCCCAGCGGTTTGAATTTTGATTAACATGTTAAATAGAGACAGGCAACCGCGACGAAGGTCCCTGCGCTACCCCGGAAAATCAGGCAGGCTGGCAAAGGCTGTCTTCAACGCGTTCGACCAGCCTTCGGAAATAGCACGATAATATCGATCATCCTGGCCGATGCGCTTTTTCAAACCCACCTTGAACGTGTCCTCCTCCAGGAACAGCAGGTCGAGAGGCAGGCCGACGGACAGGTTCGATTTCAGCGTCGAATCGAACGACACCAGCAAGAGCTTGACCGTTTCAGCCAGGCTCATCGTCCTTTCATAGGCACGGATGATGATCGGCTTGCCGTATTTGGTCTCGCCGATCTGGAAGAACGGCGTGTCGTCGGTGGATTCGATGAAATTGCCCTCGGGATAGATCATGAACAGCCGTGGCGGGCTGCCCTTGATCTGGCCGCCGAGGATGAAGGAGGCGTTGAAATAGGAATCCGCCTTTTCGCCGGCAGGCGACGAGCTGGCGATGACTTCCTTGACGGTGTCGCCGACCAGCCGCACCGTCTGGTACATGGATGGGGTTTCGAGCAGCGTCGCGTGGCGTTCGGCCACCGCCTTGGTGCGCTCGTCGAGCAGGCTGACCACGGCCTGCGTCGTCGCCAGATTGCCGGCCGACATCAGCACGATGACGCGCTCGCCTGGCTCTTCCCAGACATGCATCTTCTTGAAAGTGGAGATCGAATCCATCCCGGCATTGGTGCGCGTGTCCGACATGAACACGAGCCCACGATCGATCTTGAGGCCGACGCAATAAGTCATGGAATCTCTTCAGGCAGCAATCTTGGCGGAGACTACTGCTCTACCGTGACGGTGACTGCAAGCTGTTCCTCCGCCTGTCCCAGTCGAATTCCCGATACCGGCGAGGCGTCGCGATAATCACGGCCAGTGGCTACCCTGACATAGCGTTCATCGGGGGAAATGCCGTTGGCGGCGTCGAAGGCGACCCAGCCGAGACCCTGAACATGGGCTTCGGCCCAGGCATGGCTCGCCGCCTGCTCGATGGCCGCATCCATCATCAGATAGCCACTGACATAGCGAGCCGGAAAACCCATGACGCGGGCTGCGGTGACAAAGATGTGGCTGTGATCCTGGCAAACGCCGGTCTTCAGCGCCAATGCCTCTTCCGCCGGGGTCGTCACGCTGGTGGTGCCCGGCGTGTAAGCGACGCGCTCGACGATCAGCGCCATCAGCCGATGCAGCCTTTCGATGTCGGTACCTTTGCCGACGGCCGCGGCAAGCTCGCTTATGCCCTCGCCGGGGATGGTCAAAGCTGTCTCCTGGCTGAACAGCCACAGCGGCGCAAAGCCGTGATGCGGACCCGAGACGCCTGCTGTGTCGCGCGTGACAACCTCGCCGGAGGCCTCGACGGTGATGAAGTCACGCTCGCCATCGACGCTCAACAACCTGTTATCGTTGCCGAAATGGTCGTTGAAGCGGACTTCCTCGCGCGCGCCCTCGATCTTCAGCGCCCAGGACAGCACGGTCTGCGTCGGGCCACTGACCGGTAACAGGCGTAGCCGCTGCAACAGATAGTGCACCGGCGCGTCGTAGCGGTATTCGGTCCGATGGGTGATTTTCAATCGCATGTCAATTGAACCGGTAATCTTGTGCAATCTCTTCGCCAAGCTTGGTATTGTCCTGAATGAACCTGGCAAGGAATTCGTGCAGGCCGGCGTCGAATATGTCCTTGATCGACCCTGCCTGCAGCATCGCCTGTGTCCTGTCGACGGTGGCGTGGCAGGCATGACGGTCGCCATAGTCGTCGCCGAGGAACTTCAGATGCTCGGCGAGAAAACGATAGCAGAAGGTCAGCGAACGCGGCATGCGCACATTGAGGATCAGATAGTCGGCAATGTTGGTGGGTTTGTAGTCGGCCTCATAGACCCAGCGATAGGAACGGTGCGCCGACACCGAGCGCAGGATCGATTCCCATTGGTAGTTGTCGAGGCTCGAGCCGACCCAGGAGATCGACGGCAGCAGCACGTAGTATTTCACGTCGAGGATGCGTGCCGTGTTGTCGGCCCGCTCGACATAGGTGCCGAGCTGCGAGAAGTCGAAGATCTCGTTGCGCAGCATGGTGCCGTAAAACGAGCCCCGGATCAGCGCCGTCTCGCGCTTGATGGCGTCGAGCACACTCGGCAGGTCGCGCTCGTCGATCGGCTTTGCCAGCATGCGCTTCAGCGCCATCCAGGCTTCGTTGATGCTCTCCCAGGTCTCGCGCGTCAGCGCGGTGCGCACCATGCGGGCATTGTTGCGAGCGGTCTCGATCGCCGACATCGTGCTCGACGGGTTCGAGGTATCGCGCAGCAGGAAGTCGGCGACGTTGGCGGCGGTGTAGTCCTTGTATTTCTGCGTGAAGGTGACGTCGGAGCCGGCGCTGAGAAGCACCGAATTCCACTCTTCCGACGCGCTCTGGGTGCGGGTCAGCGCCATGCGAAGGCCGGCATCGACCAGACGCGCCATGTTTTCCGCCCGCTCGATATAGCGGTTCATCCAGTAGAGCCCGTTGGCGGTGCGGCCGAGAAGCATGGCAAGACCCTTCGGGCTAGTGAGTAGGGAATAGTGAGTAGGGATTAGTAAGCATTTGAATCTCTGTGGAATATGACATTTCTTGTCCCTCTACTGCCTACTGCCTACTGCCTACTGCCTACCTAATCGTCCAACACCCACGTATCCTTCGTCCCGCCGCCTTGCGAGGAATTCACGACCAACGACCCCTCCTTCAGCGCCACCCGCGTCAAGCCGCCGGGCACGATCTGGATTCGGTCGGAGACCAGAACATAGGGTCGCAAGTCGACATGGCGCGGCGACAGGCCTTTTTCTGTCAGGATCGGGCAGGTCGACAGCGCCAGCGTCGGCTGGGCGATGTAGTTGGAAGGCTTCGCCTGCAGCTTCTTGGCGAAATCCTGGCATTCCTTCTTGGTCGCAGCCGGCCCCACCAGCATGCCGTAGCCGCCGGAGCCGTGCACTTCCTTGATGACCAACTCATGGATGTGTTCGAGCACGTATTTCAGGCTGTCGGGCTCCGAGCAGCGCCAGGTCGGGATGTTGCCGAGGATGGCCTTGCGGCCGGTGTAGAACTCGACGATGTCGGGCATGTAGGAATAAATCGCCTTGTCGTCGGCGATGCCGGTTCCCGGCGCGTTGGCGATGGTGATGTTGCCGGCGCGGTAGACGTCCATGATGCCGGGCACGCCAAGGGCCGAGTCCGGCCGGAAGGTCAGCGGATCGAGGAAGGCATCGTCGACGCGCCGGTAAAGCACGTCGATCTGCTTGTAGCCTTCGGTCGTGCGCATGGCGACGTGGCCGTTTACAACGCGCAGATCCTGGCCTTCGACCAGTTGCACGCCCATTTGGTCGGCGAGGAAGGCATGTTCGAAATAGGCGGAGTTGAAGCTGCCCGGCGTCAGCACGGCAATGGTCGGTGCGCCCTTGGTGCTTTGCGGCCGCACTGCCGCCAGCGACTGGCGCAGCAATTGCGGATAATTCTCCACCGGCCGCACCTTGATCTGCTGGAACAGCTCGGGAAAGAGCTGCATCATCGTCTCGCGGTTCTCCAGCATGTAGGAGACCCCCGACGGCGTGCGCGCATTGTCCTCCAGCACGTAGAACTCGTTCTCCGAGATGCGGACGATATCGACGCCGATAATGTGGGTGTAGACGCCGGCCGGTGGCCGCACTCCGATCATTTCCGGCAGGAACGCCTCGTTCCTGGCGATCAGCTCCCTCGGCACGCGGCCGGCGCGCAGGATTTCCTGGCGGTGGTAAATGTCGTCGAGGAAAGCGTTCAGCGCCTGCACGCGCTGCTCGATGCCTTGCGTCAGCCTTCGCCATTCATTGCCGGAGATGATGCGCGGCACGATGTCGAAGGGGATCAGCCGCTCGGAGGCTTCCTGCTCGCCATAGACGGCGAAGGTAATGCCGGTCTTGCGGAAGACGCGCTCGGCGTCCTGCATCTTTTCGGTAAGCCTGGCCGGGTCCTGCTCCTTCAGCCAGCGGTCGTAAGCCGTATACGGTTGTCTAAGCCCGGAAACTTCCGGAAGCATTTCATCGAACGCTGCCAATCGCATACTCCCCTGTGACGCCATTTCACTGGCGTCGCGGGAGAAAATCAAGCGCAATCGGTGATTTGGAGGATATCGGCGATCAGTATGTTCCGACTGCCCAAAATTCGGGCAGTCGGAACAGGACCTTAATCAGGCTCTGCCTTGTCGCCGGGCAAGTGCCTGATGCGGCTCTAGCAGTTCACCGGGCAAGTGCCTGATGCGGCCATGGCAGTTCACCGTTTCATGGAAACGGCGACCTGCCATGGCTTTTTGCTTCGACGCAATTCCGGACGGAAAACCGCTTCACACTTTTCCTGGAATTGCTTTAGAAAGCGCGGAAAGTGACGACCGTGAAGGTGTCCTTGATTCCGGGAATAATCTGCACCTTCTCGTTGACGAAGTGGCCGACATCTTCCTCGTCGTCGACATAGAATTTGGCAAGCAGGTCGTAATTGCCGGCGGTCGAGTAGATTTCCGAGGCGATTTCGGCATCGGCGAGCGCGCTGGCGACCTCGTAGGACTTGCCCAGATCGCACTTTATCTGCATGAAAAACGTCTTCATTGCCGGTCCCGATCAAGCTTCAGCACTCAAGCGGCCCTTGTGGCAGACTGCCGCCCGGCTTTCAAGCATCAGGCGGAGCGGGCCTTGGCGACGGCTTGTCTCAGTTCGGACACGGGCATGCCGCGCCGGTACAGGTTGCCGCCGATGACCAGGGCTGGCGTGCCGCGCAGCTTGAAAGCCGTCGCCTGGGCTTCGGTGCGGACAAGGGCAGCGTCGATGTCGGGTTCACGGATGGCGAGGTCGGCACGCACCATCGCCACATCGACACCGACGGAAGAAAGGATGTCGTTGGTGCGGCGTTCCGAAAGGCCGCGCTGGTTGGTCATCAGCGCATCGACCGCCGCGCCATAGTGTTCGCCGCTCAGCAGCGTCACCCGCGCCGCGTCGCGCGACACGTCGCCGAAGATCGGCCAGTCCTTCATCACAAGCCGGACGCCGTTGTCCTCTTCCATCAACTTCTTCAGTTCGACGAAGACGAGCTTGCAGATCGGGCATTGATAGTCGACGAATTCGGCGATGGTGACGTCGCCATCGGGGTTGCCGAGCGCTGGAATGGCGGGATCGAAGGCGACTTCCGTGACAGTCGGCCCGGTGCTTGCCCAGGCGGGCAAGGGAGCCAAAACTGCGAGGCTTGCCGCGCCCTTCAGCAAAAGGCGCCGGTCGATCGGCTGCTTGAACATGGTCGTCCCCTGGTTGCGCGAACGGGTCCCCACCCGTCCCTACGATGCGCGCCCCGCGTTAAAGGAGGCTTAAGCATGATCATGTGGCACTTGCGTGGCGAATATTGCGGTTGCTGAAACCGTGAGGCTCCGCAAACCGTATGGTATGATGCGTCCCGGGACAGGTTTTGTTGGGGGACAATGGAGACAGGCCATGCGCCGCACCGCATTCGCAGTTGTTTCATTGCTGTTCGCGTTGTTCGTGTCGGCAGCCCTTGCCGGCGACGCCGAAGTCAAGGCCGGCCAGGCCGTCATCGATGGTCAGTTGAAGGCGCTCATCGCCAATGATGGCGCCAAGGCGTACAGTTTCGCCGCTCCAAATGTGAAGCGCGTCTTTCCGACCGTCGACACCTTCATGAACATGGTGACCAACGGCTATCCGCCGGTGCGCCAGCCGCAGAGCTATTCCTTCGGCAAGGTCGAGCAGATGGGGCCAACTTCGCTAATCCAGCAAGTGCTGATCGTTGGGCCCGACGGCAAGGACTATGAGGCGGTCTACACGCTGGAACAGCAGCCCGACGGCAGCTTTCAAATCACCGGCTGCAGCTTGCGCGCAGCGAATTCGCTCAGCACCTAGATGTGCTTATAGCACCGGAATATCGCCCCTCGCCCATCCCTCTGAAATGTCTGATGTGCGCGCCTCGAAGGCCTTTGCCTCGATCGCGGCGCGAATGTCCTGCATCAGCTTCTGATAGTAAGACAGGTTGTTCCAGGTCAGAAGCATCGCGCCCAGCGCCTCCTGCGAGCGCACGAGATGATGCAGATAGGCGCGTGAATAGTCGCGTGCCGCCGGGCAGTCACTCTCCTCGTCCAGCGGCCGCGGATCGTCCGCATGGCGGGCATTCCTGAGATTGACCTTGCCGCGCCTGGTATAGGCCAGGCCATGGCGGCCGGCGCGGGTCGGCATCACGCAGTCGAACATATCGATGCCGCGCGCCACCGATTTCACGATGTCGTCCGGCGTGCCGACGCCCATGAGATATCGAGGCTTGTCGTCAGGCAATTCCGGACAGGTGATCTCCAGCATATCCAGCATCACCGCTTGCGGCTCGCCGACGGCCAGGCCGCCGACGGCATAGCCCTTCAGCTCCATCGCGCTCAGCGCCTGCGCCGAGCGCACCCTGAGTGCTGCGTTGTCGCCACCCTGGACGATGCCGAACATGGCCTTGCCGGGCTGGTCGCCGAACGCTGTCTTGCAGCGCTCGGCCCAGCGCAGCGACAGCTCCATCGCGCGCTCGATCTGCTTGAGGTCGGCCGGCAGCGCTGTGCATTCGTCGAGCTGCATCTGGATGTCGGAATCGAGCAGGCCCTGGATCTCGATCGAGCGCTCCGGCGACATCTCGTAGGCAGCGCCGTCAATGTGCGAGCGAAAGGTGACGCCCTTCTCGGTCAATTTTCTGAGCTTCGACAGCGACATGACCTGAAAACCCCCACTGTCGGTCAGGATCGGCTGTGGCCAGCGGGCGAACTCATGCAGGCCGCCAAGCCGCGCCACGCGCTCGGCGCCTGGCCGCAGCATAAGATGATAGGTATTGCCCAGAATGACGTCGGCGCCGACGCCGCGCACCTGGTCCATATACATGGCCTTGACCGTGCCGCCGGTGCCGACCGGCATGAAGGCCGGCGTGCGGATTTCGCCGCGCGGCATGTCGATGACACCGCGCCGCGCCTTGCCGTCGGTGGCGAGAATCTTGAAGGTGAATGTCTCAGCCATTGAATTCCTTGTCATGGACAGGCGCGCCTGGCGCCTGCCTGTCGAGCGACTGCCGGTATTGGATGCAGCCGCGCATGAATTTCGGCCATGGCGGCACAGCAATCGATGGATCGGTCTTTTCCGGCAGCAGGTCCCACAGGTTGGGATGATGCCAGCATAAATCATGGCCGGTAGAATCTCGGTGCTGGCGAATGCCGGCACGCAATTTCTTCACTTCGGCGATCAGGCTTTCGCGATCAAAGGCCTGCAGGTCATCGTCCATCGCTCATCTCCGCTCGATAAAGCAGGCTTGCATCTCCGTAGGAATAGAACCTGTAATCGTTCCCGATGGCATGAGCATAGGCCGCACGCATCGTATCTAGGCCGCTGAAGGCCGAAACCAGCATGAACAGCGTCGAACGCGGCAGATGGAAATTGGTCATCAGCAGGTCGGCGGTCTTGAACCGATAGCCCGGCGTGATGAAGATGTCGGTCGGGCCGGACCAGGCGGTCAGCGAGCCATCAGGCCGTGCCGCGCTCTCCAGCAGGCGCAGCGAGGTCGTGCCGACAGCGATGATGCGCCCGCCCCGCGCCTTGGCGCCATTCAGAGCGTCGGCTGTTGCTTCGCTGACCGAGCCGGTCTCGGCATGCATCTTGTGGTCAGCGGTGTCGTCCGCCTTGACCGGCAGGAAGGTGCCGGCGCCGACATGCAAGGTGACGAAGCGGCGTTCGATGCCTTTGGCGTCGAGCGCGGCAAACAGCTCCGGCGTGAAATGCAGGCCTGCGGTGGGGGCAGCGACTGCGCCCTCCTCCTTGGCATAGATGGTCTGGTAATCCGTCAGGTCGCGCGCGTCGTCGTTGCGCTTGGAGGCGATATAGGGCGGCAGCGGGATGTGGCCGACGGCGCGCAGCGCTTCGTCGAGAAACGGGCCGGAGAGGTCGAAGCCGAGCAACGCCTCGCCGGCCTCGCCCTTCTCGATCACCGTGGCGTCGAGTTGGCCGAGAAAACAGGAATTGCCGTCATGGCCGAAATGGATGCGGTCGCCGGCGGCGATGCGCTTGCCAGGCCGCATGAAGGCTAGCCAGCGGTCCGGCGCCATGCGCATATGCAGCGTGGCGTCCACCTGCGCCTGCGCTTCGCCGCGCCGCCTGATGCCTCTTAACTGGGCAGGAATGACCTTGGTGTCGTTGAAGACCAGAACATCGCCAGCCCTGAGCAAGGACGGAAGGTCGCCAACCGTGCGATCCGAAAGACCCTCGCCCGGCCTGACCACCAGCATTCTGGCGCTGTCGCGCGGCTCGGCCGGGCGAAGCGCGATGCGCTCCTCAGGCAGGTCGAAGTCGAAGAGGTCGACGCGCATCAGTAGAGCCGGACGAGCAGCGCTCCGGCCAACAGCAGCACCGCGCCGGCGATGCGGCCGAGCGAAATCTCGCGCACCGCCACGCCGAGAAAGCCGACGCGATCGATCAGCATGC
This sequence comes from Mesorhizobium sp. M0037, assembly GCF_040323635.1. Taxonomy (NCBI): domain Bacteria; kingdom Pseudomonadati; phylum Pseudomonadota; class Alphaproteobacteria; order Hyphomicrobiales; family Phyllobacteriaceae; genus Mesorhizobium; species Mesorhizobium sp. M0037. The sequence goes on along the minus strand of NZ_JAMYVB010000001.1, from coordinate 653,179 downwards.
CGGCCAGCAACTGGCCGGCAACCAGGAACGCCATCAACGCGGCTGCACCAATGCGCGGCGTAAGAATGGTTGACAGGGTAACATAGAAACCGCCGAGCATGCCACCGGCGATGAACAGCCAAGGCGCCGGCGCCTTCCAGTCGAGGGAGATGTCCTGCAACCGCACAACGGCAATGGAGATGATACCAAGCACGATCGCGCCCGACAGGAACGAAAACGCAGCAGCCGCGACCGGGAGCCCCAGGCCGCGCGCCAGCTGCGAGTTGATCGGCGCCTGAATGGCGATGAAGGCGCCGGACAGGATGCCGAGCAGCGACCAGACCACGCCCATCATCGTCGTTTGTCCTTACTTGACGTCGGCCGCGACCTTCAGCGACACGATCTTGTCGGGATCGACCACCGGCTCGCCGCGCTTGATCTTGTCGACATTCTCCATGCCTTCGATGACCTGGCCCCAGACCGTGTACTGGCGGTTGAGGAAAGCGGCATCGTCGAAGCAGATGAAGAACTGCGAATTGGCGGAGTTCGGGTTTTGCGAACGTGCCATCGAGCAGGTACCGCGGCCATGGTTGGCGTTGGAGAATTCAGCCTTCAGGTCCGGCTTTTCCGAGCCGCCCATGCCCGCACGCGACGGCGCGAAGGTGGGCTTGGTCGAATTGCCGAACTTCACGTCGCCGGTCTGCGCCATGAAGCCTTCTATGACGCGGTGGAAGACCACGCCATCATAGGCGCCTTCACGCGCCAGTTCCTTGATGCGGGCGACGTGGCCGGGAGCCAGGTCGGGGAACAGTTCGATGACGACCTTGCCCTTGGTCGTTTCCAGGATGAGCGCGTTCTCGCGGTCCTTGATCTCAGCCATGTCGTATATCCTTTATCTCAGAAAAACAGATTGATTTGATTGGTTTACTTGTCGGCGGCGATGCGTACCTTGATCATGCGGTCGGGCTCGCTGACCGTGCCGTTGTCGGCCTCGTCACCCTTCTTGATCTTGTCCACCAGTTCGATGCCGCTGACGACATTGCCGACGATGGTGTACTGGCCATAGAGGTTCGGAGCCGGCGCGAACATGATGAAGAACTGCGAATTGGCGGAGTTCGGGTCCTGCGAGCGGGCCATGCCGAGCGTGCCGCGCTTGAAATGTTCGCTCTGCGAGAATTCGGCCGGCAGGTCGGGCAGGTCTGAACCGCCGGTGCCGACGGCCTCGGGGCTGAACCCCTTCTTCATGTTGCCGAACTTGACGTCGCCGGTCTGCGCCATAAAGCCGTTGATGACCCGGTGGAATGCGACATCGTTATAAGCGCCTTCACGCACCAGCTTCTTGATCTGCGCGACATGCTTGGGTGCCAGGTCGGGGCGTAGCGCGATGGTGACGTCGCCGTTCTTCAAGGTGATGATCATGGTGTTTTCCGGCTCGGCGGCGAAGGCCGAAACGGATGCGGTCACGAGACCGGCAAGCACGACGAGGAACGAGGCGAGCTTTTTCAGCTGCATAAGGGATCTCCGAAGGTCTTTGTTAGGGTGCATGTCGTTGCCCCAAAACCGGCATCCACTTTTGGGCGACATGCACTATTTCGCGAATTTGGCGGTGAGCGCGCCGGCAACGGCGGCCGGCACGAACGGACGGATGTCGCCGCCCATCGAGGCTATCTGGCGCACAAGTGTGGCGGTAATGGTGCGTACCGACGGGCTGGCGGGCAGAAAAACCGTCTGCAGTTCCGGCGCCATCGTCTCGTTCATTCCAGCCATCTGCATCTCATAGTCGAGATCGGTGCCGTCACGCAGGCCGCGGATCATGATCGAGGCGCCATGCTTGCGGGCCGCGTCGATGACCAGCCCGTCAAAGGCGACGACCTTGATACGGTCGCCGTCGCGGCCAAATTCGGCCTTGGTCGCGGCCTCGATCAGCTTCACCCGTTCGTCGAAGGAAAACAGCGGCGTCTTGCCGGGGTGGGTGCCGATCGCCGCATAAACCGTGTCGGCGACAGCCAGCGATGCCTTCAGGACATCGAGATGGCCGTTGGTCAGCGGGTCGAAGGAGCCGGCATAAAGGGCGATGCGATCGGTCATGGGAGGTGCTTCTAGCGGGGCATTGGGCGGAAGGCAAATGCGATTGGGAACATCTGCGTGAACCTTTTCGCAGACATGAACGACAGATGAATGCCTTGATCACGAAGACTTCACGCCGCGTTCGCTAGTTTGCACTTCGGAAGATGAAACCAAAACCCGATCTAACCGTTGGATAGGCGCAGGAGAACACGCACATGCTGATCTACATGCTCGCCACCGCAATGACCGTCGCCATGCTGATCGCCACCGCATTCGGATTGCATAGCGAGGCAGAGCGCGTCCGTGTCCGCACAAAGCGGTTCGAAGGTTTCGGCGCTCGCTGGCCCCACCGTCGCCCCTGATTTATTGCTAGTTTCTTGTTTGCGCCGGCCCATCGGGCCGGCGTTGTTGCTCAAACCTATTCGGTGCTGTCCGGTACGGCATCTCCGGCGCCGGCCTCAATGACACCCTCTTCGACATCCTCGTCGGCCTGCGGCTCCGAAATCCGTTCGACCGAAACCACCTTCTCGCCTTCGGCGGTGTTGAAGATGGTCACGCCCTTGGTGGCGCGGCTGGCGAAACGGATACCGTTGACCGGCACCCGGATGACCGTGCCGCCATCCGAAACCAGCATGATCTGGTCGTCATAGCCGACCGGGAAAGTCGCCACCAGCTGGCCGATCTCGGCCACCTTGGACACGTCGGTGGCGCGGATGCCTTTGCCGCCGCGTCCGGTCAGGCGGAAATCGTAGGATGACGAGCGCTTGCCGTAGCCATATTCGGTCACCGTCAGCACATACTGCTCATGCGCCTTGAGCTCTTCGTAACGGCTGTCGGAAAGCTCGGTCTCCTCGCCAATCTCCTCATTGGTGAGTGCAATCTCTTCTTCCTCGCCGGTCACCTCGGCGGCAAGCCGCCGCTCCAGTGCTGCCCGCTTGAGGTAGGCGGAGCGTTCCGCCGGTGAAGCATCGACATGCTCGATCACCGACATGGAGATGATGCGGTCGGTCTCGGCCATGCTTATGCCGCGCACGCCGACCGAATTGCGGCTCTGGAAGACGCGCACATCGCCAACGCGGAAGCGGATGCACTGGCCGGAGCTGGCGGTCAAAAGCACATCGTCATTGTCTGTGCAGGTCTCGACGCCGAGAATCTCGTCGCCCTCCTCCTCCAGCTTCATGGCGATCTTGCCATTGCGGTTGACCTGGACGAATTCGGACAGCTTGTTGCGGCGCACGGTGCCGCGCGTGGTGGCGAACATGACGTCGAGTTCGCCCCAGCTGGTCTCGTCCTCGGGCAGCGGCATGATGGTGGTGATGCGCTCGCCCTGCTCCAGCGGCAGCATGTTGATCAGCGCCTTGCCGCGCGACTGCGGATTGCCGATTGGCAGCCGCCAGACCTTTTCCTTGTAGACGATGCCGCGCGAGGAGAAGAACAGCACCGGCGTATGCGTGTTGGCCACAAACAGCCGGGTGACGAAATCCTCTTCCTTGGTCGACATGCCGGAGCGGCCCTTGCCGCCGCGGCGTTGCGCCCGGTAGAGCGACAGCGGCACGCGCTTGATGTAGCCGGAATGGCTGACGGTGACGACCATGTCCTCGCGCTGGATCAGGTCCTCGTCTTCCATGTCGGCGCCGCCGTCGGTGAGCTCGGTGCGGCGCGGCGTGCCGAACTCGTCGCGCACGGCGGCAAGCTCGTCCTTGACGATCTGTTGGATGCGGGCGCGGGACGACAGAATATCGAGGTAATCCTTGATCTCGTCGCCGATGGTGTTCAGCTCGTCGGCGATTTCGTCACGGCCGAGCGCGGTCAGGCGCTGCAGGCGCAGTTCGAGGATTGCGCGCGCCTGTTCCTCGGAGAGGTTGTAGGTGCCATCCTCATTGATGCGATGGCGCGGATCGTCGATAAGCAGAATCAATGACTCCACGTCCCCGGAGGGCCAGCGCCGCTCCATCAACTGCTCGCGCGCCGTCTGCGGATCGGGCGCGGTGCGGATCAGCTTGATCACTTCGTCGATGTTGGCGACGGCGATGGCAAGACCGACCAATACATGGGCACGGTCACGCGCCTTGCGCAGCAGGAATTTCGTGCGCCGGCTAATCACCTCTTCGCGGAAGCTGACAAACGCCTTCAGCATGTCGGTCAGGTTCATCACTTCCGGCTTGCCGCCGTTCAGCGCCACCATATTGGCGCCGAAGGAGGTCTGCAGCGGCGTGAAGCGGTAAAGCTGGTTGAGAATGACGTCGGCGACAGCGTCGCGCTTCAGCTCGATGACGACGCGGTAGCCCTGGCGGTCGCTTTCGTCGCGAATGTCGGAAATGCCTTCGATGCGCTTGTCGCGCACCAGCTCGGCCATTTTCTCGATCATCGAGGCCTTGTTCACCTGGTACGGGACTTCCGTGATGATGATCGATTCACGGTCGTTGCCGCGCTGTTCGACATTGACCTTGCCGCGCATGACGATGGAGCCACGGCCCGTCGCATAGGCGCTGTAGATGCCGGAACGGCCGAGCACGATGCCGCCGGTCGGGAAATCGGGACCCGGAATGATCTCCATCAGCGCCGGCAAGTCGATTGCCGGATTGTCGATGATGGCGATCGCGCCGTTGCAGATCTCGGCCAGATTATGCGGCGGAATGTTGGTGGCCATGCCGACGGCAATGCCCCCGGAACCGTTGACCAGAAGGTTGGGGAAGCGCGCCGGCAGCACCTTCGGCTCGGTGTCGGAGGCGTCATAAGTCTCCTGGAAATCGACGGTTTCCTTGTCGATGTCCTCCAGCAGCTCATGTGCGACCTTGGTCAGCCGCGATTCGGTGTAGCGCATCGCCGCCGGCGGATCGCCGTCGATGGAGCCGAAATTACCCTGCCCGTCGATCAGCGGCACGCGCAGAGACCAGTCCTGCGCCATGCGCACCAAGGCGTCGTAGATCGAGGCGTCGCCATGCGGATGGTATTTACCCATCACGTCCGCGACCGGGCGGGCCGATTTCACATATTTGCGGTTCCAGTGGTAGCCGCTCTCATGCGCCGCATAGAGAATGCGGCGGTGCACCGGCTTCAGGCCGTCGCGCACATCGGGCAGCGCACGGCTGACGATGACGCTCATGGCGTAAGAAAGATAGGAGCTCTGCATCTCCTCGATGATGGAGATGGGCTCGATGCCGGTGGGGCCGCCGTCGGCGCCGCGCGGGGGTTTTTGGTCGGTCAAATCGGATCACAATCTAATCAGGAATCACTGACCGCTTATATAGGAAGCACGGCCGAAACTCCAATATTCGTGGTGCTTTTCCAACGACAATTTCAGTGGTAATTTCAAATGGATAAAGCTGATTGCGACGATTTGGCCATAACGCATTTCGCCGCCGCCAGGGCAAAAGCCTGCGATGGACCGTTTTCCAAGCCAAGAGCGTATCAGGAGGCAGGCGGACGCATCAGCGGGTAGCCACCCGCCGGGCGCGATAGTCGCCAGGCGTTTCGCCCATGACGCGCCGGAAACGGCGGTTGAACGTCGACAAATCGTTGAAACCGGCCTCGAAGGCGATTGCCGAGATGGCATCGCCTGACATGCGCAGCCGCACCGCCGCGCGGTGCAGCCGCGTTCTCAGCAGAAACTGATAGGGCGTCATGCCGGCGACCTGCCGGAAGGTGCGCAGGAAATGATACGGGCTGGTCGCCGTCGCGCAGGCAAGCTCGGAAAGCGAGACCGGCCTGTCGGCATTGAGCTCGATCTGCCGCACCGCCTCGGCAACCCGTTTCTGGTCGCGGCGGCTCGGCGGTCGAACGCCAGGCACCGCATCGCTGGCCACAGGCAGTGCTGCGCCGGCAACAGCCAGTGCTGCGCCGGCAATTCGCAGGCCAAGCTCCTCAAAGGCGTCGATGTCGACCATCTCGCGCGCCGCTTCCGCCTCGGCCAGCAGCGATGCGAGCGCCGGCAAGGGCGGCATATGCGGCACGCCGAAGGCGAGCTTGCTCGCGCCGGACACGTCGCTGGCGATGCGGTCGAGATAGGCCGGAGCGAAGTGGAAGGACAGGCAACGGTCGCCGGCGCCATGCTCATGCCCGCATTCATAGCAGGCGCCGACATTGCCGAGCAGGATCGCGCCCGGCGCCAGCATGGCGGCGCCTTGCCTGGTGCGGTAGCGGAAGGTGCCGCTGGTGACAGCGGCAACGCAGAAGGTGTCGTGCGCCTCCTCGAACGGGCGGTCGCCGGCGCCGGCCGTGCACAGCACGTCACAGACATACCAACCCTGCCCCGATGCCAGGTTTTGTTCGCTCGTCGTCATGGCTTGAAAGATAGCAATTTTTCCCAAGCGCGACACCCGGTCGGGGCCTATCGCTTGCAGCCTCCTGACATAACGAAGGCAGCAAGTATGATCGGTACATCCTCCTTTGCCGAAGCGCTCCACAGCGACGGCCCCAATCCCGGCCTGGCTGAAAAGCTGGATCTCTACGGCCGCTTCGTCGGCGCCTGGACATTCGATGCCACGCGCCATCTCGAGGACGGCACGGTTCTCACCGGACGCGGCGAGGTGCATTTCGGCTGGGTCCTGGAAGGCAGGGCGATCCAGGATGTATGGATCCTGCCCGCGCGGGATGCCGGCCCCTCGCCTTCTCTCGGCAAATGGACTTTCTATGGCACAACGCTGCGGGCCTATGATCCCGGCTCGGATGCCTGGCACATCTTCTGGAGCGACCCGCGCAACCAATACTACAGCCGCCAGCTTGGTCGCGCCGAAGGCGACACGATTGTCCAGGTCGGCGCTGACGGCACTGGTTCCTCGGTTCGCTGGAGCTTTTCGCGCATCACCAAGGACGGCTTCCGCTGGCTCGGCGAGCGTTCGCACGAAGATCGCAAAACATGGCGTCTCGAAGTCGAGTTCCTGGCGCGCCGCGTCGCCCAGGACTGATGACGCAACATATTGCAAAAAGGTGACAAAAAGCATGCTTGACCATGTCTCGATCGGTGTCCGCGACACCAATTTTTCGAAGCCCTTCTACGATGCCGCGCTAAAGCCGCTCGGTTATTCCTGCCTCAGCCAGTCGCCAGGCTCACTGGGTTATGGTGCGCAAACCGTGGCGCTGTGGGTGAACGACGCGGCGCGGCCAGTGCCATCGGACGAGAAGTCCGGTCTGCATTTCTGCTTTACCGCGCCGACGAGGCAGAGTGTCGTTGCCTTCCATGCCGCCGCCTTGCGTGCAGGCGGCAGCGACAATGGCGCGCCGGGCCTGCGCGCCGACTATGGCGAGAACTATTACGCTGCCTTCGTCGTCGATCCCGACGGCTATCGTCTGGAGGCCTATTGCAACGCTGCCGCCTAACATAGCCGGCGTCTCCGGTATCGGCATCTCAGACGGTTCCCACCGGCCAGGCTTTGCTCTACCACTATCGTGGCGCAGGGGTCCGGCCCGGCGGGAGGGGTCAGCGATGCCGAGTTTCGACAGCCTGTTCAACGCCTTCGTCACCATTCTGGTGACCATCGACCCGCCAGGTCTCGCGCCGCTCTTCCTCGCGGTGACACGCGGCATGAACCGCGAGGAACGTCAGCAGGTTTCGGTGCGCGCCTCGATCATCGGCTTCCTGGTGATGGCGCTGTTTGCGGTGGCCGGGGCGTCCATCCTGTCGGTGTTCGGCATCACGTTGCCGGCTTTCCGCGTCGCCGGCGGGTTTTTGCTGTTCTTCATCGCGTTCGAAATGGTGTTTGAGCGCCGCCAAGACCGCAAGGAGAAGATCGGCGACGTCGCCATCACCAAGGACATGATCCACAATATCGCGGCCTTCCCGCTGGCGATCCCGCTGATCGCCGGCCCCGGTGCGATTTCGGCGACCGTGCTACTGTCGGGCTCGTTTCAGGGTTTTGCAGCACAAGCGGCGCTGGTCGCCATCATTTTCGTCTGCCTTGCCATCACCTATCTGGTGTTCGTGCTGGCGGAGCGCATCGACCGCATCCTCGGCCAGACCGGCCGCTCGATCCTGACCCGCCTGCTCGGCGTCATCCTGGCCGCGCTTGCGGTTCAGTTCGTCGCGGATGGCATCAAGGCGCTGATGGCGGGGTAAACGGCAGCCCTACTCCCTGCTCCCTGCTCCCTGCTCCCTACTCCCTACTCCACCGCCGTATCGACGACCTCGAAATCGTGGGTGATGACAGCCGTCTTGGCCAGCATGGCCGAGGCCGAGCAGTATTTCTCGATCGACAGGTTGATGGCGCGCTGGACCTTGTCGTGCGACAGCGCGTGGCCCGTGACGATGAAATGCATGTGGATGCGGGTGAAGACTTTCGGGTCGGTTTCGGCCCGGTCGGCGTCGAGTTCGACAACACAGTCCTCGATCGCCTCGCGGCCTTTTTCGAGGATGTGAACGACATCATAGGCCGAGCAGCCGCCGGTGCCAATCAGCACCAGTTCCATCGGGCTCGGACCCGGCGTCTTGCCTTCCGGCCCGGAGGCGGTTCCCAGCACAACCTTGTGGCCGCTGCCGGACCCGCCGACGAAGGTGCGCTCCTCGACCCATTTGATCCGGGCTTTCACGGCAATCTTCCTTTCAGAAAGCGTCACTGGCCGAAGACGACCGTGTGCATGATCCGCCCCGGCAGCAGCGTGAACACGCCGGCGCCGATCAGGGCGAAAACATACAGCGATATCATGACCCTGCGATGTTTGGCGACCCGATGCATATGCGCGTGCCAGACCGCCAGCGGCACGGCGATCAACACTAAAATCGACAAGAGATGGATCGGGCTGAACGGACCGACGAGGCGTATCTGCTGGATCCAGAAACTGGAGATGGCGACGACCAGCATCAGCGCCGCCCAAGTATAGCCGACGACACGATGACGCGTCGTGCCTTTCGGCAGCGCCAGTTGCGTAGCGCCAATGGCCAGCGCGGCAAGGGCCGCGAAGGCGTGCCATGGAATGGGAGGGCGCGCCGATAGAAGCGATCCGAGCGACATCGCGCCCTCTCCTCAGATATCGCTGACTACCGTCAGCTCAGAACGGGATTTCGTCGTCCAGTTCGCGCGACGAGCCGCCGCCACCGCCCCCCTTGGAACCGCCGCCACCGCTGTTGCCGCCGCGGTTGAAGCTCTCATTGGGGCCAGACTGGCCGAAATCCGAGCCACGGCTCGCGCCGCCGCCGCCGGCATAGTTGCCGACCTGACCGCCGCCCTCGCCGCGAGAATCGAGCATCTGCAGCTCGCCGCGGAATTTCTGCAACACGACTTCGGTCGTGTACTTGTCGGCGCCGGTCTGGTCCTGCCATTTGCGTGTCTGCAGCTGGCCTTCGACGTAAACCTTCATGCCCTTCTTCAGGTACTGCTCGGCGACCTTGGCGATCTGGTCATTGAAAATGACCACGTTGTGCCATTCGGTCTTTTCCTTGCGCTCGCCGGAGTTCTTGTCGCGCCAGCTTTCCGACGTGGCGATGCGGATGTTGACGACCGGGTCACCAGAATTCAGGCGGCGGATTTCAGGGTCCGCGCCGAGGTTACCGACCAGAATGACCTTGTTGACGCTACCCGCCATGACACTTCTCCGCGCTCATCCGAAACAAATTTCAAGTCGTTCACCTTACAGGCCGCGGACAATCCTGGCTTGCCCCGGCTGGCTTTTCCCACAAGGCTTTTGTTCCCTTTTCGTTCCTATACTGTTAACCACGGATTGTCAAGGAATGGCAGCAATCGCCGACGCGGGCGCGTGGATTTAGCTGACACGCAGCGGCGAGAAGCGGTGTCGTCAGCGCCGTTTTTTAGCTGGTCGCAACGGACCGAAAAAGCCGCTCCACTCCATGCCCATGGTATGGGCGCGCTGTGCGATCACGGTTGGTGCCGACATCAGCCCGACTGCAGGTTCAGATTTCAGAGCCGGGTCATTCAGCAATTTCCCGATCGCGCGGCCGTGCCACCAGACCTGAGCGACGAGCGCCGCTACCACCGCGATCAGGCCCCAGGTCCCCAATCCTTCGCCGAAGATGTAAATCCCGTATGGCGGCGATAGCGCCGTACCCAGCTTGGCCAACAAGATCACGGCCACGAAACCGATGACGGCGATGGCGCCTATACCGAGGACGAGGCGGCGATAGAGCCTCAGAGCCTCGTTGAGGTTCTCGGCGGACGAAAGATCGACGTTGGAATTCATAAATACTACTCCTGCCTCGCGATGATCGGCCCATCTTGTTCCCCGTGGATTAGAGGCCCGGCAGGATCCAATCAATACCGGGCATTCAAAACACCCCTTGCCAAATCGATAAGTATCGACTTATGCTTTTGCCATGATCGAAGCAGAGACTTTTCGCGCCCTGGCCGACCCGACGCGACGCGCCGTCTACGAGCGGCTGACTTCCGGCGAGATGAGCGTGTCGGAGTTGCGCACTGGCATGAGCGTGTCGCAGCCGGCGGTGTCGCAGCACCTTGCCGTGCTGCGCGGCGCAGGCCTGGTCAGCGAAAGACGCGCCGGCCGCAACGCCTACTATCGCGCCGATCCGCAAGGGCTCGAGCCGCTGCTCGGCTGGATCGAACGCTACCGCGCATTCTGGCCGGAGCGCATCGAAAGACTGAAGGCCGTTTTGAAGGACATGGACCAATGACCGACGAAAAGCAGACGCAGACCGCCAAAGATGCCCTCGCCTTCGAATGCGATCTGCCGGACGCACCGGAAAAAGTGTGGCGGGCACTGACCGTGCCGGACCTCTTGGCGGAATGGATGATGCCGAACGACATCAATCCGGAAACCGGCAGCCGCTTTGCCTTTGCCGCGCCTGAGAAGCCGATCCAGTGCGAAGTGCTCGATGCCGAACCGGGGCGCCTGCTGCGCTATTCCTGGCGCGAGCGTTCCGGCGACGCCGACCGCGAGGAGCTGGAGAGCATCGTCACCTTCACACTCGCCCGCACCGTTTCCGGCGGCACGCATCTGCGCATCGTCCATGACGGGTTTGTCCTGACGCCTGCGGTTGCGATGGCCGGCGCCGGCTGCCGGCTCTCGCTGCGCGCATACAAGCCCAAACCGCCTGTCGCCGCCAACGCGCCACGCCTGTTGCTGTGCGCTGCCTGAACCGGAAAAATCAAAACGGAGACAATGAGATGAGCGGCTTTGCCAATCTGGTGCCGATGGTGATCGAGCAATCGAGCCGCGGCGAACGCGCCTTCGACATTTTCTCGCGGCTGCTGCGCGAGCGCATCATCTTCGTCAATGGCGAGATCAATGACGGCATGTCGGCGCTGGTCTGCGCCCAGCTCCTGTCGCTGGAATCCGAAAACCCCGACAAGGAGATCTCGCTTTACATCAACTCGCCGGGCGGCGTGGTGACCAGCGGCTTCGCCATCTACGACACGATGCAATTTGTCAGTTGCCCGGTATCGACGGTGTGCATGGGCTTTGCCGCCTCGATGGCCTCGTTCCTGCTGATGGCGGGAACGCCGGGCCGGCGCATCGCGCTCCCCAACGCCAGCATCGTGCTGCACCAGCCTCTGGGCGGCTTCCAGGGCCAGGCCTCCGACATCCAGCGCCATGCCGAAGGCATTTTGCGCACCAAACGGCACATGACGGAACTGTATGCGCAGCATTGCGGCCGCACCTATGAAGAGGTCGAACGCACGCTCGACCGCGATTTCTTCATGACCGCCAAGGAGGCCAAGGAGTGGGGCCTCGTCGACCATGTGTTCGACACCCGCAAAAAGGCGGCGGCCTGATCGGCGGATTGAATGCAGGCCGGTGTTCCCTCAATTTCAACGCCGCTGGTCTGGCCTCGCCTTGAGCGCGGCACTATAGTCTTGCCATGCGCTACCACCTGAACAGACTGACCATAGCCATTGCCATCACGGCGGCGACGTCGAGCATGGCCTTTGCCGGGGGCAGCACCAGCACGTCGCGGAAAGGCGCCCTGCCCGGCGTGACCGGCGACTACCGCATCGCCAAGCCCGCGCCGCAGCCGGAGCCGGACGACGCGCTGCCTGCCGGCGAGAACGGCACGTTCAAGATCGGCGACACCGATGTCAGGATTTCCGGCAGCATCACTGTCGATGTCGGCACGGGTGGGATCAAGCCGCCGCGCCGGTAGCCCCTTTTCCAATTACTATACGGGAGAGAAAGCCTGCGCCGACGACTTCCTCACAAAAGAACAGCCCCGCCGTTGCTTCCGCTAACGGTCGGGGCTTTTTTTGGATTCCAAATCCAAACTGCCGGTAGTGTTATACCGACTTTGATTTCGGATGCTTCGCGGCATTCAGCCGACGATCCGACTAGCCGTCTCTGATTTTTGTGGGATTCGGCAGGTCACGGTTTGTCTGGTGGTTTGTTGGACTGACGCGATGCGTTCGTTTGGACGCATACACTCCAATGCCTTGAAACTACCTGGCACTTATGCCCGCCGCGGCTCCACTAGCAGGTGGAGCCTCAAGGGACTATCCGGTGGCGTCATGCTCCGCTCCTATGTCCGTTGCGACTGGTGTCAATCCGAAGCACAAATCGCAAAAACCTGCGGCGTCTCGCAGGCCGCTATGGGCGGCGAGGCCATCAAAGACGGCCGGCTCCGTTGACTCCGGCAGAGTGCGCCCCTGATTTGACGGCGTCAACCTTGAATAGCCGGTTACGGAAAATGTGATCGTCGGGAGCTTACGTCAGGGTCAGTTTCTGAAACACCCTTGTCAGTTTCTGCACAGCTTTGTCAGGAGCGTGTTCGGTCTTTGTTCTTTCCGCTTGCCCGTTCGCGCGAAAGACGGTTAAACGGCTTTGGTCGAGAAGTGTGGCGTCTCTCGACGTGGCGGCAAAAATACCTACATAGGGAATGGCCGGGAAAACCCGCCGATCCCACTGACACCAGACCTGAGGCGGCGACCGGCGATGGCCGACCATAAATACCTTTCCATTCGCGGGGCACGCGAACACAACCTAAAGAATGTCGATCTCGACCTGCCGCGTGACAGCCTGATCGTCATGACCGGCCTGTCGGGCTCCGGCAAATCGTCGCTTGCTTTCGACACCATCTATGCCGAGGGCCAGCGCCGTTACGTCGAGAGCCTGTCGGCTTATGCGCGCCAGTTCCTCGAAATGATGCAGAAGCCGGATGTCGACCAGATCGACGGCCTGTCGCCGGCCATCTCGATCGAGCAGAAGACCACGTCGAAGAACCCGCGTTCGACGGTCGGCACCGTCACTGAGATCTACGACTACATGCGCTTGCTGTTCGCGCGCGTCGGCATCCCCTATTCGCCGGCGACCGGCCTGCCGATCGAGAGCCAGACGGTTTCACAGATGGTCGACCGGGTGCTGGCGGTCGAGGAAGGCACGCGCCTTTTCCTGCTGGCGCCGATCGTGCGCGGCCGCAAGGGTGAGTATCGCAAGGAACTGCTGGAGCTGCAGAAGAAGGGCTTTCAGCGCGTCAAGGTCGACGGCGTCTTCTATGAGATCGCCGATGTGCCGGCGTTGGACAAGAAGTACAAGCACGACATCGATGTCGTCGTCGACCGCATCGTCGTGCGCGGCGACCTGGCGACACGGCTTGCCGATTCCATCGAAACGGCGCTCAAGCTGGCGGAAGGGCTGGCGGTGGCCGAGTTCGCCGACCGGCCGCTCGACGCCAGCCAGACCGGCGAGGACTCGGTCAACAAATCGAAGAACGAGACGCATGAGCGCATCCTGTTCTCGGAAAAATTCGCCTGCCCGGTTTCCGGCTTCACCATTCCGGAGATCGAGCCCAGGCTGTTCTCGTTCAACAACCCGTTCGGCGCCTGCCCGACCTGCGACGGCCTCGGCAACCAGCGCGCCATCGACGCCAGCCTGATCGTGCCGGACGAAAACGTCTCGCTGCGCGACGGCGCCGTCAGCCCGTGGGCGAAGTCGACCTCACCCTATTACGCCCAGACGCTGGAAGCGCTGGGCAAAGCCTATGGCTTCAAGCTCGGCGACAAGTTCAAAGACCTGACCGAAGAGGCAAAGGATGCCGTCCTGCGTGGCACCGGCGAGCGCGAGGTCACCTTCCAATATGATGACGGCCTGCGCTCCTACAAGACCACCAAGACGTTCGAGGGCGTCATTCCCAATCTCGAACGGCGGTGGAAGGAAACCGAATCCGCCTGGATGCGCGAGGAGATCGAGCGCTTCATGTCGGCGACGCCCTGCCCGGTCTGCAAGGGATACCGGCTGAAGCCGGAAGCGCTGGCGGTGAAGATCGCCGGCAAGCATATCGGCGAAGTCACAGAGCTGTCGATCCGCAAGGCCGACCAGTGGTTCACCGAACTGCCGCCACATCTCAACGACCAGCAGAACGAGATCGCGGTGCGCGTTCTCAAGGAAATCCGTGACCGCCTGCGCTTCCTCAACGATGTCGGCCTCGACTATCTGACGCTGTCGCGCAATTCCGGCACGCTGTCGGGCGGCGAGAGCCAGCGCATTCGTCTGGCGTCGCAGATCGGCTCCGGCCTCACTGGCGTGCTCTATGTGCTGGATGAGCCGTCGATCGGCCTGCACCAGCGCGATAATGCCCGCCTGCTCGACACGCTCAAGCATCTGCGCGACATCGGCAACACGGTGATCGTCGTCGAGCATGACGAGGACGCCATCCTGCATGCCGATTATGTCGTCGACATGGGTCCGGCCGCCGGCATTCATGGCGGCGAGATCATCGCCCAGGGCACGCCGCAGCAGGTGATGGCCAATCCCAACTCGATCACCGGTAAATATCTGTCGGGCGCGCTCGAAGTCGCCACGCCCGGTGTCAGGCGCGAGGCCAAGAAAAACCGCCGGCTGAAGATCGTCGGCGCGCGCGGCAACAATCTCAAGAACGTCACTGCCGAAATCCCGCTCGGCACCTTCACCGCCGTCACCGGCGTGTCTGGCGGCGGCAAATCGACCTTCCTGATCGAGACGCTGTTCAAGGCGGCGTCGCGCCGCATCATGGGCTCGCGCGAGCATCCGGCCGATCACGACCGCATCGAGGGCCTCGAATTCCTCGACAAGGTCATCGACATCGACCAGTCGCCGATCGGCCGCACACCGCGTTCGAACCCGGCCACCTACACCGGCGCCTTCACACCGATCCGCGACTGGTTTGCCGGGTTGCCCGAGGCCAAGGCCCGCGGCTATCAGCCGGGCCGCTTCTCCTTCAACGTGAAGGGCGGCCGCTGCGAGGCCTGCCAGGGCGACGGCGTCATCAAGATCGAGATGCACTTCCTGCCCGACGTCTACGTCACGTGCGACGTCTGCCACGGCAAGCGCTACAACCGCGAGACGCTCGACGTCCTGTTCAAGGGCAAGTCGATCGCCGACGTCCTGGACATGACGGTCGAGGAAGGCGTCGATTTCTTTGCCGCCGTGCCCGGGGTGCGCGACAAGTTGGAGACGCTGAAGCAGGTCGGCCTCGGCTACATCCATATCGGCCAGCAGGCGACGACGCTGTCGGGCGGCGAGGCGCAGCGCATCAAGCTCGCCAAGGAATTGTCGCGCAAGGCGACCGGCAAGACGCTCTACATCCTCGACGAGCCGACCACCGGCCTGCACTTTCACGACGTCGCCAAATTGCTGGAAGTGCTGCACGAGCTGGTCGACCAGGGCAACACGGTGGTGGTCATCGAGCATAATCTCGAAGTCATCAAGACCGCCGACTGGGTGCTCGACCTCGGCCCCGAAGGCGGCGATGGCGGCGGCGAACTGGTTGCACAGGGCACACCGGAAGCCATCGTGCGCGAAAAGCGCAGCTACACCGGCCACTTCCTGAAGGAGCTTTTGGAGCGGCGGCCCGGAGGCAAGCGCGAAGCGGCGGAGTGACTGGCAGACCGGCCGGGCGCCTGGAGAGCTTTGAATGACAGTCCGACAGGCGCTTGCCGGTGATCTCGACGGAGTCGTTTCGCTGACGGAAGCCGCCTATGGGCATTACACCGCCTTGTTCGGCGCGCCGCCGATCCCAGTCACCGAGGGCTATGCGCCACGCATCGAGCGAGGCGAGGTCTGGCTGCTGGAGAGCGACGCTGAGCTCGCCGGGCTGATCGTTATTGAGCGCCACCCCGATCATGCGATGATCTTCAGCGTCGCGGTCTCCCCCGCTTTTCAGGGGAGGAAACTCGGTACCGCGCTGCTCGACTTCGCCCAGGAACAGGCGCGGCTATGGGGTGTGCCGGAGGTGCGGCTCTACACCAATTCGCGCATGGAGCGGAACATCGAGATCTATACGGCCTATGGCTTCCACGAAACGGGCCGCCGAGCCAATCCCCACCGTCCCGGATGGACCGTGGTCGACATGATCAAACCGGTTGGAAAAATAGCCTGACCGCATTTTTAGAACTGGGAGGAAGACGATGATCAGCCAAGGAACAATCCGCGCCGGGATGGGCGGCTGGACTTTCGAACCCTGGGATACGTCTTTCTACCCGGACAAGCTTTCCAAGGCCAAGCAGCTGAGTTACGCCACCCGCCAGGTACCGAGCATCGAGGTCAACGGCACCTACTATTCCAGCTTCAAGGAGCCGACCTTCGTCAAATGGGCGAGCGAGGCGCCGGACGGTTTCGTCTATTCGCTGAAGGGCAATCGCTTCGTCACCAACCGGCGCGTGCTTGGCGAAGCCGGCGAGTCCATGACGCGCTTCCTCGGCTCCGGCATTGCCGCGCTGGGCGACAAGCTGGGCCCGATCCTGTGGCAGTTCGCGCCGACGAAAAAGTTCGACGCCAATGATTTCGAGGCCTTCCTGAAGCTGCTGCCGGAAAAGCAGGATGGCGTGGCGCTGCGCCATGCGCTGGAAGTGCGCAACGACAGTTTCAGCGTGCCGGAATTTGTGAGCCTGGCGCGCAAATACAAGGCGGCGATCGTCTATGCCGACCATGCCAAATATCCTGGTATCGCCGACATCACCGGCGATTTTATCTATGCGCGGCTGCAGACCGGCAGCGACGACAATCCGGATTGCTATACGCCGAAGGGCCTGAACGAATGGGCAGCGCGGGTGAAGACCTGGGCGCAAGGCAAGCGGCCGGCCGATCTGCGGCGCGCCGATCCGACTTTCGACGCGCCGGTGAAACCGCGCGATGTGTTCGTCTACTTCATCACCGAGGGCAAGGTGCGCGCGCCGTTCGGCGCCATGGCGCTGATGAAGAGGGTGAGCTGATCGGTTAAAGCGCGTCGCGCTGAAACGGATTCATACGACGCGATTTAAGTCTTTGTCTTGATGCATGCCGTTGTCCCAGAACCGCGGCACACTTCTGGGCGACATGCATTAGGAGCAACTCCAGGAAAAGTGTGGACCGGTTTTCCCGGAAAAGCGGTCAGCGCTTTCCCTTGAAAAGGGTTTCAACCCAGAATTGCTACGATCAACCGAAGCGTGATAGCTTATGCGCTCGTAACCTTATCGATACCTCCTTCCTGCATAAATCCGGTGCGGGTCTTTCTAGAGGCCGGCCGCCGCGCGCAAGGACGAGGGCATGTCGCTCGACTACAGTTCTCTTCTGTTGGCTGTCGGGTTTTCCGCCGCTTGCCTCGGCCTGACGCTGTTCGGCATCTGGCTTACCGCGCGTTCGGAAAAATTCCTGCTGACATGGGCGGTCAGCGTGCTTCTGATCGTTGCCGACGTCTTCGCCTACCAAGCCTATATCGACGCGCCCGGACGCCTGCTCGGCCTGGCCAGCTTCACGTTCCTGCTGCTCGGCTTCGCGACCATGCTGGG
Source organism: Mesorhizobium sp. M0037 (assembly GCF_040323635.1). Taxonomy (NCBI): domain Bacteria; kingdom Pseudomonadati; phylum Pseudomonadota; class Alphaproteobacteria; order Hyphomicrobiales; family Phyllobacteriaceae; genus Mesorhizobium; species Mesorhizobium sp. M0037. The sequence goes on along the minus strand of NZ_JAMYVB010000001.1, from coordinate 635,495 downwards.
CGCTGCCTATCAGTTCACGACAGGGAGGTCACCGCTGCCCCGCATTGCTGTCGGCGCCGGCGTCTCGCTGGCAGTCGCCTTGCCGCCGATGGCGCTTGGCTGTGACGGGCTGGGCTTCATGCTGGAGAATGCCTTCGCCGCGCTGCTTTTGTTTGCGACGGCCTATGAATACTGGAAGGGCCGCACCGAATTCCCTGCCCCGATCCTCGGCATTGCCGGGCTCTACACAGCCACCGGAATTTCCTTCGTGCTGTGCTCCGGTGCACTTGTCTGGGATGGCAGGCTGGTGCTTGGCCATGCGCCGAGCAACTGGGCCGAGGATTTCAGCCTCATCGTCGTCATCGCCTGCATGACCGGCATCGGCGCGCTCTCGCTGGCGCTCAACCAGGGACGCCTGGCGCAGCATCATCGCCGCGAAGCGCTGACCGATCCGCTGACCGGACTGCTCAACCGGCGCGCTTTGTTCGACCTGCACGGCAAAACACCGGTCCGGTCCTTCACCGCCGTGATCGTGTTCGATCTCGACGGCTTCAAGGCCATAAATGACGAGTTCGGCCATGCCACCGGCGACGAGGTGCTGAAACTATTCGCCAAGGATTTGACCGCCAATCTCCAGCCAGGCGATGTCGCCGCGCGCATGGGCGGAGAGGAATTTGCATTGGTGCTCGATCGCACCTTGCCTGAAAAGGTGGAATTCATAGCCGAGCGCATCCGGGCCAGTTTTGCCATGCGCCGGATCGATACCGAGACCCGCCTGCTCTCCTGCACGGTCAGCGCCGGCTACGCCTTCGGCAGCGAGGGCGGCACCAAATTCGACAAGGTGCTCAGCGCCGCCGACAAGGCGCTTTACGGCGCCAAGCGGGGCGGCCGCAATCGTGTGCTCGCCTTCCGGCGCGCCGGGTAGGCTGGCTGATATTCAGCGGGCCTGAACCTCACCACACGTAAAACAACAACCTAAAGCGCGTCGCATGAGGCCGTTCAGGCGCGAGGCGTTTTTAGGCCGCTATGACGATCTCGTTGTAAGTGTCGAGGTCGACGTAGAAAACCTTGGTGATTTCGCCGATCAGCTCATCCTGCTGGTAGCCTTGCGAGCGCAGAATGTTGATGGCGGTAATGATGTCGACACGCTCTGTCAGCCGTCGTTTCTGGTGGTCCTCGACGAACCGTTCCATAGCCCTATTCTCCTGGCAAGATTATCTGAACGCATTGACCGACAATCAGAACTGCGAGGGAAGCTAGGGTGGCTTGCTTGCGTGGAACTTGCAGGCTGAGCCAGCATATTCCCTCGATCTGCTACAGAACCAGACTGATACGGAAGCGGCCGACTCACCGAGGCCTAGGAAAGACTAGCATGCAGTATTCGGCGTGCCAGAGTGTGGCGGCCTCGGACGAAAGTCCGACGCAACGGGTGCGGACCTTCGCGACTTCATCATCCTTGGGCGTAGCGACGCGAAGCGGAGCGAAGACCCAGGGATCCATGCCGGGATTAAGAAGCGTCATTAACGGTGCAGAATGTGGAATGCCAATGTGCCGCAGAAGCGATCTTGTTCTGCATCGCGGCACTCTTTGGCTGATGTCGCGGCATGGATTCTAGGGTCTGCGCGCGTCGCTCCGCTCCTTGGCTCCGCCCTAGAATGACGAAGTGATTGTGGGCATTTCAGCCAATCTTCGACGTGTACGATCCGTGCAGCCGTCGACCTGCGTTAAACCGTCAGAAACTTCCTGACGTCCGCCCGGTCGAGATCTTCGGCCGGGCCGGTGTGGACGATCTGGCCGCGGTCCATGATGTTGACCTCGTCGGCGAGCTCGCGGCAGAAATCGAGATATTGCTCGACCAGAAGCACCGCAATGCCGGCCTGATCGCGCAAATAGTGGATGGCGCGGCCGATGTCCTTGATGATCGAGGGCTGGATGCCTTCGGTCGGCTCGTCGAGCACCAGCAGTTTCGGCCGCATGACGAGCGCCCGGCCGATGGCGAGCTGCTGCTGCTGGCCGCCTGAGAGATCGCCGCCGCGCCGCCCCAGCATCTGCTTCAGCACCGGAAACAGTTCGAAGACATGCGCCGGCACGTTGCGGTCGGCGCGCTTCAACGGCGCAAAGCCGGACTCCAGGTTTTCGCGCACCGTCAGCAGCGGAAAGATCTCCCTGCCCTGCGGTACGAATGCGATGCCCGACCGGGCGCGATCATACGCCGCGCTCCGGTCGAGCGCCTTCCCCTCGAAGGCAACGCTTCCGCTCGTCAGCCGGTGGTGGCCGACGATCGATCTCATCAAACTGGTCTTGCCGACGCCGTTGCGGCCGAGCACGCAGGTGATCTTGCCGGCACCCGCCGTCAGCGACACACCGCGCAACGCCTGAGCGGCGCCGTAATGGAGCGTGGCGTTGGAAACTTCGAGCATGTCAGCGCCTTCTCCAGAAGCGGAGGAACGAAAAGTCGAAGCGATGGAATTGCACCCGCCAGACCATGCTCATCTCCCGAGATAAACTTCGACGACCCGCTCGTCGGCCGAGACGAAATCGAGCGAGCCTTCCGACAGCACCGAGCCCTCATGCAGGCAGGTGACCTTGACGCCGAGTTCGCGCACGAAATGCATGTCGTGCTCGACGACGATGACCGAATGCTCGCGCGCTATGTCCTTGAGCAGCCGCGCGGTTTCCTCGGTCTCGGCATCGGTCATCCCTGCGACCGGCTCGTCAACCAAAAGCAGCTTCGGGTCCTGCGCCAGCAGCATGCCGATCTCCAGCCACTGTTTCTGGCCATGGCTGAGATTGGCTGCCAGATCGTGGCGCTTGTCGCCCAGCCGGATGATGCCGAGGATGTCGTCGATCTGTCTGGCTTCGGCGGCCGAGCGGCGATGGAACAGCGCCGGAAAGATCGAGCGCGGGCCCTTCAGCGCCAGCATCAGATTGTCTTCGACGCTGTGGCTTTCGAAGACGGTCGGCTTCTGGAATTTGCGGCCGATGCCCATCATGGCGATCTCCGCCTCGTCGTGCCGGGTCAGATCGACCTGGCCGTCGAAGAACACTTCGCCCTCGTCGGGCCGGGTCTTGCCGGTGACGATGTCCATCATCGTCGTCTTGCCGGCGCCGTTGGGACCGATGATGGCGCGCATCTCGCCCTTGTCGAGCACCAGCGACAGATTGTTGATGGCGCGGAAACCGTCGAAGGAGACCGAGACGCCGTCGAGATAGAGGATGGTGTTGGACTTCGACATCGCTCTATTCCGCCGGCTGCGGTTCAGGCCCGGACGCGGACCAGGCACCGGGCGTTGTTGCTGCGCTGCGCACGATCTTCGATGGCGGCGGGGCATCAGGGTCTGTGCCCGCTTCCTCTGCAATCGCTGCAGCCCGCATCGCCCGAGCGTTACCGCGCCAGGAATCCCACATGCCGACGATGCCCTTGGGCAGGAACAGGGTTACGGCGACGAACAGGCCGCCGAGCGCAAACAGCCAGAACTCCGGCAGCAGGCCGGTGAACCAGGATTTGCCGGCGTTGACCAGCAGCGCGCCGACGATCGGGCCGACAATGGTGCCGCGCCCACCGACGGCTGCCCAGATCACGACTTCGATGGAATTGGATGGCTCGAATTCGCCGGGATTGATGATACCGACCTGCGGCACATAGAGCGCGCCGGCGATGCCGGCCATGACAGCCGAGACGGTGAAGGCAAACAGCTTCACGTTCTCCGCCCGCCAGCCGAGGAAGCGGGTGCGGCTCTCGGCGTCGCGCACCGCCATCAGCAGCTTGCCGTATTTGGAGCCGACGATCGCCCAGGTGATGAAGACGGCGAGCGCGAGTATGATGGCGCTGGCGGCAAACAGGGCCGAGCGGGCGGCGTCGGCCTGCACGTTGAAGCCCAGAATATCCTTGAAATCGGTCAAGCCGTTGTTGCCGCCGAAACCCATGTCGTTGCGGAAGAAGGCGAGCAGCAGCGCGTAGGTCATCGCCTGGGTGATGATGGAGAGATAGACGCCGGTGACGCGGCTGCGGAAGGCGAACCAGCCGAAGACGAAGGCGAGCAGGCCGGGCACCGCCAGCACCATGATGGCGGCGAACCAGAAGTGGTCGAAACCGGTCCAGAACCAGGGCAATTCCTTGTAGTTCAGGAACACCATGAAATCGGGCAGGATCGGATTGCCGTAAACGCCGCGCGAGCCGATCTGGCGCATGAGGTACATGCCCATCGCATAGCCGCCGAGGGCGAAGAAGGCGCCATGGCCGAGCGAGAGGATGCCGCAATAGCCCCAGACGAGATCGAGCGCCAAGGCAAGCAATGCATAGCAGAGGTACTTGCCCGTCAACGCGACGATGTAGGACGGAATATAGAACGCGCTTTGCGGCGACACTGCGAGGTTGAGCAGCGGCACGATAATGGCGGCCGTCAGCAGGATGAAAATAGTGATGGCGATGCGACGGTCGGCACCCGCGGCGAAGAAGCGTCCCGTGATCATGTTTCCACCGCCCTGCCCTTGAGCGCGAACAGGCCGCGCGGGCGCTTCTGGATGAACAGGATGATCAGCACCAGCACGACGATCTTGCCGAGCACCGCGCCAGCATAGGGTTCGAGAACCTTGTTGACGATGCCGAGCGAGAAGGCGCCGACCAGCGTGCCCCAGAGATTGCCGACGCCGCCGAAGACCACGACCATGAAGCTGTCGATGATGTAGCCGCGGCCGAGATTGGGCGAGACATTGTCGATCTGGCTGAGCGCGACGCCGGCAATGCCGGCAATGCCGGAGCCGAGCGCAAAGGTCAGCGCATCGACCCAAGGCGTCCTGATGCCCATCGAGGCGGCCATGCGGCGGTTGGCGGTGACGGCGCGCATCTGAAGGCCCCAGGGCGTGCGCTTCATAACAAAGAGCAGCACGCCGAAGACGGTGAGCGCGAACACCAGGATCCAGAGGCGGTTCCAGGTGACGGCGAGTTGGCCGACATCGAACGATCCCGACATCCAGGAGGGGTTGCCGACCTCCTGGTTGGTCGGTCCGAAGATCGAGCGCACCGCCTGCTGCAGGACAAGCGAGACGCCCCAGGTTGCGAGCAGCGTTTCCAGCGGCCGGCCGTAGAGGAAACGGATGACGCCGCGCTCGATGATCAGGCCGACGGAAGCGGCAACCAGGAAGGCGAGCGGCAGCGCGATCACCAGCGACCAGTCGAACAGGCCGGGGAATGAGGTTCGGATCACCTGCTGGACGACGAAGGTGGTGTAGGCGCCGAGCATCACCATCTCGCCATGCGCCATGTTGATGACGCCCATGACGCCGAAGGTGATGGCGAGGCCGATGGCGGCCAGCAGCAGCACCGAGCCAAGCGAGATGCCGTACCATATGTTCTGGCCGGCATCCCACAGCGCCAGGCTCGAATTGATGCTGGCGATTGCCGCCGTCGCGGCATCCTTGACCGCGCCTTGCGCATTGGCCTCGACCGCGGTGAGCAGCGAGACCGCGTCGCGGTCGCCGCGCGCGCCGATCAGGGCAATGGCGGCAAGCTTGTCGGCCTCCGGCTTATCGGAGACCAGCACCGATGCCGCGCGCGCCTGTTCGAACAATGCCTTGACCTTGGCGTCGGTCTCGGCGGCGATGGCTGCATCGAGCGGCTCGATATTGGCGGCATCGGGGGTCTTGAACATGGTGTCGGCGGCGGCGATGCGAACAGAAGGATCTCTCGCGCGCAACGTCAGCGTTCCCAGCGCATCTCGGATGACACGGCGCAGCGTGTTGTTGACCTTGATCTTGGTGATGTCGGCCTTGGCGGCGTCGCCGGCTTTCTCGCCGCTCAGCGGGTCGAGCAGCGTGACGCTGTCGGCGGCCTCACTGCCGACGAAGACGGCTGAATCGGCTTTACGAATGTAGAGATTGCCTTCGGCGAGGGCTGCAAGCGGCCGTTCAACCAGCGGATCGCCGGTGGCGGCAAGTTCGCGCACCACAGCCTCAGTGGCGGCAAAGCCCGTGCCCGTGGCGAATTTGGCGACGATGGCGCGCAGATCGGCTTCGGCTGCGTTCGACGGCAATAGGCTTGCCACCAGGAACACCAGCATGAGGCCGAGAGTGCGCAACAGGATCATCCGTTCAGATACTCTTCTGTGGGGAAATTCCGCGTCCGGGCGGGCTGAAGCGCCCGGACGCTTGGCGGTACCGATCGTGGACGCGTCCACGATCGGTCAGTCCCGGGAGGGATCAGTTCGTGCCCTTGCCGCCGCATTTGCCGGTGGCAACGTTGAAGTTGCCGCAGGACAGAGGCGCGCGCCAATCCGAAATCAGGTCCTTGGAATCGGGCAGATAGTCGGACCATTCGTCGCCCATCACGAGGCCGGGCGTCTGCGACACGGTCTCGAACTGGCCGTCGGCCTGGATCTCGCCGATCAGCACCGGCTTGGTGATGTGATGGTTCGGCATCATGGTCGAATAGCCGCCGGTGAGGTTCGGCACGGACACGCCGACCATGGCGTCGATGACCTTGTCGGGATCGGTGGTGCCGGCCTTTTCGACCGCCTTCACCCACATGTTGAAGCCGATATAGTGAGCTTCCATCGGGTCGTTGGTGGTGCGCTTGTCATTCTTGATGAACTTGTGCCAGTCGGCGATGAACTTCTTGTTTTCGGGTGTGTCGACGCTCTCGAAATAGTTCCAGGCAGCGAGATGGCCGACCAGCGGCGCGGTATCGAGACCGGCCAGTTCTTCCTCACCGACCGAAAAGGCCATGACCGGGATGTCCTCGGCCTTGATGCCCTGGTTGCCGAGTTCCTTGTAGAACGGAACGTTGGCGTCGCCATTGACGGTCGAGACGACGGCGGTCTTCTTGCCGGCCGAGCCGAATTTCTTGATTGCGGAGACTTCGGTCTGCCAGTCGGAGAAGCCGAACGGCGTGTAGTTGACCATGATGTCTTCGGCGGCGACGCCCTTGGCCTTCAGATAGGCCTCGAGGATTTTGTTGGTGGTTCGGGGATAGACGTAGTCGGTGCCTTCCAGCACCCAGCGCTTCACCGAGCCACCGTCCTCGCTCATGAGATAATCGACGGCAGGAATCGCCTGCTGGTTCGGGGCGGCGCCGGTGTAGAACACGTTGCGCTCGCTTTCCTCGCCCTCATACTGGACGGGGTAGAACAGGATGTTGTCGAGTTCCGAGAACACCGGCAACACCGATTTGCGCGACACCGAGGTCCAGCAGCCGAACACGGCGGCGACCTTGTCCTTCGAGATCAGCTCGCGCGCCTTTTCGGCAAAGAGCGGCCAGTTGGAGGCCGGATCGACAACGACCGCCTCGAGCTTCTTGCCGAGCAGACCGCCCTTGGCATTCTGCTCTTCGATGAGCATCAGCATGGCGTCTTTCAGCGTCGTCTCCGAAATCGCCATGGTCCCCGACAGCGAATGCAGAATGCCGACCTTGATCGTGTCTTCGGCGGCCTGGGCCGGAGACGACATCGACAGGCCGGCGGCGACCACGCCGGCCGAAAACATTTTTGTTATTGTGGAGAAATTACCCCTCATACCGAAGACTCCCAAGCTGTTTGATTGCACCGCGATAATGCAATGCAACTGCCGTGCCAAACGCAAAGGCGCCGCTCACGAAGATGGAATAGCCGAGCGTTATCAGCCGGTTGGTATATTAGCCTCGAGAAAACAGTGGTAGCCGGCGAAAATTGATTGAGGCAAATTTGCGCAGCGCACATGGCTTTTGCCTAATTTTTGCCCAATTGAGACAAATGCCTAGTTTTTGATCTCCGGCCGTGTGTTCCGGGCTAACAATGTTGCGGTACCGCGCAAAAATAGGGCAAGCTCGCCCTTCAAAAGAGTGACGTCATGACATCTCGCACCTCATGCATTTCCGGCATCCTGCTGCTGATGGCAACGAGCGGCGCCGCGCGCGCCGATTTCAGCGAGGGCAAGCTTCCGGACGGCACCTATCATTGCGAGGTCTATTTGCTCGGCGCCTTCCTCAACCTCGGCGACATCACTATCAAGGGCAATGTCTATAGTGGTCCGGTGACATTCGGCACCGCGACGCAAGGCTACAACTATCAGATGAATGCCAATGGCGAGATCACCTGGCTCGGGCCGCTGGGCGGCTATACCACCGGTGGCAACTCCGTCTCCATGACACAGGCAACACTGGACGGCGAGACCGCCCCGTCATTCGACATCATTCTGAAGCAGCCCGACGGCGCCTTCACCGCCTCGACCTGCACCAAGGGCTGAGCGATGCGTAGTGCCGCGCCCAGTTGCGGCAAAAACTTCCTCTTATGTCATGTGAATGTTGCCTAGGCAGACTAGGGCAACGGTGCGCCGTAACATCCACCCTGAGAGGCAGACACCATGGCCAATGCACCGTCTTCATCCTCCCCCGTCATCCGCGAAATCATTGCCGAGCGCGTCTCGCGCCGGTCTCTTTTGAAAGGCAGCCTCGCCTCCGGCGCGCTGATTGCCGGCGGCAGCTTTGTCGGCTCCTTGTTTGCCGGCGAAACGCATGCCGCCACAGCGCAGTCGACGCTCGGCTTTCCCGAGCTGAAACGGGTCTACGGCAAGACCCATGCCGCCGCCGAAGGCTATGAGACGACCATCGTCGCGCGCTGGGGCGACCCGCTTGCAGCCGGCCTCGCCGAATTCGACGGCAACAAGGTCGCGGCGGAGGAACAGGAAAAGCGCTTCGGCTACAATTGCGACTACATCGCCTTCATGCCGCTGCCCAAGGGCACGGTGAATTCCGATCATGGCCTGCTCTGCGTCAACAACGAATACATCTCGCCCAATGTGATGTTTCCGGGGATGACCGAGGGCGATGCCGGCAAGACGATGACCAGGGAACAGGTCGATCTCGGCATGGCCGCGATGGGCCATTCGATCGTCGAGGTGCAATTGAAGGACGGCAAGTGGGCAAGCGTGGCGGACAGCCCGCTCAACCGCCGCATCACCGCCAACACCGAAATGACCGTTTCCGGACCGGTTGCCGGCCATGCGCTGATGAAAACTTCGGCCGACCCGACTGGCACGAAAGTGCTCGGCACCAGCTATAATTGCAGCGGCGGTTTCACCCCCTGGGGTACGGTGCTGACCTGCGAGGAAGGCGTGTCCGACATTTTCGGCGGCGACCCGAAAAAGGCGCCGACTGCCGACCTGCTCGACCGTTACGGCTTCGACGGCTCCGACATCTATGGCCGCGGCCGCTTCCATGACCGCTTCAACCTCGACAAGGAACCGAACGAGGCCAACCGCTTCGACTGGGTGGTCGAGATCGACCCTTACGATCCTCAGTCCAGGCCGGTGAAGCGCACGGCACTTGGCCGCATGTCGCATGAGGCCTCGACCGTGGTCCTCAACAAGGACGGCCGCGTTGTCGTCTATATGGGTGACGACGACTATTTCGAATATATGTACCGCTTCGTCTCGGCCAAGGCCTATGACAAGGCCAATCCGGCCTCCGGCGCCGATCTGCTCGACGATGGCGTGCTGTCGGTCGCCCGCTTCGATGCCGATGGCTCGATGACGTGGCTGCCGTTGGTGCACGGCCAGGGCAAGCTTACCGTCGAGAACGGTTTTGCCGACCAGGCCGAGGTGCTGTTGAAGACGCGGTTTGCGGCAGATGCGCTCGGCGCCACGCCGATGGACCGGCCCGAGGACATCGAGACCAATCCGGTGACCGGCCGCGTCTATGCGGTGATGACCAAGAACAAGAAGCGCGACCAGTCAAAGGTCAATCCGGCCAACACGCGGCCGGAAAATCTCTGGGGCCATATTGTCGAACTGATCCCGCCCGGCCGCCGCGGCGCGGACGCCGACCACACGGCCGAAAACTATGCCTGGGACCTGTTCGTGCTCTGCGGCAATCCCAGGGATGCCAAGGTCGGCGCCACCTTCCATCCGGATACGTCGGACAATGGCTGGTTCGTCTGCCCCGACAACATCACCTTCGATCCGGCCGGGCGGCTGTGGGTGGCGACGGACGGCGCCAATGATTTCGACCTGCCGGACGGCGTCTATGGCGTCGACACCGAAGGTGCGGCGCGCGGCCTGCCGAAGCTGCTGTTCACCTGCCCGCACGGCGCCGAAGCGACCGGCCCGTGCTTCACGCCGGACGGCTCGACTTTGTTCCTGTCGGTGCAGCACCCTGCGGAAGATGCAGAGACGCTCGACAAGGCGCAGACGCTGTGGCCCGACTTCAGGGATGGCCAATTGCCGCGGCCGTCCGTCGTCGCCATCCGCCGCAAGGACGGACAGCCGGTCGGCGCATAGTGTCCTAGGGAAAAGGGCGGAACGCGCCATGCGCGTTCCGCGTAGCGATCCGGGAGGACGGCTCAGATCGTCTTGGCCGACATTTGCGAAGCGATGTATTCGGCCTGGCGGATAGCCAGCGACACGATCGTCAGCGTCGGATTTTCAGCCGCACCGGTGGTGAACTGGCTGCCGTCCGACACGAACAGGTTTTTGATGTCGTGCGCCTGGCCGTGCTTGTTGACGACGCCGTCTTCCGCCTTTTCACTCATCCGGTTGGTGCCGAGATTGTGGGTTGAGGGATAGGGCGGCGTCGGGAAGGAGCGCGTCGCGCCGACCGCATCGTAAAGCGCTGTGGCCTGCTTGTAGGCATGATTGCGCATCGCCGTGTCGTTGGGATGATCATCGAAATGCACGTCGGCGATCGGCATGCCGTGCGCCTCCTTCTCGTCCTTGTGCAGCGTGACGCGGTTTTCCGCGCGCGGCATGTCCTCGCCGACGATCCACAGGCCAGCCATGTGATCATAGTGGTCGAGCGCGGTGGTGAAGGAACGGCCCCAGCCGCCGGGATTGAGGAAGGCGGCCATGAAGGGCAGGCCGAGCGACAGCGTCTCGAATTCATAGCCGCCGACAAAGCCGCGTGAGGGATCGTACCGCGCCTCGTCGCGGATAATGCCGGCCATGGTGGTGCCGCGATACATATGCACCGGTTGGTCGAAAATGGCGTAGACCGAACCGGTGGTGTGGCGCATGTAGTTCTTGCCGACCTGCCCCGACGAATTGGCAAGCCCTTGCGGAAACTTCGCTGACTCGGAGTTCAGCAGCAGGCGCGGGCTTTCGATCGAGTTGCCGGCGACGGCGACGATGCGGGCCTTCTGCTCCTGCAGATTGCCGTCCTTGTCGGCATAGACGACGCCGGTCACTTTTCCGCTAGCGTCATGGTTGATCTTGATCGCCATGGCGTTCGGCCGGACCTCGAGATGGCCGGTCGCCTCACCCTTGGGAATCTCGGTGTAGAGCGTCGACCATTTGGCGCCCCATTTGCAGCCCTGGAAGCAGAAGCCGGTCTGTTGGCAGGAGTTCCGGTCATCACGCTCGACCGAATTGATTGCCATGTTGCCGGTATGACATTCCTTATAGCCGAGCTTGTCGGCGCCGGCCTTGAGCACCTTGAAATTGTTGTTGCCGGGCAGCCGCGGCCAGCCATTGGTGCCGGTGACGCCCATCTTGGCTTCCGCCTTGGCGTAGTAAGGCTCCATCTCGGCCAATGTGACCGGCCAGTCCAGCAGGTTGGCGCCTTCCAGCTTGCCGTAGGTCGAGAGCGTCTTGAACTCATGCTCCTGGAAGCGCAGCGAGGCGCCGGCCCAGTGCGTGGTCGAGCCGCCGACCGATTTGACTATCCAGGCCGGCAAATTCGGAAAATCCTTCGACACCCGCCAGTCGCCGGACGTCGTGCGCTTGTCCGTCCAGGCGAGTTGGCTGAAGGAACCCCACTCGTCATTGATGAAATCCTCGTATTCGTGACGCGCGCCGGCCTCGAGGATGACGACATCGACGCCTTTCTGGGCGAGTTCGTTGCCGAGCGTGCCGCCGCCGGCGCCGGAGCCGATGATCACGACCACGCCGTCGTTGTTGAGATCAAATGAAGCTGCCATGGTTTCCTCCCATGAATTCCTGTTTGCGGGGTTTCAGAACGACGGAAGGGCTCAGAGCCACTCTATGTCGTCGAAACCGCGCGCGATGTAGCCGCCCTTGGAGTAGGATTCGCCCTCGTAGCCGAAGATCGGCCACACCTCCTGCTGGTTGTAGAGGCTGACGACGAGGCCGCCGCGGATGGACTGGAAGAACGGCGTCGCCTCCATCTGCTGTAGCACGGCAACGCGCTGCTCCTCCCAGCCGAGGCCGCGATAGCCGCCCTCGCCCGACTTCTTGTCGAGGTCGGCGATGCCGTCTTCGATCATCGTCTTGTAGGCAGCGTCCTTGCCGGCCTGCTCATCATGCCCTTTTACGGCGATGGCGTAGTATTTGTCGGGCACCTGATCGTGCGGATAGATGTCGCGCGCCATCTGGATCAGCGTTGCCATGGTTTCGGGCTTGAGCGCCGATGTCTCGAGCCCCCAGGCATTTTCAGGGCTGATGACGGCGCTGCCGGAAATGACGAGCAACGCGCCGATGCCGCCGCGTTTGAGAAGTTCACGACGTGAGAGCCTCGCGTCATAGATCGTGACCATTTTGTTCCTCCCTGCTTGCTGTTTGCGCCCTTGAACAGCGCCGTTGCTGGCGCCGCGCGGCTGAATGCGGCCGATAATCCCCTACTGGAAGCGCCCTCCACGCTGCAGAACCTCGATCTTGTAGCCGTCGGGGTCCTCGATGAAGAAAAAGCGGGCGATCAGCGATCCGTCGCGGTTGAATTCGACGATCTTCTTGGGGTTGAGGCCGAGCGCGCCGATCCGGTCGTGTTCGCTGTCGAGATCGGACACCGAGACCGCCAGGTGGCCATAACCGTCGCCTAGCCCATAAGGCTCGGTGCGGCCCTTGTTCACGGTGAGTTCGAGCTCGAACCCCGTTTCGGCGTTGGCAAGGTAAATCAGCGTGAATGTCTCGAAATCCAGCCTGTCGGCGACATCGAGCCCGAAAGCGTTTCTGTAGAAATCGACGGATCTGGCCTCTTGGAGAACCCGGATCATGGAATGGATTGCCTTCGCCAAATCAGTCTCCGCCGCTGCATGTTGGAGGCGATTATGGGCGGCACGCGCGAAAGGTGGTGGCAGCCGGTTACCACGGCTAAATTTGCAATCGCTGCTATGCCTGCGCCTAAAGACGAAAGTCCGATTGCCGATTCGGCCCACAAGGCCGAACATGCAGGGACAACCACAACTTGAAGGCGCGACACGCTGCGCCCAAAACCAACAATATCGGGAGGTAAGGATGTGCAGGGTTTTTGCCGGGCAGGATCCGGAAGGCTATCGACAGATCAACCGGTCGATCCGCATCGACGGTCACTCTACGAGTATCCAGCTTGAAGGAACATTCTGGGCGCTGCTTGACGAAATTGCCGACAGCCAAGGCCTGACGACGCCGAAGTTCATCTCAAAACTCTATGACGAGGCGATCGAGATCAACGGCGCCATTCCCAACTTCGCGTCGATGCTGCGTACCACCTGCGCGCTCTATCTGCGCGGTCACCGGCCAGACATGGATGAGCTGACGCCGAAGCGCGAAGCGGCCTGAGGAAGCTAGCCTTCCGCCGCAACGTCGAGCCCGAGCCGCGCCATATCGGTGAACAGCGCCTGACGTTCGGAATAGGCAGTCTGTTCGCCGGTCACGATGTTGTCGACGACGGTCAGCAGCGACAGCGCGCGGGCGCCGAAATGCGCCGCGATTCGGTAGAGTGCGCTGGTTTCCATATCGACAGCGAGAGCGCCAAGCGCCTGCGCTTCGGCAAAGCGGTCGCGCCCTTCAGGGTGGTAGAAGACATCGCTGCAGATGGTCAGCCCGGCCTGGTGGTCGATGCCGAGCTGGGCGGCGCAGGCCAAAGCGTGGGCGAACAGGCCGGGATCGGGCCCGGCGGCAGCATCGTAGAGGCCGAAGACCTGGCCGCTTTGGTCGCTTTCGGCGCGCACCGACTGCGAGATCACCAAGGAGCGCAGCGGCACGCGGGGTGTCAGGCCGCCGCAGGTACCTGTGCGGATCAGCGTTTTGACGCCGTGAACATCCAGGAGTTCATGCACATAGACCAGGAAAGACGGGACACCGATGCCGGTGGCCTGGATGCTGATGGGACGGCCGCGATAGAGACCAGTGAAGCCGAGTGCGCCCCGGCGGCGGTTGACGCAGCGCGGTGCCTCAAGAAATGTCTTTGCCATCCACTCGGCGCGTTGCGGATCGCCCGGTAACAGCACCGTTGCGGCATAGTCGCCCCTGGCAGCCTCGTTGTGCGGCGTCACGACATGCTCCCCAATACCCGCCGCCCGTTTCGCCTGCAATCATGGCAGCGTCACGTCATTGCGCAAGCTTTGAATTAGGGCGCCCTAAGACTCCAACACATCCTTGACCACGGTGGCCAGCTGCTTGAGGGAGAACGGCTTCGGCAGGAAGCCGAATTGCGCGTCCGGCGGCAGGTTTCTGGCGAAAGCGTCTTCCGCATAGCCGGACACGAAGACGAACTTGATGTCGGGCTGGCGCTTGCGCAGTTCGCCGAGCAGCGTCGGTCCGTCCATTTCCGGCATCACCACGTCGGACACGACGATATCGACTTTGCCGCCGAGCGCCTCGAAGACTTCCAGCGCCTCGACGCCCGAGGAGGCCTCATGGACGGTATAGCCGCGCGAGGTCAGCGCCCGCGAGCCGCCCATGCGCACGGCGTCTTCGTCCTCGACGAGGAGCACAGTGGCCGAGCCCGACAGGTCCTTGGCGCTGTCGGCGGCTTTCACCGGCGCAGCCGGCGCCTCGCTGACGTCGCCGGGCTTCTTCGCCTCCACGATATGGCGCGGCAGGAAGATGCGGAAGGTCGAACCCTTGCCGACTTCGGAATCGCAGAAGATGAAACCGCCGGTCTGCTTGATGATGCCATAGACCATCGACAGGCCAAGGCCGGTGCCTTTGCCGACTTCCTTGGTGGTGAAGAACGGCTCAAAAATCTTCTTCAGCACGTCCGGCGCAATGCCCGAGCCGCTATCCTCGACCTCGACCACGACATAGTCGGCAGGCGTGAGCTCGCGGTAGGAGAAGCTCTTGCATTGTTCGGCGGTGACGTTGCGGGTGCGCACGGTGAGGTCGCCGCCGGCCGGCATGGCGTCGCGCGCGTTGACGGCCAGGTTGACCACCACCTGCTCGAACTGGCCGATATCGACCTTGACCGGCCACAAATCGCGGCCGTGGTCGACCTTCAGCTTGATCTCGTTGCCAACCAGGCGGGCAAGCAGCATCCGGAGATCGGCAAGCACGTCGGTCAGGTTCAGCACTTCCGGCCGCAATGTCTGCTTGCGCGAGAAGGCGAGCAACTGCCGCACCAGCGAGGCCGCCCGGTTGGCATTCTGCTTGATGTTCATGATGTCGGGGAAGGACGGGTCCGACGGCCGGTGATTGGTCAGCAAAAGATCCGACGCCATGATGATGGCGGTCAGCACATTGTTGAAGTCGTGGGCGATGCCGCCGGCGAGCTGTCCGACCGCCTGCATCTTCTGGCTCTGCGCCATCTGGCCCTCGAGCGCCTTCTGCTCGGTGGTCTCGACGGCATAGACGATGGCCGATTCCTCGGCGCCCTCGCCGGTGCCGTCGGCGACGGCGTTGACGTAGAAGCGGATGTGACGCTCCTCATTGCCTGGCAGCAGCGTGTCGATCGGCTCGATGTCGGCCTGCCTCAGCCGCGCCTTTTCGAACGCGGCGGCAAAGGCCGGCCGGTCGCGCTCATGGATCACGGTGTCCAGCCGCACGCGGCGGTCAACCGCGTCGCCGTCGACGACGGAGGAAAACAGCGACAGGAACGGCGCGTTGGTGCGCAGGATGCGGCCGCCATTGTCGACGGCAGCAATGGCCATCGGCGTCGAATTGAAGAAACGGGTGAAGCGCACTTCCGAAGCCCGAAGGTCGGCCGATGCGTCCTCGCCCTGGGTGCGGTTGAGCACAATGGTGCGGGTCGGACCGTTGGTCCCCTCGCGGCTGGCCGAGACCCGATGCATGAAGCGCACCGGCACCGCCTCGCCGGTTGTCGTCGTCAGATCGAGATCGATGACGGCGTTGCGGGTGGTGCCGGGATCGGCCTTGACCGAGCGCACCAGCGCCATGCCGTCGCCGGCGACGATTTCCGGGAGTGTCACGGCGCCAGGGGTGAAGCTCGCCAGATCGATGCCCAGCCATTCGGCGAGCGTGGCGTTGATGTAGGTGACACGGCCTTCCTGGTCGGCCGAGAAGAAACCGGCCGGCGCATGGTCGAGATGGTCGATAGCCTTTTGCAGGTCGAGGAAGAAACGCTCCTGCTCGGCCCGTTCCTGCGAGATGTCGGCGAGTTGCCAGGCAAGCATCGGCAGGCGCTGACCGGGAACGCTGAAGGTACGGGCTCGCGCCCGGTACCAGCGCGCGCCGGGTTCGGCGCCCGGCCGGATCGACTGTGCCAGCCGGAACTCACCGTCGCCGGCCTGGCCATCGCGCAAGCCCGAGGCCAGCCGGTATATGGTCACCGAAGCTTCGGGGACATCGGAAAGCAGGCCTTCGACCGTCTTCAGATCGGCGGCCGACGCAGCCCCGGTCATCTCGGCATAGGCCCGGTTGGCGTAGACCACGCGGCCCTTCGTGTCGGTGACGATCAGGCCCTGCGACATGGAATCGACGAAGGCCTTCGACAGTTCATCCCCGGTCGAACGCGGCGCGATCTGCACGAAGCCGATGGCCGTGGCGAACAGGAAGCCGACGCCGATCATGGCAAGCACGCCCAGCATGCCGAGCAGGAACGGATCGCCAAGACGCTCGCGGAAAATGCCGAAAACGATCGCGGCCCCGGTCAGGACGATGATGAACACGATGAGCCGGGTAACCGCGCCTGGCCGCGTGTTCTGATCGACGATCGGTACCGGATAGAAATCGCCGCGCGTTTCCCTGGCCATATGCCCCCTGCTCGTGAGTTGTCCGACACCGCCCCCGGCCGGTTGAATCACATTCTCCTAATCCGGAAAAGGCCCTGGCGGCAAATGTCGGATAAAAATGACGCGTCGGTGTTTTCAAGCTGTTCACGAAGCGTGAAGGCAACTTGCGGTGGCTGGCCGCAACGGTCTAGTGTCCCTCCACTTCAAAAGCCGATTGGGGGCACCGATGCAGTGGCTGGATAATGTGGCGGGTCCCGGATATGCCGCAGCGCTGCTGTGGACGTTTGCTGCCCTTGTCCTGCTGGTCATCGTGCTCATCATCATCAGGCTGGTCCGCAACCTGACCTTCGGCACCTTCGTTGCCGGCGGCAGGAACCGCAAGACACGGCTGGCGGTCATGGACGCGACGGCGGTCGACAGCCACCGCCGGCTGGTGCTCATCCGTCGCGACGACATCGAACACCTGCTTTTGATCGGCGGCCCGACCGACGTTGTCGTCGAGCGCGATATCAGACTTGCAGCGCCACGCCGTCCGGCATTGACCGGCGATGGCGGTGTTGGCCAGCAGCAACAGGCGCCGCGGCCGCGCGCAGCACAACCCGCTCCCACCGCGCCCGCAAGGCAGGCGCCACCGCCGCAACCGGTAAGGGCTGCTCCAGCCGCCGTTCCGCCGCGCCAGGCCGCGCCGGCGCCGAAACCGGCTCAAATCTACCAGGCGAGCAATGTGACACCGCTGCCGGCCTATGGCTCCGCCGCCAATACTGCCCGGCAGGCCCCGCCACCGAAGCATGAGTCCATCGACGATACCCTGATGCGGGAGCTCGAGGTCTCGCTCGACGATTCGCACCCCAAACCGGCAAGCAAGCCGGCTGCGAAGGCACCGCAGTCTCTCGACGACGAGATGACCAAGCTGCTCGGCGAACTCGCCAGCCAGAAACGGTAAAGCCCGGCGAACCGTCACATCTTGCCGATTGCCGATCGAACGCCGCTTAAGCGTGTCGTCCGTTTCAGCGCGACGCGCTTTAACTTGGGGGCGGACTAAACCCTTCGGCCAAAAACAGAAATGGCCGGGAAACCCGGCCATTTCTGATGAAACAGTCCTGCCTGACGGCAGCGGCTCAATCGTCGCGATAGACCTTCTCACGGCGTTCGTGGCGCTCCTGCGCTTCGATCGACAAGGTCGCGATCGGACGCGCATCCAGCCGCTTCAGCGCGATCGGCTCGCCGGTTTCCTCGCAATAGCCGTATGTGCCTTCATCGATGCGCTGCAGCGCCGAATCGATCTTTGAAATGAGCTTGCGCTGGCGGTCGCGGGCCCGAAGCTCGATGGCGCGGTCGGTTTCCGAGGAAGCGCGATCGGCGAGATCGGGATGGTTGGCGTTTTCCTGCTGCAGGATTTCGAGGGTTTCGCGCGCTTCGCGCAGTATGTCGGTCTTCCAGGTGACGAGCTTCAGGCGAAAGTAGGATTTCTGCCGTTCGTTCATGAACGGCTCGTCTTCGGAGGGTACGTAATTGGCTGTAACGATATCGTTCATTCGACTCACCCAACAACCCCAAATTTGGCGCCTATATATTCGCGCAGAGAAGGCTGCACAAGCGTAATCCGCGCGCGTTTCACGCAATTGTTAATGCCGCGCGGGCGATCCTCAGCAAAGCCTTCCATAGCAAGGGCGCGGGCGAATTCGCACATGATTCGCTGCGCTTGGGCGTCGCCGCCCATTGTGCCTCAGGCCTTTCTCGTGGCTAATCCAGTTGTGTCATTGGTGGGCAGCACACCATTGGGGGTCCGGTGAGCAGACTGTATCTGTTGAGGCATGCGAAGGCTGGCTGGGCCCTTCCCGGCGTGCGCGACTTCGATCGCCCGCTCGACGCATCCGGCATTGCCGATGCCGAAATGATGGGGACTGCGATGCGTGCCCGCAACTACATCCCCGATATCACGCTCTGCTCCAACGCCAAGCGGGCGCGCCAGACGCTGGAAGGCATCGCCGGCCACACCGATACCGGCCGGGTGCTGTTCTTCGACACGCTCTACAGCGAGGATGCCGCCGGCTACCTCGCCATCATCCGCAGCAATGGCGGCCCCGGCTCGCTGCTGGTCATCGGCCACAATCCGATGACGGAAGACCTTGCCATGGCGGTCTCGGGCGATGGCGACGAGGCCGCGCGGGCCATCATGAACCATGGTTTCCCGACCTCCGGCCTTGCGGTCGTGCGCTTCGACGGTACCCTCACCGACGCCGCGCAAGGTTCGGGCTATCTCGAAGCCTTCCTGACGCCCGCCGATCTCTGAGCGGAAACCGGCCAGGTCCAGGCGCCATTTCAAACTGGAGATGCAAAGCCTATATCGGGCGAACGGAAGCCTCGAGAGAACAGATTTTGGCATCATCGCTGACCACTTTCACCGACGAAGCGAGAATTGCCCTGGATACGCTGTCGGGGCGTGCGAGCGGGCTTTTTTCGCCGTCGCTTCGGCTGGGCGTTACCGGCCTTTCGCGCGCCGGCAAGACAGTGTTCATCTCCGCCCTTGTCCACAATCTCATCCATGGTGGGCGCCTGCCGCTGTTCGAGGCGCAGAAGTCGGGACGGATCGCTCGCGCCTTCCTCGAGGAACAGCCGGACGATGCCGTGCCGCGTTTTCAGTACGAGGACCATATCTCCGCCCTGGTCAACGACCGTGTCTGGCCGGACTCGACGCGCGCCATTTCGGAACTCAGGCTCACCATCGAATATGAGTCTGCCTCCGGTTGGAACCGGATGTTTTCCAGCGGCCGATTGTCGGTCGACATCGTCGACTACCCCGGCGAATGGCTGCTCGACCTGCCGCTGCTCGGCAAATCCTTCGCCGATTTTTCGCGCGAGGCGTTCGAGATGGCGATGCTGCCGGTGCGGGCCGACCTGTCGCAGGACTGGCGGGCGCTGTCGGCGAGGATCGAACCCAATGCCGAAGCCGACGAGATGACGGCGCGGCGCCTCGCCGAGAGTTTTGCCGCCTACCTCAAGGCCTGCAAGCTCGACGAGCGGGCGCTTTCGACCTTGCCGCCCGGCCGTTTCCTGATGCCTGGCGACCTCGAGGGATCGCCGGCGCTGACCTTCGCGCCCTTGCTGCTCAAGGGTGAGAAACGGCCGCGGTCCGGCTCGCTGCAAGCGATGATGGAGCGCCGCTACGAGGCCTACAAGACGCATGTGGTGAAACCGTTCTTCCGCGAACACATCACCCGCCTCGACCGCCAGATCGTGGTGATCGACGCCATGCAGGCGCTGAACGCCGGCCCTGGCGCGATGGCCGACCTGGAACGCGCGGTGACCGAAATCCTCTCCTGTTTCCGTCCTGGCCGAGGCAATTTCCTCACCGACCTGTTTTCACGCCGCATCGACCGCATTCTGGTTGCCGCGACCAAGGCCGACCATTTGCATCACGAAAGCCATGACCGGCTGCAGGCAATCGTGCGGCGGCTTGCCGACCGCGCCGTGGCGCGGGCAAATTTCACCGGTGCCGATGTCGACGTGGTCGCCATGGCGGCGGTGCGCGCGACGCGCGAAGGCACGGTCAAGCAAGGCCGCGACACCCTGCCGGTGATCATCGGCACGCCGCTGAAAGGCGAGAAGATCAACGACGAAACCTTCGATGGCAAAACCGAAACCGCGATATTTCCGGGGGACTTGCCGGAAAAAATTGATGAGGTTTTCGACGTTTCCGAATCTGACCATCGGCAGAGCAGCGACGATCCGGCGATCCGTTTCGTGCGCTTTCGCCCGCCAAAGCTCGAACGCACCGCCGAAGGCGTCACGCTGTCGCTGCCGCATATCAGGCTCGACCGCGCCTTGCAGTTCCTGATCGGAGACCATCTGGCATGACCGCGCCCCGCAGACCGGCAGCTTTCCGCATCGAGCCGGAGGCCGGACCGAAGCAGGAAACGCGCCGCCCCCATGCCGAGCCGCCGCGCAAGCCGCGCGCCGTCGTCGTGCCGGCCGAGATCGATGTCTTCGACGAACCCGACATTGTCGCCGCCGAACCGCCGCCGGCGACCGCACCGCGCAGGCGCTCGCTGTTTTCCAGCCTGTTTTTCGGCGCGGCCGGCGTGCTGGTTTCGCTCGCCGTCGGCCTGTGGACCGACCAGCTCATCCGCGACCTGTTCGAGCGCGCAGAGTGGCTGGGTTGGCTGGCAGCGGCAATGGCCGCAATTGTCGTGTTGGCGCTCGCGGTCGTGCTGGTGCGGGAATTCCTGGCTATTGCCCGGCTGGCCGAGGTCGAAAAACTGCAAAAGCGGGCGCTCGATGCCGTGGCGCGCGACGATCCGAAGGCTGCAAGGGCCGTCGTCGAAGAGCTTTCGGCCTTTGTCGCTGCGAAACCCGAAACCGCGGCCGGCAGGCGCTCCCTGGCCGAATTGCGCGGCGAGATCATCGACGGCGGCAATCTGGTGCGACTGGCTGAGGCCGAGATTCTCGGGCCGCTCGATGCGAGAGCCAAGGTGATGATCCTCGAAGCAGCCAAACGCGTGTCGCTGGTCACCGCCGTCAGCCCCCGCGCACTCGTAGACGTTGCCTATGTCGTGTTCGAGGCCGGGCGCCTGATCCGCCGCTTGTCCGAACTCTACGGCGGCAGGCCGGGCACGCTGGGCTTTTTCCGGCTGGCGCGCAGCGTTCTTGCCCATCTGGCGGTGACCGGCTCGATCGCCGTCGGCGACAGCTTCGTCCAGCAGATCGTCGGCCATGGCCTTGCCGCCCGACTGTCGGCGAAACTCGGCGAAGGCGTGGTAAACGGCATGATGACGGCGCGTATTGGCATTGCTGCCATGGAGACGGCGCGGCCCCTGCCCTTCATTGCCGGCAGGCGGCCGGGTATGGGCGATTTCCTGTCGGCGCTGACCTCGTTTGCGGCCAAAAAAGAGAATGAAGCACCCGCCTCAAGCAAGTGAACGCCCTCTCGCGGTCACCAAGCATTAACCAATCTTGTTCATGGTCGTCCAACAACAGCCTCCTTGTTGCCGGGTGTCGTCTATGAAAAGCGTAATCTTGTCCTGCGTCCTGCCCCTGGTCGCGCTTGCAGCACCTCTGGGCCCGACCGGGAAAGCCTTTGCAGCCGAGCCCGACAAGCAGTTCTTCCGCACCGTTGAAGGCAAATGGGTCGGCCCGGGCGAAATCATCGCCGGCAAATACAAGGGCACGAAGTTCACCTGCAGCTTCGACGGCTCGACGCCGGACAACAAGACCGGCATGACGCTCGATGGCGACTGCCGCGTCGGTGTCTTCACCCAGAAAATGTCGGCGACCGTCGAGCGCAAGGGCCGCGACTACAAGGGCAATTTCATGGGCGGCGCCGCGGGGTCGGGCCTGGACATCATCGGCGGCAATGTGGTCGATGCCCGCAAAGTCGTCTTCACCATCAACCGCAACCAATTGCGCGGCGTCATGCAGGCCCGCATTCCCGACGACAATTCGATGACGGTGACTATCGCCGTGCGCGTCGACCAGCAGCTGGTGCCGGTCATCGGCATGAGCCTCAAGCGCGTCGATGCCGTCGAAGTTGGCTCCATCGCCAAAAACTGACTCTCAAGCGGTTCCCCCAAAATGCGCGGAACGGGGTTGCACTGCGCGATAGCTGTTCCGCTCAGCTCGATGTCGGGAAATGACAGGCCACCTTGCGGCCGGGTTGGCGCTCCTCAAGCACGGGCCGCTCGGTGCGGCACCTTTCTGCCGCGATCGGACATGTGGCGCGCAACCGACGATGTCAGCGTCTCCGACGGCCCAAGCCACAGCAAGGCCAACGTGTCAGGGTCCTGTGCGTGCCGGCCGTCCTTCGTGTCAGCGCGATGCGCTTTAAGAACGCCAGCAAAAAAGGCGGCGGCTACTCGAGCCACCGCCTTTCTCAATTTCCGAACGAAGAATCAGCCCTTGATGGCGGCCGTCAGCTCGTCATAGGCCTTGCAGGCGTCGGCCGGCGTGGTGGCGCCCTGATATTTGGTCGTCACAGCCTGCACCTTGGCGGTTAGGTCGGCGGCCTTGGACGGATCCTTGGTGATCGCCTCCTGCAGCGCGGCGGTCATCTCCTGCGCCTTCTTGGCGGCAATCTCCTGCGTGCATTCAGGCGCCTTCGAACAGGCCGATGCGGCAAGCATGGCGACACCCACGCCGACGAGCAAAAACTTCTTCATGTCAGTCATTCTCCTCACGAAGGCAGAACTTGATCGTCGCTGCCTTCCAACGGCCGAAGCCTGGCGTCCCATAGCCGCCGATTGCGGCAAAACGCAACGTGTGCGGCGCATAAACTTGTGCAGCGCTGCTGCAACGGCGCGGACGGCCTGATTGAGGCCGTCCGTGTCAGACGAAGCAAGGTTTCAGCCACGAGGCTGCAGCAGCGCCAGTGCGGCCGTCGCCGCGGCAAGGACGGCGGTTAGGGTCAAAGGCCCCGTAGCGCCATAGGTGTCCACGACATAACCGCCGATAACCGCACCGACGGTGATGGCAACCTGGAAGGAAGTGACCATCAGGCTGCCTGCTGCTTCCAGCGCATCAGGCGCCGCGCGGGACATATTGGTCGGCAGCACCACCGGCGCCATGCCGAAGGCGAAGCCCCACAGCGTAACAAAGCCGAAGGCAACGCCGGTTTGCGCGCCCCAAAGCACCAAAGCGAGTGCCGCAAACGCCATCAACGCGGCGGTTACTGCGAGGGCCATGTGGATGTTGGTGTCGGCCAGGCGGCCACCGGCAATATTGCCGATCACAGCGGCGATGCCGAACCCGAGCAGCGCCAGGGCAATCGGCCCGGTTGTGAGGAGCGTCACCTGTTCGAGGAACGGGCGCACATAGACCGAGCCGGCAAAATGCCCGGTCATCAGCAGAACAATGGCAAGCATGCCGAGTTGGATGCCACGCCGCCGTGTCAGCCGAAAGACGTCTGCAAGGCTGTTGCTTGCCGCCGCAGGCAAGGTCGGCAGGCTGAGAAGCTGCAGCAGCATGGCAAGCGCGGCCAGCCCCGCCGTCATGGCCATGGCGCTGCGCCATCCCAGCCAGTCACTGATCAACGCACCCATCGACGGCGCGGCAATGGTGGCGAGCGAGACGCCGAGGGTCACGATCGCCATGCCGCGACCTGTCGCATTGGCGCCAACCAGCCGCGCCACGACGGCAACGGAAAGTGCCCAGAAAGCGCTAAGAGCGATCCCCAACCCGGCCCGGCCCAGCAACAGCAGCCAGAAATTGGGCGCCAGCGCCGCAAGAATATTGGAACCGACCGCCAGGGCCATGAGGCCAACCAGCACCGCCTTGCGGTTCAATCGACCGATGAGAACATTGCTCAACATGGCCGTCACGGCGCCAACGGAAGCGGTGGCGGTGACGACCTGTCCGGCCGTTCCCTCGCTGATGCCGAGATCGCGCGCCATCGGCGTCAACAGACCTGCCGGCAAGAATTCGGCAGACACCAGGGCAAAGCTGGTGGCCGCCAATGAAAGGACCGCGAACCAGGTGGCCGCGCTCCACGCGGCTGGTGCATCGGCATCAAGGCCAATGGCGGCGTCTTCAAGCTGTAATGTTGTGTCAGTCACGGGAAGATCTCCACAGTTTGGAGATCTTAGATAGGCGAGTCCGCCCGGATGTTATGTACCTTAAAATCCGAAATTCATATCCATTCGTCCGGGAATTGTGCGGCGCACAACGCCTGGCGAGACATTGGTGATGCGCTTGAACGCGCGGGCGAAGGACGCCTCGGAATCATAGCCCAAACGGGTAGCGACTTCGGCAACAGACAAGCCGTTTTGGCCCAGCAATTCGCGGGCAAGCTGCATGCGCAGGCGGGCGAGATAATGTGCGGCGCCCTCCCCCAATACCGCGCTGAAGCGCTCGGCGAAAATCGAACGCGATTGGCCTGCCACGCCGGCCAGGCTTCCCAGCGTCCAGCTGTGGCCGGGGTCGCGATGCATGGCCGCCAGAGCGCGCCCTATATGGGGGTCGCGGATGGCTGCAAGCCAACCGATGGTCGAGGCGCCGTTGCAATTGACCCAGCAGCGTATGAGCCTGGCTGTCAGCAAATCCGCCATACGCGACAGG
This sequence comes from Mesorhizobium sp. M0037, assembly GCF_040323635.1. Taxonomy (NCBI): domain Bacteria; kingdom Pseudomonadati; phylum Pseudomonadota; class Alphaproteobacteria; order Hyphomicrobiales; family Phyllobacteriaceae; genus Mesorhizobium; species Mesorhizobium sp. M0037. The sequence continues at coordinate 610,659 of NZ_JAMYVB010000001.1, read as the reverse complement.
ATGGTGGCGCTGCCCATCTGCGGTTGCGCGGCCTCCACCGTCATGGCCGCCAGCAAAGGGCCGACCATCGGGTCATTGCCGGCCACGTCGCAACCCTTGATGAGAGGCGGCATCAACGTGATCAACGGATTGAGCGCATAGGAGCCGAGAGACATGGAGCCGCAGAAAAGGGTGCTTGTCGCGCCCGTTCCCTGCCGTATCACTTCGCAAACGTTGCCGCCCAACTTGATCACCTGGCAGCCCTCGAGCGAATCGCCCACCACGTCCGGCGCACTCGCCAGCCGATGGGCGATGCCTTGCGGCAGCAGCACCAGATCGCCATCGCGCAACTCCTGCCAGCCTTGCGCTTCGGTGTGAATCCAGCATGGACCCTGGCCGACAAAGTGAAAACGAAGCAGTTGTTGTTGCGGAAAGTCTATGCTCCATGGGTGCCGGAGTTCGCAGCGGCCATAGTTGACGCCACTCAAGCGAAAGTCTTGCAGAACTTCGCTGAGCGCATCCATCGGGATATGTGGCAGCGGCGACGGCCGGGACGAATAATCAGGCATTTGCCAGATATAGATACCGGCCGTCCGACAGGCAAGCGCAGACTGTTCTTCCACGGGGGAATCGCTGCCACGGCACCCTACCCATTCTGGCAGGCTTCCCGCCCTTGCCTCCCGCTCCCAGTGCATGCAAGGAGTGCTGTCGGACACAGGGACATGAGGCATGGCAGCGGAAGCATCGGGCAGCGATCTCATTCAGGTGGTGGCGCTGCTTGCCGCAGGCGTCGTCGCCGTTCCGATCTTCAAACGCATGGGGCTGGGCTCGATCCTCGGCTATCTCGCCGCGGGCGTGGTCATCGGCCCGTTCGGTATTGGCATTTTTTCCGAATCGGAAGCCATCCTGCATGTCGCCGAACTCGGCGTGGTCATGTTCCTGTTCATCATCGGGCTGGAGATGCAGCCGTCGCGGCTATGGGGCCTGCGCCGCGAGATTTTCGGCCTCGGCGCGCTGCAGGTCGGCGTCTGCGCATTGCTGCTTACCGGTGTTGGTCTCGCCGGCGGCTTTCCGATCGCGCAATCCTTCGTTGCCGGCGCCGGCTTCGTCCTGACCTCGACGGCGATCGTCATGCAGCTTCTCGAAGAGCGTGGCGAGATGGCCAGCCCCAAGGGCCAGCGCATCGTGTCCATCCTGCTGCTCGAGGATCTGGCAATCGTGCCGCTTCTGGCGCTGGTCGCCTTCCTGGCGCCGGGCGGCGCCGAGATGACCCTGCAGCAGAGGCTGGCCGAAATCGGCATCGGTCTTGGCGCCATCGTCGGGCTGGTGGTGGCCGGCCGCTATCTGCTCAACCCGTTCTTCCGCATCCTGGCCGACGCCAAGGCGCGCGAAGTCATGACGGCGGCAGCACTTCTGGTCGTGCTGGGGTCGGCGCTGGTTATGCAGCTTTCCGGCCTCTCGATGGCGATGGGCGCCTTCCTGGCCGGCGTGCTGTTGTCGGAATCGACCTTCCGCCACCAGCTGGAGGCCGACGTCGAGCCATTCCGCGGCATCCTGCTTGGCCTGTTCTTCCTCGCCGTCGGCATGTCGCTCGACCTGCATGTGGTGGCCGACAACTGGCGGCTGATCGCCGTCTATGTCGTCGCCTACATGGCGATGAATGCGCTCGGCATCTATCTCGTCGCCCGCATGCTGAAGAGCGGTCATCGTGAAGCGCTGGAACGCGCCGTGATCATGGCGCAAGGCGGCGAATTCGCCTTCGTCCTCTATTCGGCCGCGGCGGCGGTTGGCATCATCGACAGCCGGGCCAACGCAACGCTGACCGCTATCATCATCATCTCCATGGTGCTGACGCCGCTGGCCATCATTGCGCTCAAATATTTGACGCCGCGCGACGAGCAGTCGCTTGAAGGCGTCGACATCGCCGACGGCCTTACCGGCAGTGTGCTGGTCATCGGCTTCGGCCGTTTCGGCCAGATCGCCAGCCAGCCGCTTTTGTTGCGCGGCATCGATGTGTCGATCATCGACAATGATGTCGAAATGATCCAGGCGGCCGCCGATTTCGGCTTCAAGGTCTATTATGGCGACGGCACGCGGCTCGACATTCTGCGCGCCGCAGGTGCAGGCCGCGCGCGCGCCGTGCTGATCTGCGTCGACAAGCCGGACGCCGCCGTGCGCATGGCGGAACTGATCAAGGCGGAGTTCCCGCTGCTGACCGTCCTGGCACGCGCGTACGATCGCGGCACCGCGCTCTCGCTCATCCGCGCCGGCGTCGACTTCCAACTGCGCGAGACCTTCGAATCGGCCCTCGTCTTCGGCGGTTCCGCGCTCGAGGTTTTGGGCGTCGAGCCGGAAGATGTCGCCGATGTCATCGAGGATGTGCGACGGCGCGACAATGCCCGACTGGAGACGCAGCTGGCCGAAGGCGTCCGCGCCGGGCAACGTTTCCTCAGGGGCAATACCGGCACGCCGATCCCGACGCCGCTGACGCAACCGCGCCGGCCCGGCCAGGCGCTGAACGAAGAGACGGCCGGCGTGCTGCACAAGCCGGAGCCCGCCGATCAGGGGGAAAGCTGATGACCGCATTGGATGAGCGCGCGCTCGCCGTCACAAAATTCTGGCGCGAGGCCGGCGAAGATGCGTGGTTCGAGAAGAACGACGCCTTCGACGCGAATTTCCGCAGCAGGTTTCTCGACCTGCACTTTGCCGCCGCGCGGCGCGAGTGCGACGCATGGTCGGAGCATGCCGAGGGTTCGCTGGCGCTGATGATCCTGCTCGACCAGTTTCCGCGCAACTGCTTTCGCGGCTCAGGCCATATGTACGCCACCGATCCGCTGGCAAGGCACTTTGCCGCCAAGGCGATTGCGGCAGGCCATGACCTTTCGCTGGAAGAAAACCTTCGCGTCTTCCTGTACCTGCCCTACGAACATTCGGAACTGCCCGCGGACCAGGACAAATCGGTCGAACTCACCACCGCCAGGGCGCCGAACTATGTGAAATACGCGGTCGAGCACCGCGACATAATCCAGCGCTTCGGCCGCTTTCCACATAGGAACAAGATGCTTGGCCGCGAGACGACGGCAGACGAACAGGCATTTCTCGATGGCGGCGGCTTCTCCGGTTAACCCAGCCACCAGTCGCGGCCGGAAGCCAGCCGCTCTATGCCTGACGTATCGACGGCGCTGAGCCGCTCGGTCACGCTCCTGCCGCCCACCGCCAGATCCGGCGCGATCTCTGCCAAGGGCGCCAGCACGAAGGCGCGCTCCAGCATCCTGGGATGCGGCACCTCCAGCCCGGTTTCGTGGATGATGCGGTCGCCGAACACCAATATGTCGATGTCGATCAGGCGCGGCCCCCAGCGCTCCTCGCGGATCCGCTTCAGCTTGCGCTCGGCCTCGAGGCAGAGGTCGAGCAGCGCCCTTGGCGCCAGCGCGGTCGAGATTTTGGCAGCGGCGTTGAGAAAATCCGGCTGGTCGAGCTTGCCCCAGGGCGGCGTGCGATAGAGCGAGGAGACGGCGATGACCCGCGTGTTCTCGTCGGCGTCCAGCAGGCGCACCGCCGTGGCCATCGAGGCCGAGGGATCGCCGAGATTGCCGCCAAGGCTGAGATAGACCGTGTTATTGTTACTCTGGCCAGACAACGGTCACCTCGACGTAATCGAGCACGCCGGGCACCGGTGCGTTGGGCTTGCGCACGGTGATCTCGGCCTTCCTGATCTGCGGAAACCGTGAAGTCAGTGCCTTCGCTACTTCGAGCGCCAGCGCCTCGATCAGGAAACGGCGATGTCCAGTGACGATCTTTTCAATCACCGTGAAGGCGATGCCGTAATTGACGGTGTCCTCGATGGAATCATCCTCCAGTGGGCGGCTGGGCTCGACCGTCAACTCGGCATCGACATAAAAACGCTGGCCAAGCGCCTCTTCCTCGTCCAGCACGCCGTGCCGGGCAAAGAAGGCGCAGTTCTTCATGCGGATGACGTACATTTCTTAGTGTCCTGGCATTTCTTGGTGTCCTGGGCTCAGCGTCCTGGCTTTTCACGCGCCAGCATAGCATCGGCGACGGCCAGTGCGTCCACGTTGATTGCGACATCGTGGACGCGAAACAGATCGGCGCCCTTCAGCCTCAGAATGACACTGGTGGCTGCCGTCCCGGCGGCGCGCGCGCCGGCTTCGCGGCCGGTGACGGTGCCGATGAAGCGTTTTCTGGAGGTGCCGGCCATCAAGGGAAAACCGAGCTCCTTAAGCTCGGAAAACCGCGCCATCAGGTCGAGGTTTTCCTCAGCCGTCTCCTTGGCGAAGCCGAAGCCGGCATCGAGTACGATATGATCGTCCGCAACGCCGCTGCGCCTGGCGATTTCCAGCGAAGCCTTGAGGAACAAAAACTGGTCGGCGATGACGTCGGGCAGTTTTTGCCGCTCGCGCCCGGTATGCATGATGACCAGTCCGGCGCCGGTCTCGGCGGCGACGCGGGCGATGCCGGGTTCACGCTGCAAGCCCCAGACATCGTTGACGATATGCGCACCGGCGGCGACGGCGAGGCGCGCGGTTTCCTCGCGATAGGTGTCGACCGACATCAGGGCTTCGCCTGAACCGGCAAGTGCTGCGATCACCGGCAGGATGCGGGCCTGCTCTTCTTCAGGCGTCACGGGCGAGGCGCCGGGGCGCGTCGATTCCCCGCCGATATCGACGACGGCGGCGCCTTCTTCCACCATGCGGTGCGCCTGCGCCACCGCCTGGTCAGGCGTGATGAACAGTCCGCCATCCGAAAAACTGTCGGGCGTGACGTTGAGAATGCCGACCACAATGGCTTTCTCGCCAAGGTCGAGATGGCACTTATGCGCCAGTTGCCATCGCCTTGTCGTCATTGTCCTTCAACCATGTGTCTCATTGGCATGTGGCTCATTGGCATGTGGCTCATCGAGCGCTTGCAATCCATCAACGATGCGTGATCGGTGGAAGATCAATTCCGTTGCGCCGGCAACGGCCGTAAAGCAAGGTGAGTGAAGAGGCAACATGATGAAACGACCCCTGCTCTGCGCCCTGATGCTGGCTTTGACCGTCCTGCCGGCGAATGCTGCCAATCTGGTGAAGACCTACAGCTATTTTGCCATCGGCGGCAGCACGCTCGATGACATCGAGACGCAATTGTCGAAGCATGGACCCGAGGTGAAAAGCACCGGGATGCGGCATCCAGGCGCCACCCAGATGGCGTTCACCACCCGCATCAGCTACGCGCAAACCGCAGACACCTGCCGCATCGCCAAGGCCGCCGTTACCGTCAAGGTCAAGGTCATCCTTCCGGAGTGGCGCAGGCCGCGCAAGGCCGATCCCGATGTCAGGCTGTTCTGGGACACCCTGTCGGCCGACATCAAGCGCCATGAGGAGCGTCATGTCGAGATCGCCAAGAACCACGGCCGATGCTCGAAGACGCGCTGAACGCGAGCTTTGCGCAAAAGACCTGCGCCGGGGCAAAGGCGAAGGCGGCGCAGATCACCGCGGCCGAACTCGCCAGGCATGACCAGGACCAATTGCGCTTCGACCGCGTGGAAGGCGTGAATTTCGAAAGCCGCATCCTGCGGCTGCTGCGCTACCGCATGCAGCGCGTCGAGAACGGCCAGCTTCCGCCCGGCTGAAACACGGCGATACCAAGCCAATTCTGCCGAAACATGAGGCCAGCCCCAGAAAATTTTCGGGCATAGGTCGAAATCGGCCTATACGGGACGACATATGTCAGGCTCGCAAGATATGTCAGGCTGGCAAGGCGCGAGCTTCGAAACACCAGATCAAGACCAATTGAGGCGGCGCGTAGCGGAGCGGCCATTTGGCGCCGCGCAATCGCTCTCAAACTTTATGGATGAAATGATATGGACCAGGCTGTCGACAAGCCGGCTAGGCTGCCTCCCGCCGCACCGCTGACGGAAAGCGAGAAGAACGTCATCATCGCCGGCATCCTTTTGTCGATGCTGTTGGCGGCGCTCGACCAGACAATCGTCGCGCCGGCCATGCCGACCATCGGGCGTTCGCTCGGCCATGCCGACTACCTGCCGTGGATCGTGACCGGCTATCTCCTGACGGCGACGGCCATGGCGCCGCTCTACGGCAAGATTTCCGACGTCTATGGCCGCCGGCCGACCGTCTATGCGGCGATCCTGATCTTCCTTCTGGGATCGCTGGTCAGCGCCATGGCCCCCAACATGTTCGTGTTGGTTGTCGGCCGGGCGATCCAGGGTGCGGGCGGCGGCGGCCTGTTCGCCCTGGCGCAGATCGTCATCGGCGACCTCGTGCCGCCGCGTGAACGCGCGCGTTATGCCGCCTGGATTTCGGGCACCTGGGCTGTCGCCAGCATCGCCGGGCCTTTGCTCGGCGGCGGATTTGCCGAACATCTGCATTGGTCGCTGATCTTCTGGATCAATATCCCGCTCGGCATCTTGGCCATGGCCATCATCAACAAGCCGCTGCGCAAACTGCCGGTCGCCGCAAAGCGGCATCGCATCGACGCGCCGGGCGCGCTGCTTCTGGTGGTGGCGACGGCATTGCTGCTTTTGGCCCTCAACTGGGGCGGCAGCGCCTATCCATGGGTCTCCCGCGAGATCGTCGGCCTGCTCGCCTGTTCGGCGGTCTTCTGGGGTGCGTTCGCGCTCAGGCTGATGCGTGCGGCCGAGCCGCTGATTGCGCTTGAAGTGCTGAGCAATCCGATCGTGCTTGCCGGCACGGCGTCGATGTTCCTGCTGCAGGCCGCCAATATCGGCCTGTCGGTGTACCTGCCGGTCTATCTGCAGTCGATCATCGGCCTGTCGGTCAGCCAGTCGGGCCTTGCCATGCTCGGCCTGCTGCTCGGAACGGTCGCCGGCGCGACCTTCAGCGGCCGCACGATACCGCGCTTCTTCCACTACAAGCGTATCGCCATGGTCGGCGTTCTCTTCGCCATTATCTGTCTTGGCGTGCTCAGCCTGGTCGCCGGCCGCGCCTCGCTGCTGGTGGTCGAGCTCTTGACCATCTGCATCGGCCTTGGAAGCGGCACCACCTTCCCGGTCGCCACCGTATCGGTGCAGAACGCCGTCGACCGCGCGCATCTCGGCGTTGCCACCGGCGTGCTGACCTTCCTGCGTTCGCTGGGCAGCGCGCTCGGCGTCGCCATGCTCGGCGCCGTCGCGCTCGGCTATGGCCTGCCGCTTGCCGGCGAAGGCGCGCCGGCTGCCGGACAGATCGTCTCGGCGACGCCCTTCATGATGATCTTCCTTGCCGCGGCCGTCACGCTCGTGCTGGCGCTGATGACGCTGGCGCTGATGCCGGAGAAGTCACTGCGCGGCCGCGACGAGGCCGAGGCGCCGGTCGTTCTGGTGGAGTGATCCGGAAAGCGCTGTAGGACCTACTCCACGACGCCGAGCTTCTTCTGCAGGCTGGTCGACGACGTCGTGTACTGGAAGACGATGCGCTCACCGGGGCTGATGATGCGCTTGGCGGCCTGCGCCATCAGCGCCACCTCGTGAAAACCCGACAGGATCAGCTTCAGCTTGCCTGGGTACCAGTTGATGTCGCCGACGGCAAAGATGCCTGGCACCGAAGTCTGGAATTTCTCGGTATCGACCGGGATGAGGTTCTCATGAAGGTTGAGCCCCCATTCGGCGATCGGGCCGAGCTTCATGGTCAGGCCGAAGAACGGCAGCATGCGCGTGCACGGCACCTCGATGTCGCCGTCAGGCCCGCCCTTGATGGTAGCAGAGGCCAGCTCGCCGTCGGCGCCGGTCAGGCCGCTCACCTGGCCGACCCGGAACTCCAGCTGCTTCATCTCCTGCATGGCATACATCTTGTTGACGCTGTCGGGCGCCGCCCTGAATTCCGCGCGCCGGTGGACCAGTGTCACGCTTTTTGCCACCGGCTGCAGGTTCAGCGTCCAGTCGAGTGCGGAATCGCCGCCGCCGACGATGACGAGGTCGTGGCCGCGGAATTCCTCCATACGGCGCACCGAATAGAAGACGCTCCTGCCCTCATAGGCCTCGATGCCGGGAATGGGCGGCCGTTTGGGCTGGAACGAGCCGCCACCGGCGGCGATCACCACCACCTTGGCTTCGAACACCTCGTTCTCGTCGGTGGTGACCCGAAATGAGCCGTCGTCAAGCTTTTCCAGGCTGGAGACCATGCGGTTGAAGGTAAAATCCGGCTTGAACGGGTGAATCTGCTCCAGCAGTCTGTCGACCAGCCCTTGCGCCGAGATCGAGGGCCAGCCTGGAATGTCGTAGATCGGCTTTTCCGGATAGAGTTCGGCGCATTGGCCGCCCGGTCGGTCGAGGATGTCGATCAGATGGCACTTCATGTCGAAGAGGCCAAGTTCGAACACGGCGAACAGGCCGACCGGACCCGCCCCGACGATGAGTGCGTCCGTCTTGATTACATCGGTCATGCCAGGCGAGCCTCATTGTCAGACTGGGGCGAAACTGGCGCGAGACTGCATGAGCATTGGCCCGCTGCCAAGCGGCGGCGGGAAAAATCAGATGGTACGGGAGATCAACCCTGGCGAGCCGGCACGCGCACGACGAGGCCGTCAAGCGCGTCGCGCACCTTGATCTGGCAGGACAGGCGCGAGTTCGGCTGGACGTCATAGGCAAAGTCCAGCATGTCCTCTTCCATCGCCTCCGGCGCGCCGACCTCGGCCGTCCAGGCTTCGTCGACATAGACATGGCAGGTCGCGCAGGCGCAGGCGCCGCCGCATTCTGCCTCGATGCCCGGCACCGCGCTACGGATCGCATTCTCCATGACGGTCGAGCCGTTTTCGGCCTCGACATCGAAAGGAGTGCCGTCATGGGCAATGAAGGTCAGCTTGGTCATTTGTCACCTGAAGGGAGTCCCAGCCGAGATAATCACTCCACCGGACAAGTCAACTGCGGCGCGAAAGCGCCGCTTTGTGACGTTTTTTCGGAAAGCTGGCCAAAGCACGCCCTGGCCCCGTCGATTCATCCCGGTGGCCGCTGCCGAGCGGCAGCCATTACCGGCTGATGGCGGCGATGAAATCGCGCACTTCCTCGATCAGGGTGCCGAGGCGCTTGAGGATGCGCGCATCTTCCGGCTGCTGTTCGATCGAGGTGGCGCAGTCGGCGATGGCAAAGGCGCCGACCCCGCGCGCCGAACCTTTCAGCCCATGCGCCAGAAGCAGTCGCTCCCTGACATCGGCATCGACTATTCTGTCGCGGACGGAAAGCGCCTGCTGTACGAACAGCGCCAATACCTCCTGTTCGAGGGCGCGATCGCCCATTGTCTGACGGGCCAGATGGGCCAGATCCACTGGGCGCGAACGGGCCGGTCCCGACGCATCGCCGCCCGGCATTGAGAAGGCAATGCCGCTTTCACCGCGTACCAATTTGAAACTCCTTGTGCCGATCGCCGAAAAAACTAGGCGATTTCCGTCGCCAACGCGTTAATGAATGGGCTGGAAAATTGTTGCCGCTGAGGCGGTTAGATCACGTTGTCGTTAACCTTATATTTAAAGTTTTACGTATCTCGCGGAATGCATGTTTTCTTTACCCCTGTGTGTCATTACGATACGAAGGTCCATTTTCAGCCTCCTGCGTGGGATAAGACGAGCCAGAATCAGGCAAAAATAAGAAGTCCCTCGGCAGCTAGTACAGGGTAGCGAAGGCATGGCGAAGAAACCAACGACGACCAGAACTCTCGACAGCGACGTAGCCAGGGAACTCGAAAAGGCACTAGACCTCGATCTCAGCGGAGACGGCAGCGGCGATCTCGATATCGCGGCGTCGATGGAAGATCTGGAAGCGCAGATATCGCAGGCCGCGGACGAACTGGCGCGCGAAGGCCGCCCCCAGAAGCCCGCCCCCGCTCAAAACGCGCCCGTCCAACAAAACCAGAGTGCGAAGCCGGCAGCCAAGCCCGCCGAGCTGCGCCCGGTCGAATCGCGCAACAGCGCTCAGCCAGCCGGCTTCAAGCCGGCAAACGATGACCGCCAGAAAGATTACAAGACGCTGCTGCACAGCCTCAACCGGCGCGCGTCGAGCACGATCTATTGGGTCGTGGCGTTCGTGTCGCTGGCCTGGATCGCCGGCGCCGGCGGCCTCGCCAATCTGCTGTTTGGCCCCAGCATCTGGAAAATTCGTACGTTCGATCAAATCCTGGCCCGCCCTGAACTGATCGGCCTGGCGATCGCGGCAATCATACCGGTCGTCCTGTTTTGGGCCTTCGCGGCGATGATCCGCCGCGCGCAGGAAATGCGCATTGCCGCGCAGTCGATGACGGAGGTGGCTTTCCGCTTGGCGGAGCCGGAAAACCTCGCCCAAGACCGCGTGATGATGATCGGCCAGGCCGTTCGCCGTGAAGTGGCGGCGATGGGCGAAGGCATTGAGCGCACGCTGGCGCGCGCCGTCGAGCTCGAAACGCTGGTCCACAGCGAGGTCAACCAGATCGAACGCTCCTATTCGGAGAATGAATCGCGCATCCGGTCGCTGGTCGACGGGCTGGGCAGCGAGCGCGAAGCCGTCGTCACTCATGCCGAGCGCGTGCGCGCCTCGATCACCGGCGCGCATGAAACGCTGAAGGACGAGATCGGCGCCGCCTCCGACATTATTCGCGACTCTATCCTCAACGCGTCGACCAAGCTGTCGATGACGATCACGAATTCCGGCGACACGCTGATCGACCGCATCAATGAAAGCTCGATGTCGATCTTCGATTCCGTCGAAACCCGGCTGGATTCAATCACCGACAGGCTGTCGACATCGGGCGAAGCCTTTGCTTCGCTGCTCGACACCCGCATCGCCAAGCTGACGGACACCACAGACGGCCTGACCCGGTCGCTGACCGACCTGCTCGACGACCGCACCACCGGTATGGTGTCGCTGCTCGGCGGCGCCGCCCGCACCCTGAGCTCGGAATTCGAGTCCAGCCTGAACGGCATCGAGCGGACGCTGGCCGAGCGCGGCCAGGCGCTGATCAGCGAATTCCAGACCCGCGCCGAAGCACTCGATACCGGCACGCAGAAGCTCAACGCCGCGCTCGAGGCGCGCGCCCGCCAGATCAACGAAACGCTGGTCGAGCGCGCCCGCGAGATCGCCCACACCTTTGCCGAGAGCAAGGATCATTTGTCGGCGATGATCGATCAGGGCAAGACCCAGATCGGCGCCGACATGGCCGACATCGTCTCGTCGACCTCGTCGATGCTCGAAGCCCGCGCCAGCGATTTCGCCGGCCGCATGGAAGCCGCCCGCCATGTCGTGTCGCGCTCCTTCGACACCGACATCCAGCGTCTTGCCGATGCCCGTGTCGGCATCGAGGACGCCGTCGAAAACCACAGCCGCAAGCTGTCCGAAAGCCGCGAACGCATGGCGGCTGCCATGCAGGCGGACCTGGCGAAGTTCGCCGAGGGCCGTGCCGGCATCGATGCGGCCGTAACCAACCAGGTGCAGAAGCTGGCCGAAGGCCGCAACCTGATCTCGCGCGCCCTGGAAGAGGATCTGCGCAAGGTCAACGAGTCGCGCGCCGCCATCGACGCGTCGCTGGGCAGCCATCTCGAGCGGCTTGAAGAAGGCCGCAACCGGCTCAACCAGGCTTTGCATGAAGACTCCGGAAAACTTGTGCAAGCCCGTACGATCATCGACGAAATGGTCGCCGGACATGTCGGTAAACTGGCCGAAGGCCGCAACATTCTGTCGCGCGCCCTGGAAGCCGATCTCGGCAAGCTCGCCGACAGCCGCGCCTCGATTGACGGGCTGGTCGCCGGCCAGGTTGAAAAGATCGCCGAAGGCCGCGCCATCCTGACCAAGGCGCTCGAAAACGACATTATCGGCATCAAGGGCGTGATCGAGAACCACTCGGCGAAACTGGCCGAGGACCGCACCGAACTCAGCAAGGCGCTGGAGAACGACCTATCCGGCATCAGGGGCCTGCTCTCCGACCATTCGAGCCGGCTTGCCGACGATCGTGGCCTGTTGTCACAGACGCTCGAGGCCGACCTCGCCAAGCTCGCCGAGAGCCGGTCGAGCATCGACGGGCTGGTCGCCGGCCAGGTCGAGAAGCTGGCCGAGGGCCGCGATATCCTCAAGCGCGCGCTCGAAGCCGACCTCAACACCATCAAGGGTGCCATCGCGGATCATTCCGACAAGGTGGCGGACGAGCGCGGTCAGCTTTCCAAGGCATTGGAGGCCGACCTGCAAAATGTGAACAGCCTGATCGCCGACCACTCGAACCGGCTTGTCCAGGATCGTTCGACGCTATCCCAGGCGCTTAAGGATGACCTTCAGAACGTGAACAGCCTGATCACCGACCACTCGAGCCGGCTTGTCCAGGATCGTTCGACGCTATCTCAGGCGCTTGACGACGATTTGCACAATGTCAGCGGCATCATGGCCGATCATCAAAACAGGCTCGTCCAGGACCGTTCGGCGCTCTCAAAGGCACTGGAAGACGACATCGCCAAGCTGGCGGAGAGCCGCTCCAACATCGATGGGCTGGTCGCCGGACAGGTCGAGAAGCTCGCCGAGGGCCGCGACATCCTCACACGGGCGCTCGAAGCCGATCTCAATGCGATCAGGAGCGCCATTGCCGACCAGTCGCAGAAGCTGAGCGAAAACCGTGGCGAGTTCGCACGGGTGCTGGAAGCGGATTTGGAAAATGTCAACAGCCTGATCGAGGGTCACAGCGACAAGCTCGTCCGGGATCGCGCGACGCTGTCGAAGGCTCTCGAGGACGACCTCGCCAAGCTGGCCGAGAGCCGGTCGAGCATCGACGGACTGGTCGCAGGCCAGGTCGAGAAGCTGGCCGAGGGGCGAGACATCCTGAAACGTGCGCTGGAAGCCGACCTGCAGAAGCTGTCGGCAAGCCGCGGTGAGGTTGACGACATCATCGCCGGCCATGTCGGCAAGCTGGCCGAAGGCCGCAACATGTTGACCCAGGCGCTGGAAGACGATCTGGCAAAGCTCGCCGACATTCGTAAGGATGTCGACCGCTCGCTGTCGGGCCATATCGACCAGATTGCCGGCAGAAGCACCGATATCTCGGCGGCAATCGCTGCCGATGTCGAGAAAATCGAGCAGGCCTTCAGCAAGCAGACCGGCATCATCGAAGAGCGCGCCGGAACCATGGAGCGCGCGTTGTCGGTGGGTGTCGACAATGTCCGCAGCGTGCTTGAAAAGAGCGCCGTCTTCGTTGCCGGCGCGCTCCGTGAGAAGGTGATGGAAGTCACCAGCGCGCTGCACGAACAGGCCGGTGCTGCCTTCAGTGATGCCGACCGCAAGATCGCCGAGCGTGCCGAGCAGACCTCGGCCGCCCTTTTGGCCCGGGCCGAGGACATCGCCCGGACCTTCGAGGACGCGGATCGCCGTCTGCACGCCCGTGCCGAGGACACATCGAGCGCCCTGCTTGCTCGCGCCGAGGATACGACGAATGCCTTGCTTGCTCGCGCCGAAGACACGACGAGCGTGCTGCTTGCCCGGCATGACGAGACGTCGAACTCGCTGCTCGCCCGCGCCGAAGAAACGGCCGGACGGCTGGCTGCCCGCGCCGGCGAGATCGCCGGCACGTTCGACGCCGCCGACCAGAAGCTGGTCGCCCGCGCGGTCGAGACGGCGCAGTCGCTGGCCGACCGCGCCGGCGACATCCTGCGTAACTTCGAGGGTGCCGACCAGCGGCTGAGCATGCGCATCGGCGAATCCGCCGAAGCGCTGGCCGCCCGCGCCTCGGACCTTGGCCGCATCTTCGACGCCGCCGACCAACAGCTGATCTCGCGCATCGCCGAGGGTTCGGACGCGCTGTCAGCCCGCGCCACCGAGATCAGCCGCATCTTCGACGAGGCCGATCACCGCCTGGTGTCGCGCATCGCCGACTCCACTTCGACGATCGGCGAGCATGCCGACAACATCGTCGGCGCCTTCGCCAGCACCGAGCAGCGTGTTGCCGAACGTGCACGCCAGACCGGCCAGGAACTTGCCGTCCACGCCCGCGAGATGGAGCAGGCTCTTGCCGGCGCCGATGAGCGGCTGGCCGCGAGCGTTGCGTCCGCAGCTTCGCGCGTCGAGGAACAGGTCGCCAACGTCGAGAACCGCCTTCTTTATACGACGGAGACGATGGGCCAGAAGCTCAACGAGCAGGTTTCCAGCGCAGAAGCTCAGCTGATCTCGCGCGCCAACACGATTGCGGAGACTTTTACCGCGGTCGGCCAGCACATCGGCCAAAGCACCAACGACGCTGCCAAGACAATCGGCACCAATACCCGCGAGCTCAACACGATGCTGGCGGCGCGTTCGGCCGAGATGGCGAAGATCCTGGACGAAACCGCGCGGCCGCTGGTCGAGCGCTTCGCCCAGGGCGGCTCGGAACTGCAAAAGAGCATGGAAGAGGTCACCGAACGCGCGACCGAGAAGCTGCGCAGCGAAAATGCCGCCCTCGTCAACGCGCTCGCCAGCCGCACCGCCGAAACGCTGTCGGCCGTCGAAGGCGCGCGCTCGTCGCTCGCCGATAGCGTCGCCGACCTCATCGGCCGCATGAGCGTCTCCAGCTCGCAGCTTGGTGAGCTGATCGAACAGGCGGCGATCAACCTCGGCCAGGTTGACGAACGTCTGAGCGGCAGCACGCAAAGCTTCGCGGCAACCACCGAAAAGGCCGCGCAGACCTTCGCCAGCTCGGCACGCCTGGTCGATTCGAACACGACGCGGCTTACCGAACTGTCGTCGTCGACCCTGCGCGAAGTGGCCTCGATCGCCACCAAGTTCGACGAGCACAGCCGCTTGCTGTCCTCGGCTTCGGATCTGTTGAGCTCGGCGCAGAGCAATCTGGAGCACACGCTTGAGCGGCAATCGTCGCTCGAAGATCTCGCCGTCGGCCTGGTCAAGAAGTCGGAAGACCTCGAGAAGGTGATGCGTTCGTTCGAAAACCTTGTCGGCCAGACGATGCAGAATGCCGAAGGCAAGACGCTGGCATCAGCCGACAAGATCCGCATCGCCATAACGGAAGTGGTCGATTCGGCAACCAGCCGGTTCGCCGATGCGACCGAGGAGATGCGGCGCACCGCAAGCTCGATCAAGAGCGAGCTCGACCTCACCCGCGCCGAGCTCAAGAAGGGCGTCATCGAGATGCCGGAAGAGGCCAAGGAATCGACCTCGGCGATCCGCCGTGCCGTTGCCGAGCAGATCAACGCGCTCAAGGAACTTTCGGACATCGTTGCGAAATCGGGACGCGGCGGCGACAATGCCGAACCGCGCGCCCTGCGCCCGGCGCCGCAGGCGCCAGTGCAGCGCCCGGCCGAGCCGGTACGCCGCCCGCCGCCGGCGCCACAGCCGGAGCGCCCTGCTCCGCAGGCGCCGCTCGGCGGCCTGCGTGGCACGCTCGATATCGAACGCCCTGCCGAAGCACCGCGCCAGCGCGACGCCAACGCCCGCACGCCGCAAGGCGGGTGGGTGCGCGATCTCCTGACCGGGGCATCGCGCGAGGAGGAAGTCGCCAGGCCGGCAGCGCCCGCGGAAGCACCGCGCGCAACTCCCGCCCAGCGCTCGCCGCTGCATGTCATGGAGTCGCTCAACTCGCTCTCGGTCGATATCGCCCGGGCGATCGACCACGACGCCTCGATCGAGCTGTGGAACCGCTACCGGCGCGGCGAGCGTGACGTGTTCACGCGCCGCCTCTACACGCTCAAGGGCCAGCAGACCTTTGACGAAATCCGCCGCAAATATCAGGCAGAGGCGGAGTTCCGCGCCGCTGTCGACCGCTACTGCGACGATTTCGAGAAGCTGCTCAAGGACGTCTCGCGCAACGACCGCGACAACATCATGGCGCAGACCTACCTGACGTCGGACACCGGCAAGGTCTACACCATGCTGGCCCATGCGAGCGGCCGTTTGCACTGATTGAGGCGACACCACAGACACAGAAAAGGCGGGAAGTTCCCGCCTTTTCTGTGTGCAAAATGTCGGTCTGCGCTGCCCTTTATCCGCCTGCGGCACCTTCTCCCGTATAGCGACGGGGTGAAGGGAGATGGCATCAGCCTCGCCGCCCATACTGCGACGGTGACAATTGGCGAAATCATTGGCGATGGCGTTCTTTCTCTTCGTCACTATACGGGGAGAAATGCCCGGCAGCGCAATGAGGGTCAGCGCGAACCTGCGATATTTGGTCGAGTGATGGCTTAACGCGACGAACGATCGTTCGAAGCCTCGACCGGCTCAGATCACCGAATCCGTCCAGCCCACAATATCCTTCGCCGCCTCGCCGAAGGCGCTGTCGAGCGCGTTGACATAGGCCGGATTGCCGCTGCCGGAGACGGGAGCGGATGCGGTAAAGCTCTTCGAGGCGCGCACCTCGCCGTTGCGGTCGTTCAGGATGCGTACGAAGAGATTGACCTCGGCATGCTCGCCGCCATTGACGCGGACTTCGAAGGAGCGGATCTCGACGATCACCTGGTAGTCGATCGCCAGCCCCTCGCCCGGCTTGCCGACGCCGGCAAAGCTTCCGGAGCGCTGGAAGGTTTCGGCGAGCCTCGCCTGCACGATCAGCGGCAGCCGGTCGGCCCATTGCGCGCCCTTGAGATACTGGATCGAGCGATCTGACGGCTTGATGACGATGTTCTGGCTGTCCAGCGCCTTGAGCGCGGAGGGCTGGGCGATCAGGATCTGGCGGCGGCTGTGGCCATGGGCGTCGATCGACGGGGCGGACAGCTCGAACGTATCGAGCGGCGCCGGCTTGCCTCCCAATGCCGCGCAACCAGCCAGCGTCAAGCCAAGCAAAACGACTGCCGATCTATACCCACCCAACCCGAACGTCACGCGTGATCCCCACTGTCCCCGGATCGTATGATGAATCCGCATCCGCGGTCCATGTAATTGCTGCGGGCGGGCACGGAAGTCAACGCCGTGCCCTGCCATCGAACTGCCGGACCTCGCCGTCGCCGCCCGACAGGATGCGCTGCGGGTTGCGACTGAGATCGGTCACCGCCTCTTCGATGCGGCTGATCGAACGCCGGCTGTCCTGGACCAGCGCCTCGACATTCGACAGGCCCTGGCCCGAGAAGCGCGCAATATTGTCGGTGATCGTGCCAAGCCGGGCGTTCAGCGTGTCGGCGACCTGCTTGAACGACTTCAGCGTGTCCCTGGCATCGGCCATGACGCCGTCGGCCTGGCCCGAACCGAGCAGCGTATCGACCCTTTTCAGGATGCCGTCGACGCGCACCGAGGCATCGTTGAGGCGCGACGCAAGCTGTTTGGCGTCCTTGATCGTCTCGTCGATGTCGTCGGCCCGGTCGGCGAACTTGTCGGTCACCTTGGCGATGTCGGCGGCGGCCTTGTTGGCGTTTTCGCTGGCCTTCTGAATGTTGGCGAGCGCCACGCGCACTTGTGCCGGATCGATGCCGTCGAGCACATTGTCGACCTTTGCCAGCGTGCCTTGCGTGCGCTTGGCGAAATCGTTGACCGAGCCGACCGCGGTATCGACGTTCTTGATCACGCCGTCGAGCTGTCCGCTGGTCTCCTTCAGATTGGCGGTGACGGCGTCCACATTGGCGACGATGCTCTTGATCTTGTCCTTGTCGACGGCATTGAGCAGGCCTTCGGCAGCCTTCAGTGTGCCGTCGAGCTTGCCGGAAACACCCTTCAACTCGTCCGACAGCGCGCTGACGGCGGTCAGGAACTTGTCGATGCCGTCGGCATTCCTGGCCAGCGCATCGGAAAATGTCTGGGCGTTCTTGACGGTCTGGGTCAGCGGCCCGCGCACATCCCTGGTGAACCCTTCTAGGTCGGAAAGCACCTTGTCGGCGCGGGTGAAGATGTTCTGCGCCGTCTGCAGCAGGTTGGTGACCGCTGACGGATTGGCGATGATCTCGGCCGTCCTGCCTTCCTTTGCCGCCTCTTCCAGCAGGTTCGGTTCCTTGGGATCGGCGCCCTTCAATTCGATGTTGACCTGGCCGGCAAGGCTGGCGATGCCGATATCGGCCTGCGTCGATTTGGTGAGCGGCGTTGTCTGGTCGATCTCGGTCGTAGCAATGGCGGCATTGGGGTCATTGCGGTCGAAATAGACGCGCTTGACCACCCCGACCTTGACGCCGTTGAACAGCACCAGACTGCCGGGGCCGAGGCCGGAGGCCGAACCCTGAATGCGCACGCGCAGTTCCGCCGTCTCGCCGCGATCACCGATCTGGGCGGTCCAATAGACGAACCCGAACGCCGCCAGGATCGCAGCCAGGGTGAAAATGCCGACAATTACGTAGTTGGCTCTGGTTTCCATTGCCCCACTTATGTCTATGCGCGCGCGGCAAGATCAAGTTGCCGAGCGCGTTTTCCGCGGAAATAGGATTTGACCCACGGTTCTTCGCTTTTCAGCATGTCGTCGATCGTGCCTTCGACCAGGATTTTCTTGTTGCCGAGCACCGCCACGCGGTCGCAAGCGGTAAACAGCGTGTCGAGATCGTGCGTCACCATATAGACCGTCAGATCCATCGTATCGCGCAACTTCACCACCAATTCGTCGAATTCGGACGCGCTGATCGGGTCGAGGCCGGAAGTCGGCTCGTCGAGGAAGACGATATCGGGGTCGAGCGCCAGCGCCCGTGCCAGGGCGGCGCGCTTGATCATGCCGCCCGAAAGCTCCGAGGGAAATTTCTGCGCGGCGTCCGGCGGCAGGCCGACCAGTTCGATCTTGAGCAAGGCCAGCTCGTCCATCAGTTTCTTCGGCAGATCGAGATATTCGCGCATCGGCACCTGCACGTTTTCCTGCACGGTCAATGCCGAAAACAGGGCACCGTGCTGGAAAAGCACGCCAAGCCGCATGTCGATGCGCAACCGCTCGATGTCGCTGGCCTTTTCGAGGTCGAGACCAAACAGCTTGATCGTGCCGGACTGCTTGTGCAGCAGGCCGAGAATCGTGCGCAGCAGCACCGATTTGCCGGCGCCCGAGGCGCCGACGAAACCGAGGATTTCGCCGCGCTTGATGTCGAGCGCCAGTTTGTCGAGGATCAGCTTGTCGTCCAGGGCAACGGTGATGTCGCGCACCGACAGCACGATATCGCTTTCGCCCGTTCCCTGCATAGCCTTGGTCGCCTTTGAGTTTCTGCGCATCATGTCAGAACTCGATCGATGCGTAGAAGATGGCGAAAAGGCCATCGAGGATGATGACGACGAAGATCGACTTCACCACCGAGGCGGTGACGTGCAGACCCAGCGATTCGGCGCTGCCGCCGACCTTCATGCCTTCAACGGAAGCAATGGTGCCGATGATCATGGCCATGAACGGCGCCTTGATCAGCCCGGCGAAGATGGTGCTGATATCGATCGCGCCGCGCAGCCGGTCGATGAAGGCCGTCGGCGCAATACCGGAATAAAGCCAGGCGGCTAGGATGCCGCCGCCAAGAGCGGCAAAATTGGCGACGATGGTGAGACAGGGCAGCGCGATCACCAGCGCCACCAGGCGCGGAAACACCAGCACGCCGATCGGGTTGAGGCCGATGACCTTCAGCGCGTCGACCTCCTCGCGCATCTTCATCGAGCCGATCTCGGCGGTGATGGCGCTGCCGGAGCGGCCGGCGATCATGATGGCGGTCATCAGCACGCCGAGTTCGCGCAGGATCAGCACGCCGACCAGATCGACAACGAAAATGTTGGCGCCGAAATAATTGAGCTGGTAGGCGCCCTGCTGGGCGACGATGGCGCCGACGATCGCCGACATCAGCACCACCACGGGGATGGCGCCGACCCCCATGCGATCGATCTGGTTGAAGATCGCCGCCGGATTGATGGCATGGCCGCGCCCGAGCTTCATCTGGGCGCCGCCGATGGTGGCGCCGAGGATGTTCATCGAGGCGAGGAAATCGTCGCGCATCTCATAGATGCGGCGGCCGACCGCCTCCAGCCCGCGGAGGATGATGTTGGGGCGCCGGACGCCGCGCGATTCGGGCTCGCGCCGGACAGCTTCGCCAACGGCGCCG
This sequence comes from Mesorhizobium sp. M0037, assembly GCF_040323635.1. NCBI lineage: Bacteria > Pseudomonadati > Pseudomonadota > Alphaproteobacteria > Hyphomicrobiales > Phyllobacteriaceae > Mesorhizobium > Mesorhizobium sp. M0037. Next base: position 590,772 of record NZ_JAMYVB010000001.1, on the reverse strand, counting down.
AGCAGGATCGAGGCGACATCGCTTTGCCCCTGCATCTTGATCTCGACACCCTTCTTTTCGAAGACACTGACCAGGCGATCGATCAGCCAGGCGCCGGCGGTGTCCATCTTCTCGATGTGGGAAAGATCCAAAGCGAGCGTCTGGAAGCCTTTGCGCTGCTCGATCTTGCGCATCTCGGCGTCGATCAGCGCCACTGTCGTCGTCGTCCAGATGCCGGAGAAAGCGCAGCCGAGGACGCCGCCCTCCTCGCCGACCGCAACGCGGGGCTGGTGGTCGGCCTCCTTGGCGGCGTTGCCGCTTGCGTCGCGTTTGCCGATGGTCAACATGGCGTCCTGTTTAGCCTGACGGGTCGTACCTGTCGATTTGCCGACGACGCGTTGTCGCATAGCCGGAGCAGAAAATTATGGCGCGTGTCATTTCGGTTGAGGCCGAGCGTTTTCCCATTGCCGGCACCTTCACCATCTCGCGCGGGTCGAAGACCGAAGCCGAAGTCATTACCTGCACGATCAGTGATGGGGACAATCGCGGATGGGGCGAATGCGTCCCCTACAAGCGCTATGGCGAGACTATGGAGGGGGTGCGCGACGCCATCGAGGCCATGCGCCGGCAGATAGAAGGCGGCATCAGCCACAAGGACCTGCTCGATGCGATGCCGGCGGGTGCTGCCCGCAACGCCATCGATTGCGCCTTGTGGGACCTGGAGGCCAAGATCAGCGGCGTTGCGGTCGCGGACGCCATCCACGTTGTGCCCTTGTCGGCGCTGGAGACGGCCTACACGCTGTCGCTGGGCGAGCCGGAGGCAATGGCGGCGCAAGCCCGCGCCAATGCCGGGCGGCCGCTGCTCAAGGTCAAGATTGGCGGCGACAACGACATGGCCCGCATCCGCGCCGTGACCGAAGCGGCGCCCGACAGCCGCATCATCCTCGACGCCAATGAAGGCTGGATCGATGCCAACATCATCGAGAATCTCGCTTTCGCCGCCGAACATGGCATAGCCCTGATCGAACAGCCGCTTCCCGCCGGCCATGATGCCATCCTGCGCCACATCGCGCATCCGGTGCCGATCTGCGCAGACGAAAGCGTCCACGAGGCGAAGGACCTCGAAACGCTTGTCGGCCTCTATGACGCCGTCAACATCAAGCTCGACAAATCCGGCGGCCTGACCGCCGCCCTTACCCTTCGCAACCGCGCCCGGGAGCTGGGATTCGGCGTGATGGTCGGCTGCATGGTCGGCACGTCGCTGGCGATGGCGCCGGCAGTGCTTTTGGCGCAAGGCGCCGACTTCGTCGACCTCGACGGTCCGCTGCTGCTTGCCCGCGACCGCCAGCCCGGCCTCGTGTACCAGGGGTCGCTGGTGTCACCGCCTGACAGGATGCTGTGGGGCTGAACGCGCGGCGAGCCCGATCAGCGCCAGGCCGACGATGGCGATCGGGATCATCGCCAGGAAGCCGTCGACGCCGTAGCGCTCGTAAAGCGGGCCGGACGCCAGCGTCACCGCCGCCATGAAGAAGCCGTTGAAGAAATAGGCAATGCCTTGCGCCGCACCCGTGCGTTCTTCCGAAACCGTTTCGCCGATCATCTTCTGCAGGCCGATCAACACCATCGCCACCGACACCGAATGCAGGGTCTGGACGCCGAAGAAACCGGCAACGCCAAGCCCGAGTGGCCAGATCAACGGAAAGGCGATCCAGCGCACGATGGAGCCGACGCCGGCGATCAGCATCACCTTGACGACTGAGACGGAGGCAAAAATACGGTTGAAAAACACGAACATGCAGACCTCGGCCACCACGCCCCAGGCCCACAGCAGGCCAACGACGGAATCGCTGATGCCGACCGATTTCCAGTAGATTGAGACAAAGCCGTAGAGGAAGGCATGGCTGGCGGTGATGATGCCGACGCCGAGGGTGAAATACAGGAAATACGGATTGAGAAGGCTCGGCGCCTGATGCTGGATGTCGGCGGCCGAAAGCGGCGAAGCCCGGCGCGGGCGGCCAAGCCGCGGCGCCAGCAATCCGGCGACGAGCGCGGCAGACAATGCCGCAAAGATGATTACCGGCACGGCCTGCGGGCTCGTCCAGGCCAGGATAAAGCCGCCTGCGACGTTGGCGCAGAGATAGGAGATCGAGCCCCATTTGCGCATCGCGGTGTAGTTCGAGCCGAAGCGGCGCACGCCCGACAGCGCGAGCGAATCGGCGATCGGCGAATGCGGCGTCCACACCACCGTCAGCGCCAGCGATACGGCAAGCACCGCCGCATAGGTGGGAGTGAGGAAATAGCCGGCGGAAAGCACCATCGTCGCGGCCACCAGCGCAATATAGACATCGGCCCTGTCCTTCGCCCGGTCCGCCAGCGCGGTCAGCAGCGGCGTCGTCACCACGCGCAGGAACATCGGCGCCGCCAGGATGATGGCGATCTGCTCGGCGTGGAAACCCTGGGCATGCAGCCACAGCGGGAAATAAGGCACATGCGTTCCCAGCGACACGAATAATGTCGCGAAGATCAGACTCATGCGCAGTTCGAAATGGCGCGGCTTGACGAGTTGTTCGGGCGAGAGCGGCGGCAGCGACATGAATCGATCCAATTACGCTGCACAAAGGGCTGCAACGCAGATCGATCCCTTAACATGCGCGAAAGCGGTCCGAAACTGCCTGGGCCAGTCGATTAACAGGAGGGTTATGCCGCTTCGACGACCCTGTCTTCGATCAGCAAGGGGATGAGCGGCTCGTCCGGTGCTTCGGGCAGCACCAGCGCCCAGTGGATGATCTCCATCTTGCCGTCGAAATGTTCGACCACCGCCGTGCAGCTCTCCACCCAGTCGCCAGTGTTGATGTACTGCACATCCTCATAAGTCTCGATCGCGGCGTGATGGATGTGGCCGCAGATGACGCCGTCGACATGCGAGCGGCGGGCCTCCTCGGTCAGCACCGTCTGGAACGAGCCGATGAAGTTCACCGCCTTCTTGACCTTGACCTTGGCCCAGGACGAGAACGACCAGTAGGGAAGGCCGAGCATATGGCGGAGCCTCGTCACCACGCGGTTGACCACCATCGCGGCGTCATAGGCGTAGTCGCCGAGGTAGGCCAGCCAGCGTGCATTGTGGACGACGGTATCGAACTGGTCGCCGTGGATGACCAGCAGGCGCCTGCCATCGGCGGTTTCGTGGATGGCGCGGTCGGCAACGACGATGCCGCCGAAATGCACGCCTTGGAACTGGCGCGCGAATTCGTCGTGATTGCCGGCGATATAGGTGATCGAGGTGCCCTTGCGCGCCTTGCGCAGCAGTTTCTGGACGACGTCATTGTGGCTCTGCGGCCAATGCCAGCTGCGCCGCAGACGCCAGCCGTCGACGATGTCTCCGACGAGATAGATGATATCGGCGTCGTGATACCGCAGGAAATCGATCAGGAACTCGGCCTTGGCCGCCTTCGATCCGAGATGCAGGTCGGATATGAACATGCTGCGGAAAGTGCGGGTTTCTGTACCGGACATCAGATCGTCACCGTTGCTTTCGCGCAGGCTATGCCCCGATTCATGCAACAACCGTATGACGGTTGCGATTGGGCCAGCCAAAGGGCTAGCGTGCCGCGCCATTCACAGGAGAAAATCGTCATGGATCTTGGCATCAAGGGCAAGAAGGCCATCGTCTGCGCATCGAGCAAAGGGCTTGGCCGCGGCTGCGCCACGGCGCTGGCCGAGGCCGGCTGCGATCTCGTTGTCAACGGCCGCAATGCCGAGCTGCTGGCAAAAACCGCAGCCGAACTGCGCGAACGCTACGGCGTGAAGGTGACCGAGATCGTCGGCGACGTCTCGACGCCCGAGGTGCAGAAGGCGATCCTAGCCGCCTGCCCCGACCCGGATATCCTGGTCAACAACAATGGCGGCCCGCCCTTGCGCGATTTCCGCGAACTCGACCGCGCAAAGATCCTCGAAGGCGTGACGCAGAACATGGTGACGCCGATCGAACTGGTGCAGGCCGTCATCGACGGCATGGCCATGCGCGGCTTCGGCCGCATCGTCAACATCACCTCGCTGTCGGTCTACGTCCCGATTCCCGGCCTCGATCTGTCGTCCGGCGCGCGAGCCGGGCTGACTTCGTTCCTGGCCGGCGTGGCGCGCACGGTGATCGACCGCAACGTCACCATCAACAGCCTGCTGCCGGGCAAGCTCGACACCGACCGGCTGCGCGGCCCGCATGAGGCCGGCACGATGGAAGACCCGGCAGCGGCCGCAGCGCGCAAGACCCGCATCAGCGCCGACGTTCCGGCCAAGCGGCTCGGCACGCCGGAAGAGTTCGGCCAGATCTGCGCCTTTCTGTGCTCGGTCCATGCCGGTTATCTCACCGGCCAGAACATCCCGGTCGATGGCGGCCTCTATGTCAGCGCGTTCTGAAGGGCTCAGTGCATCCTCAGCAGGATTTCCGCGCAACCGTTTGAAACAATTCGGTCTTTTCGGCCCCGGTTCTTTTAGCCGCCCTTGCGTCATTTGGCGTCGCGAAAAACCATTTTTGCGTGCTAAAAGGCTGCAAAGCAGGTTTGAGGGAGCGGCCGCATGGAAGGCGAGAACAAGAAAACGGCACGTTCGGACCTCGACGAAGCCGCCCTCTACTTCCATAAGCATCCAAGGCCGGGAAAGCTCGAGATCCAGGCGACCAAGCCACTCGGCAACCAGCGCGATCTGGCGCTGGCCTATTCGCCTGGTGTTGCCGCCCCCTGCCTCGAAATCCGCGACAATCCGGCGACCGCCGCCGACTACACGGCGCGCGCCAATCTGGTCGGCGTCGTCTCCAACGGCTCGGCCGTTCTCGGCCTCGGCAATATCGGCCCGCTCGCCTCCAAGCCGGTGATGGAAGGCAAGGCGGTGCTGTTCAAGAAATTCGCCGGCATCGACGTCTTCGACATCGAGATCGACGCGCCGGGCATAGAGCGCATGGTCGAGACGATCTCGGCGCTGGAACCGACATTCGGCGGCATCAATCTCGAGGACATCAAGGCGCCCGAATGCTTCGAGGTCGAGGCGCAGTTGAAGGCCCGCATGAGCATTCCCGTCTTCCATGACGACCAGCATGGCACCGCCATCATCGTCGCCGCCGCGGTGCTCAACGGGCTGGAATTCGCCGGCAAGACCATTTCCGACATCAAGATCGTCACCTCAGGCGCCGGTGCGGCAGCGCTCGCCTGCCTCAACCTGTTGGTCTCGCTTGGCGCCAAGGTAGAGAATATCTGGGTCACCGACCGCTTCGGCGTCGCCTACAAGGGCCGCACCGACGAGATGGATCGCTGGAAAGACCCCTATGTGAAGGACACCGAGGCGCGCACGCTGGCCGATGTGATCCCTGGCGCCGACGTTTTTCTCGGCCTGTCGGCCGCCGGCGTGCTGAAGCCGGAATTGCTTGATCATATGGCGCCTAAGCCGTTGATCCTGGCGCTGGCCAACCCCAATCCCGAGATCATGCCGGAGGTCGCGCGCGCCGCTCGTCCCGACGCGATGATCTGCACCGGCCGTTCCGATTTCCCCAATCAGGTCAACAACGTGCTTTGTTTTCCTTACATCTTCCGCGGTGCGCTGGATTGCGGCGCCAGCGCCATCAACGAGGAGATGAAGATGGCCGCGGTCCGGGCGATCGCCGCGCTTGCCCGCGAAGAACCATCCGACGTCGCCGCCCGCGCCTATTCCGGCGAGACGCCGATCTTCGGACCCGACTTCCTTATCCCCTCGCCCTTCGATCCCCGCCTGATCCTGCGCATCGCGCCGGCGGTGGCCAAGGCTGCCTGCGACACCGGCGTCGCGACCCGGCCGATCACCGACTTCGCCGCCTATATCGACCAGCTCAACCGCTTCGTCTTCCGCTCCGGCCTGGTGATGAAGCCGGTGTTTTCGTCGGCCAAGGCGTCGACCGCCAAGCGCGTCATCTATGCCGACGGCGAGGACGAGCGCGTGCTGCGCGCAGCCCAGGTGGTGCTGGAGGAAGGCATTGCCGAGCCGATCCTGATCGGCCGCCCGCATGTCATCGAGGTCAGGCTGAAGCGCTACGGCCTGCGTATCAAGCCGGGCGTTGATTTCGGCCTGATCAACCCGGAAGACGATCCGCGCTACCGCCATTATGTCGACCTGTTGATCGAGCTTGCCGGCCGGCGCGGCGTGACGACGGAGGCCGCGCGCACCATGGTGCGCACCGACAATACGGTGATTGCCGCGCTGGCGCTGAAGCGCGGCGATGCCGACGCCATGATCTGCGGCCTCGAGGGCCGTTTCGAGCGGCATCTGCGCAATGTGACGCTGGTCATCGGACCACGCGCAGGCGTCAAGGACCGCGACCTGTCGACGCTGTCGATGCTGATCTCGCAACGCGGCATCATCTTCCTCACCGACACCCATGTCTCGGTCGACCCGACGGCCGAGGAGATCGCCGAAATGACCATTCTGGCGGCGGAGGAAATCCAGCGGTTCGGCATCGAGCCGAAGGCAGCGCTGCTGTCGCATTCGGATTTCGGCTCGCGCGATTCCCCCAGCGCGCTGAAGATGCGGCAGGCGGCGGCGATCCTGGCGCGAGTTGCGCCCGACCTGCAATGCGACGGCGAGATGCATGCCGATTCAGCCCTGTCGGAGCATCTGCGCCAGCGCGTCTATCCGCATTCGCGGCTGAAGGGCGAAGCCAATCTCCTGGTGTTCCCCAACCTCGACTCCGCCAACATCACGCTGACCGCGCTGCGCACGATGATGGATGCGCTGCATGTCGGGCCGATCCTGCTTGGCACCGACAAGCCGGCGCATATTTTGACGCCGTCGGTGACCTCGCGCGGCGTCGTCAACATGACGGCGCTTGCGGTGGTCGAGGCGGCGCACAAGGCACAGGCGGTGGTTCATTTCAACTGACGCCGTCAGGCAGGCACGAAACGGTAATGCCCGGTCTGCGTGAAGGCAAACAGCGTGTCCTCCTCGCGGGCGCCCGCCCCGATATTGTGGATGACCAGCGCTCGTTCCGGCACGTCCGCCGAGCGTTCGGATGAGACGATGACGATGTGCGGCAGGTTGCCGGGCAGCATCTGGGTGACGATATCGCCCGGCTGAAAGTCGGGAGGATACTCGCTGGCGGGCAAGGAAACTCCGTTGCGTCCGAAAAAAGCGGCAAGATTGCCGACCCGTCGGTGGTCGATGTTGCGGTCGGTCGATTTCAGGCCCCAGGTCTTGGGATAGGCGGCGAAATTGGCGGCCATATCCTCATGCACCAGTTTCTGCAGGTCGAGATTGAAGGCGCGGCGATAGGCGCGCACGATGACATCCGTGCACACGCCCCTATCCGGCGCGACGTCGCCGCCGGGATAGCCGAGGCGGACATAGGCCGGGTCGTAGAAGGTGGTGACGCCGATCTGCTCACGCGCGGCTTCGACCAATTTGCTGCGCCAGTCCGGAGCGGCTGGATTTTCCTGCGCCAAGGGTGCGGGCGCCGCTAGGCACAACAGACCGAACTGCAGCGCGGTTCGACGGGTAAGCGTGGTCATGCCCGGTCCCCGGGTTTTGCTGGATCGAGGGATAATTCCGGGGCGATTGCGCCTTTTTCATGCAGCGGTGAGATCGCACAGTTGCCGCTCTATCCAAACGCCTCCTTCAACGCGTCTATGGGCTAAGACCATCTTTGGTTGTAGATTGAGGGAACGATTAACCGCGAATCCGGTAGCATCGCGACAGGCAGGCAAGCGGGGTTTCGGGCAATGACGGGCGGACGATGGAGGCTGAAGCATCTGGCTGCGCTGCTCGGCGCGCTTGTGCTTTCGGCCGTCGCCACCACTGAACCGCAGGCCGCCTCCCGCGTTTGCCGTCAACTGGAAGCCGAGCTTGCTTCTTCATCGAATGGCGGCGGCAATTCCAGCATGGTGCGGAAGTATGACAAGGCCATCTCCCGCCAGTTCGAACAGCTATCAAAGGTGCGCGGTCGTGCGAGCGATGCGAATTGCGGGTTTTCGCTGTTTTCGCGCAATGTCAGCCAATGCGCTGCGCTGAACAGCAGCATCGATCGCATGAACGCCAATCTCGACGCGCTGCAAGCCAAGCGCGCCCAGCTTGCCGGCGGCGGCTCGCGGCGCGACCACGGCCGCATCCTGGCCGCGCTCGACGCCAATGGCTGCCGCGACGAGCCCGCGCCGCGCCTGCGGGAGCCGCTGCAAGAAGCCAGCCGCGAACCGGATGACGGCAATTTGTTCGACCAGCTTTTCGGCGGCAGCCGGCAGATTGACACGCTCGACCAGCCCGACGATCCCGGCGAGGAGCGCAATGTGCGCCGGGTGCTCAATCAGCCCGGCGTGCCGGATTTCCCGACGGTCGGCGGCGAGTTCCATACGAGCTGCGTGCGCACCTGCGACGGCTATTTCTTCCCGATGTCGAACTCGGCTTCGCTCGGCGATTTCGAGCGCGACCAGAAGAATTGCGAATCGAGCTGCCCCGGCACCGAAATGCAGGTGTTCTATTCGCGCGGCATGGAAGACGATTCGGCCAACATGACGTCGTCGGTGACCGGCAGGCCCTACAGCGAGTTGCCGACCGCCTATCTCTACAAACAGCCCAACATGTCGCGGCCGCTGGCTTGTGGCTGCAATGCGCAGGCCGGAAATTTCGAGATCATCGGCGGCAACCCGCCACCGCCCGACCAATCGCAGCCTGATACCGAGACAACGCCATTCATTCCGGTGCCGGCGGCCAAACCCGATCCGGGCGCGGATCCGGAGACGCTGGCCAATATGCAGGGCGGGCTCGACCGCGCTGCCATCAAGCGCCTTGCCGTCAAGCCGGTGGTGTCGCCGGTGTCGCTGATCCCGCCGGACCAGCGCAAGGTCAGGGTCGTCGGGCCAGCGTTCCTTCCCGACCCAGCAGCGGCAATAGATCTGCAAGCTCCGGCCCGGAAGCAAGTCCGGTAAGCGCCAGTCTCAGCGGCATGAACAGCGCCTTGCCCTTGCGGCCGCTGGCTTCCCTGATCCTGGCCGTCCAGTCCTTCCACACCGTTCCGGTCCACGGCTCTTCCGGCAACAGGTCGAAGGCCTGCTGCAGGAAGTCGCGATCCTCGTCGGAAAATTCCGGCGCGGGCTGCGGGCCGTCGGCAAGGATGCGCCACCAGCCGACCGCGTCGCTCAGCCGGTCGAGATTGCCGCGCACCGCCAGCCAGAACGGCTCGGCCTTGTCGCCGGAGATGCCGAGCACGATCAGCCGATCCCGCGCCTCGGAAAACGGCATGTGGTGCATGAGCGCACGATTGAGCACGAACAGCTCGTCCGGGTCGAATTTGGCCGCCGATTTCGACGTGGCGGCGGGATCGAAGCGCGCGGCCAGTGCCGGCATGTCATGCACCGCTGCGACATTTTCCGAGGTGCCGACAAGGACGGCCAGCGAAGCCACAGCCATCGGTTCGATGCCCTCCTCGCGCAGGCTTTCGATCGACAGCGCACCGCTGCGCTTCGACAGGCCCTCGCCCGAGGCCGTGGTCAAGAGATTGTGGTGGCCGAAGACAGGCGGCTCGGCGCCCAATGCCTTGAACAGCGCGATCTGCACGCCGGTGTTGGTGACGTGGTCGTCGCCGCGGATGACATGACTGACCCCCATCTCGATGTCGTCGACGACCGAAGGCAGCGTGTAGAGATAAGTGCCGTCCTCGCGCCGCAGCACCGGATCGGACAGTGAGGCCAGATCGACGGTTTCCTCGCCGCGCACCAGATCGTTCCAGTGCACTTCGGTGCGTTCGGGCTGCAGCGGATCGCTGGTGAAATTCGGCAGCAGAAAGCGCCAGTGCGGCCGGCGGCCATCGGAGCGGTATTCGGCGATCTGCTGCTGCGAAAGCGCCAGCGCCTCGCGGCCATAGACCGGCGGCAGGCCGCGCGTGCGGCGCACCTTGCGGCGCAGGTCGAGTTCTTCGGGGGTCTCGTAGCAGGGATAGACAACGCCGGCTCTCTGCAGCCGCTCCACCGCCGCGTCGTAAGTTTCGAAGCGCCGCGACTGGTATTCGGTGGCGTCGGGAAAAATCCCCAGCCAGTGCAGGTCGTAGAGGATGGCGTCGGAAAATTCCTGCCTCGAGCGGGCAATGTCTGTGTCGTCGAAGCGCTGAATGAAACGGCCCTTGTTGTTCATGGCAAACAGCCAGTTGAACAAGGCGGTGCGGGCATTGCCGATATGAATGCGGCCGGTTGGTGAGGGGGCAAAACGGACGGTAACTGTCATGGGCGGGGCGTAACGGATGCTCTTGGAATTGACAAGACGCGCCCCCGCGCGACGCCAAAGACATAATGCACGCCAGCTAAAATGAAAAGGCTGTGAGCCAGAATCCGGCCGGGCCTGTCTCGGGTGAACCGCTCACCAGCGGTCCACGCCGGCAGAATCGGGCTTTCCTCAGCGGCTTTTTGTCCCCGTTATCCACATATGTGACACACAAGATGTTGGGGTCACAAAAGCTACGCAAACGAATCCTTGACGACGCAAACCGAGTCGCCTTTTATGTGCCATGTGCTCTTGTTGAGGGCGCGACCGGAGAGTTTCGAGCCCGGTCATTTTCCCGGATTTTGTGCGTTTTGGCCATGATTTCCGCCTGTTTACGAGGCTGGCGGAAGCGTTGGATCGTTGGGGCTTCGGGAGCGAAAAGGGAGATTTGTCGGACTGGAATAAATTGTCTGTTAACACTATATTTAGTGTTTGCAGGCAGGTTCGACGCTAGATAGTGTGAATTTCCCTCGGTCGAGGGAATCGAGGAAAAATTCAGTTTTGAGGGACCCGCAGGGTTCGGCGCAGAGTTGGAACAGCGGCTTCGTAAGAAGCTCGACCAGCAAGGCGACGAAGACTGCCACAAGGAGAGCCGGTGTTTTCGAACGCCGGCAGACGGCGGACATGCGCGTTTCGCATTGGGGGCAGAAATCCCCGGGGAAAAGCGCTATATATAGACAAAAGGGACCGGACCAATGCGCATCGAGCGTCGTTTCACCAAGCCAGGCCAATCAGCTTACGCGGAGATCGAATTCCGCAAGGCGCTTTCGGAGATCAAGAATCCGGACGGCTCGGTGGTGTTCCGCTTGGACAATATCGATGTGCCGGCGCAGTTCTCGCAGGTTGCCGCCGACATCCTGGCGCAGAAGTATTTCCGCAAGGCCGGCGTGCCCGCGCGCCTGAAGAAGGTCGAGGAGAACGACGTCCCCTCCTTCCTGTGGCGCTCCGTCGCCGACGAGGCCGAGCTTGCCAAGCTGCCGGAAGCCGAGCGCTACGGTTCCGAAATCGACGCCCGCCAGGTCTTCGACCGGCTGGCCGGCACCTGGACCTATTGGGGCTACAAGGGCGGCTACTTCAAGTCGGAAGAAGACGCGAGCGCCTTCCGCGACGAACTCGCCTATATGCTCGCCACCCAGCGCGTTGCGCCGAACTCGCCGCAATGGTTCAACACCGGTCTGCACTGGGCCTACGGCATCGATGGTCCGAGCCAGGGCCACTATTATGTCGACCCGTTTACCGGCAAGCTGACCAAGTCGAAGTCCTCCTACGAGCATCCGCAGCCGCATGCCTGTTTCATCCAGGGCGTGCAGGACGATCTCGTCAACGAAGGCGGCATCATGGACCTGTGGGTGCGCGAAGCGCGCCTGTTCAAATACGGCTCGGGCACCGGCTCCAATTTCTCCATGCTGCGCGGCGAAGGCGAAAAGCTGTCGGGCGGCGGCCGTTCGTCCGGCCTGATGAGCTTCCTCAAGATCGGCGACCGCGCGGCGGGCGCAATCAAGTCGGGCGGCACCACGCGTCGTGCGGCCAAGATGGTCATTGTCGACGCCGACCATCCCGATATCGAGGAATTCATCGACTGGAAGGTCAATGAAGAGCAGAAGGTGGCGTCGCTGGTCACCGGCTCCAAGATCGTGAAAAAACATCTCGAAGCGATCATGAAGGCCTGCATCAATTGCGAAGGCCATGATGACGATTGCTTCGACCCGTCGATCAACACCGCGCTGAAGCGCGAGATCAAGGCGGCCAAGAAGTCGGCCGTGCCGGAGAACTACATCTACCGCGTCATCCAGTTCGCCAAGCAGGGCTACACCGCGATGTCGTTCAAGACCTACGACACCGACTGGGATTCCGACGCCTACCTCACCGTTTCCGGCCAGAACTCCAACAATTCGGTGTCGCTGAAGGACAACTTCCTGCGCGCCGTCGAGGAGGATGCCGACTGGCATCTGACCGCCCGCAAGGACGGCAAGGTGCTGAAGACGCTGAAGGCACGCGACCTCTGGGAAAAGATCGGCTACGCCGCCTGGGCTTCGGCCGATCCGGGCCTGCATTTCAACACGACGATGAACGACTGGCACACCTGCGCTTCGGCCGGTGCGATCCGGGCGTCGAACCCGTGCTCGGAATACATGTTCCTCGACGACACGGCCTGCAACCTGGCCTCGATCAACCTGCTGCCCTACCGCAATGCCGACGGCACGATCGACATCGCCGCCTACGAGCACACGGTGCGGCTGTGGACCGTCGTCCTCGAAATCTCGGTGATGATGGCGCAGTTCCCGTCGAAGGAGATCGCCAAGCAGTCCTACGAATACCGCACGCTCGGCCTCGGCTATGCCAACATTGGCGGCCTGCTGATGACGTCCGGCATTCCCTATGACTCCGACGAGGGCCGCGCCATCTGCGCAGCGCTCACCGCCATCATGACCGGCACTGCCTATGCCACCTCGGCCGAGATGGCTGGCGAGCTCGGCGCCTTCGCCGACTACGACCGCAATGCGCAGAACATGCTGCGCGTGATGCGCAACCATCGCCGCGCTGCCTATGGCGAAAAGGGCGGCTATGAGAAGCTCGCCGTCAATCCGGTGCCGCTGGTCGCGTCCGACCTGAAGCAGCAGGAATTGGCCACGCACGCCAAGGCTGCCTGGGACCGCGCCATCGAACTCGGCGAAGAGCATGGCTACCGCAACGCGCAGGCGACCGTGATTGCGCCGACCGGCACGATCGGCCTGGTCATGGATTGCGATACCACCGGCATCGAGCCCGACTTCGCGCTGGTGAAGTTCAAGAAGCTCGCTGGCGGCGGCTACTTCAAGATCATCAACCGCGCCGTGCCGGAAGCGCTGCGCACGCTGGGCTATTCCGAGAGCCAGCTCGCCGAGATCGAGGCTTACGCTGTCGGCCACGGCAACATGAACCAGGCGCCGGCGGTCAACCCCGGCTCGCTCAAGGCGAAGGGTTTTACTGACGACAAGATCGCGGCGCTCAATGCGGCGCTGAAGTCGGCCTTCGACATCAAGTTCGTCTTCAACCAGTGGACGCTGGGCGCCGACTGGGTGAAGGAGACGTTCGGCTTCACCGACGAGCAGCTCAACGACTTCTCGTTCGAGATGCTGCCGGCGCTCGGGTTCTCCAGGAAGGACATCGAAGCCGCCAACATCCATGTCTGCGGTGCGATGACGCTGGAAGGCGCGCCCTTCCTCAAGGCCGAGCATCTCGCGGTGTTCGACTGCGCCAGCCCGTGCGGCAAGATCGGCAAGCGCTCGCTGTCCATCAACAGCCACATCCAGATGATGGCGGCGGCACAGCCCTTCATCTCCGGCGCCATCTCCAAGACCATCAACATGCCCAACGATGCGACGGTGGAAGACGCCAAGGGCGCCTACATGCTGTCGTGGAAGCTGGCGCTGAAGGCCAACGCGCTCTATCGCGACGGCTCGAAGCTGTCGCAGCCGCTCAATTCGTCGCTGCTCGCCGACAGCGAGGACGACGAGGACGACGCGGTCGAGCAGTTGATCGCGGCGCCCGCTTCACAGCGTGCCGTGCAGGTCACCGAGAAGATCGTCGAGCGCGTCATCGAACGCCTCTACCGCGATCGTGAAAAACTGCCGAATCGCCGCAAGGGCTACACCCAGAAGGCAGTCGTCGGCGGCCACAAGGTCTACCTGCGCACGGGCGAATTCGACGACGGCCGCATCGGCGAGATCTTCATCGACATGCACAAGGAAGGCGCCGCTTTCCGAGCGATGATGAACAACTTCGCCATCGCCATCTCGCTTGGCTTGCAATATGGCGTGCCGCTCGAGGAATTTGTCGAGGCCTTCACCTTCACCAAATTCGAGCCGGCCGGCATGGTGCAGGGCAACGACGCGATCAAGAATGCGACGTCGATCCTCGACTACGTGTTCCGCGAACTCGCCGTGTCCTACCTCGGCCGCCACGACCTCGCCCATGTCGACCAGTCGGATTTCGACAAGACGGCGCTCGGACGCGGCATCAACGAAGGCAAGGCGACGCCGTTCTCGAAGGGCCTTACCCGCGGCGCCTCGCCGGTCAAGTTGGTGTCTGGCTTAGGTGGCGAACCCAAGGGTTTTGCCGGATCACCTGCCGGAGCCCCTGCCCGGGTCACTCCAACTGCGTTCTCAGGCTCCAACGTGCTGGCGCTTAAACCAGCAAGCGACGAAGCCATCGCCTACAAGCGCGACTATGAGGAGCGAGCCAAGGAACTGGTCGAAGATATTGTTTCCGAGGAGGCAGCCGATCCCACCGGGTTGTTCACCGACGAAGCAGCGAAAGAAGCGGCCGAGGCAAAGGCGCTTGCCTCTACGCGGCGTCAGCAATCCTTGATGCAAGGCTACACCGGCAACGAATGCTCGGAATGCCACAACTTCACCATGGTGCGGAACGGCACCTGCGAGAAGTGCGATACTTGTGGTTCGACGAGCGGGTGCAGTTGACACGAACGAACCTCTCTGCCGCCAACGCGGCAGAGAGGTTTTTTTTGAGGGAGAGTTTCACCTACAGGTGAAAAAGATAGGGAAACATAAAGATGGTCGAAAAAACTCTGACGGCATTTGGGTCCGCATGCCGGGAAATCAGAATGGCACGAAGGTTGCGGATGATTGATCAAGCAAAGGAGTTCAAGTGTTCGCCGTCATTTATCTCCGCTGTCGAGACTGGGGGAAAACAAGTTCCAGAGGGGTACGTAGAAAACTTTGGAAACTGGTTGAAATTGGACATCGTTACGAGAAAGCACCTACAGGCCCTCGCAGATGCCCGCATTAATGTTATTCGCTTTACGCCAATAAACAAAGAACGCGCAGCTCTTGCTAGAAGGTTATTTAGGAAGATCAACAAGATGTCCCCAGACGAGATACGAAAACTGGACGCAGAACTCCCAGGAGATGACAGATGAGTCATGACTATTGCGTATCCGCCAAGAGTCGCGCTGAGATCGAGATATTAGCAGCGGCATGGCGCCAAGCACTTCGCATAGGCACTACTTGCCAAGCACCTGATATGGTTAGTGTCCTTGAAAATGAAATGCCCCGGCTTTTTGGCGATTTCGCACTAGTTGTCAAAGATGACCACCTGATGGACGGAGCGGAAGGGTATACCGAATTTGATCCGCCTTGCGTTGTCTTGTCAGGCACAACGTATCAATCCGCCGCGAACTTTGAAGGCCGCGGCAGGTGGACTGTGGCCCATGAGCTAGGGCATTTGGTTCTTCACAAATCGGCCGTTCCCCTTGATCGAGCCCCTAGGCGATATTCTCAGATGAAAGAGTTACCTGCGTACGCGAGCGCAGAATGGCAAGCTAACGCGTTTGCCGCCGGTTTTCTTATGCCGGAGACTCTAATTCGTGACTTCACCGACGTTTTGGAAATCATGCCGTTCTTTGCTGTGAGTAGGACAGCCGCCGAGAAACGCCTCCAAAATCTTGGCATCTCAGAGCCACATATAATTCCGCATCAGGTCAAGACGGCAATTACAGGAATGCAAAGCAAAGCCGCAGAAATACCAAAGCCGGCTCGTTAGAGCCGGCTTTGGATACCGCGAACAGGCCGGAGCCTACGCGGGGCGACGAGATCGAAATCCCATCTCCTCTAGCAAGGTTATCATATGGGGAGTCGGTTCTCGGAGTCGAGGTAGCTCTGGCAACACAGAGGAAAGATACCCAAATGGCCACCAATGAACGTAAGACTTTCGACATTGGACGAAGCTCAAAGAGCGGCCAATTCATTTCTGTGAAAGAAGCCGAGCGCCGCCCGAACACGACCACAGTCGAGCGTGTCCCCAAGCCCGGCTACGGGGACACCAAGAACGAACCGCCGCGCAAGAAGTAACATTGATAGGCGAAGTTTGCCGGGCGCGTCACCGCGGCCGGCAAGCCGTTTGAGGAAATTGCGCCAGGCGCCTCAAGCAGTCCGGTTTGAAGGAGTGACTATATGCGTTACGCGGTGGTGATTGAAAAAGCAGGCAACAATTTCTCTGCCTATGTGCCGGACCTACCCGGCTGCATCGCAACTGGTGCTACCGTGCCAGAAGTAGAAATCGAAATTCGCGACGCTATACGCTTTCACATCGAGGGCTTGCGCGCCGATGGGCTGGAGGTGCCCAAAGGAATCAGTCTCGCTGAATATGTAGAGGCATAAGCGGTAACCTTCAGGACAACCTCCTACCGCGCCCTTAGCGTCTGCTCGTCGAACAACGGCTCGTCCTGCCCCGCCCGAACGAACAGCACCCTCCGCCCCTCGCCCGCCGGCACCTCGAAGTACTGGATGCCGTCGGGCATTTCGCCCCAGTCGCCGCAGGGTGGTTCGGGAACGTCATCACTCACCACCGCTTTCAGCTCTTTGGCATAGGCAGCATCAGGGCTGAATGTGTAGCGTTTGACGCCGGTGGGCACGGCGCCCTCGGTGTAGGGCGTCAGCACGCAGCGGGCGCTGACTGATTTGTCGGTCTTTTCCAGCAACAGTCGCAGCACTGCGGCCTCTGCGGTTTCGCCGGATTGAATGTCGAACACCTCGACCAGCGGATCGGGCGTGCCGCCATCGCTGTATTTGATGGCGAGCGCATTGCCGGCGAACTCGAAATGGATCTGGCGGAAGCCGAAATCGCAGCGCTGCGCCCAAGCGGCCAGCCCAACCGTCTTGTCGGCCATTTTTTCCCAGACGCATTTGTCGATCGGCGGGCGCGACGGCGACGGCTCGTCCGCATATGCAGCGGCTGATATCGCCGCGGCGGCAAACAGCACGCAAATCCAGACAATCGATCTCATGGCGCTATTCATCGCTGCATCCTGTCAATGTGAAGGCATCCCAGGCCGAGCCGTCCGGATTGGCATTGGCGAAATCGGCAAATTCGGTGAAGCCCGCGCCGAAATCGGGCAGCAACAGCCCTTTCGGCGCCGGTGTCGCTTCGCGTGAATTCAGCTGCTCGGCTCCGCCTCCGGTCAAGGCATAGACCTGGCCCATCCATATCCGGCACATCCCGCTGCCGTCCTCCAGCCCCACTTCGCGGTCGTCGTCGGTGCAGGCATGGCGGATGGTGCCGAGCGGAAACGAATTTTTGCCATCGGTCCAGGTGATGTCGGCCGGCAAGCGCGTGTCGGTGTTGGGCACGGTCACCGAAAACGCTTCGGCCGTCAGTGCCGCCGGCTCATTGTTCAGCGGCCGGAATTGCATCACCGCGCCCGAACGCGGCTCGCGGTAGGTGGCATGGCTGAGCAGACATTCCTTTGCGCTCGCTGCCTGCACGGCGTCGAGCAGAGCCAGGCAAACGACGGCCAGCCTGCGGACGATCATTGGATGTCTCGTCATGAAAGTGGCGCCTCAGATAAAACCGACCAGCCAAGCCGCGCCGCCCAAAAACGCGGCCGAACAGACCCACAGCAGCCAAAGCCCGCGCACCCTGCATTCGAGCACTGCCGAGGCGGGGTTGGCTGGGTCGTAATGCACGTCGACCTTGCCGCCCTCGGCATAGCTGCGCGCCTGGCCGCTGACGAGGCCGGGCATTGAAGCGGTGACCGTGGCGCCGAAGGTGACGCGGTCTGAGGTGTAGTGCTGGCCTGCGACGCCGTAGCTGTACACGATGCGGGATTTGAAGACGGTGCTCCAGCGTCGATGGCTGCTGTAGTTTCGCAGCGTCTGCAGGCCCGAGGAGTCAATGCGGCCGGGGGCGACCGGCCATTTTGCCGCCTGCTCGGCAAGCGACTTCTGGACGAAGGCCATGCGCAGGATCATCAGCCCCATGAACAGCAGCAGCGCTCCGGCGCCGAGGTTCTGCGGCTTGGGCAGGTGCGGCCGGATCGCCTCCAGCACGCCACCGAGCGAAAACACCAGCACCACCGTGCCGATCACCAGCCCGGCCGAGAGCTTGACCATGAACTTGAAGGCGCCGTCCGGCAGGGTGCGTTCGATCACGGCCTTGCCCGGATCGGCCGGATTGTAGAAGACGGTCACTTCAGCGCCGGTGGGAAACTGCGCCAGGGTTTCGGTGACTTCGAAATTCCCCAGATTCTCCTTCACGCTGTAGCGCGAGCTTTGAAATTTCTTTTTACCGACCTTGTATTCGAAGGTGACCGCCGGAAAATTGCGCATCTCGGTGGTGTCGCTGCTGTCCGAGCCGACGCCCGACCTTCTGACTTCACGCGCCTCGACGCGCGACGAGATGATCTTGCCCGGCGCCGGCAGCCAGTGGCTCATCGCCTGCACCTCGCGCCATTTGACGAAGGTGATGAACGACAGACCGCCCGCGATCGCGCAGGCAAATCCGACAATCAGAAATTTGAGCTCTACGTCCACCGCGTCCCCCAGGAGTGCCGGAAGCTGCAAATAGATAGCACGGCGAAGGCAATGTCTTGATTATTCGCAAAGGACGAACCGCCCTTCCTCGGGTATCGAAGCCCCGCCAACTTTGTTAAGAGTCGCCCAAACTGTTAGGAGCCATGAGACCAGGATGACAGCACTGCGCGTTCTCTCGGATGCCTTCATTCCGGAACTCCCGAACCACTACAAAGGCAAGGTCCGCGAGAATTACGATCTGCCGGATGGCCGCCGCATCATCATCGCCACCGACCGGCTGAGCGCCTTCGATGTGATCCTGACCGCTGTCCCGCTCAAGGGCGAACTGCTGACCCAGACGGCGCGCTACTGGTTCGAGGAAACGGCGGACATCTGCCCCAACCATGTGCTCGATTATCCCGACCCCAATGTCGTCGTCGGCACCAGGCTCGACATTCTGCCGGTGGAAATCGTTGTTCGCGACTACCTCGCCGGCACCACCAGCACTTCGGTGCTGACGAAATACAAGAACGGCGAACGCGATATGTACGGCATCCGCCTGCCGGACGGACTGCGCGACAATGAGAAGCTGCCGCAGGCCATCATCACGCCGACCAGCAAGGCGCTCGATGGCGGCCATGACGAGCCCTTGACGCGTGACGAGATCCTGACGCGCGGCCTGTTGTCGGAAGAGCAATGGGACACCGTCTCGCGCTATGCGCTGGCGCTGTTTGCGCGCGGCAAGGCGTTGGCCGCCAAGCGCGGCCTGATCCTGGTCGACACCAAATACGAGTTCGGCACGGACAAGGATGGCGCCATCGTCCTTGCCGATGAAATCCATACGCCCGATAGCAGCCGCTACTGGCTTGCGGCAAGCTATGAGGAGCGCTTCAAGGCAGGCGAGCGGCCGCAAAGCTTCGACAAGGACTTTATTCGCGCCTGGGTAACCGCGCGCTGCGATCCCTACAAGGACCGTATTCCGAAAATCCCCGCCGAACTCATCGAGCAGACGTCGCGTGTCTATACGCAGGCCTTTGAGACCATCACCGGCAAGACCTTCACCGCTGATAGATCGGGAAAGACGGTGCTGGACCGCATTCGCGAGAACCTGCGACCTTATTTCTGACGGCGGCTGGCGGCCGCCGGTCAACTTGCCGAGGTCGCGGACACGGACGGTTCTGGCGGAGCGCGCCACGTGCCGAGATATGATCCGCACAGGATGAGCGCGAAGGCCGCGACAATGCCGATATCGAGCGGCTCCGAAAGGACGAGCACGCCGGCTGCCACGGAGACGGCGGGCGCCACATAAGTGATGACGACCGCCCGTTCGGGGCCGATCTCCCGCACCAGCAGGAAATAGGTGGCGAAGGCAATCGCCGTGCAAAACACGCCAAGACCGAGGATTGCGCCAACCACCGTTGTCGACGGCATGGCCGCCGGCCAGGCCAACGCCGCCGGCACGGCGTAGATCAGCGCGGCCCCTGCCAGACAGACTGCCGTCAGCGAGGTTGCCGGCACATCGTTCAGCCAGCGCGACGCGATGATCGAACCCGAGGCATAGCAGGCTGCGGCCATGAGAATCTCGACGACCGCGAGAAATCCGCCACCCAAGGTCGGCAGCGCCAGCACAAAGACACCGGCAAAACCGAGGAAAAGGCCGGTCCAGCGGCGTATCCCCGGCCGCTCATCCGAACCCATCAGCTTGGAGAGCGCGACGGTTACGGCCGGCGTCATGGCAATCAGCAGCCCGGCGGTGGAACTGTCGATGCTGACTTCGCCATGGGTGATCAGCCCCCATGGCAGGATCATCTCGACCAGACAGAATGCGGCGACCGCCCGCCAATGTGTCTTCAGCCATCCGAAACTGCGCTGGACAAGGACGAAGGGCAGCAGCGCCAGGGCGCCGACGGCTGTTCGGGCAAAGACCAGGAAGGGCACCGACACCTCGGCACCTGCCAGCTTGATCAACAAATAGGGAATGCCCCACAGGAGGCTGAGCAGCACGAACAAAAACAGTCCGCGGCGCGTCATGACGGCCTCACAGCCAGAAAGGTGGTCCACTCTTCGCGATCGCGGCCGACGTTGAATTCGTCTCCGACAAGGACCAGCCCGGCGTTTTCGAGGCGGGCCGCGAAGTCGTCCCTGCGCCAGTAGACCGTATGATATTCGCCGCTCTTCTCGCCATCGCCAATGCGCATCGAGACGAGGAAGGCGCCGCCCGGCCGCAGCGACCCGGCAATCTTGGCAAGCACCTGGTCGGCCTGCTCGCGCGGCACGTGGATCAGGACGCACAATGCGAGCACCGCGTCGTAGGGGCCGCCGAGATCGTCGGTGATGAGATCGAGAAACTCACCATGCTTGCCGCGTGCGGCCTGCAACTCGAGAAACCGCTTCGTTGCGTCTGTGCGCCGAACCTGGACACCGAGCCCTTCGACGAAGTCCGCATCGTATCCGGGTCCCGAACCGACTTCCAGAATCCGGCCACCTTTGCCGGCGATCTTCACCAGGCGCTTCAGCCATTTCTGTTCTCTTTGGTTCGGAACGTGCCGCACCAGAGCGTCGTAGCGTTCGGCATAGTCCTCATAGGCGTTGATCGTTTGTCGGCTCTTCGCCAGATCCTCGGATAACACAGTCATCTTTCCCTCCCCTGGTCAAAGAGCTTGCTTAGCCAATGGTGCCGGGAGGCACGCGTCCGTCAAGCATACCGATATCCCTGAGGAAATGATCCGACAGCGAGCGGCGGTCGAGCAGGCCGCGCTTGCGAGGCCTGAACGGCGCGGTGAAGAGGTCGAGCACCGGGCGGCGAAGCGTGTTGTAGAGAGCGATGGTGGTGGTCATTGCCGTATCCTCCAGGGTTTGATCCGATGAATGCAGCATGCCGTTTTCCGGGCTTGGTTTCCAATCGAACGTCGCGTAGTATGCATCAGCGGGATTGATGCGTCATGAGCTGGGGACTACCACCATTAGGAGCCATCAGGGTCTTTGAAGCCGCGGCCCGGCTGGGCAGTTTCACCAAGGCAGCCGAAGAACTCGGCATGACCCAATCAGCTGCCAGCTATCAGATAAAGGTGCTGGAAGAACGTGCCGGAACGCCGCTTTTCATAAGAAAAACAAGGCAGATCGCGCTGACCGAGGCCGGACAGCAGCTGGCGCCGCACGCAACAGGCGCGTTCTCGACCCTGGCCGACGCATGGGTCGCCACCAAGGGTGGAGCGACCGGCGTGCTGTCGGTGACGACCATGGAAACCTTCGCATCGAACTGGCTGGCCGTATGGCTTGGAACATTCCAGCTGATGCATCCCGACCTTGCCGTGAAGGTGAACACATCGCACGGGCTGGTCGATTTCACGCGCGGCGACATGGATGTCGGCATTCGCACCGGCAGTGGAAATTGGCCGGGCCTGACGGCTCACTATCTGTTCAAGGCGGACTATACGCCGATGCTCAGCCCGAGACTCGCCGAAAGCGTCGGCGGCATCCACCGCCCTGAGGATCTCTACCAACTGCCGCTATGCTGTGCCGACGATCCCTGGTGGGAAATCTGGTTCAAGGCTGCCGGCGTGCCGTTCGAGCCCGATCGCGTCATCGCTGGCCCGAAACTGGGTACGCAGGCCTATGATGCGATGGCGGCGCTGACCGACAAGGGCGCCGCGATCCTGACCAAAAACCTTTACAGCGCCCTGTTGGAAAAGGGCCAGTTGATACAGCCATTCGGCGTGCTTGGATCGGACGGCGACGGCTATTGGCTGGTGCATCTGGAGAGCCGCCGCAACGCGCCCAAAATCAAGGTGTTTCGCGACTGGGTGCTGGCGCAGACGGCAGAGATACGCGAACGCGAAAAGCGCGACAGCCCTCTAGGCACCGCGATAAAACTCGCCCCCGCCTCAACCCTCAGTCCTTGAAGGTCAACCCGTATCTTGCAACCTGTTCCTTCGGCATATCCGCAAGCGCCTGGCGCGTGGTGTAGCCACCATAGATCACCTTGCCGTTCTTGATCATCCAGTCCTCGACGTCGGCCTCGGTCACCGTCATCCTGTCGCCCATCTTGTACTTGTTGCCATTGACCGGGACGTCGGCGAGCAGGCCGATATAGGAGCCGTCGCTGTAGCCGACCAGCTGCAGCCAGATATGCTCGGTGGCGCCGTTCTGGGTCAGCGGGAATTTTACCGTGTAGGTGCCGGGTGTGCCGGCGTCCATCAGTTCGTGGAAGCGCTTGAGGGTCGAGCGGCCGCTGTCCTTGGCGGCCTGCATCGCATTGTCCTCGGTGGAATAGGACACGACGTTCTGCTTCGACTCGGCCAGCGAAGTGCCACTTCCGCCCGGCATGTGGCCGAGCGAGCTGAAAAACCCGTAGCCGACAGCGGCGGCAAGAGCGACAGCCACAACTGGATTGCGCATGGACCCCTCCGAAACCCGATCACGGGCACGTTACCGGAAGGCTGTTGCGATACCGCTAAAGGACACAGTGAGCGGATCGTTAGCGAGACGCTGAAAATTCAACCCAAGGCGCAGCGGCAGGCAGCGCAGGCGCACCGGCACCGGCCTGACGTTCAGTCGGCGTCGGCGACGGTCGTCTGCCCGCCTGCCCATGCCCGCCAGGCGCGCTCGTCGCCATGGAAGACGTTGAGGTCGATGCGGCCGGTCACGCCGTGCGACAGGCCGGAGCCGGAGTACTGCCAGAACAGCCATTTGCGGCCGGGATAGACTTTTGAGGGATGCCGCGCCACGGCGCGCAGCCAGAACGGATAATCGAGAAACGCACCCTTGAGATTGTCGCGATAGAAATCCGGTGCGGTGTAGATGATGGGCCGCTGGCCGTAATGGCGCTCCAGCTTGTCCATGAACACCTTCATCTTTTCCAGCACGGTGGCCCGCGACGGCCGCCGCTTGCAGGAAGATTCGCCGTTCCACTCGACATCGATTACCGGTGGCAGCGCGCCTTCGACCCTCGGCACATTGCGGATGAACCAGTCGGCCTGCTCGCCCGCGGTGCGGCACCAGTAGAAGAAATGATAGGCGCCGCGCTTCAGCCCGGCGGCGTCGGCATTGCGCCAGTTCTTCATGAACATCGGGTCGAGATGGTCGCCGCCATCGGTCGCCTTGATATAGGCGAAGTTGGCGCCCTGGGCGCGCAGCTTGCCCCAGTTGACATTGCCCTGCCAGCGCGAGACGTCGACGCCGTGGACGGCAAGGTAGCGTGGCGAAGCCTTGCCGAAATTGATCGGCTTGGCGTCGCGAAAACCGTAGCGGGTGACCGGCGAGGCCAGCATGGCCGGCGCAGCGCGCGTCAACCGCTTCGGCGCAGACATCAGAGCGGCGGGCTCGAGCTGTGGTCTGGTGCTCCCCTGCGGCGTGCCCGCGACGATGGCCTCTTCTTCCTCGACCATGGAAAAGGGCGGCGCATTGTCGGCCACAGCGTTGTCGGCCACCATGTCGGACCGCATCGGCGCGAGGTCGGCGGTCTCCGCCGGAGCCGCTGTGACCGGCGCGCTCGGACGCACTACCGAACTGGTCGTCTCGTTCGACGGCTGCAACCCATCGACGCCCGCTGTGGACGAACAGCCGGCAAGCCACAGCGATGCCAACACGAAACTGACGACGCCTGAAATCCGCATCTGGACCTGTACGCAAAACACAACAGACCGAAGGCAAACAGACGCCGCCGGACAAACCGGCCTCGATTACTAACGAGAAATTACCAACAAAGTTTGAATCAAGTTGTTAGGAATTGGCCCTCTTGTCTTCTCCCCCTGTGGGAGAAGGGGAAGCCCTTACCTTCCCAGCCATTGCTGCATGCAGCTTTTGGCCACCACATGCGCCGGTGGCACGGCGTCGGCGGCCGGGCGGCGGGCACGTTCGAGCAGCAGGCGAACCTGTTCGGGGCGCACGCGGTCACGCTCCATCACGAGGAGGACCATCGGATCGCTCAAAAGCTCGTCCAGAGTGCTGATTCTGTCGCTCATCGGTCGTCTCCTCGATACCGGCCCGCAGACGACAGATAGGCAGGCAATCATGGCCCGCCAATGACGCTTTGCCGGCTATGTCGTGGTTTCGGGATTAATTTCCGGTAAGGCCGGCGTCAGTTCGGAGGCGGCGCGCCTTCATGGTGCGGCAGGCCGTCATCGAGCTGCAGCCAGGGCTGCTTCGAGGCGGTCCACATATGCATTTCCGGCTTGAACAGCGAGGGATCGTCGAGCGAGCCGGTGGTGATGCCGACGATGCCGGCGGAGTCGCGTCGGGAAAACAGCGTGGTGCCGCAAGCGGCGCAAAAGCCGCGCTTGAGGTCCGGAGAGGTGTTGACCGTCGCCACCTCTCCCTCGACCGTGACATCGTCGATGCGAAACAAAAGGCGGGCGTTGAACGCCGCGCCTATGACCTTCTGGCAGCGCCGGCAGTGGCAGACGCGCTGGTTAAGCGGCGCCGCCTCGGAGACGTAGCGCACTGCCCCGCAATGGCATCCGCCCTGGTATTTCGTCATCATTCGAACCCATCGCACTGAAGGTCTCTTGATGATATCGACAGGTACCTTCCGGTCAATTGAAAAGCCCTGATGGCGCCATCGATTGCGCCGATAGGACCAATGGCTGCGCCAAGGCTCCGTAGCTTCGCAGGCACAAAAAAGCCGACCGCCTCTTCGAGACGGCCGGCATGTATTTTCAGGCAAGCTATTTCGTTTCGCTGAGGACTTCGTCCCAGGTCTTCACCTTGGTTTCGCCATTGAGGAAGGGCAGTGCCGCGGCCGTCAGCTCCGGTGCGAAGAAGACGTCGTAGTGGGTGCGATTGGGAATGATGGCCAGCCGGTTCTGCGACAGGTTCTCACGCATCCAGCCGGCATCCTTCAGCCCGCCGCCGATCATCTGGTAGAACCTGATCTCGTGCTCGGGCTTGTACATGTCGCTGTCGCCATAGGCCAGCATGACTGGCATCTTCAGCTTCGCCACATCGGCGGAATAGTCGTAATCCTTGCGCATGAAATTGCCCAGCGCGTCGAGCAGTTTGGGGAAATCGTCGGGACGTGGGGCGACGGCGACGTAGGATTTGTACATCGGCGTGTCCTTCATGAAATCGGCGGCGGCCGCGCTCACCTGCGCCTGCTGGCCGCGCATCTCGTCATAGAAGCCATTGGCGGCGAAGCCGGTCGAGACCAGGACCAGACGTCTCACCGTCTCGGGATGCTGAACGGCCATGCGGAAGGCGACGCCGCCGCCCAGCGAATAGCCAAGCACGTCGACCTTGTCATAGCCGAGCGCCTTGACGATACCAGCCATGTCGTCGCCCATCCCCTCCAGGCTGAAGGGTCGCTCGCCGAGCGCGGTGCGGCCATGGCCCTGCAGGTCGACGGCAATGATGGTGCGGTTTTCCGCCAGTCTAGGCAGCAACGGCGCGAACATGTCGGACGTGCCAAGGCCGCCATGCAGCAGAAGCAGCGGTTCGCCCTTGCCGTAGACGGCATAGTAGTAATTCAGGCCGTCGATCGGCAGCAGGCCGGACTTTTCCGGCTTCGGCATGGCTGTTGCTTCGGTGGTCATGGCGGGCTTGGTCTCCTCTGCATTGGCTGGGCCGGGCGCTGCAAACAAGGCAGCGACCGAGGCAAGAATGGCGAAATAGATTCGTCTGGACATGTCGGTCTCCTCAGGTTCCCCCCAAGGACGAGCGAGCACGCCGCGTGCCGACATGCCCTGCGAAAAAATCCGCGGAAGAATGATCGGTTTGGCTGTTGTCGATCGGTCGCGCGCCTCAGTGGCGCTTGGCTTGCACCAGATAGGCGTCGATCTCGGTCTCGCCGAGCCATTTGGCGGCTTCCAGCCGGTGCAGGCCCTCGACCAGGATGTGGCGCTTGCCGTCATGGCGAACCTGGATCGGCGTCTTCATGCCGTTTTCCAGTATGTCTTCGGCCAGATGCCGGACCGTTTCGGGATGCAGCGTCTTCTTGCGCGCCGTCGGCACGTAGATTTGGTCGACCTTGACCTTCTGCACTCTCAGCATACCGGCTCCCGAGGCGGAAAATGCCGCCTCGCCTGAGATAGTCGGTTTGCCGGGTGCGGCCAAGAGCGGCCAAGCAATTGTGTCGTATGCAATTGCTGGCCCGATCGTTTCCATTTGACGCTTGGCCGGCAGATGGCCGAAATGGCGGCCTGTCACTTTTCCGGTGTTCATGACCCAACTGCCGACCGAATTTCCCGATTTCGGACTGACGCCCGAGCAGCGCCGCGAGGCAGTGCGCGGCCATTACTATGAATGGCCGGGAATGGACGGCGAGCGCGGCGAGATCTGGTGTTATTCCAACCGCTTTTCCTACCGCGCCGGCGAGACCGTGACGCTGCATGTCAGTTCGAGAGTGCCGCGCTTCAGCATTGTCATTGTCCGCGACGGCGGCAGCGAGACAAAAGTCTTCGAGCAAACGGGGCTTTCGGCGCGCTGGCAGGATACGCCCGACCAGTGCTCGGTCGAAGGCTGCGGCTGGGAGGCGTCGTTTCAATTCAGCATCGGCAAGGATTGGCCGTCCGGCGCCTACCGGCTGACGCTGACGGCGGACGGCGGCGACGGCAAGCCGATCCACTGCCACCACCTCATCATCGTCGCGCCCCTGCCCGGCAAAAAGCCCGGTCGCGTGCTGCAGGTGGCGGCGACGGGCACCTGGCTGTCCTACAACACCTGGGGCGGCTCCAACGCCTATCAGGGCATCACCGGCCCGGGCCGCGACCAATATGCGCGCATGGTGTCGACGCAGCGGCCCTGGTGCCGCGGCTTCGTGGTGCTGCCCAAGGATGCGCCGCGCGTGCCGCTGGAGGTTGCGGTGCCGCCGAAAACAGTGCCGCGCTATCCGCACATGGAATGGGCGTACGCCACCGGACATTCGAAGAAATACACCTCCTCCGGCTGGGCGAGCTATGACAGCCACTTCTTCCGCTTTGCCGAGCGGGCCGGCTATGGCGTCGATCTCGCCAGCCAGCACGATTTGCACTTCTCGCCCGAGATTCTCGACGGCTACGACTGTGTGGTCTTCGTCGGCCATGACGAGTACTGGACCTGGGAAATGCGAGACGCCGTCGACAGCTACGTCGAGCGCGGCGGTCATGCGGCGCGCTTTGCCGGCAATTTCATGTGGCAGACCAGGCTCGAGGACGAAGGCCGGCGGCAGGTCTGCTACAAATACCGGGCGCGCGCCGAAGACCCGGCCTATGGCGGCGACGTCACCCGCGCCACCAACTCCTGGGAAGCGCCTGAGATCGGTCGTCCCGGCGCAATGACGTTCGGCCTCAACGCGACGCGCGGCGTCTATGCCGGCTGGGGCGGATGCGCACCGCGCGGCATGCGCGGCTTTCCGGTCTATCGGCCCGAGCACTGGGCCTTTGCCGGCACCGGCATGTACTATGGCGACCTGCTTGGCGCCGACAGTCATGTCTATGGCTATGAGGTCGACGGGCTCGATTTCGAGATCCGCGGCGGCCTGCCCTATCCGACACCGGACAGCGGTGCGCCTGACGGGCTGCAGGTGCTGGCCGTCGGCATGGCGAGCCAGGTCGAGGAAAGCGCCGACATCCCGATCGAGGACCAGTTTCTCACCGACGAGGATGGCCGCTTTACGGCCGAAACGCTATTTGGCGAGGCGACCGACGCCAATCTGGAAAAAGTCAAACGCGGCAACGGCATGATCGTCAATTTCCCGCGCGGCAAGGGCGAGGTTTTCCACGCCGGAAGCTGCGAATGGGTGGCCGGCCTGCTCAGGCAGGATCCGATGGTCGAGCGCGTGACCAGGAATGTAATCGATCGCTACCTCGGAAAGTCCTGACATGCAGAAGCCCTCATCAACTGGTTCAGAAACGCGCGCGCCATCGCACCTGTTCTACCTCTCCAGCCTGCGCCGGCCGCTGATCGACCGCGCCGAAGGCATCTATATGTGGACGCAGGACGGCCGCCGCTTCATCGACGGATCGAGCGGGCCGATGGTCGCCAATATCGGTCACTCCAACCGCAACGTGCTCGATGCCATGAAGCGGCAGATGGACCGCGCCACCTTCGCCTACCGGCTGCATTTCGAGAACGAACCGGCGGAAGAACTGGCGCGGGAGCTCGCCGGCAAACTGCCGGAGGGCATGGACCGAATCTTCTTCGTCTCCGGCGGTTCGGAGGCGACGGAATCCTGCATCAAGCTGGCGCGGCAATGGGCGGTCGCGACCGGCCAGCCGAAGCGCTGGAAGGTTATCACGCGTTTTCCCTCCTATCATGGCGGCACGCTGGGTTCGCTTTCGATAACCGGCGACGATGCGCTGGCCGAAACGTTCACACCGATGATGCGGGTGATGCCGACCGTGCCGGCGCCGACGGCATGGCGCGACCGCGACAATCTTTCGATGGAGCAGCGCGGCGTCCGCTATGCCGACATGCTGGAGGAGAAGATCCAGGCCGAGGGCCCGGACAGCGTGCTCGCCTTCATCATGGAGCCGATCGGCGGTGCGGCGACTTCGGCCCTCGTCGCACCGGACAGCTATTATCCGCGTATACGCGAGATCTGCGACCGCTACGGCATCCTGCTCATCCATGATGAAGTGATGAGCGGCGCCGGCCGCACCGGAAAATTCCTTGGCGGCGACCATTGGAACTGCAAGCCCGACATCGTCGCGCTGTCGAAGGGGCTTGGCTCCGGCTATGCGCCGCTCGGCGCGCTGGCCGCCCCGATGCGGCTGGTCGAGCCGCTGCTGGCGTCGGGCGGCTTCCAGCATGGCCACACCTATGCTGGCAATCCGCTCGCCTGCGCGGCCGGGCTCGCCGTGCTCGGCGAGATGGACCGCCTCGACCTGATCGCCAATGCCGCCGCGATGGGCGACGTGCTGATGGACGGGCTGAAAGGGCTGGCGAAGCGTTTTCCGTTCATCGCCGATGTCCGAGGCAAAGGCCTGCTCACCGGCGCCGAGATGGTTGCCGATCCCGAAACTCTACGGCCGATCGAACAGGGCAAGAAAGCCACGCAGCGCCTGCTCGACCTCGCCTACGAGCGCGGGCTGATCATCTACGGCCGCAGGGTCAAGGGCGGTGTAGACGGCGACAATTTCATGGTGGCGCCGCCGATGATCGTCACGGCTGAAGAGGTCGGCGAGATCATTTCCATCATCGGCGATTCGCTGGAAGTTCTGGCCGCCGAACTCGACCTGCCGGTCGAAGGCTGAGGGCTAAAGAATGGCGCCGAGGAAAGTCATCATCACCTGCGCGGTCACTGGCTCGGTGCACACCCCGTCCATGTCGCCCTATCTGCCGGTGACGCCGGACCAGATCGCGACCGGCGCCATCGCGGCGGCCGAGGCTGGCGCCTCAATCCTGCATCTCCACGCCCGCGATCCCAAAGACGGCCGGCCGACCGCCGATCCTGAGGTGTTCATGCAGTTCCTGCCGCGCATCAAGCAAGCGACCGATGCGGTGATCAACATCACCACCGGCGGTTCGTCGCTGATGACGCTCGACCAGCGGCTGGCGGCACCACTGCGGGCCGAGCCGGAAATGTGCTCGCTCAACATGGGCTCGATGAATTTCGCGCTGTTCCCGATGCTCGACAAGCCAAGGGAGTGGCAGCACGAGTGGGAACCAAAGCTGCTCGAAGCCACGCGCGACACCATCTTCAAGAACACCTTTGCCGATATGGAAGGCGTGCTCGAAAAGCTCGGCAAGGGCTGCGGCACGCGCTTTGAGTTCGAATGCTACGATGTCGGCCATCTCTATTCGCTGGCGCATTTTCGCGACCGCGGGCTGGTGTCGGGGCCGCTGTTCATCCAGTTCGTGCTCGGCATTCTGGGCGGCATCGGTGCCGATCCCGACAATCTCATCCACATGAAGCGCATTGCCGACAAGCTGTTCGGCGACAGCTACCAGTTCTCGGTGCTCGCCGCCGGCCGCCACCAGATGCCGCTGATCTCGATCGCAGCGGCGATGGGCGGCAATGTCCGCGTCGGGCTGGAGGACAGTCTCTACGACGGACGCCAGCTGGCGAAATCCAACGCCGACCAGGTGCGCAGGATACGTGGCATTCTCGATGGCCTGTCGCTGGAGGTGGCCACACCGGCGGAGGCGCGGGAGATGCTGGCGCTGAAGGGTGGGGACCGGGTGGCGTTTTGAGATGATTGAGATGGCGGCGCCCAGTCGCACCCCCCTCTGTCCTGCCGGACATCTCCCCCCCAAGGGGGGAGATTGGATGTCGCCACGGCCTTCGCAAACTTCCAAAGTTGCAGGATGGACTGCAGCGCAGAAACTGCTGATCTCCCCCCTTGAGGGGGAGATGGCCGGCAGGCCGGAGGGGGGTGCCTTGGCATCATACCTCCAGTGACTGCCTCGCCTAAAGTCACCCTCCGCCCCGGCACCATCGACGACGTCGACACCATCCATGCCGCGCTGCTCAAGCTCGGCACCCATATCGGCGCGCATCAGGAGATCACGTCCACTGCCGACGATCTCCGCCGCTACGGCTTTGGCGACAAACCCGCCTTCTCCACCCTGATCGCCGAGATCGGCGGCGATTTTGCGGGGCTCTGCCTGCATTTCCCGATCTTCTCGACATGGATGGGGCGGCCCGGCGTCTATATCCAGGACCTCTATGTCGAGGACCGGTTTCGCGGCCGCAAGATCGGCGAAAGACTGCTGCGCCGGGTCGCGCGCGACTGCCGCCGGGATGGCGGCGCCTATCTCAGGCTGTCCGTCGACACCGACAATGACGGCGCCAAGGCTTTTTATGAGAGACTGGGCATCGCCTGGTCGAGCTACGAGCAGACGCAGAAGATTGTTGGCGATGCCTTTTTCGCCTTTGCCGATGCAGCGCAGGATGGGGACGCGGAATGAAAGCCTTCTTTGCCGAGGAGCAGAAACGCCACGACCCGAAGGCCTTTCTGTCCAGCGGTGCGCCGCAGCCCAATCCCGAACAGCCGGAGCGGGTAGAGCGATTGTTAGCCGGCGCAAAATCCGCCGGATTGATGATCGAGCGGCCCAGGGAACATGGCCTAGGCCCGGTGGCGGCCGTGCATACGCCGGAGTATCTCGCCTTCCTCGAACACATTTTTGCGCGCTGGCAGCGCATCGAGGGCGCATCCGCGGAAGTCATCCCCAACATCCATCCACTGGCCCGCACAGGGTCCTATCCGGCCTCGGCGGTCGGCCAGGCCGGCTACCACATGGCCGACACCGCTTGCCCGATTTCGGCCGAGACCTGGCAGAGCGCGCTGTGGAGCGCCTGGAGCGCGGTCGAGGCGGCTGAAACCGTCATGGCTGGCGCGCCCGCCGCCTATGCGCTCTGCCGGCCACCCGGGCACCATGCCTTTGCCGATGTCGCCGGCGGCTTCTGCTTCATCAACAATTCAGCGGTCGCGGCCCAGGTGTTGCGCAAGCAGGCAGCGCGGGTGGTGATCCTCGATGTCGACCTGCATCACGGCAATGGCACGCAAGGCATCTTTTATACGCGTTCCGACGTCCTGACGGTGTCGCTGCACGCCGATCCGGTGCGCTTCTATCCGTTCTTCTGGGGCCATGCCGATGAGCGCGGCGAAGGTCCGGGCCTCGGCTATAATTTCAACCTGCCATTGCCGCGCAAATCAGCCGACGCGGCGTTTCTGGAGGCCCTCGAAGTGGCGTTCCAGCGTATCCGCGCCTTTTCGCCGGACGCGCTGGTCGTGGCGCTCGGTCTCGATGCGTTCGAGGGCGATCCGTTCGGCGGGCTTTCGGTGACCACGCCCGGTTTCTCGCGGATCGGCGAGGCAATTGCCAAGCTCGGCCTGCCGACGGTTATCGTCCAGGAAGGCGGCTATCTTTGCGACGCGCTCGGCGACAATCTCACGGCGTTCCTCACCGGTTTCGGCGGCAAACAGCGATAGCTGACTAGCGCTGCTGCCTCAGCATGGCGATCACCCGGTGCACGCTTTCCAACGTCTCGTCGATCTCTGCCGCCGTGTTGTAGTGCGCAATACCGATGCGCACGACGCCCTGCTCGGCCGGAATGCCGAGATGGTGGACGATCTCCCAGGCGTAGTTGTGACCCGACCATAGAAAAATGTTCTCGGCATTCATCTGCCGCACGATCGTCTCTGGCACGATGCCGTCGACGGTGAAGGACACGGTCGGCACGCGCTCAATGACACGCTTCTGATCGGTGATGCCGCGGATGGTCAGGCCCTCAATGGCGGACAGCCCATCGATCAGCCTCAGCGCCAGCGGGTTTTCGTAGGCGATCGACACTTCGTATGCCTTTGCGATCTTTTGCCTTCGCGAACCGCCCTCGCCGGCCGCAGCACCGAGTTCGGCGAAGTAATCGACCGCTGCGGTAAGCCCGGCCATCAGTTCGATCTGCGGCGTGCCGAGTTCGAAGCGCTCCGGCAGGCCATTGGAAGAGCAACGGCATTTGTAGGGTTGCAGCGCATCGATGATGTCGCGGCGTCCCCACAATATGCCCATATGCGGGCCGAAGAATTTGTAGGCCGAGCAGATCAGGAAGTCGCAGCCGAGATCCTGCACGTCGACCAGCCCATGCGGCGCGAACTGCACGGCGTCGACATAGACCACCGCGCCGGCCTGTTTGGCGATGGCCGTCAGCGCTTTCACCCGATTGATCGAGCCGGTGAGGTTCGAGGCATAGTTCAGCGCAACGAGTTTTGTCCTGTCGGTAAGCAGAGCGCTGAGCGCCGCCTCCTCGACCCGCCAGCTGTTCTCGTCGAAAGGCAGGAAGCGCACCAAGAGGCCAAGATCTTCGGCCAGTTGCAGCCAGGGCGAGACATTGCCCTCATGATCCATGCGGGTGACGATGATCTCGTCGCCCGGCTTGAAGCCGCGACCGAGCGTGCGCGACATGTGATAGGTCAGCGTCGTCATGTTGGCGCCGATGATTATTTCCTCCGCGCTCGCTGCACCCAGGAAATCGGCCATCGCCTCATGGGCGTCGTCGAACACCTTTTGCGCGGCAAGCGTGGTTTCGAAATAGCCGCCGAGATTGGCGTTGGTGGTGAGGAGGCAGCGCGCCACCGCATCGGCAACCGCCTGTGGCACCTGCGTGCCGGCCGGATTGTCGAGATAGATGCGCCGGCGGCCTTTGTCGGTCAGGTCCAGCGCCGGAAATTTTCCCCTGACGGTCTCGATCGGAAAATCCATTGCTGTCCCCTTCCCCTTGTGTTTTCTACGGAATTCCGCCCGGAGTGCCCGCTTACGGACAAGGATTGCCCACGCGCTGGTGGATCGCGTCGACGGCCTTCTGCATCTCGTCGGTCCAGGTCACGTCGACTGAGGACAGCGCCATCTCGAGCTGGGCAATCGTCGTCGCGCCGATGATGCTGGAGGTAACAAAGGGTCGGCTGGCGACATAGGCGTTGGCGAACAGCGCCGGTTCGAGGCCGAAGGAGCGCGCCAGTTCGTTGTATTCGAGCTGCGCCTCCGCCGCATTTGGCGTCTCGTAGCGCTGGCCGCGGTTGAACAACTGCGAGCGCGAACCCTGCGGCCGTGCGCCATGGTCGTATTTGCCGGTGAGATAGCCCTGCGCCAGCGGCGAATAGGCGAGGAAGCCGACATCCTCGCGCCCGCAGACTTCGGCCAGGTTCACCTCAAAGGTACGGTTGACCAGATTGTAGGCGTTCTGCAGCGAAACGATGCGCGGGCCGACGCCCTTGTCGGCCTCGGCGATGAAGCGCATGACGCCCCAGGAGCTTTCGTTCGACAGGCCGAGATGGCGGATCTTTCCCGCCTTCACCAGTTCCTCGAAGACTGCGAGTGTCTCGGCGATCGGCGTCTCGCCGGGCGGCGCGCCAACGGCATCGGCACGGCGCGGCACAGCACCCACGCGGGTCGGGTTGGCGCCCCAGGGGATGTCGCGCTCCGGCCAGTGGATCTGGTAGAGGTCGAGATAGTCGGTGCCGAGCTTGGCAAGCGATTTGTCGATGGCGTCAAAGATGTCGGCGCGCACCAGTTTTGACGGCCGGTCGCCACGAAACCAGCGGTTGGCGGTGCGGCCGACCACTTTCGAGGCCAGGATGACCTTGTCGCGATTGCCCTTGGCCTTCATCCAGCTGCCGATGAACTTCTCCGTCCGCCCCTGCGTCTCCTCCTTGGGCGGTATCGGGTAGAGCTCGGCCGTGTCGATGAAATTGACCCCGCGCGCAAAGGCCAGATCCATCTGCGCATGGCCATCGGCCTCGGTGTTCTGCTGGCCCCAGGTCATCGACCCCAGGCAGATCTGGGTAACAAGAAGATCGGTCCGACCGAGACGGCGTTTGTGCATGGGGTTTCTCCGGCGGGAGGTTTGCGCGGACGGCGCGGGGAGGAGATTCCAGCATAAAGCAAAGGCTGCGGCTTCTCCAACCCCCTGCCGGCTCCGGGTGGTGCCTCAGTTTGAATTCCTGAGCCACGGGATAGTCGCATGGCATTCACTCTCAGCCGCCTCAGCGGTCTCGTAAAATCCTCCTCCGAAGCTGTTTTCGGAGGGTGCCCAGTAAGCATATCTCTCGTCGAGACCGTGTTCGCCTTCGTACCAAGCGTCCTCACGGAACGTGTAATAAGAAGCTTCACCTACTTCAAATCTGACGATATTGGCCCGTGCAAGCCGATCATCTCGATAGATCGTTTTGAGTACAGTGCTCATCCCAGTCACTTTTTTTGCAAGGTCCGCGCTTTTCCGGCTTTGGCGCAACGCGCGTCCATCTTCTCGCAACGCTCTTTCATCGACCAGGCTGATACACTACTCGGCTCCAACCTTTGCGTGAATTGTGAGAGTGCTCTAACGGCGTGCCCCAGCCAAAGCCCGCCGCTTGGCTTCGTCGATCAACATGTTGGCCACCTGCATGCGGATCATGGCGCGCTGGCGCAGATGCGGCGCGACGCGGTCGGGGTGGTTGGCGAAGGCGAAGCTGCGGCGCATGCGGCCAAGGTCAGCGCTCTTGACGGGATGATCGAGGCCGAGCTCGATGGCGATCGCGTCAGGATCGATCGGCGGCAGCTTCTCCTCGGGCATTGTCTCTTCGCCGGCCAGCGCCAGCTTGGCATGATCGAGAAGGGCCGCGAATTCGGCGGCGAGATCGGCTCCCGCCTCGCGGTATTCGGCGGCGAATGTTTCCCCCGAGACCTTGATGCGGCCGGAATGAAGCTCGTCGGCCACGGAGAGATAGTCGAACGGGATCGACGGCCGCGCGCTCGTCTCTTCCGCCGCCTCATCCTTGTCGGAGGCAACGAACAGATCGTCGAGCAAGGAAGCGAAATCCCGCTTGGCGCCGATGTCAGCCTCCCCCTCGTTTAAGCGTGCGAACAGAGCCGGTCGCAGCATAGAACCGGCTCGTTAAAAATGAATGCCGCTGATCTTAACCAGTTTAGGCGTTTGCGAGGCTTGCGCGGGCCCGGTTGGCGATGTGCAAGACCCAACAAAAAGCCGGACTGCATTTGCATGCAGTCCGGAAATTCGCCAGGAGTGGCGAGGAAAAGCCGGCCATGTGCCAGCGTCTATGCATACGGTGGGGATGCGCCACAAGTTTCAGCGCACGCGGCAATTGTGCCGAAAAAAATTCGCTTGGAATGGCTGCCATGCAAATGCTGCACTGCACAATCTTCACAATTTTCCTATACTCGGCGCCGTGGAGGATCAACAAGGGGCCGAATCATGGGGTTCTTCACTGAAATGTTTGCCCGTCCGCGTCCGCAGGAGCATCTGCGTTATCGTTCCGCACTGGCGTTGCTGCATTCGATGAGCAATGCCGACCGCGCCGACATCGGCATCAAGCCGGCCGACTTCCCGCGCATAGCCCGCGAAATGTCACCGCGTTGATCAAGGCCTTGGCGCCGAACCAGCGTCAAACGAAGTTTCCCGGCAGCGACCGGGAAACCTCGGAATGCCGAATTCGTCAACGATTCCCGAGATAGGCACCCTTGGTCAGCGGCACGCCATTGTGGCGCAGGATGTCGTAAGCCGTGGTCACGTGGAAATAGAAGTTGGGCATGGCGACATGCAGCAGATACTGCATGCCGGGCATCGAGGCTTCGCGCTGGCCAAACTTCAGTTCGACCACCCTTTCATCCGAACCATCGAATTCGGCGGCCGAGAATGACGCCAGCAGATCGAGCGTCTTGGTCAGGCGCGCCTGAAGCTCGGCGAAGGTCGCTTCATTGTCTTCGTATTTCGGCACCTCGCGACGGGCCAGCCGTGATGGCGCGCCCTTGGCGTGGTCGGTGGCGACCTGCACCTGCCTGACCAGCGCGTACATGTCGGGCGCCAACCTCGCGGTCAAAAACACCTGCGGGTCGATCTTGCGCTCGGTTGCATTCTGTTCGGCCGCCGACAGCACGCCGGACAGCGCCTTCAGCCTGGCCGAAAACACCGGCACCGAGGCTTCATACATCGATAGTGTCACGTTCAAATCTCCATTGCGGCTGAAGCGCCGACGGCGGGACGTAGCGCCTTCCCGGAGGATTTTTCAAGCGTCACCACGTCGCCGCAATCTCTATGATAGACTCCTTCGTGGTGGAGATTCTCCGATGAGACGCGTCTTTCTGGCAGCGGCCGCCTTTTGCTCCCTTGCCGCATCCGGCCAGGCTGTGTTCGCCGACGATGAACCGGCAGCCGATGGCCAAGCCCCTTACGTCGATGACAGGTCGGACGCCGCAGCCGTCATCCGCTCGCTCTACAGCGCCATCAACCGGCACGAATTCGCCCGCGCCTGGGCTTACTACGGCGATACCAAGCCGGCAAAGGATTTTGATACCTTCGTCAAGGGCTATGACGGCACCGACAAGGTCGACGTCGAAACCGGCGCCATTTCCGATGAAGGTGCGGCCGGCAGCATCTATTACAGCGTTCCTGTCGCCATCCGCGCCACCGACAAGGACGGCAATGAAGCGGTCTTCGCCGGCTGCTACACGCTGCGCCAGGTCAGCGCTCAGATCCAGGCCCCGCCGTTCCGACCGATCTTTATCGACAAGGGCGCGCTGAAGCCGTCCAAGGCCGATTTCGAGGAGGCGCTGCCGCCAAGCTGTGGTGACGGGCCGCCGCCGCCGAAAAAGGACACCGCACTCGAGCAGGTGAAGAAACTGTTCGCCGCCGATTATGGCGATCAGTGTGACAAGCAATTTCTCGGCGAGGAGCCGAACATCTTTTCGATCAAATACAAGGCAAAGGACGCGGCTGCCAGCGATTTCGACAAGGAAACGCGGCTTTTCGAGTTCTACTGCCAAGCGGCAGCCTATAACGCAAGTTCGGTCTACTACATGACCGACGAAGTATCGGGCGTGCGGCAGTTGCAGTTCACCGAGCCCGAAATGGATATCCGTTACGAGAACAATGACAGCGACGGCAAACTGCTGGGCATGGATATCATCGGCTTCCGCACATCCGGCTGGGCGGCCAATTCCGAATATGACGAAGACGCCAAGACGCTGACCACGTTCAACAAATGGCGCGGCATCGGCGACGCCTCGGACAAGGGGATATACCTGTTCCGTAACGGCGATTTTTCCCTCGTCCAATATGATGTGGACGCGTCTTACGATGGCGAGGAGAACCCGCAGACGGTGGTCGACTACAACACCGCGCCGTAGGGATCTTATCAGGAACCGCCGCGCTCAAGCAGTCCTTCACATTCGCCTTCTCGTTTCAGGCCGGGAACGCATCGGCCGGAAGAAGGCGCGAATGTCCTCGACCAGAAGACTCGGTTCCTCCAGCGCAGCGAAATGGCCCCCTCGCGGCATCAATGTCCATCGCTGAACGTCAAAGACCCGCGCCACCCAGGATCGAGGCGGCATCGGCAACTCGCGAGGGAAAAGCGCTACCCCAAATGGCGGCGAAACGCGTTCCAGCGTCTCGAACGCAAGAGAGAACAGTCGATTCTCCTTGTAGAGCCGCAAGGACGAGGTGAGCGCGTTGCTGAACCAATAGAGCGAAACATCCGTAAGGAGCGTGTCCATGCCGAAGGTGCGCTCCACGTCACCGTCGCAATCGCTCCAGCTACGGAACTTCTCGATCATCCAGGCTGCGAGACCGATCGGCGAGTCTGTCAGAGCATAAGCAAGCGTCTGAGGCTTCGTGCCCTGCAGATGGGCATAGGCGCCCTCCGTTGCCGTCCAGGCCGCGGCCTTTTCCAGAAAGGCCTGCTCCTCAACGGTGACAGATGGCAGACCTGCACCCAAGGGTGGCCGATAGCTCCCGGGAATGTAATTGACGTGGACGCCAAGCACGCTTTCGGAATGGAGCCGTGCCATCCAGGCGGAAACGCCCGCGCCGATGTCGCCTCCTTGGGAAGCGAAGCGGTCGTAGCCGAGCCCGCGCATCAACTGTACCCATAACTCCGCGATGCGGCCGGAATGGAAGCCTGGTTCCGTCGGCGCCTGGGAAAAGCCGTATCCGGGCAAGGAGGGAACTACCACGTGGAAAGCGTCGGCCGGGTCACCACCATGGGCAGCTGGGTCTGCCAGCAATGGAATGACGTGTTCCATTTCGATGAACGAGCCGGGCCAGCCATGCGTCATGATCAGCGGCAGCGGCGCCGGTCCGTTGCCTGGCTGGTGGACAAAGTGGACATCTAGGTTGTTCAGCCTCGTCAGATATTGCGGCAGCCGGTTCAGCCGCGCCTCTTGCACTCTCCAGTCGAAGCGGTCTCGCCAGTAATCCGCAAGGCGCTTGATGAACGGCAGCTCGGCCCCATCGTTCCAGCCCGCTTCGCTTAGCGGAATTGGCCATCGTGTTGCGCTAAGCCGGCGCTGGAGATCTTCAAGTTGTTCGTTCGGAATTTGGATCTTGAAGGGGTGGGCGTCCATCGCTGTGCTTCCGATCTGTTGGATCATATCAGCCTACACCTAAGAGGATATCGGCCGAACCATGATTGCCAAAACCAAGGGGCACCCCTGGGCGATATGCCTCAGGGCGCCTTCGACAGCATCCAGTTCAGCGTTTGGCGCCAGTCGACCATGCGGATCGGCGTGCCATGGGTGCCGGTCTCGAACCGGACGAACCGGGTCGGATAGGCTTTCGAGTTCGCAGTGATGGAGCGGAAGAAGGCTTCCTGCTTCTCCACGGGAAAGACCGGATCCTTGCTGCCTTGGCCGAAGAACACCGGCACATGGCGCCTGTAGGCCGGGCTCGACAGGAAACCGTCATCCCACAGCGAGCCGAGCAGCAGCAGCCCGTTTATGCGCCGTCCCGTATCGTTGCGGCCGGCCAGCTTCCAGCACAGCGCACCACCCATAGAGCCGCAGGCGACGAAAATCTTGGCGTCCGGCGAGGCCTCGGCATAGTGGCCGATCAGCGCCGCGACCTGGGCCGCGCCCTTGTCGCCGAAATCGGTGAAATCGGGTGAGAGATAGAGGCCGCCATTGCCGGCCATCAGGTTCTTGATGCGGTTGAAATTGCCGCCGAAGGTGAAGTCGTCGACGCCCTGCTTGCGGCTGCCGCCCTGCCCGTGCAGGTAAAGCACGATGATGCCGGCGCCTTCGGTCTTACCGACGGCGACATGCCTGACATCGCCGGCATCGGTTTTCAGCATCAAATCCCGCTGCACCTTGCGCACGCCGGTGTCGGTATACTTAGCCTGCACGCGCTTTTCCGGCACCTCGTCGCGGTCGTTGATGTCGCGCATCTCGCGATAGTCGATGACGGTGTAGGCGCCTTTGTCCGTGGACGAGAGCGTCGCCGGATAGGCGAAGAGGTCATCCTTGTAGGGTTTTAGTTCGAGCGCGTCGGCGTGGGCGGCAGAGAACAGGAAAAAGAGCGAAATCAGAAGGCTATGGAGCGCGGCCGCCCCCCTCTGGCCTGCCGGCCATCTCCCCCTCAAGGGGGGAGATTGGATATCACGCCGCCTTCCGCCAATCTTCAAAGCTGCAGGATAGACGCCGCCATCGAGGCTGCTGATCTCCCCCCTTGAGGGAGAGATGGCCGGCAGGCCAGAGGGGGGTAGAAGCGCTGAGGCAAGTAAAGAGAGAGCCATGCTAAAGGCATGCGTTTTTCGGCTTCGCTTTGTCAATCCTGCAGCACGCCGCCGGCGTCTTCCAGCGCCTCGCGGGTGTCGACATCGATCGACGCGCCGTCGCCGATCTCGACGTCGATGACATCCAGTCCCTCGGCCTCGACCAGATGGCGGGCGCCGGTGTCGCCCTCGAGGTGAGCGATGCCTCCAAACAGCGCGCGTGGCAGCAGCACCGGATTGCCGCGGCGGCCGTCATGGGCGGCACGCACCACTGAGCGGCCGCCGTCCCTACGGAAGGCCTCGATCAACCGGTCGAGATCGGCCGATGAGATACCCGGCATGTCGCCGAGTACGATCATGGCGCCGGCCGCCTCGGCTCCAACGCGGGCAATGCCGGCTTTTAGAGACGAGGACAGGCCGTCGGCAAAATCCGGATTGTCGGCGAAGATCACGTCGAGGCCGGTCAAGGCTTGGTGCACCCGCTCACGCTGGTGGCCGGTGACGACAACGGTGCTGGTTGCCTTCGAGGCCAGTGCGCGCTCGACTGTCCGGCGCACCAGCGGTTTGCCGTCGAACAGCGCCAGAAGCTTGTTCGGCCCGCCCATGCGGCTGGAGCGACCGGCGGCCAGAAGCACGATCTCGACCTTCAGCCCGGCTCTCGCCGGCAGCGGCTCGCGCGGCTGCGGCCGGGTCGGGATTTCCATCAAGAGGCCGCCAACGCCCATGCCGGCGATGTCCTTGGCGGTGACGTCGAGGCCGGCGATCAGCCTGTCGAGC
Source organism: Mesorhizobium sp. M0037 (assembly GCF_040323635.1). Classification (NCBI taxonomy): domain Bacteria; kingdom Pseudomonadati; phylum Pseudomonadota; class Alphaproteobacteria; order Hyphomicrobiales; family Phyllobacteriaceae; genus Mesorhizobium; species Mesorhizobium sp. M0037. The sequence continues at coordinate 549,572 of NZ_JAMYVB010000001.1, read as the reverse complement.
ACCCAATCGAAACCGTTCTCCTTGGGGCTGCGGGCGCAACCGGGCGCGCCGATGACGCGCTTGCCGTCGAGCGTGCCCAGCACCAGCAGATTGCCGGGATCGACGGGCATGCCCGCGCGGATCACCGTGCCACCTGCTGCCTCGATCGCCGCCGGAACGACATCGTTGAAATCGCTCATCGCCGAGGCGCCGAAGATCACCACCATGTCGTTGTCGCGCGCCAGCGCGGCCGCTGCCTCGGCTACAGGCGCGATCTCGTGCGGCGTGCGGCGCTCCGTCGTCAGCCGGCCGCCGGAGCGTGCCAGCCGGGCCTCGGTGACGCGCAGCGTCTTGTCGAGCACGCTGGCCTTAATGCCGGGCAGCATCGTCTGAATGACGCCGATGCGCACCGGATGGTACGCGTTGACGGCGAAGATCTCGCCGCCGGCGCAGATCTTCGTCACCTTGTCGACCAGAGCCGTGGCAACAGCGAACGGGATGATCTTGACCGTCGCCACCATTTGCCCCGTCTCGACAGGTGCGTGCTGCGCCAGCGTGGCGATGGTGATGGTCGGGTCGACCGCATTGATGGCGTCGATCATGGCGGCATCGACGGTGAAGAGACCGGCGGCCTTGGCATGGAGGTTGACGCGGCCGGTCGCGGCCGGTTTTGCCTCGATGTTGCGGTGGGCCATGCTGGCAGCAATCTTTTCGGCCGCCGCATCCTCGCTGAGGTCATCGGCGGCAAGCACCGCCACGACGATCTCGGTAATGCCGGCCGCCTTCAGCACCGCCACGTCCTGCGTGCTCAGCCTGTGCGCCTTGCGGAAACGCCGCTCGCCCGCCGTCGTGGCATGCGCCAGCACCGCGCCTTGCGCCTGATCGATCGGGATCGGCCCGAACTTCACGCCGCCGCGCCTTTGGCTTCGAGACCGCGCGAGCGAAAGGCGTGGATCGTCTGCGCCAGGATGGCGACGGCGATCTCGGCCGGGCTCGCCGCGCCAATGTCGATACCGATCGGTGCGTGGATGCGGGCGATCTGGTCGGCGCTGGCGCCGAGCGCCAGCAGGCGCTCGACGCGCCTGGCGTGTGTTTTGCGGCTGCCGAGTGCGCCGACATAGAAACAGTTGGCGTCGAGCGCGGCCTTCAGTGCGAAATCGTCGATCTTCGGATCATGGGTGACGGCGGCGAGCGCCGTATAGCTGTCGAGCGGCTGGCGCTTCACCACATCCTCCGGCCATTCGGCATGCAGGGCTACATCGGGAAAACGGTCCGGGGTGGCGAAGGCGGTGCGCGGATCGACGATCTCCAGGGGATAGCCGGCGATCCTGGCCATCGGCGCCAGCGCCTGACTGATATGGACGGCGCCGACTACCACCAGGCGCGGCTGCGGCAAATGCGCGTTGAGGAAGAAGGTGCGCCCTTCAGCCTCGACCGAACCCGAATTGCCGGTGCGGAAAGCCTTGGCGATCGCTTGCCCGAGTTCCCCGGCAACCTGGTCGCCTTCGCGCACGATGCGGTCGCGGCCGTCGCCGAGATCGGTGACCAGGATCGCGGCGCGGCGGGCCCGGCGTTCGGCATTGAGCGTTTTGAGAGCGTAGGGATCCATGCCTAACCAAGCCGCTCCACATAGACCTTGATGCGGCCGCCGCAGGACAGGCCGACCTGCCAGGCGGTTTCGTCGGCAACGCCGAACTCCAGCATCTTCGCTTTCCCCGAGTCGATGACGTCCATCGCCTCGCTCACCACAGCACCCTCGACGCAGCCGCCCGAGACCGAGCCGTGGAAATTGCCTTCGGCGTCGATGACCAAGTGGCTGCCGACCGGCCTCGGCGCCGAACCCCAGGTCTCGACCACCGTGGCGATGGCAACATCCTTGCCGTCCTTCATCCAGCCTTCCGCGATGATCAAGGGGTCGCGGGCCTCATCGAGATAGATGCTGTTGTCCATGATCGCTTGCCTCAAAGTCTGTTTTCTCTGGGAGCCTGTTTTCGGAATCCAATATGGCTATGCGGCGCGCCTGACACCAGCGTCCAGCCAGCGACGCGGATCGACCGAAGCGGCGGATTTCTTGTCCAGCGAGGCGCAGAGGTCGGCCAGCGCATCGAGATTGTGCACCGAGCGGAACTCGTCGACATGAGGCAGCATCGCTCTGACGCCGCGGGCGCGGGCCTCGAAACCGTCGAAGCGCAATAGGGGATTCAGCCAGATCAGCCGCCGGCAGGTTTTGTGCAGGCGATCCATCTCCTCCGACAGGCCGGCGACATCGTCGCGCTCCAGCCCGTCGGTGATCAAAAGCACCACCGCGCCCTGCCCGAGCACGCGGCGTGACCAGTGCTTGTTGAACTCCGCCAGCGTATCGCCGATGCGGGTGCCGCCCGACCAGTCCTTCACCGCCGCCGAGCAGTCGGCAAGGGCGGCATCGGGGTCGCGATGGCGCATCTGCCGCGTGAGATTGGTCAGTCGCGTGCCGAAGACGAAGGTGTGCACGCGCCGCCGTTTTTCGGTCAGCGCATGCAGAAAGTGCAGGAAGATGCGCGTGTACTGGCTCATCGAACCGGAGATATCGGCGAGAACCACCAGCGGCGGATGCACTTCGCGGGCTGAGCGGAATTTCGGCAGGATCAGTTCGCCGCCGGTGCGCGCGGCCGAGCGCATCATGGCGCGTGGATCGATACGGCGGCCATGCAGGTCTGCCTTGAAGCGTCGGGTACGGACCATGTCGAACGGCAGCCGCAGCCGGGCAATCGCCTTCTTTGCGTCTGCCATCTCGTCGGCATTCATCTGGGCAAAGTCCTTGCCGCGCAGCACTTCATTCCCGGAGAAGGTTAGCCGGGCGTCGACTTCGATCTCCGGGATTTCCCTGACCGGCCGATTCTTCTCGTGGCCTTCGAACATGGCCTGGCTGACGCGGTTTTCTGCCGCGCGCGGCTTTTGCTTCCCCTTGGTGTCGGGCGCCACAGGCGAGAACATCGCCAGAAGTTTCTCGATCAGCTCGCGCGATTTCCAGAACAGCCGGAAGGCTTCGTCGAAAACAGGGTGATCCTCGTGCCGCGACACCAGCACGGCATGCAGCGTCCAGTAGAAATCGTCGCGCGAACCGATGCCGGCTGCCAGCACCGCCTCGATCGCATCCTTGACCGAAGCCGGCCCGACCCGCATGCCGGATTTGCGCAAGGTGCGGGCGAAATAGACGATGTTGTCGGCGATGCGCCCGTCTTCCGTCGCCTCTCTGGGTTCGGGCGCCTTCACTTGCCCTACTCCGCCGCCGCCAGTTCGGCCTTGACCTCGTCGAGGATGCGCCGGCCCTCGCCCGCGCCGATGCGGGCAATGTCGTCCTGGTATTTCAGCAAAACGCCGATCGTGTCGGAGACGGTTTCGGGATCGAGCGCCACCTTGTCGAGTTCGGTCAGCGCGCCGGCCCAGTCGATGGTTTCGGCGACGCCCGGCGCCTTGAACAGCTCGACCCGGCGCAGCTTCTGGATGAACGACACCACTTCCGCGGAAAGCCGGCTGTTGGCCTGCGGCACCTTGCGGCGCACGATCTCCAGCTCGCGCTCGGCATTGGGATAGTCGACCCAGTGATAGAGGCAGCGCCGCTTCAGCGCGTCGTGGATTTCCCGCGTGCGGTTGGTGGTGATGATGACGATCGGCGGCTCCTCCGCCTTGATCGTGCCAAGCTCGGGCACCGTCACCTGGAAGTCGGACAGGATTTCGAGCAGGAACGCCTCGAAGGCTTCGTCGGTGCGATCGAGTTCGTCGATCAGGAACACCGGGGCAGCACCCGCCTTGCCGGTCAGCGCATCGAGCACCGGGCGGCGGATCAGGTATTTTTCGGAAAAGACATTGCGCTCCATGTCGGAGCGGTCGACCGAGCCTGCCGCCTCCTCCATGCGGATCTCTATCATCTGCGCGGCGTAATTCCACTCGTAGACGGCGGACGAGACGTCGAGCCCCTCATAGCATTGCAGGCGGATCAGCCGGCGGCCGAGTGCCTGCGCCAGCACCTTGGCGATCTCGGTCTTGCCGACGCCGGCCTCCCCTTCAAGGAACAGCGGCCGCTGCATGCGCAGGGACAGGAACAGCACCGTTGCCAGCGAGCGGTCCGCGACGTAGTCCGCGCCGGTCAGGAGATCGAGCGTTTCGTCGATCGTCCGCGGCGCGGGGCGCGGTTTCAGCTCGGTCATTCTTTCTCCGTTGCCGCCTCTGCTCCGCTCTGCAGCACGTGGTAGTCGCGGGCGTGGTAGATCAGCGGCCGCAAATTATCGCCCATGCGCAGGCCTGTCACCTTGCCAAAAAGCACACGATGGGTGGCGAGATCCTTGGTGTCGATCAATTCGCAGTCGAAAACCGCAAGAGCGCCCTTCAGGGTAGGCGCGCCCGTCGATATGACATCCCACTCGCCAAGCGCGAAACGCTCATCGGCCGACAGCCCGGTCAGGCCTGAAAACGCCACCGATAGGGGCTGCTGGTGCGAAGCCAGCGTGTTCAGCGCAAACCGGCCGTTTTGCATGAACAGCTCGTTCTTGGCATTCTCGCGGTTGAGACAGACGAGAACCGTCGGCGGCGTGTCCGACACCGAACAGGCGGCAATCACCGTCGTGCCGCGTTTGCCGGCGGCCCCTTCGGTGGTCACCACATGGACATGGCCGGCAAAATGCGCCATCGCGTCGCGATAGGCCTGAGGCCCTATGTCGTTCAACTTCAACACCGATGATTTTCCATAAGCGGGAACCCAAGCGTTATATATGGCGGCACACAATAGGCCACAAGCGAAGTGGTTGACGCCAATCCGCAAATTCCCGTGTTGCGCCTGGGGCGGGCAGCCTTTAGGTCTTGGCGGAAGAGACGCTGGAAGCATGCGACCGGCACGGAGGAATTCGTCGTCAAAATGCGACCCCCAACAGCTGTAATAGCGGCACTGCTCTGGCTGCTGCCGGCAAGCGCCGGCGCGCAGACGCTGCATGTCGGCGTCGCCGCGCCCCTGTCCGGTCCGTCGGCGATCCTGGGCAAGCAGATCGAGGCGGGCGCTGCCCTGGCAGCAGAAGCCAACGGCGCCGAGATCAGGACGGTCGACGATGCCTGCACCGCCGATGGCGGGGCTGCCGCCGCCAGGGAATTCGCCGCTGCGAAGGTCGATATCGTCGTCGGCTTCCTCTGCACCGAGGCGATCCAGGCGGCGCTGCCGATCCTCAAGGACGCCAACATACCGGTCATCACCGTTGGCGTGCGCACCGAAAGCCTGACCGACCGCCGCGCCAAAACCGGCTGGCCGGTCTACCGGCTGGGGCCACGCGGCGACGACGAGCGCAATGCGGTGGCTGGCATCCTGACCCGGCTGTGGCAGAGCGAATTGTTCGCCATCGTCGATGACGGGACCATCTATGGCCGCGAAATCGCCGAGACGCTGCGCGCAGCGGCCGAACAGGCGGCGCTGAAGCCGGTCTTCACAGACACGTTCCGGCCGCAGCTCGACAACCAGATCGGGCTGATCGGCCGGCTGAAGAAGGCGGGCGCGACGCATGTCTTTGCCGGTGGCGACGGCGACGACATCGCCATTATGGGCCGCGACGCCGGCCAGCTCGAGGCCGGCATTGTCTTTGCCGGCGGCGAGAATTTGCGCACGCCACCCGGCGATGTGCCTTACGCCATCGGCACGCTGATGATCGCGCCGCCGGAATGGGCCGATGTCGCCGATCCCAAGGTGCTGGCGGCGTTTACGGCCAAAACCATCGCGCCTGATGGCTATGCCTTGCCGGCCTATGCGGCGGTGGAAATCGCCAAGGCGGCCACGGCTGCGTCAGAAACCTCGGGCAAGGGACTGGCCGACGCGCTAACCGGGCATGATTTCACCACCGCGATCGGGCCGCTGCGGTTCGACGACAAAGGCGATCTGAGCCAGAACCTCTATCGCGCCTTCCGCTTCGACGGGACGCGTTTCGTGCCGGCGGAGACGAACTGATGTTTCGCACCGGGCCGCGCAATCTGATCACCGATGTCGCCGGCCTGCGCGTCGGCAACGCGTCGGATGCCACGCTGAAATCGGGCGTCACCACCGTATTGTGCGACGAACCGGCGGTCGGTGGCGTGCAGATCCTCGGCGGCGCGCCGGGCACGCGCGAGACCGATTTGCTCGAACCGCACCATTCCATCGAGGCGGTTCATGCCGTCGTGCTTTCGGGCGGTTCGGCCTTCGGCCTCGACGCCGCGTCGGGCGTGCAGGCGGCGTTGCGTGAAAAAGGCATTGGCGTCGATGTCGGCGGCTTTCGGGTGCCGATCGTGCCGGCGGCGATCCTGTTTGACCTGCGCAATGGCGGCGACAAGGATTGGGGCCGTTATCCTCCCTACCGCGACCTCGGCTACGAAGCCGCCCAGGCGGCAACAGTCGACTTTCCGCTCGGCACAATCGGCGCCGGCACCGGCGCGCTAAGCTCCGGGCTGAAGGGCGGCCTCGGCTCGGCCTCGACCGCGCTCGACAGCGGCATCACCATCGGCGCGCTCGCCGCCGCCAACCCGACCGGCTCGGTGACGATTGCGCGTACACGCTATTTCTGGGCGGCACCCTTCGAGATCGGCGATGAGTTCGGAGGCCTCGGCTATCCCTCGCCGATGCCGGACGACGCCAGGCGGATCCTGTTGAAATACCGCGACAAGCGTGTCGGTGGACAAGTCGAGGCCGGTGGCAACACCACCATCGCCGTCATCGCCACCGATGCTGTGCTGACCAAGGCGGCAGCCAAGCGGCTGGCCATTTCAGCGCATGACGGCTTCGTGCGCGCCATCTGGCCGGTGCACACGCCGGCCGACGGCGATCTGGTGTTCGCGCTGGCGACGGGGAAGAGCGGCATAGAACTCAGCGCCGACGATGCCGTCGATTTCTTTGCCACTGCCGGCGCCACCATGGCGCGCGCAATCAGCCGCGGCATCCATGCCGCGACGCCGGCCGAAGGCGACCTGTTTGCGGTGTGGTCGTCGCGCTGACTTTCAGTCAGGTCGCGTCGGACTCCTCTTCCTCGAAGCTGACCGCGACATCCGAATTCGCCGACAGCCAGACTTTCTGGCCCTCGACCTCGGCAAGCAGGCTCAAGGGAATGTAGTGGTGATGCCCCTGATGGGCGCCCTCGCCGCTGTCGGCCTTGGTCAACTTGATCCGCTCGCCATCGACCCTGTCGACGGTGCCGATGTGAACGCCGTCGGCGCCGACCACTTCCATATGCTCGCGAATCTTGCTGGCCTCAGTCATGGGGTGTTCTCCTTTTGAAAACGATCGACGATAACAAACAGAGGCGAAATTGGATGCATCGCCTTTTGAATAGCACGATGTTTTGACTGTCTCGTGATAGGGAACGATCGAACCAAGGCAGGCGGAGCGGAACCCCGATGCGAAATCTCGTCCTGATTGGCGTTTGCCTGCTGGTCCATCTGGCATCCGCCATGGCCGCCCGCGGGCGATGTCGCCGAGCTTGAAATCCTCGGCTTCAGCAAGGATGGCGGCGTCTTCGCCTTCGAGGAATACGGTGTGGCAGACGGTTCGGGCTTTCCCTATGCCAATCGCTACTACATCAACACCGCCGACGACACGTTCCTGAAGGGCACGCCAATCCGGGTCCGGCTGGAGGATGAGACCGCCTCGCTCGATACGGCCCGTCAGCAGGCCAGGCAGAAGGGCGAAGCCGTCGTTGTGCAGGCCGAACTCACCGCAAACCGCGGCATCACCGCCGGCTTCAACCCGGTGACCGAATTGTCGGCCGACCCGTTCCGCATGGTGGTGAACCCACGGCCGATCTTTTCGCCGGTCGACCCGCCGCTGGAATTCCGGCTGGACGAGATCGGCATGAATGACACCGAAAGCTGCCAGAGCCAGGGCGAGGTCAACGGTTTTCGCTTGCTGCGGATCGAGGCCAGGGATGGCGGCCAGACCCATCTGCTGCATGAGGATAAATCGATCCCGAAAAGCCGTGGCTGCCCGAACGGCTACAGGATCGGCGCGGTGCAGACGTTCTCGATGGACAGCATCAGCGCCTATGCGGTGCTGATCGCGGTGCGCCAATACGGCTTCGAAGGGCCGGATTTTCGCTGGATCGCCGTGACCGGACGCCTGTGACTGCGCTCGATCAATCCAGCTGGCGCAAGCGCGCCGGAAATCGCGTCAGCCGCGCCATACCATCGACGGGCGCGGCGCTTGTCGGCGCCTTGCTGTGGGCGATGGCCATGGGCGCCAGCGCGCTGACCGGTCTTTGGCTCGACAATTGGGAGACCCCGGAAAAGATCCGCTTCGTCGCCCTGCTGTTTGCGACCGGCGCGGCATTGGCCTTTCCCGTCGGGTTGTTCGCGGCGCGGCTGGTCTCGCTCGACCGGCACTGGGAAGTGGCGTTCGCCGCCGCCTTCGTCTGCCTGCTTGCCACGACGCTCGCCTTCACCGGCGGGTTGTTTGCGCTGCAATACCGCTCCTACTATGCCGAATGGCACGCGGAGGCCTTCACCGCCCGGTGGGCGTTCGAACTGGTCTTCACCTCGCTGACGGCGCTCTACCAGTTCGTGGTGCTGGGTATCAGGCTCTATTTTCCGCTCGGATTCATCGCGCTTGCCGCCGCCAGCGTGTGGTTTGCGCGCCAGCAGCGTTGAGCATTCGGTCCGCCTCTGCTAGGACGCGCACTTAACCACGGACACATCAGGACTGACGGATGATCCCTCGCTATTCCCGGCCGGAAATGGTCGCCATCTGGTCGCCGGAAACCCGCTTCCGCATCTGGTTCGAAATCGAGGCCCATGCCTGTGATGCGCTGGCTGAGCTCGGCGTCATCCCCAGGGAAGCCGCCAAGACCATCTGGGAAAAGGGCAATGCGGCAAAATTCGACGTCGGCAAGATCGACGAGATCGAGGCCGTCACCAAGCACGACGTCATCGCCTTCCTCACCCATCTCGCCGAATTCGTCGGGCCGGATGCGCGTTTCATCCACCAGGGCATGACCTCATCGGATGTACTCGACACCTGCCTTGCGGTGCAGCTCGGCCGCGCCAGCGATATCCTGCTGGCCGACCTCGACGGCCTGCTCGCCGCGCTGAAGCGCCGGGCCTTCGAGCACAAGGACACCGTCACCATCGGCCGCAGCCACGGCATCCACGCCGAGCCGACCACCTTCGGCGTCAAGCTGGCGCAGGCCTATGCCGAGTTCTCACGCTGCCGCGAGCGGCTGGTGCACGCGCGAGAGGATATTGCCACCTGCGCTATCTCGGGCGCGATCGGCACCTTCGCCAACATCGACCCTTATGTCGAAGAGCATGTGGCGAAAAAGCTTGGGCTGAAGCCGGAACCGGTGTCGACGCAGGTCATCCCGCGCGACCGCCACGCCATGTTCTTTGCCACGCTCGGGGTCATCGCCTCGTCGGTCGAGCGGCTGGCGACCGAGATCCGCCATCTGCAGCGCACTGAGGTGCTGGAAGCGGAAGAGTATTTTTCGCCGGGCCAGAAGGGCTCGTCGGCAATGCCGCACAAGCGCAACCCGGTGCTGACTGAAAACCTCACCGGCCTTGCCCGCATGGTGCGGTCCATGGCCTTGCCGGCAATGGAGAATGTGGCGCTCTGGCACGAGCGCGACATTTCGCATTCCTCGGTCGAGCGCATGATCGGCCCGGACGCCACGGTAACACTCGATTTCGCGCTGTCGCGGTTGACCGGCGTCATCGACAAATTGCTGGTCTATCCCGACAACATGCTGAAGAACATGAACAAGTTCCGTGGCCTTGTGCATTCGCAGCGCGTGCTTTTGGCGCTGACGCAAGCCGGCGTCAGCCGCGAGGACGCCTACCGCCTGGTGCAGCGCAACGCCATGAAGGTATGGGAACAAGGCGCTGATTTTCTTGAAGAATTGTTGGGTGACAAGGAAGTCACCGCAGCGCTGCCCGAAGCCGAGATCCGCGAGAAATTCGACCTGGGCTATCACACCAAGCATGTCGACACGATCTTCAAGCGGGTTTTCGGATAGGTTTTTCGATGCGGCTGGCCGTCCTTTCCGACATCCATGGGAATCTGCGCGCGCTTGAGGCGGTTCATGCGCATTTCAAAGACGCTTCTCCCGACATCATCGTCAATCTGGGCGATTGTCTTTCCGGGCCGCTATGGCCTGAAGAAACCGCGCAATATCTGATGGCGCAGAACTGGCCGACCGTGCGCGGCAATCACGACCGTGTGCTGATCGAGCCCCCTGCTTCTGGGTTGGAAGACGTCGATGCTTTCACCCACCAACGCCTCTCTGAGACATCCCTGACCTGGCTCTCGGCCTTGCCGGTCACCCTGTCGCCTGCCCTGGACATCCTGCTTTGCCATGGCAGCCCCAGTGACGACGACGTGTTCCTGCTCGAGGAAGACGGAGGCAGCCACTTCCACCCCTCCAATGAAAAGCAGATCAGGCACAAGCTGGGCAGCGCCGGCGCCGGGCTGACTTTGTGCGGCCATACACATACGCCGCGCGTTGTGCGCTTGTCGGACAACCGGACAATCCTCAATCCGGGCAGCGTCGGCGTCCAGGCATTCCCCGGCCTGACCGTGACCGGCAGTCCGCATGCCCGCTACGCCCTCGCTACGCGCAAGGACGGACAATGGTCGTTCAGCCATCACGTGGTCAATTATGACTGGACCGAGGCGTCCACCCGCGCGACAGCCACCGGCTTCGGCAGCTGGGCGCATGGGCTGCTGACGGGCTACGCCGCCAATTCCTTGTAAGAACCGAGCGGGCGCTCAGCCGGCGGCGCCCGGCACGGTGCGGATAACCGTGCCCCACGGATCTTCCCGCGTGGTTTCAGCGGTTGTCTTGTCCGAGCGCATCTCGACCCAGGCCAGACCCGAGCGGGACGGATCGCGGCGGCCGGCGCCGGCGCTGTGCCACGAATTGCCACCGATATGATGGTGGTAGCCTCCCGACGACAGGAACACCGCCTGCCCTCCATACTTAGCGACCGTGTCGAAGCCAAATTCGTCGTGCCACCAGGCCTCGGCATCTTCCGGCCGGCCGACGCGCAGATGGACATGGCCGATAATGCTGTTTTGCGGCGCGCCCTGCCAGCCGGCGTCACCGGCCGGCACGCTGCCAACCACGGCGGCCAGATTCAGCCGCTCGGTCGCCATGGCGATCTTGTCGCCGTTCCACTTCCACTCCTGCGGCAGACGGTCCCTATAGATTTCAATGCCGTTGCCTTCGGGGTCGGTCAGGTAGAGAGCCTCGCTGACCAGATGGTCGGAGGCGCCCTCGATGCGGATCTTGTTGGCGGCGGCATGGTTTATCCAACGGCCGAGATCGGCGCGGCTGGGCAGAAGGAAAGCGGTGTGGAAAAGGCCGGCGCTGCGCGGATCGTCGGGCTTGGCCGCTGCGTCAGGCTCGATGACCAGCAGCGGGCGCTCGGCAGCGCCCAGCGTGATGGCGCCATCGGCGCGGCTCAATTCCTGCAGGCCGACAACAGCCCGGTAGTAATCGGCAAGTCCTTCGGCGTCGCGCGCCTTCAGGCCCACGCGTGACACGCTGACGGGGGTCGTCGCGGCAAAAGGCAGTTCGCTCATAAAACTCTCCGTTCAGCGCGTTATCCCAGGCCGCGCCACCAGTCTATTCTGTTGTCCATCTCTTCCTGCCTCAAATCGTCGATCCTGATCGTTCACACAAGATGGAAAGAATCGAACAGGTTGTTCACGATTGTGATGCACCGCATGCGTCAGCGCGGGTTGCACGAGACACGGCCGCTCGCTATCTCAGCGCCATGAAAGTCAAAGACGCAGATATTCTGATCGTGCCGGGCTACACCAATTCCGGCCCCCAACACTGGCAGACACGCTGGCAGTCGAAACTGTCGACGGCGCGCCGGGTCGAGCAGGCGGAGTGGTCGAAGCCGGTGCGCGAGGACTGGACGGCGAGCGTGGCGAACGCTGTCAACGAGGCCGAGCGGCCGGTGGTGATCGTTGCCCATTCCCTGGGCGTGGCGGCCGCGGTGCAGGCCATTCCGCAGTTCAGGAAGCCGGTCGCCGGTGCGTTCTTTGTCGCGCCGCCCGACGTCGCCAACCCGGAGATAAGGCCGCGTCACCTGATGACCTTTGGCCCCTATGCACGCGAACCGCTGCCCTTCCCGTCCATCGTCATCGCCAGCCGCAACGATCCGTTCTGCGCCTTCGAGGTTGCCGAGGACATTGCCGGCGCCTGGGGTTCGCTGTTCATCGATGCCGGCGAAACCGGTCACCTCAATGAGCATGCCGGCTTCGGCCCGTGGCCGGAAGGGTCGATGACCTTCGCCAAGTTCCTGACCGACCTCAAGGCCTGACCGGGCAAGGCACCACGCCTCAGCCCTTGATCGAATCGTTCATGCTTTTGATGAGTATCTTTGCGCCGAGCGAAATCAGCGCATGGTCCGAGCCCATCGCCAGCAGCCGGTAGCCCATCGCCACGACGCGGCCGGCAATCGCCGGCTCAACGACGTAGATTGCCGCATGCTTGCCCGCCTTGCGCGTCCGCTCGGCGATGGAGGCGACGGTTTCCATCATGCTTTCCAGCGTCGAATTGACGGTGGCGCCATTCGACCAGGCGATGGAGAAATCCGATGGGCCGAGGAAGATGCCGTCAATGCCCGGCGTGTCGAGGATGCCGTCCAGCGCATCGAGTGCGGCGCGCGTTTCGACCATGGCAAAGGCCATGGTGCGTTGATTGGTGTCGCGCAGCCATTCGGCGTGGTCGCCTTTGCCATGGCGCGGAAAAGCATAGGTCGGGCCCCAGGAGCGCTCGCCCATCGGCGGATATTTCATCGCCGCGGCAAAGAGTTTTGCATCGGCCACCGAATTCACCATCGGTGCAATCACCGCCTCGGCACCGAAATCGAGGGCGCGGCTGGCCATGTCGAAGCGGCCGACCGGAATGCGCACCAGCGCCGGCTTGTTGGCGGCCAGCACCGGCACCAGGCCGCGCAAGACCGAGTCTTCGTGGTGTCCGCCATGCTGCATATCGAGGGTGACGGCGTCAAAACCCTGCTTGGCGATGATTTCGACCGTCAAAGCGTCCGGAACGCCGGACCAGGCGGTGAACAGCGTTTCATCCGCCGCCAGGCGTGACTTCAGGGACATGGGTGCTTTCCTCGTTGGGTAGAGCCTTGTAACAGGCCTACGCACAGTTTCAGCCGGAAAAGGCTGAAAAGGCAAAGAAAAACCGCCCGGCTGGACCGGGCGGTCGATTGGTCCAGCGCTACTCGCTCTAGGTGTTCTTGATCTGCTCGATCGCCTGCGCCATCAGTTCGTCCATGGTGCGGCGGATCTGGTGATCCGACTGGTCGACGCCGGCGGCGTCGAAATCCTTGCGGATCTTGCGGAATACGTCGTGATCGCCGGCTTCCTCGATATCGGAAACCACAACTTCCTTGGCATAGGCGTCGGCGTCAGTGCCGGATTTGCCCAGCTTTTCGGCGGCCCACAGACCGAGCGCCTTGTTGCGGCGTGCGGAAGCCTTGAAGCGAAGTTCTTCGTCGAAGGCGAATTTGCGCTCAAAACCCTCTTCGCGGTCTTTCATGCTGCTCATGGCTTCCCTCCGATGAAATCGATTCGCGTTGGCGATGGATATGTGTGTTGCCGCAGCACAAACCAAAAGGGCGCGGGCCGGTCAATATGCTACATCACTTGCTGCGCTGCGGCATTTCATTCCTGAAAGCGGTCGATGGAAAGGATTTGCCGATTGAGCAAACGCTGTGATTGGGATAGACCCGGCATTGAACCCCACCCGTCGCCGCACCAATTTAGGCAGACGGACAGGAACTGGTCGCTTGCCGCCTGCCCGCAAATCCAGAGAAAAATCAGATGAAAAATCGCCGCCGCATTTATGAAGGCAAGGCCAAGATCCTCTATGAGGGACCGGAACCGGGCACGCTTATCCAGTTCTTCAAAGATGATGCGACCGCATTCAACAAGAAGAAACATGAGGTCATCGACGGCAAGGGTGTGCTCAACAACCGCATTTCCGAGTACATCTTCAACCATCTGAACCGCATGGGCATTCCGACCCACTTCATCCGCCGGCTCAACATGCGCGAGCAGCTGATCAAGGAAGTCGAGATCATTCCGCTCGAAGTGGTGGTGCGCAATGTCGCCGCCGGCTCGCTGTCCAAGCGCCTCGGCATCGAGGAAGGCACCGTTCTGCCGCGCTCGATCATCGAATTCTATTACAAGGCCGATGCGCTCGACGATCCGATGGTGTCGGAAGAGCACATCACCGCTTTCGGCTGGGCAAGCCCGCAGGAGATCGACGACGTCATGGCGCTGGCCATCCGCGTCAACGACTTCCTCTCCGGCCTGTTCATGGGTGTCGGCATCCAGCTCGTGGATTTCAAGATCGAATGCGGCCGCCTGTTCGAGGGCGACATGATGCGCATCGTCGTTGCCGACGAGATCTCGCCGGATTCGTGCCGGCTGTGGGACGTGGCAACGCAGGACAAGCTCGACAAGGACCGTTTCCGCCGCGATATGGGCGGCCTCGTCGAAGCCTATCAGGAAGTTGCCCGCCGCCTTGGCATCATGAACGAGAACGAGCCGCCGCGCCCGACCGGCCCGGTGCTCGTCGCCTCGACCGATGGCCTCAAAGGCAAGCCGCATTAAGTCTTCATTTCTTGACGCAATTCCGGACGGAAAACCGCTTCACACTTTTCCTGGAATTGCTAAGTCTTCGAACAGGAACCTGTCCAGCATGATCAAGGCCCGCATCACCGTCACCCTCAAGAACGGCGTGCTCGACCCGCAGGGAAAAGCCATAGAGCACGCTCTGTCCGGACTGGGGTTCGGCGGCGTCGGCCAGGTGCGGCAGGGCAAGGTCTTCGACCTCGAGCTCTCGGAGACCGACAAGGCCAAGGCTGAAGCCGATCTGAAAGCCATGTGCGACAAGCTGCTGGCGAATACGGTGATCGAGAATTACGCGGTGGAGATCGCTTGATATGAAATCAGCTGTCGTTCTTCTCCCCGGCCTCAACCGCGACCGCGACATGATTGCGGCGCTGACCAAGATTTCCGGGCAGGCGCCGGCGACCGTCTGGCAGACCGACACTGAAATCCCCGATGTCGACCTGATCGCCATTCCCGGCGGCTTCTCCTTCGGCGATTATCTGCGCTGCGGCGCCATTGCCGCGCGGATGCCGGTGATGCGGGCAGTCGCTGAAAAGGCCGCCAAGGGCGTCATGGTCATTGGCGTCTGCAACGGGTTCCAGATTCTGGTCGAGGCCGGCCTGCTGCCCGGCGCGCTGATGCGCAATGCTTCGCTGAAATTCGTTTGCCGTGAGGTGAAGCTGCAGATCGCCAACGCCAACACCATGTTCACCCGCCGCTATCAGCCGGGCCAAATCATCCGCACGCCGGTTGCGCATCATGACGGCAATTATTTCGCCGATGCCGACACGCTTGCGCGCCTCGAGGGCGAAGGACAGGTTGTGTTCCGCTATGCCGAAGGCACCAATCCCAATGGCTCGATCAACGACATTGCCGGCATCATCAGCGAGAAGGGCAATGTGCTCGGCCTGATGCCGCATCCGGAAAACCTGATCGAGGCCGCGCATGGCGGCAGTGACGGCCGGGCGCTGTTCGAAGGCGCACTCGGCATCGCCGCCTGATATCTCTTCGAATTCCTTTCAAAACGCGGGGGCGGTTGACCATGAGACTGACGATTGTTCGCCTAGGTCCCCTGGCTGCTGCCGGCTTGGCGTTGGCGTCCTGCCAGTCCAGCCCGAAGAGCGCGCCGGTCCCCACGGGCAAGAGCGCTTCGCTGCTGGCCATGGAACAGGTAGCGATATCGGCCCACAAATGCTGGATCGCCAGCAAGGATCCCGCCTTCAAATCCTATCAGATGGCCAATGAGCTGAATTCGTTCAGCGGCACGCCCCGCTTCCTGCTGGTGCCGGCCAAGCATTATGGCGGCAAGCCGCTGCTGGTCGTCCAGGCGCAAGGCAATTCCAGCCGCGTCGACGTGTTCGGTCCGCTGATGGACGATCCGCTCGGCGCGCGCATCGGATCCGACATTGCGCGCTGGCAAACGGGCAACCCCTCCTGCAACGCGGCCGCCTGACGCCATGGGCCGCTTCCTGCAGTTTGCGGGATTGATCATCGGTCTGGCCGGGCTTGTCCTGCAAGCGTGCATCACCATCCCGGCATCGATGGAAGCCGGCCGCAGTTTTCTCGGCTCCATCGTCTTTCTGTTCAGCTTCTTCACCATCCTGACCAACATCGGTGCAGTGCTGGTCCATGTCTCGCTGCTGTCGCCTTCGGGCTACGCCTGGCTGCCGGCCTTTGCCGGGCCGCGGATGCGGGCGGGCGTGGCGGCTTCCATCGCCCTGGTCTTCATCGTCTACGCGACAGTTCTGGCGCAGCTCTGGCAGCCGCAGGGGCTGTTCCTGCTCTGTGACGTGCTGCTGCACTATGTGACGCCGGTGCTGTTCGTGCTGTGGTGGCTTGTTGCAGGCGCTGACGGCAGGACACGCTGGAGCGACATTTCGTGGTGGATGGCCTATCCGATCGCCTATCTCGCCTATGCGCTGGCGCGCGCACCGATCGCAGGCGAAGTGCCCTACCCGTTCCTCGACGTTGCGAAAAACGGCGCGGCCAACGTCGCCCTTGCGGCGCTGGCCGTCACCGGTGTTTTCCTGGTGCTGTGCATCCTCGCCGTGCTTGCCGATAAGGGCGTCTCACGCCTCAGGGCTCCGGGCACACGCCGCTGACCAGACTACAAGTTAGTCCCAGATTCGCCTGATGCCTTCGCGGTGAGCGTCGTCACGCGACACACCGATGTCCCTGAGCTGCTCGTCGGTCATTTCGAGCAAAGCCAGGCGGCCGCGACGGCGCTCGATCAGCACGTCGATCCATCGCGCCAGCGATCTGACTACATGCACGATCCGGCCGACAAAGCCTCGCCGGCTGGACGGGCGCGGCCCGACCAATTCAATGCCCGCGCAGCGGATTGTCTCGATTGTATCCATTGTCTTTCTGCCAACCTTGCAAATTGTACCCATCTTAGTACGGTTCTGATATGCATTGACACCCGATCTGGTGCAATATACAGAATTGTCACCATGACAAATTGGCTCCCTGACCTCACCATCGGTTCCGGCCCGCTTTACCAGCGCCTTGCCGACAGCATCGAGTCGGACATCGACAAGGGCGTCATCGATGCCGGGGCAAAATTGCCGCCGCAGCGCGATCTCGCCTATGATATCGGCACGACGGTCGGCACGATCGGCCGAGCCTATCAGCTGCTGCGCGAACGCGGGCTGGTGAGCGGCGAAGTCGGACGCGGGACCTATGTGCTGGCGCAGCAATCGGAAGCGTCACCCGAATTCGCCGAGCCTGCCGTGCAAGGCACGCGCTATGTCGATGCGCCGCCCGGCAAGCTGCGTTTCGACAGCACTGCCGCGCCCGACATCGGCCAGGGCGCCATTGTCGCTGACATGCTCTCGCGCACGGTGCAGGATCACCCGCACGAGATTTCGAGCTACACCAGGGATTTTCCGGAGCGCTGGTTCGAGGCCGGCGCCCGCTGGCTGTCGCGCAATTCGTTCCGTCCGGCGGCCGACACCATCGTTCCCACGCTTGGCACACATGCCGCGGTGATGGCGGCGATTGCGGCACTGACCACACCGGGCGACTATGTCGCCTTCGAGCACCTCACCTATTCGCAGATCGCCCGCAGCGCCGGGCTGATCGGGCGGCGCATAGCACTGGTGGCATCGGACGAAGAAGGCCTCGATCCCGAGGATTTCGAACGCGTCTGCGCGCAAAAGCACCCGAAGATGATCTTCCTGATGCCGACGGTGCAGAACCCGACGCTGGCGATCCTGTCGGTTTCGCGCCGCGAGGCGATCGCTCGTGTCGCGCGCGCGTACAATGTCATCGTCATCGAGGACGATCTCTATGGCGGCCTGACCGAAGATCCGACGCCGCTCATCGCCGAATATGCACCCGAGCGCACCATTGTCGCCGGCGGTCTGTCGAAATCGGTCGCGGCAGGTGTTCGCGGCGGCTGGCTCTCCTGCCCGCCCGCCTATCGCCATCGCATCCGCGTCGCCCACAAGATGATGACCGGCGGGATGCCGTTCCTGCTGGCGGAGGTGAATGCGCGGCTGGTGCTGTCAGGGCAGGCTGGCGATATCCGCAAACGCAGCATTGCCGAAATTGCCGCCCGCATCGCCATCGTGCGCGAGACACTGGCGGGTTTCGCCTTCAAGTCACACGGCAGCGTGCCCTTCGTCTGGCTGACGCTGCCCGATCCCTGGCTGTCCGGCACGTTCAGGAGCGCATGCCTCGAAAATGGCGTGCTCCTCGACGACGAGGACGAGTTCAAGGCGGGGCGTTCCGAGCAGGTTTTTCACGGCGTGCGTTTCGGCGTCTCGCAGCCAAGGCGGCGCGAGGACATCACCGGCGGCGTCGCGGTGATCCGGCGGCTGCTGGAGGAAGGCCGCGCCGGCTACGACAGTTCGTCCTGAATCGTTGGCGCTAAACCGTGCGCCTGCGTACCGATCTCAGGTTCAGCCCTCTGCCTTGAAGTTTTTGGCTTCCTTTGCGCCCTTGTCCTTGCCGTGCTTCTCGGCCAGGTCCTTGGCCTGCTTGGGCGAAACGTCGGTGGTCTCGGCAATATGCATGGCCTCCTTGTCGGAGAGGCGATTGTCTTTCTTGCCTTGCTTGGTGGCCATGTCGAAATCTCCTGATTGGTTTGAGGCCTAACGGCCGGGATGCCATAGCGTTCCCCAACGGCTCCCCGCTACCATCGTCGCCCTGTGGTTTTCCGGCGTTTTTCGTCATCCAATGGGGTGTATCACGCCAAAGCTTGCGATATGAGGGGACTCAAATTCCCCTCTCCCATGGACATCAATCGCCGCCCATGACCATTTCCAATTCCGTGCCGATCACCCCGGAACTCATCGCCGCGCATGGGCTGAAGCCCGACGAATACCAGCGCATCCTCGACCTGGTCGGGCGCGAACCGAGCTTTACCGAACTCGGCATCTTCTCGGCGATGTGGAATGAGCACTGCTCCTACAAATCCTCGAAGAAATGGCTGCGCACGCTACCGACCACCGGGCCTCAGGTCATCCAGGGTCCGGGCGAGAATGCCGGTGTGGTCGATATCGGCGATGGCGACTGCGTCGTCTTCAAGATGGAGAGCCACAACCATCCCTCCTACATCGAGCCCTACCAGGGTGCGGCGACCGGCGTCGGCGGCATATTGCGCGATGTCTTCACCATGGGCGCGCGGCCGATTGCGGCGATGAACGCTTTGCGCTTCGGCGCACCGGACCATCCCAAGACCAGGCACCTGGTCAGCGGCGTGGTTTCCGGCGTCGGCGGCTACGGCAATGCGTTCGGCGTGCCGACGGTCGGCGGCGAGGTCAATTTCGACGCCCGCTACAACGGCAACATCCTGGTCAACGCCTTTGCCGCGGGCCTCGCCAAGACCGATGCGATCTTCCTGTCGGAAGCCAAGGGCGTCGGCCTGCCCGTCGTCTATCTCGGCGCCAAGACCGGCCGCGACGGCGTCGGCGGCGCCACGATGGCCTCGGCCGAGTTCGACGACAAGATCGACGAGAAGCGCCCGACCGTGCAGGTCGGCGATCCCTTCACCGAAAAATGCCTGCTCGAAGCCTGTCTTGAGCTGATGGCGTCTGGCGCCGTTATCGCCATCCAGGACATGGGGGCGGCCGGCCTCACCTGTTCGGCGGTCGAGATGGGCGCCAAGGGCGACCTCGGCATCGAGCTTCACCTCGACCAGGTGCCGGTGCGCGAAGAGCGCATGAGCGCCTATGAGATGATGCTGTCGGAGAGCCAGGAGCGCATGCTGATGGTGCTGCGCCCCGAGAAGGAAAAGGAAGCCGAGGCGATCTTCCACAAATGGGGCCTCGACTTCGCCATTGTCGGCAAGACCACCGACGATCTGCGCTTCCGCGTCATTCACCAGGGTGACGAGGTCGCCAACCTGCCGATCAAGGACCTTGGCGACAAGGCGCCGGAATATGACCGCCCCTGGGTCGAGCCGAAGAAACCTGCGGCGCTTGCCGCCGGCGATGCGCCGAAGGCCGATGTCGCCGACGCGCTGTTGAAACTGCTCGGCGGGCCGGACCTGTCGTCGCGCCGCTGGGTGTGGGAGCAGTACGACACGCTGATCCAGGGCAATTCGCTGCAGCTTCCGGGCGGCGACGCAGGCGTGGTGCGCGTCGAAGGCCATCCGACCAAGGCGCTCGCCTTCTCCTCCGACGTCACGCCGCGCTATTGCGAGGCCGACCCGTACGAAGGCGGCAAGCAGGCGGTGGCCGAATGCTGGCGCAACCTCACCGCCACCGGCGCGCTGCCGCTGGCGGCCACCGACAACCTCAATTTCGGCAATCCGGAACGGCCTGAGATCATGGGCCAGCTGGTCGGCGCGGTGAAAGGCATTGGCGATGCCTGCCGGGCGCTCGGCTTCCCGATCGTGTCGGGCAATGTCTCGCTCTACAACGAAACCAATGGCCAAGGCATCCTGCCGACGCCGACCATCGGCGGCGTCGGGCTGATTGCCGACTGGTCGAAGATGACCCGTATCGGCTTTGCCGCCGAGGGCCAGATGATCCTGCTGGTCGGCGCACCCGCAAGCTGGGGCAGCCATCTCGGCCAGTCCGCCTATTTCAGGGACATCCATGGCCGTACCGACGGGCCGCCGCCATCCGTCGACCTCGCGCACGAAAAGCGCGTCGGCGACCACGTGCGCGCGCTGATCGCGTCGGGCGTCGTGACCGCGGCGCATGACCTTTCCGATGGCGGCTTGGCGATAGCCTTGGCCGAAATGGCGATGGCGTCCGGCATCGGCGCCACCATTCCGGGGCTCGCCGGCACCGACCCGATCCCGGTCTGGTTCGGCGAAGACCAGGGCCGCTACCTGCTGACGCTGTCCGTCAATCCGCAGAGCAAGGAATGGGACGCCATCCGCGAGGAACAGAGCAAGCTCGGCATCTTTGCGCCATGGATCGGCTCGACCGGTGGAAACGAACTGAAGCTCGGCGATGCCAGGGCGATCCCGGTCAGCGAATTGACCGCCGCCCACGAAGGCTGGTTCCCGAACTTCATGGACAAGTCCATTTGACCAGCCTGGCAGCCCGGACGCTGATCGCAGTCGTCTTCTGGCCGTTGCTGTTCTTCTTCTGGTTCCTCGGGCCGTTCGTCTTTTTCCTGCTGTCGACGACCTCGAGCGAGGTCTGTCCGCTGCTGGAAAGGCGTGACCAGTTCATTGAGGCGGCCAATGGCACACTGCAGATGCTGGCCTTGCAAAGTCTGATCTATGCGATCCCCATCATCTGCCTGGTGCTGTGGAGCCGCCTTTTGCCGAACCCGGCGCGCGCAAGGCATGTCGCCACCTGCATCAAGCTCTTTGCCATTGCGGTCATTACCGGCGCGCTGTGGGAATACGGGTCATCGCTGATCTGCGACGGCTATGGCCAACCATTCTTTTCGCCCTTGTGGCAGATGACCAGCTATCTCCCGATCATCAACCTAGCGCTCAACATCCCGCTCTATGTCCTGGTGTTCAGCCTTGGCCGGGGGTTCTCGACCCGCGACGATATCACCGAAGATGGTGTGGTGCACCCGCCGCAGGATGGCCCTTAGACACTGCGTCGCCGACAGAGCGGCTTCAACCCGGACCAGAAAGGCTTTAGGCTGCCGTCCGAGTCACTTCGTGCCTAGCCGCCCAGAACAGGATTATGCCATGGCAATGGATGCCCACGACATCGAAAAACTGATCAAGGACGGGATTCCGGACGCCAAGGTGACGATCCGCGACCTCGCCGGTGACGGCGATCACTATGCAGCCGAAGTGGTGGCCGAAAGCTTCCGCGGAAAGAGCCGCGTCCAGCAGCACCAGATGGTCTATGATGCGCTGAAGGGCAATATGGGCGGCGTGCTGCACGCGCTGGCCCTGCAGACCAGCGTGCCGGACTGAAGCCAGACTGGCCTACTGTTTCTGCGGCTGCTTCGCCGACACTGACGTGATCGGCTTCGCCGACACTGAGATGATCGGGCCCGCCGGGTATTTTCCGCCGACGATCATTCTTTTCCCATCCGACAGCGCGGAAACCGCGCCGTCGAGGAACAGCGCGTTGCGGCATTGTAGCGCGTCGCGAAACAGCCGCGCAAAGCTGCCGAAACTGACCTCAGACCGCGAGATCGCCAGCAAAACGGTGTTTTCATCGCGCACGCCGACGCCGTTGCGGATGTAGCGCGAGGTTCCGTTCGGCTCGAAGCGTGGGTGAATCTTGCCATCGATCACCAGCATCGGGCCGGACTGCGTGGCGAAGGCAACATCGGGTTTGGCGACGGCATAGGCGTTGCTTTCCATGACAGCCGCCTTGCCGTCATTGCCCACCAGAAAGACGCCGTTCGGTTTCAGGAAGAAATTGCCTTCGCCGTCGGCAAGATTGAGCCGTGACTTTTCGCTGCCGTTCTCGACCAGCAGGCCGACCGGCGACAAATCCTCGTGATACATGCCGCCATTCATGGCGAGCAGCACCGGCCTCCCCTCGCCCGCAACCGCCTTGTCGAAGGCTTCGAGCGAACCAAAAGGCTTGCCATCGGCGCTGGCGTGGAAAACACCGATGCTGTCGGCGCGAAGATCGATCTCGCAGACGACATAGGTCACCGCCTCGAAGGCGACATTCCGGCAAGGCGCGGGCAGGTCACCGCCAATGACCAGCGGCGGCGGCTCCGGGCGTCTCGGCCACCAGACAACGGCAATCGCCGCCAGCAGGATGGCGATCGGAAGGGCGGCGCCATATCGTCTTTTCATCATGTTCCGAAGGCTGCAATCGGCTCGGATGCTTGGCCCAAGACAGGCGATCCTTTGCGCCATTTCCGCGACGGCGGCGCAAACATCTTGTTTCGGCCCATCTATGGGTTTATTTGATGGCTATGCTTCGAGCCTGACTCCCACAGGCGTGAAAGGATATCTCATGAGCGGCATCAACGACTACATCGACAGCGAAGTGAAGGGCAACGACGTCGTCCTTTTCATGAAGGGCACGCCCGGTTTTCCGCAGTGCGGATTTTCCGGCCAGGTCGTCCAGATCCTCGATTACATCGGAGCCGACTATAAGGGCGTCGACGTGCTGACCTCGGCCGAACTGCGCCAAGGCATCAAGGAATATTCGAACTGGCCGACGATCCCGCAGCTTTACGTCAAGGGCGAATTCGTCGGCGGCTGCGACATCATCCGCGAAATGTTCCAGGCGGGCGAGCTGCAGACGTTGCTCGTCGACAAGGGCGTCAGCGTCAAAGCGACAGCCTGATTCTGAGTTGAGACGGGGCAGCCCCGCCCCGGCAAAATGTTACCTCCCCCTATCGGAGTGAGGACGAAGTTATGCGCCGGCATGCCGGCGCATATTCGTTTTGAAGATCGGACCCGCCGTGGACCAGCCAGCAAAAGCGCCGCAACAGGCACGCAAATTGCCTATTCCGCGCTGGGAATTCATCGCGCTGTGCGCGGCACTGATGGCGTTGAACTCGCTGGCCATCGACATCATGCTGCCGGCACTGCAGCAAATCGGCGCCACGCTTGGCGTTGAGAATGAAAACCACCGCCAGTATGTGATCACCGCCTATATATTGGGCTTCGGTGGCGGACAGCTTTTCTTCGGACCGATCTCGGACCGGTTCGGGCGCCGCGCGCCACTCGTTGCCGGGCTGGCGATTTATGTCGTGGCGGCGGCAGCTGCCGCCATCGCCCCGTCATTCGCCGTCCTGCTGCTGTGCCGGCTGGTGCAAGGCATCGGTGCGGCGGCGACCCGCGTCATCGCCGTCTCGATCGTGCGCGACACGTTCGACGGTCGGCGCATGGCCGAGGTGATGTCTCTGATCTTCATGGTGTTCATGGCCATCCCGGTGATCGCGCCTGGGATCGGCCAGTTCATCATGCTGTTCGCAACATGGCACTGGATCTTCGTCACCATGGCCGTCGGAGCGCTGATCGTGTCGGCGTGGTCGCTGCTGCGGCTGCCGGAGACGCTGCATCCGGAGTACCGCCGGCCGCTGACAGTCTCATCCGTCGTCGGTGGTTTCCGCATCGTGCTCACCAACCGCATGGCGCTTTGCTACGCCTTTGCCAGCACCTTCATTTTCGCCGCCATGTTCGGCTTCATCGCCTCCGCACAGCAGATCTATGTCGACATTTTTCATGTCGGCGAATTGTTTCCTGTCATCTTCGCGGGTGTCGCCGGCGTTCTCGCTTTTTCGAACTACCTCAACTCGCGCCTGGTCGGCCGCATCGGCATGCGCCGCCTGTCGCAGAGCGCACTGCTGTTGTTCCTAGTGATCAGCCTTGCCTGGCTCACCGTTTCGCTTCAAATGAAGATGCCACTCTGGCTGTTCATCACCTTCTTCGCCAGCGCGATGCTCCCGTTCGGCGCGCTCGGCGCCAATTTCAACGCGCTCGCGATGGAGCCGCTCGGCCAACTGGCGGGCACCGCGTCGTCCATCCTGGGCTTCATGCAGACTTTTCTCGGCGGCATCCTCGGCACGCTGATCGGCCAGGCCTTCAACGGCACGGTGACGCCGCTTGCCGCCGGCTTCTGCAGCGTCTCGGTCGCGGCCCTGCTGATGATCCTGATCGCCGAGCGCGGCAAGATGTTCCAGCCGCACAACCCACCCATTTTAGGGCACGTCACCGACCTGCATTGAGCAACTGTTCTGCGCTACGAGTTTTATTTGTCTCAGACCGCAGCCACCTTCAAGCGACGCGTTTCAGGATGCGCCGCCAATCACTGCCGTGAAACGAGGGAACAGCGGGCGCCCTGCGATGGCGCCACCCATGCTGTCCGAAAGAGGCATCGGCAGAGCCTTGTCGAGAGCTTCGAGCACGGATGACACAAAGACCCGGTTGAGCGAGGCATCATCTCCCATATGGGAGAAAGTGGCGCGCGGTTTGCCCATCAGCGTGCCGTTTTTGCGAATTGAGAAACTCAGCGTCAGGGTCATGCCAGCACTTCCAGGCGGCGGCTGCCAACAGGCAAAGATCGCGGAAAACATCTCGTCTATGGTATCGACGGGATCGCGACTGCCGCACGCGCGTTCCTGCGATCTTGCCTCAGTGGCGCCAGCGGCGGCCAAGGCAAGTGCAAGCGCCGTTGCAACAATTGCGGACCGATGTTTCATTTCGCAGCTTCCGACTTCGCGAGAGATTGGACACTATAACAGAGCCAATATACTTGACGAAAGCCTCTACCAGCAGTTGGACCGATTATTGCGCCCAGAGTTCCCTGCGCAACTCCTGCCAGCTTTCCTTGTCCGGGGCGACAAGAATGCCGCCGTCGATATACGAGGGCAGATAGGCGCTGCCGTCGATCCGCGCGGTGTAGCCGCCGGCCTCGGCGTGGATCAGCACACCGACCAGATGGTCCCACGGCATCAGTTTGTTGTAGACGACGAAATGGGCATGGCCGCTGGCCAGAAGACGGTATTCATGTGCCGCGCAGCGATAGCCGAACTGCGATAGGGTCTTGGTCTGGTTGCGCGCCAAGAGCGAGCGTTGCGGTTCCGCCAGATATTGCCAGGAGACGGAGCCGGTCATCTGCGAGATCGGCACGGCATCGGCGACATGCACCGTCTCCAGCGCGCCATGCGCATGGCGGATATGGCTGCCGGCGCCCTTGGCGCCGATCAGCCAGTCCCGGCCTACGGGGTCATGGATGATACCGGCGACGGTTTCGCCCTTGACGACGACGCTCAGCATGACGCCGAAGAGCGGCACGCCGGAGGCGAAGTTGAAGGTGCCGTCGACCGGGTCGACGACGAAGGCGAGGTCGGCATCACCGAGCCCCTGAAGCAGCGCCGGATTGTCGGAACAGGCTTCCTCGCCGACGATCATCGCCGTGGGATAGCGCTCGCGCAGCCTGGCCGTGATCAGCCGCTCGGCGTTGATGTCGGCCTCGGTCACCAGGTCGGCAGCCGAGGTCTTCTGTCTGATGTCGCCCTCGCCCAGCCGGCGAAAGCGTGGCATGATTTCGGCCTTGGCTGCATCGGCGAGAAGCTCGGCCAGCCAGTCGATCGCTTGGTCGTCAAATATCATCGGAAATGTCTTGTCCTGTGCTGAGGCTGCCATTGAGGGCGGCAAAGTCGAACAGCTTTCTGTCGAGCAGATGCGACGGCCTGGTGTTGGACAGCGCGCGCAGCATCGTATCCTTGCGGCCCGGCATGCGCTTTTCCATATCGTCCAGCATCGCCTTCATGGCGTTGCGCTGCAGGCCTTCCTGGCTGCCGCAGAGATCGCAGGGAATGATCGGGAATTTCATCGCGGCGGCGAATTTCTCCAGATCGACCTCGGCGCAGTAGCTCAGCGGCCGCAGCACCATGACGTCGCCGTCGTCATTGAGCAGCTTTGGCGGCATGGCGGCAAGGCGGCCGCCATGAAATAGATTCATGAAGAAGGTTTCGAGAATGTCCTCGCAGTGGTGGCCGAGGACCAGCGCCGAACAGCCCTCCTCGCGCGCGATGCGATAGAGATGGCCGCGCCGCAGCCGCGAGCACAGCGAACAGTAGGTGCTGCCCTGAGGCAGCTTGTCGGTGACCACCGAATAGGTGTCCTGATACTCGATGCGATGGGGAATGCGATGCGCATCGAGGTAATCGGGCAAAATGTGCTTCGGGAAATTCGGCTGGCCCTGGTCGAGATTGCAGGCCAGCAGCTCGACCGGCAGCAGCCCGCGCCATTTGAGATCGAGCAGCACGGCCAGCAGGCCGTAGGAATCCTTGCCGCCGGACAAGGCCACCAGCCAGCGGTCGCCGGGCCTCGCCATGGCGAAATCGTCGATCGCCTGGCGGGCCAACCGCAACAGCCGCTTACGCAGTTTGTTGAACTCGACCGAAGACGGCACGTCGGCAAACAGCGGGTGGAAGCCGCCTTCAGCAATCGGTTCAACTGTGTCGATGCCTGCCAGCATGTTCATGGCTTGTCGCTTTCCATAGCCGAGAGTGCCGGATTAGCGGACATGGCCGACAAAGAAAAGGCCGCCTCGACGGGCGGCCCTTTCCGGTATCGCAGAAAGCGATCGCTTAGCGCGAATAGAATTCGACGACCAGGTTCGGCTCCATCTGCACGGCGAACGGAACATCGGCCAGGCCGGGGATGCGCGAGAAGGTCGCGACCATCTTGTTGTGATCGACTTCGATATAGTCCGGCACGTCGCGCTCGGCGAGGCCGACCGCTTCCAGCACGATGACCAGCTGCTTCGACTTTTCGCGCACTTCGACGACGTCGCCCGGCTTGCAACGGTACGAGCCGATGTTGACGCGCTTGCCGTTGACGTTGACGTGGCCGTGGTTGACGAACTGGCGAGCCGCGAAAATGGTGGGCACGAACTTGGAGCGGTAGACGACCGCGTCGAGACGCGACTCGAGCAGGCCGATCAGGTTCTCGGAGGTGTCGCCCTTGCGGCGATCAGCCTCTTCATAGACCTTGCGGAACTGCTTTTCAGAGACATCACCATAGTGACCCTTCAGCTTCTGCTTGGCGCGCAGCTGCAGGCCGAAATCGGAAAGCTTGCCCTTGCGGCGCTGGCCGTGCTGGCCGGGGCCGTATTCACGCTTGTTGACCGGGGACTTCGGGCGGCCCCAGATGTTTTCGCCGAGACGGCGGTCGATCTTGTACTTCGCGGATTCGCGCTTGCTCATCGCATTCCCTTTCAAAACAAACCACCCGGAGCCTCATGGTCCGGGTGAAGGAAACGCGCCCTCCTCTGGCCTCCGTTTTCGAGGCCTGACAGGGTTTTCCCACGCAACGCGGCGGAAAACCCACGGGACACGTCAGTCTAGACAAAACCCAGGAAACGATAAACCTGCTTTCCCGGGCTTGCCATGCAAAAGAAACAACCGGGCATTGCGGCCCGGTGTTGGTGCGCTCGTTAAACGGAGATTTGAGCAGAGTCAAGCGCGTCGCTGGCGCTGGGCCCGGCAACCATATCACGTCTTTGGCGTTGAGTGCCGTGCCGGATGCGGCGGGAGGTTGTTGCGCCGACGGCATTTAGGAAGGGACTGGAGCCAAAGGAGCCCGAAGTCGCATGAAGAAGTTTTTCCTCTCGTTGGTCGGTGCAGCCGTCCTGGCCGGGACGATGTCGATCGCCGTGCCCGAGCCAGCGATGGCCAAGCATTGGCAGGGCCACAAGCATCGTCAGACCTGCCATGTCGTGGTGAAGAAGAAGGTCATCTGGCGGCATGGCCACAAGAAGGTCATCCGCTACAAGGTGAAGCGCTGCTGGTGACGTCAGGGGTTTCGGGCTTGGCCTGAACCGAAGAAGCCCGTGGTTTCGGCCACGGGCTTTGTTTATCGACTCGGTTCAAGGTTTCAGTCTGCCGATTTCTTCTCCGGCAGGCCTTTGCGCTTGGTCTCTGCGAATTCCTCGAGCTGTTTT
The DNA here is from genome assembly GCF_040323635.1 of Mesorhizobium sp. M0037. NCBI lineage: Bacteria > Pseudomonadati > Pseudomonadota > Alphaproteobacteria > Hyphomicrobiales > Phyllobacteriaceae > Mesorhizobium > Mesorhizobium sp. M0037. The sequence continues at coordinate 521,180 of NZ_JAMYVB010000001.1, read as the reverse complement.
TCGCTCATCGAATTGTACATCGACTTCGACGCGCCTTGAAGTTCGCTCTTCCTGGTCTCGCCGCGCTTGGCCGACAGGGCTGCTCCAGCGGCCTTTTGCTGTGCTTTTGAGGTTGCAGGCATATCGGCACCTCCTTTGCTGACAGAGGAAGAAACGTTGCGCTCCGGCGACGGTTCCAGCGCTGGCGGTCAACTTCCGTTCCGCGCTCATGCCTGCCCATGGTCGGCCAACTGCCGGCAAAACCACCTTCCCGTGCCCGCAACGCCGGTGTAGGACGGCGCCATGAAATCGTTGAACGATCCCTCGCAGGCACTCGCTACCGGCCTCGCGAAAATCCGCACCGAGTTCCATGTGCCGGAGGCATTTCCCCCTGATGTAATGGCCATGGCACAGACGGCGGCCAGGCGCGTGCCCGACCAGCATGCCGACCGCACGGCGATGCCCTTCGTGACGCTCGATCCCGCGGCTTCCACCGATCTTGACCAAGCGTTTTCGATCGAAGCGAGCGGTAGCGACCTTCTGTTGCACTATGCGATTGCCGACGTAGCCTGGTTCGTCGCGGACGGCGACGCGGTGGATCGCGAAGCCTGGGCGCGGGGCGAAACCCTGTATTTGCCGGACGGCAAGGCCGGGCTCTATCCCCGGGTGCTTGCCGAGGGCGCCGCGAGCTTGCTGCCCAGCGGTCCGCGTCCGGCTGTCATCTTCACGGTCCGGATCGTCGACGACGGAGCGGTAAGGCTGGATGGCGCGGAGCGGGCAATCATTCAAAGCCGCGCCAAGCTCGCCTATGACAGCGTGCAGGCCGCCGACGTCCCAGTCGGCTTCGCCGAAATCGCGCGACGCATGGCGGCGGCCGAAGACCGTCGCGGCGCTTCGCGCGTCGACCCGCCCGAGCAGGAGGTGGAACAGCTTGCCGATGGCACGTTCCAGCTTGCGTTCAGACCGCTGCTGCAATCCGAGCAAGACAACGCAGCACTTTCGCTGGCCGCCAACATGGCGATTGCCGACGCCATGCTGGCACACCGGACCGGCTTGTTCCGGGTGATGGCGCCGCCCGATGCTTCCAAAGTACAAAGACTGCGCAGCGCGGCACGGGCCTTAGGCCTGTCCTGGCCTCCTTCGACCAGCCTGTCCGACTATCAGCGAACCCTCGATCCGACCAACATGCACCAGGCAGCGCTGATGCTGGAAATCCGCCGCGCCGGCTCCGGTGCGTCCTACCAACCCTATGAAGAAGGCGTTGTCCCCTGGCACGAGGCGATGGCCGCGACCTATGCCCACGCCACCGCGCCCCTGAGGCGGCTGGCCGATCGCTATGTCGTGCGCTGCGTGCTGGCCATCGTCAACGGCCAGCCGGTGCCGCAAGCCGTTACCGAGGCGTTTTCCAGACTGCCGAAGGTGATGGGCCGCGCAGGCGCCCGCGCCTCGCAGATCAACCACGCGGCCATCGACCTTGCCGAGGCGGTGATGCTGAGGGGGCGCATGGGTGAAACATTCAAGGCCGTCGTCACCGACGTCGGTGATCAGCGTGTGCGCGTTCAGCTCTCGGACATGCCTGTCGTTGCGAATGTGAAGGCCTCTGGGTTCAGGCAGGGCGATGGCCTGACGCTAAGGCTTGTTTCGGCCGATCCGGATCGGCGCGTCATTGTCTTCGAGCCTGCCTAAAGCGCGTCGGCGACGCGCTTTAGTTTTTTCGTTTTGTGCATGTCCTTGTCCCAGAACCGCTGCGCACTTTTGGGCGACATGCATTAGCGTGCGCTCAATCCAAAACCCTGCATCAGCCGGCTGATGGCGAAGTCCGCCTTTCCCGAGGTAAAGACGGCGATGTCGGGCTCGCTTTGCGGCAATGGCCCGTCGACAGCCGGAAGCAGCGACAGAGCGCGCCGCGCAATCGCCTCGGCCGGGTCGATCCAGTCGACCGGCCAGGGCGCGGTCTTGCGCATGCGATTGGCCAGGAACGGATAGTGCGTGCAGGCGAGCACGACGATGTCCGTGCGCAAATCGTCATGCTGGACAAAACACGGTGCGATCTCGGCACGCACGGCCTCCTCGTCGACAAAGCCCTCGCGCATGTAGGCCTCGGCCAGTCCGGCGAGATTGTTGCTGCCGACCAGCCGGACATGGCATTTCTGCGCCCATTTGCCGATCAGGTCGCGCGTGTACTGGCGCTTCACCGTGCCCGGCGTCGCCAGCACCGAGACCAGCCCGGACCGGGTGCGCTCGGCAGCCGGCTTGATTGCCGGCACCGTGCCGACAAAGGGATGGCCAGGGAATTTTTCCCGCAAGGCATCGATCACCAGCGTCGAAGCGGTATTGCAGGCGACGACCGAAATTTCCGGATCAAAACGGTCGAGCAGCTTGGCGAAGAGCTCGACTATATGGGCCTGCAGCGCCGGCTCTTCCCACGCGCCGTAGGGAAAGGCCTTGTCATCGGCGACGTAGACGAAGCGCCGGTCGGGCATCAGCACGCGCGCTTCGCGCAGCACGGTCAATCCGCCAACGCCGGAATCGAACATCAGGATCGGACGGTGGCTCATTGATATCGGACCATGAAAGAGGCTGGATCAGAAGGCTTGGCGGTCATTGGCCAATGCCGTTCTTCTATCTGCAACCATCATGGTCTTGAAGTGGCGAATGTCAGCAAGTTCTATGCAAAGCCGGCGAAGACGACCTTGCCTCGGGCTAGAGCCCGCGCTTGCCGAAGCCGGCGGGCCTCGGGCGGCCCATAGGCTGGGCGGACGGCACCGAGCGCGTGGCCGGTGTGGCGTTGCGCATGGAAGACTGTGCCATGCTGCTGGCCATCCGACCGGATCCCGCAGGCATGGGCGTATCGCCATCGAAATCGAAAACCGATGTCAGTTCGTCGATATTGATGCCCGCCACCGGCTTAGCCACCAGGATCGTGCACCAAAGGCCAAAGATCGACAGCGCCAGCAGGTTCAAACCGCTGGACGTGCTTTCCGGGTTCTTGAAATCGATGACCAGCAGCGTGCCTGCCTGCAGAAAGGCGTAGATGGCGCAGAACACGATGTAGGACCACAGGATCCAGGCTTTGCCGTTGGCGTCGCGGCTGCGTCGCCAGGCGATGTTGGCACGCATGACCACGGCCAGGAGGGAAACGACCAGAACCGCGCCTGCCATGCCTTGCCGCGATGGACCGGGCGCCGAGTTGACCAGCCCCTCAAAGCCGATCGTGCCAACGATGCACAGCACAGCAAGAACGGCCTCGAGCAGGGCTACGCCGAGCGAATAGAAGAAGAAGCGCATACGGCCGATTTTGGACGTGAACATTTGCCACCCCACCGTTTTGACAACAATGGACGAGAGGCAAATAAAATTCGGTTACTTCAGCCGTTCGAAGCTTAGCGATTTCTAATCTTCTTTGTCTGCCTGGCGTTTTCGCGCAGCGGCCGGCAAACGCCTTGGATCGTCTCCCGGCGAGCCGTCACCGCGCGGCATGGCCGGCGAAAACCGGTCGAGCGACGAGATGATGCCACGCAGCACTTTCAGTTCCGGCTCGGCGAAACCGGCGCGCGTCAAGACGGCGCGCAGATTGTCGACCATCTTGGGTTTCTTGGGCGCCGGGCGGAAATAGCCGCGCGCTTCGAGCGCGCCTTCGAGATAGGCAAACAGCCCGTGCAACTCTTCCTTGCTTGCCGGCTTCATTTCAGGGCTGGAGAAATTGGTCGCCGTCTCGTCTTCCAGGCCCGACTTCATCCATTCATAGGACATCAACAGCACGGCCTGGGCGATGTTGAGCGACGAAAAGCCGGGATCCACCGGGAAGGTGACGATCTCGTCGGCCAGCCCGACCTCGTCATTGTAGAGCCCAAAACGCTCGCGGCCGAACAAGATGCCGGTGCGCAGGCCGGCCATCTGACGCGCCCTCAGCGCCCTGCCCGCTTCGACCGGACCACGCACGGGTTTGAAGCCGTCGCGCTCCCGCGCCGTGGTGGCGAAGACGAAGTTGAGGTCGGCGACGGCGGACGCCAGGTCGCCGAACACTGTTACGGCATCGATGACATGGTCGGCGCGGCTGGCGGCGGCGCGCGCCTTCTCGCTCGGCCAGCCGTCACGCGGGTTGACCAGTCTCAGTTCGGCAAGGCCGAAATTGGCCATGGCGCGCGCAACCATGCCGATATTCTCGCCGAGCTGCGGCTCGACCAGGATGATCGCCGGCCCGGCGGCGGATGCGATTTCAGGATGATCGACGGCGGACATGATCTCAATGAACTGCTGTTTGCGGCATTTCAGCGTTCCCTGCCACATCCGCTCGGCAAAATGAAGCTTTTGCAAAACACCGGTCGCGGCACAGACGACCCATTCTGCACGGATCGGCGTTTGCGCGGCCAAATAGGCTTTGATATACGCTCCGCATCCCCGGCCGAAGCCATGCGGGCAAGGCCGTTTAGTTCCCCAAAAGCGAGGCATTCTTTTCATGGCGAAGATCAAGGTGGCGAACCCGGTCGTCGAGCTCGACGGCGACGAGATGACCCGCATCATCTGGCAGTTCATCAAGGACAAGCTGATTCACCCTTATCTCGACCTGAAGCTCGAATATTACGACCTCGGCGTCGAGCACCGCGACGCCACCAACGACCAGGTGACCATCGATTCGGCCAATGCCATCAAGAAATGGGGCGTCGGTGTGAAATGCGCGACGATCACGCCCGACGAGCAGCGCGTCGAGGAATTCAAGCTGAAGAAGATGTGGAAGTCGCCCAACGGCACCATCCGTAACATTCTCGGCGGTACCATTTTCCGCGAACCGATCATCATGAAGAACGTGCCGCGTCTCGTGCCGGGATGGACCAAGCCGATCATCGTCGGCCGTCATGCCTTCGGCGACCAGTATCGCGCCACCGACTTCCGCTTCCCCGGCAAGGGCAAGCTGACCATCAAGTTCGTCGGCGAGGACGGCAAGGTGATCGAGCACGACGTGTACGACGCACCCGGCGCCGGTGTTGCCATGGCGATGTACAATCTCGACGACTCCATCCGCGAATTCGCCCGCGCCTCGCTGAATTACGGCCTGCTGCGCAATTATCCGGTTTATCTCTCGACCAAGAACACCATCCTCAAAGCCTATGATGGCCGCTTCAAGGACATTTTCCAGGAGGTCTACGAGGCTGAATTCGAGGCCGAGTTCAAGGCGAAGAAGCTGTGGTACGAGCACCGGCTGATCGACGACATGGTGGCCTCCGCCCTGAAATGGTCTGGCGGCTACGTCTGGGCCTGCAAGAATTATGACGGCGACGTCCAGTCCGACACGGTGGCGCAAGGTTTTGGCTCGCTTGGCCTGATGACCTCCGTGCTGATGACGCCGGACGGCAAGACGGTGGAAGCGGAGGCCGCGCACGGCACCGTGACGCGCCACTATCGCCAGCACCAGAAGGGCGAGGAAACCTCGACCAATTCGATCGCCTCGATCTTCGCCTGGACGCGCGGCCTCGCCCACCGCGCCAAGCTCGACGATAATGCCGAGTTGAAGCGATTTGCCGACACGCTGGAGAAGGTCTGCATCCAGACGGTTGAGAGCGGCTTCATGACCAAGGACCTGTCGCTCTTGATCGGTCCCGACCAACCATGGCTGTCGACCACCGGCTTCCTCGACAAGATCGACGAGAATTTGCAGAAGGCGATGGCGTAAGCCGGCAGCCATGGCCAAGCCGGTCGTCTACGGGGCGGACTACAGCGTCTATGTGCGCATCGTCCGCCTCGTGCTGGCGGAAAAAGGCATCGACTACGACCTTGTGCCGGTCGATGTCTTTGCCGCCGAGGGCACTCCCGCCTGGTACTTCGAGCATCACCCTTTCGGCCGCATTCCGGCCTTCGAGCACGGCGGGTTTCGCCTGTTCGAAACCAGCGCAATCGCCCGCTATGTCGACGAGGCGTTCGACGGCCCGGCACTGCAGCCAAAAGACGCCCGCACCCGCGCAACGATGAACCAGATCATCGGCATGCTCGACGCCTATGCCTACAGATCGATGGTCTGGGACGTCGCCGTCGAGCGGCTTGAGAAGGAAGCGCCAGACGAGGCACTGGTCGCCAACGGGCTGCGCCAGGCGGAAACGGTGCTGCGGGTGCTCACCGCACTCAAGCCTCCCGGGCCGTGGCTGCTCGGCGACCAGCTGACGCTGGCCGACCTGCATGCGGCATCCATCATCGCCTATTTCGTCAAGGTCGCCGACGGGCAAAAGCTGCTTGCGGCGTTCGCCGACATCCAGGCCTGGTGGGACGGCATCGCAAAACGTCCGAGCCTGGCGGCGGGCTGATATGGGTTCGGGCCATGGCTGACCCATCTCGCCAGGACGCGCTCACCATCGCCAGAATTGTCAGGGTCAACCACGCCGGTGAGTTCGGTGCGATCAGGATCTATTCGGCGCAGATTCTTGTCGCCAGGCGCTTCTGGCCGGATTGCGTGCCATCCTTGTCGGAGATGCTCGGGCACGAGCGCACGCATTGCGCCGCCTTCCGTGCCGCCATGCCGGCGCGGAAGGCGCGACCGTGCCGGGTGATGCAATTCTGGAGCTGGGGTGGCTGGCTGCTGGGTTTTGTCACCGCCCTGCTCGGTCCGCAAGGCATCTGGGCCTGCACGGCGGCGGTTGAAGCGGCGGTGCATCGCCATCTGGACGATCAGCTGTTTTTCCTCGCCAATCGCGACCACGACTTGCAAGGCATCATCCTGGCGATCCGCGAGGAAGAGCTCGCCCATCTCCATCACGCCGAAGAGCAGCTGAAATCGCCCGGCCCGGCGCTGAACTTTTTACGGTCGCTGATTTCGATCGCCACGGACGTGCTGATCTGGCTGTCCACCTGGGGCGATTCCAGCAGAATGACGCGCGCCCTGAAGGCGGCGAAAAGAACTAGACTAGCTAGACGGACCGTCTAAGAGCTGATTGCCGGCTTGCCACTATCAGCCACAGAATGGCAAGCACGGCGGCGAAGGCCGGAAAGCCGCACACGAACCAGATACGACATAGGGTGGCTTTCAGGCTGCCTCCAGCGCCGCCCTCACCGCGGCGATCGCATCATTGGCCTTCGAGGCGTCCGGACCGCCGGCTTGCGCCATGTCGGGCCGTCCGCCGCCGCCCTGCCCGCCCAATGCGGCCGAGGCAACGCGCACCAGATCGACAGCGCTGAAGCGGCCGACGAGATCGTCCGTCACGGCGACCACGACGCTTGCCTTGTTGTCTTCGCCCGCACCGACGAAGACGACGACGCCGGAGCCGAGCGATGTCTTGCCGGCATCGGCCAGCGGCTTCAAATCCCTAGGTGAGACGCCGGAAACCGCCTTGCCGAGGAAGCCGATCCCGGCGACGGTTTCGGTGGTGGCCGGAGCATCGGCCGCAGCACCACCGCCCAGCGCCAGTTTCTTGCGGGCTTCGCTCAGTTCCTTCTCGAGCTTCTTGCGTTCCTCGAGCAGCGCCTCGACACGCGCCGGCACGTTGGCCGGCGAGATCTTCAGCACGGCCGCAGTTGCCTTCAGGCGTCTGTCCTGCTCGTCGAGATATTTTCGTGCGGCTTCGCCGGTCAGCGCCTCGATGCGGCGCACGCCGGCGGCGACCGCGCTGTCGGAGACGACACGCACCAGGCCGATATCGCCGGTCGCCCGGACATGGGTGCCGCCACAAAGTTCGACGGAATAGGGTCTATTGGCCTTGGCGCCATGCACGCCGGTGCCCATCGAGACGACACGCACCTCGTCGCCGTATTTCTCGCCGAACAGCGCCATGGCGCCTTCGGCGATGGCGTCGTCGACCGACATCAGCCGCGTCGTCACCGGGCTGTTCTGGACGACGATTTCGTTGGCCATGCGCTCGACCTCTTCGAGGTCTTCGGCCGAGATCGGCTTGTTGTGCGAGATGTCGAAGCGCAGGCGCTCGGGCGCGACCAGCGAACCTTTCTGCGCGACATGGGTGCCCAGCACCTCGCGCAGCGCCTCATGGATCAGATGCGTTGCCGAATGATTGGCACGCAGCCGGGTGCGGCGTGCATGGTCAACCTTCAGCTCGACGGCTGCACCTGGCTTGACCGTGCCGTTCGTCACCTTGCCCAGATGCACGAACAGGCCGTCGGCCTTTTTCTGCGTGTCGGAAACCTCGATCGAGAAACCTTCGCCGGAGATGATACCGGTGTCGCCCATCTGGCCGCCGGACTCGCCATAGAACGGCGTCTGGTTGACGACCACCGCCACCGCGTCGCCCTTGATCGCGCTGTCGACGGTCTTGCCGTCCTTGACCAGCGCCTGAATGAGGCCTTCCGCCTGTTCGGTCTCGTAGCCGAGGAATTCGGTGGCGCCGGCCTTCTCGCGTACAGAAAACCAGATGGTCTCGGTGGCCGCGTCGCCGGAGCCAGCCCAATGCTTGCGCGCTTCGGCCTTCTGCTGCTCCATCGCATGGGTGAAGCCGGCAAGGTCGACCGAGATGCTGCGCTGGCGCAGTGCGTCCTGCGTCAGATCGAGCGGGAAGCCGTACGTGTCATAGAGCTTGAAGGCCGTCTCGCCGTCCAGCATGTCACCGGCATGAAGCGTCTCCGTCGCCTCCGAGAGCAGGCCGAGGCCGCGCACCAGCGTCTTGCGGAACCTGGTCTCCTCGAGCTTCAGCGTCTCGGTAATCAGCTGTTCGCCGCGCAGCAGTTCGGGATAGGCCTGGCCCATCTCACGCACCAGCGCCGGCACCAGCTTCCACATCAACGGCTCCTTGGCGCCGAGCAACTGCGCATGGCGCATGGCGCGGCGCATGATGCGGCGCAGCACATAGCCGCGGCCTTCGTTCGACGGCAGCACGCCGTCGGCAACCAGGAAAGAGGACGAGCGCAGATGATCGGCAATGACGCGGAAGGAGGCGACCGTCTCCTTGTCGGGTCCCTGCCCGAGCGCTGACGAGGCCGCATCGATCAGATGACGGAACAGGTCGGTCTCGAAGACGCTCTCCACCCCTTGCAGGATGGAGGCCATGCGCTCCAGGCCCATGCCGGTGTCGATCGACGGCCGCGGCAGGTCGATGCGCTCATCCTTGGTGACCTGCTCATATTGCATGAACACCAGGTTCCAGAATTCAAGGAAGCGGTCGCCGTCCTCCTCCGGGCTGCCGGGAGGGCCGCCCCAGATGTGCTCGCCACGGTCGATGAAGATTTCCGAGCACGGCCCGCACGGTCCGGTGTCGCCCATAGCCCAGAAATTGTCGGAGGTCGGGATGCGGATGATGCGGTCATCGGAGAAACCGGCGATCTTCTTCCAGAAGCCGGCCGCCTCGTCATCGGTGTGATAGACGGTGACCAGCAGCTTGTCCTTGTTCAGCCCGAACTCCTTGGTGATCAGGTTCCAGGCCAGTTCGATGGCGCGCTCCTTGAAATAGTCGCCGAAGGAGAAATTGCCGAGCATTTCGAAGAAGGTCAGATGGCGCGCGGTGTAGCCGACATTGTCGAGGTCGTTGTGCTTGCCGCCGGCGCGCACGCTTTTCTGCGCAGTGGTGGCGCGCGAATAGGACCGCTTCTCCAGGCCGGTGAAGACGTTCTTGAACTGCACCATGCCGGCATTGGTGAACATCAGCGTCGGGTCGTTGCGCGGCACCAGCGGGCTCGAGGCCACGACCTCGTGGCCCTCCTTGCGGAAATAGTCGAGGAATGTCGACCGGATCTCGTTCACGCCACTCATGAGTGCTGCCTTTTCGCGAAAACCGCCGGCACGGCCGGCGGACACTGGTCTCTGCTTTTTAGACGATTGACTTGGCCTTTTAGCGGGCACGCCCCACCCTGTCCAGAAACACGGAATTGGGCCAATCCGGCAACTGCCAAGCCGGCTTCACGCTGCCCAAAAACGAAAACCGCCGGCGCGAAGGCCGGCGGTTTGAAACGCAATACTAAAGAACTCGGTTACTTAAGCTGGATTTATGGCCGAACTCTGGCCGTGCCCTACATGGCGCCGGATTCTTCCTCGAAGCCGTCGTCGCTTTCGCCGCGCTCGGGGCCACCATTTTCAAGAAATTTCTCGGCGATCAGCCCGGCATTCTGCCGCAGCGCAAGTTCGATCTCACGCGCCGTGTCGGGATTGTCGCGCAGGAACAGTTTGGCGTTTTCGCGACCTTGGCCGAGACGCTGCGAATTGTAGGAGAACCAGGCGCCGGACTTCTCGACCACGCCGGCCTTGACGCCGAGATCGACCAGTTCGCCGGTCTTGGAGACGCCCTCGCCATACATGATGTCGAACTCGACCACCTTGAAGGGCGGCGCCAGCTTGTTCTTGACCACCTTGACCCGGGTCTGGTTGCCGACGACCTCGTCGCGGTCCTTGACCGAGCCGATGCGGCGGATGTCGAGGCGCACCGAAGCGTAGAATTTCAGCGCGTTGCCGCCGGTCGTGGTTTCCGGCGAACCGAACATGACGCCGATCTTCATGCGGATCTGGTTGATGAAGATGACCATGGTGTTGGAGCGCGAGATCGAGGCGGTCAGCTTGCGCAGCGCCTGGCTCATCAGACGAGCCTGGAGACCGGGCAGCGAATCGCCCATCTCGCCCTCGATTTCAGCGCGCGGCGTCAGGGCGGCCACCGAATCGACCACCAGAACGTCGATGGCGCCGGAACGCACCAGCGTGTCGCAGATTTCCAGTGCCTGCTCGCCGGTGTCCGGCTGCGAGATCAAGAGGTTTTCCAGATCGACGCCGAGCTTGCGGGCATAGACCGGATCGAGTGCGTGCTCGGCATCGACGAAGGCGCAGATACCGCCTTTCTTCTGGGCTTCGGCAACTGTGTGCAGCGCCAGTGTCGTCTTGCCCGAGCTTTCCGGCCCGTAGATCTCGACGATGCGGCCGCGCGGCAGGCCGCCGACGCCAAGCGCGATGTCGAGGCCCAGCGATCCGGTCGGCACGGTTTCGATCTCGACGACCTGCTCATTGGCGCCAAGCCGCATGATCGAGCCCTTGCCGAAGGCGCGCTCGATTTGCGACAGCGCCGCGTCCAGAGCCTTTGATTTGTCCACCGCTTTGTCCTCTACAAGCCGCAAAGAATTCTGAGCCATGATACATCACCCCTTGGTCGTCAATGAAGGCCGGACAATCCGTAATCCCTGCCCATTTTGTACTACTTTTGTTCTCGTTTGGCAAGAGGGATCAAATAACTGAAAAACAATCATTATCCGGATTTGTTCTTTTTTTGTCTCGTGGTTTGGTTTTCGGACGCGTTCCGCATTGGGCCAGATGCTCCGGCTGTTTCGATGGGCCGAATCGCCGGCTCGCCTGCGAAGCTCGGTCGCACAGCCTAGCGCTTGTCTGGTTCGAATAACAAAGGTCATATCGCCGGCATGGTGAAATCAGCAAAGATACTGGCGGTGGGCGGCGCCCATATCGATCGCCGCGGCCAGGTGTCGGGCACGTACGTGCCCGCGGCGTCCAACCCCGGCACGATGCGCGAGGATGTCGGCGGCGGCGTCTTCAACGCGCTGCGCAGCCTGGTGCGGCGCGGCGTCTCGGCCTCGCTTTTGTCGGTGCGCGGCGGCGATGCCTCGGCCGAGACGGTTGCGCGCGCCATCGCCGACTCCGGCATTGCCGACCTGTCGGCGGTTTTCCTCGACCGCACGACGCCGAGCTACACGGCGCTGATCGATCGCGACGGCGAGCTGATCACCGGCTTTGCCGATATGGCGCTCTACGATTTGGCGTTCCCCAAGCAGATCCGCCGCTCCAAGGTGCGCGAGGTGGTCGCCGAGGCCGATGCGGTGCTCTGCGACGCCAATCTGCCATCAACGGCGCTGGAGCGGCTGGTGGGGCTCGCCGCCGGCAAGCCGGTGTTCGCCATCGCCATTTCGCCGGCCAAGGTGGTGCGGATGATACCAGTGCTGAAGGAACTCGCGCAGGTCTTCATGAACCGGCGCGAGGCCATGGTGCTGGCCGGCGTCGATGCCAATGCCACCGAGCGCGAGATCGTCGACGGACTGCGCTGCAGCGGCCTCACCAGTGGCGTGGTGACGGCGGGCGACGGCCCGGTGCTGGGATTCGACGAAGCCGGCGCCTTCTCTATCCTGCCGCCGGCGCCGAGAAAAGTCGCCGACGTCACCGGCGCCGGCGACGCGCTGGCCGGCGCCACCATCGCTGCCCTGCTGCGCGGCCTGCCCCTGCGCCAGGCATTGCGCGAGGGCGTTGCCGCCGCCACGCTGGCCATTGAAAGCGCCGACGCGGTTCCGGCCTTCACGATTGCGACCTTCACCGAGGCACTGGCTCTTGTGCCCGACGCGCAGGAAATGGCATGAGGGCGGCCAATTGCCATTGCCGGAGCGCGACGTCCAAGCGGACGCGCGGATCTCCGGATCGGAGACCATCATGACACCGCAAAGCGCCCGCCCCTTCATCGACCTCCACGCGCCCGTGGCCGAGGCGCTCGCCGCTGGCCGCCCCGTCGTGGCGCTGGAAAGCACCATCATCACCCATGGCATGCCTTACCCCGACAATGGCGCCATGGCCGCCAATGTCGAAAAGATAATCCTGGACAATGGCGCGGTGCCAGCGACGATCGCCGTGGTCGCCGGCCGCATCAAGATCGGGCTTTCCGACGGCGAGCGCGAGTCGCTGGCGATGACCGGCGACGCCATGAAGCTGTCGCGCGCCGATCTCGGCTTTGCGGTGGCGCAAGGCCGCACCGGCGGCACCACGGTCGCCGCCACCATGATCGCCGCTGACTTGGTCGGGATAAAGGTGTTCGCCACCGGCGGCATTGGCGGCGTCCACAAGGGCGCGGAAAAGAGCTTCGACATCTCGGCCGATCTCGACGAGTTGGCGCGCACGCCGGTCATCGTCGTCTCGGCCGGCGCCAAGGCGATTCTCGACATCGAAAAGACGCTGGAAGTGCTGGAGACGCGCGGCGTGCCGGTGATTGGCCATGGCTGCGAGACGATGCCGGCCTTCTGGTCGCGGCATTCGCCGTTCCGCGCGCCGCTGACCCTGCACAGACCGGAAGAGATCGCGCATTTCTACAAGACCAGGGCGGCACTTGGCCTGGTCGGCGGCATGCTGATCGCCAACCCGGTGCCGCAGGACGATGAAATCCCGGCCGACGAGATGGCCGGCTATATCGAGGCCGCGCAGAAGGCGGCGGAAGTGCAGAATGTGACCGGTAAGGCGGTGACGCCGTTCCTGCTGGGCAAAATCCTCGAACTGACCGGCGGCCGGAGCTTGAAGACCAACATCGCGCTGGTCGAGAACAATGCGCGGCTGGCGGCGAGGATTGCGACGGCGCTGTAGGATCGCCTACGTCGGCGGGACAGCACCCCCCTCTGGCCTGCCGGCCATCTCCCCCGCAAGGAGGGAGATTAACAGCTTAGCCGCAGGCTCCCATTTTCAACGTTGGTGATTAGCGAAGGCCAATGTGACAACTGATCTCCCCCCTTGCGGGGGAGATGTCCGGCAGGACAGAGGGGGGTGGGAAGAAACGCGGCGGTCCCGGTTCACTTCCCCGCCCTTCGTCCCGCCTCATACGCCCGGCGCGCCCACACCCTCATCTCGTCAGGATCATCAAACGCGTCGTCGGGAATGCTCCAGTACGGCATCGCGACCAGCTTGCCGTGGCGGGTGCCGGTATAGGTCCATTGCTTGCAGCCGGCGGCTTCGAAGTCGGGCGCGCTTTGCTCGTCAGCCTTGAGCAGCAATTCGCCGCGCAGCACGATGGCGACGATGACGCCGTCGAAATAGATACCCTTGCCGCCGAACAGTTTTCGGATACTGACCGGGCCGAGGCCTTCGAACAGTTCTTCGATGCGTTCATTGTCCATGCCGCAATCATGTCACCGGGCTTGCCATGGCTGCAACCAAAAACCATGCTGGCAAGTTGAGAGCCATCCGTCGGAGTTCTGTCATGCCGCTGCTGCTCAAGGGATCCTGCCGCTGCGATGCCGTCCATTTCGAGGTGGAGAGCAACACGCCGGTGCCGTTCATGCTGTGCTACTGCTCGATCTGCCGCAAGCAGCAGGGCGGCGGCGGCTTCGCCATCAATCTCGGCGCCGATTACAAGACGCTGAAAATCAAGGGCAAGCGCAATCTCGGCGTCTACCAGGCCGAGATCGCGGACGACGAGCATCCAAAGTGCGAGATTTCGACGGGCGAGCGCAATTTCTGCAAGAAGTGCGGTTCGGCGCTCTGGCTCTACGATCCGACATGGCCGGACCTGGTCCACCCCTTCGCCTCGGCAATCGACAGCGAGTTGCCGAAACCGCCGGAGAAGGTGCATCTGATGTTGAAATACAAGGCGAGTTGGGTCGAGCCGGTGATCGGCAAAAAGGACAAGGTCTTCGACGTCTATCCCGAGGAATCGATCGCCGACTGGCACAAGCGGACGAAGATGTGGGTGAAGTAAGCAGGGAGGCGCGGAGCGCGACTTCCGATGGTCAGCGCTGCCCCTCATCCGGCCCTTCGGGCCGTTCGTCATTCGAAAAGCCAAGCAATTGGCTTTTCGCCCGCTGCGCGGACCATTCCTCACCTCCCCGTGAACGGGGAGAAGGAAGATCAGGCCGAAGCGCGCGCCTCAGCCAGCGCCTTCAGGTCGGCGGGCTTCAGTTCGACGGATTCGCCGCAGCCGCAGGCCGAACTCTGGTTCGGGTTGTGGAAGGTGAAGCCGGTGCGCAGCGTGGTCTGCTCGAAATCCATCTCGGTGCCGAACAGGAAAAGGGCAGCCTCGGGCGCGACATAGACATGCGCGCCGTCGCGTTCGATATGGTCGTCCTTGGTATTGGGCTCGGTCACCAGGTCGACCGTGTATTCCATGCCGGCGCAGCCGCCCTTCTTGATGCCGAGGCGAATGCCATGCGCATTGTCGCGCGTGGCGACGATCTCGCGCACCCGGTCGGCGGCCTTTTCGGTCATCGTGATGACGGCGAAGCGTCCCATTCTTTTTCCTCTTCCATTCCATGCAGGTTCAAGGCCTGCCGAATGATTCCTCACCTAAAATGGTGAAGTTTTACCACTGGTGCAAGTGCACCAACCTCAGTCAACCTAGTACCAGCCCACCGCCACCTGCGCCTCTTCCGACATGCGGTCGGGCGACCAGGGCGGGTCGAAGGTCATGTTGACCTCGACGCCGGAGACGCCTTCGACGGCGCCGACGGCGTTTTCCACCCAGCCGGGCATTTCGCCGGCCACCGGACAGCCGGGCGCGGTCAGCGTCATGTCGATCTTGACCGCGCGGTTGTCCTCGATGTCGATCTTGTAGATGAGGCCGAGCTCATAGATGTCGGCCGGTATTTCCGGGTCATAGACCGTCTTCAGCGCCGAGACGATGTCGTCGGTCAGCCGCGCCAGCTCGTCGGCGGGAATGGCCGAGGCGGAAACCAGCGGATTGACGGCCGCTTCCGGCGCGGTGGTGTGGCTCGCATCATCCATGGTCGTCATCCAAAGAACCTGTCACCCGAAGAACTTGCGCGCTTTTTCCAGCGCATCGGCCAAAGCGTCGACTTCGGCCCTGGTATTATACATGCCGAACGATGCCCTGCATGTGGAGGTTACGCCAAAGCGTTTCAACAGCGGCTGGGCGCAATGGGTGCCCGCGCGGACGGCAACACCTTGCCTGTCTATCACCATCGACACGTCATGGGCATGAATGCCCTGCAATTCGAAGGAAATGATGGCGCCCTTGTCCGGCGCGTCGCCGAAGATGCGCAGCGAGTTGATGGCGCGCAGCCGCTCGTGCGCGTAGGTCTTGAGGTCGGCCTCGTGCGCGGCGATGCGCTCGCGGCCGATCTTTTCCATGTATTCCAATGCTGCACCCAGCCCGATCGCCTGGACGATCGGCGGCGTGCCGGCCTCGAAGCGGTGCGGCGGCTCGTTGTAGGTGACGACGTCTTCCGTCACTTCCTCGATCATCTCGCCGCCGCCCATGAAAGGGCGCATGGCCGAGAGAATATCCTTCTTGCCGTAGAGCACGCCGATGCCGGAGGGCCCGTAGACCTTGTGGCCGGTGAAGACGAAGAAATCGCAATCGAGGTCCTGGACGTCGATCGGCATGTGCACGGCGCTCTGGCTGCCGTCGACAAGTACGGGAATTCCACGCGAATGCGCGATGCGCACGATCTCCTTGATCGGCGTCACCGTGCCCAGCGCGTTCGACATATGCGTGATGGCGACGAGCTTGGTCTTGTCGGTCAGGCGCTTTTCGAATTCCTCGATGCCGAAGATGCCGAGATCGTCGACCGGCACCCAGACCAGCTTGGCGCCCTGCCGCTCCCGGATGAAATGCCACGGCACGATGTTGGAGTGGTGCTCCATGATCGACAGAACGATCTCGTCGCCCGCGCCGATATTGGGCATGCCATAGCCGTAAGCGACGGTGTTGATCGCCGCGGTCGTGTTCGAGGTGAATACGATGTTGTCGGTGCTTGGCGCGTTGAGGAAGCGGCGCACCGTCTCGCGCGCCTTCTCGTAGGCGTCGGTCGCGGCATTGGACAGGAAATGCAGGCCGCGATGGACGTTGGCGTATTCCTGGGAATAGGCGTGCTGGATCGTATCCAGCACCACCTGCGGCTTCTGTGCCGAGGCGCCATTGTCGAGATAGACCAGCGGTTTGCCGTAGACTTCGCGCGACAGGATCGGGAAGTCGCGGCGGATCGCCTCGACGTCGTAGGGGGTGGTTTCGAGTTTCTGGTCCATTACAAGCTCTCTTGAGGCAACGCCTCACTCCGTCACTCGCCCCTCATCCGACCGAGCTTCGCTCGGCCACCGCCCGGGGCGAGTCACTTGCCTCGCCCGTCCTTCGGACCCCACAAGGGGAGAAGGGAAAGAGGTGCTTACCCATGGGCCACGAACCAGTCGTCCAGCCTTGTTTCCAGGGCCTCGACGATGGTTTCGTCGTCCAGTTCCTCGATCACTTCGGCGACGAACGCCTTGACCAGCAGGCCACGGGCGCTCTTCTCGTCGATGCCGCGCGCCATCAGGTAGAACAGATGGTTGTGGTCGATCTCGGTAACGGTCGCGCCGTGGCCGCAGATGACGTCGTCGGCGAAGATTTCCAGCTCCGGCTTGGTCGAGAACTCGCCATCATCCGACAAAAGCAGCGTGTTGCAGGCCATCTTAGCGTTGGTCTTCTGCGCGTATTGGTGGACGTTGATGCGGCCCTGGAAGACGCCGCGCGCCTTGCCGGTCACCACATTGCGGATCACTTCCGTCGATGTCGTATGCGGCACGGCATGGTCGAGCACCATGGTCACGTCGGTGTGGGTGTCGCCGGCCAGAAGGTTGATGCCGCGCAATTTGAAATCGGCGCCTTCGCCCGTGGTCTTCACCACGATCTCCTGGCGCACAAGCTTGCCGCCGGCATTCATGAAGAACAGCGTCAGCTTCGAATTCTTGCCGAGATGCGCCTTGAACTGCGCCAGATGGGTGGCCGTTTCCGGCTGTTCCTGGATGATCAGCCAGGTCACCTCGGCGCCCTCGCCCAACACCAGCTGGCTGACGGAGCTGGCCAGAGCCGCGCCCTCGCCCGCCTGACGCTCGACGATCGCAGCCTTGGCGCCGGCGCCGACACGCACGGGAAAGCGCACATGGGTCTGTCCGCCGGCTTGCAGGTTCTGCAATTCGATCGGCTTTTCCAGTGCTGCGCCATCGGCGATGTCGACGAAATAGCCGTCGGCGACGAAAGCAGTGTTCAGCGCGCCGATGGCGTCATCGCTGCCATAGGGCTCGAGGCCGGGTGCAATCGAGCCGTCGGTCAGCTTTTCCGACAGGCGCTGGATCGTCACGCCCTCGATCGCGGGGAATTTCGCACTCGAGACGCCGTTCAGAACCGCCAGCACGGCGGAACCTTCGACGATGGGCGTTAGCGTTTTGGCGGCGGCCGTCGGATCGAATGCCGGCACCGCGGTCAACAGCCGGCGCAGGTCAGTGTAATGCCAGGATTCGATGCGCCGCGTCGGCAGCCCGTGCTTGATCGCCTCGATGGCGTCGTCGCGCTTCAGCATCACCGCGCCGTCACCCGGCAGCAACGACAGACGCTCGCCGAAAGCGTCGATCAACGCCGTTTCGGCCTGCGTGCGCTGGGGTTGTGTATGCATATTCATCAGTTTTGCCCCGCCTTTCAGCATAAAATGGCCTTCTGGCGTCTCACGCGGCTTCGCCGATCACGCCGGCATAGCCATTGGCTTCGAGATCGAGCGCCAGCGACTTGTCGCCGGACTTGATCACCTGGCCCTTGTATAGGACGTGCACGCTATCGGGCACGATGTGCTCGAGCAGGCGCTGGTAGTGGGTGATGACGATGATGGCACGGTCGGGCGAACGCAGCGCGTTGACGCCGTCCGAGACGATCTTCAGCGCATCGATGTCTAGGCCTGAATCGGTCTCGTCGAGCACGCAGAGCTTTGGCTCCAGCAGCTTCATCTGCAGGATCTCGGCCCGCTTCTTCTCGCCGCCGGAAAAGCCGACATTGAGCGGCCGCTTCAGCATCGCCATGTCCATCGAGAGCGAGGCTGCCGCCTCTTTCACCCGCTTCAAAAATTCCGGAATTTTTAGCGGCTCCTCGCCGCGCGCCTTGCGCTGCTCGTTCATCGCCACCTTCAGGAACTCCATGGTCGCGACGCCAGGTATCTCCATCGGATACTGGAAGGCGAGGAAGATGCCCGCGGTGGCGCGCTCGGCCGGATCCATTTCGAGGATCGACTGGCCGTTATAGAGGATGTCGCCTTCGGTGACCTCATAGTCCTCACGGCCGGCGAGGATGTAGGACAGCGTCGATTTGCCCGAGCCGTTCGGACCCATGATGGCAGCGACCTCGCCGTTTTTCACCGTCAGGTTCAGGCCGCGGATGATCTCGGTGCCGTCATCGACGATGCGGGCATGCAGATTCTTGATCTCAAGCATTTTTTCTTTCCTGGATATATATTGTCCGGTCAGCCGACCGAGCCCTCGAGGCTGATGCCGATAAGCTTCTGCGCTTCGACCGCGAACTCCATCGGCAGCTGCTGGATAACATCCTTGACGAAGCCGTTGACGATCAGCGCGATCGCCTCCTCTTCCGGGATGCCGCGCTGCATGACGTAGAACTTCTGGTCCTCGGAAATCTTCGACGTCGTCGCCTCATGCTCGAACTGCGCCGTCGAGTTCTTGGCTTCCATGTAGGGCACGGTGTGGGCGCCGCACTGGTCGCCGATCAGGAGACTATCGCAATTGGTGAAGTTGCGGGCGTTGGTCGCCTTGCGGTGCGCCGAGACCTGGCCGCGATAGGTGTTCTGCGAGAAGCCGGCGGCAATGCCCTTGGAGATGATGCGGCTCGACGTGTTCTTGCCGAGATGGATCATCTTGGTGCCGCTATCGACCTGCTGGTAGCCGTTCGACACAGCGATCGAATAGAACTCGCCGGAGGAATCGTCGCCGCGCAGGATGCAGCTGGGATATTTCCAGGTGATCGCCGAACCGGTCTCGACCTGCGTCCACGAGATCTTCGAACGGTGGCCGCGGCAGTCGCCGCGCTTGGTGACGAAATTGTAGATGCCGCCCTTGCCCTCGGCATCGCCGGGGTACCAGTTCTGCACCGTCGAATATTTGATCTCGGCATCGTCGAGCGCCACCAGTTCGACGACGGCGGCATGCAGCTGGTTCTCGTCGCGCTGCGGCGCCGTGCAGCCTTCGAGATAGGAGACGTAAGCCCCCTCCTCGGCGATGATCAGCGTGCGCTCGAACTGGCCGGTGTTCTTCTCGTTCATGCGGAAATAGGTCGACAGCTCCATCGGGCAGCGCACGCCCTTGGGCACGAAGACGAACGAGCCGTCGGTGAAGACAGCCGAATTCAGCGTGGCGTAGAAATTGTCGGATGTCGGCACGACCGAGCCGAGATATTTCTGCACCAGCTCCGGATGCTCGCGGATGGCTTCCGAGATCGAGCAGAAGATGACGCCGGCCTGCGCCAGTTCCTTCTTGAACGTGGTGACGACGGAAACGGAATCAAACACCGCGTCGACGGCGACACGGCCCGATTTGTAGACGTTGTCGCTGGGCTCCTCGAGATCGGAGACGTCGGTTTTCTGCACGCCGGCGAGGATTTCTTGTTCCCGCAGCGGAATGCCGAGCTTCTCGTAGACCTTCAACAGCTCGGGATCGACGTCGCTCAGCGAGGTCGGGCCGGGCGTGCTCTTGGGCGCCGCGTAGTAATAGAGGTCCTGAAAGTCGATCTTCGGATAATGGACGCGCGCCCAGGTCGGCTCTTCCAGCGTCAACCAGCGCCGATAGGCTTCCAGACGCCATTCCAGCATCCAGGACGGTTCATCCTTCTTGGCCGAGATGAAGCGAATAATGTCTTCGCTCAGGCCCTTGGGGGCCTTGTCCATCGCGATCTCTGTCTGGAATCCGTATTTGTACTGGTCGACGTCGATCTTTCGGACCCGATCGATCGTGTCCTGCACAGCAGGCATAAGCGTTCTCCATCCACGCCGGGGTCAAGGCCCGACAGTTTTCAAACTATGGCATCGCCGAGGGCTGCCCATTAGGCGCCGAAGGCGGCGTAAGTTTCATATAGTGCGTCTCGGCCGGGAATTCACCCGGCCACTTGCAAACGCACGGCTCCACCAGGCCGCGAGGCCTGAATTCTTTGTCGCCGCCTCAGGCGGCTTGTTCCCTGCCCGCCCGGCGCTGGGCAATACCGGCCAGCGCAGCACGGAACAGTTCGATATCCCCGGCACTCGTTGCGTGGCCGATGGACACGCGCAAAGCGCCCAGGCTGTCGCCATGACCCATGGCTTTCAGCACATGGCTCGGCCCGACCTTGCCCGACGAACAGGCCGATCCCGCCGACAGCGCAACGCCAGCCAGATCGAACGCGATCTGCGCCGTCTCGGCCTTGATGCCGGGAATAGCGAAGAATGTCGTATTGGCAAGCCTTGGCGCGCCGGTTCCGAAGATTTCTGCGTCCGGCACCAGCGTTTTGAGTGTTTTCTCGACCTCGCCGCGGCGTTGCGCGATCGCTTCGACGTCTTTCAGTCCAGCCAAAGCCTGCCGCGCCGCGGCGCCAAAGCCGGCGATGGCCGCCAGGTTTTCGGTGCCGCCGCGATGGCCCTTTTCCTGGCCGCCGCCATTGATCAGCGGCTTCGGCATCATCAGATCGGCTGCCGCAACGACGGCGCCGACACCCTTGGGGCCGCCGATCTTGTGCGAAGACAGAATCAAATAGTCGGCGTAAGCCGCTGACATATCGATGGGAACACGGCCCGCAGCCTGCACCGCGTCGACCACCAGAATGCCGCCCGCCGCATTGACGATCGCGGCGATGCGATCAATCGGCTGGATGACGCCGGTCTCGTTGTTGGCCGCATGGATCGCGACCAACGGCAGGCCTTCGGCCTTGTCATGCGCGGCCAGAGCGGCTGTCAGCTGAGCGAGGTCAGCGATGCCATCGGCGTCGACGCCGATCCGCGAAACCTGTGTTGCCGGGAAGCGGCCGCCGTTCAACAGGCAAGGGTGGTCGGCCTCGCAGACATAGAGCCGGCTCATGCGCACCGTGCCACGGCCCATCCGCCAATCCGGTGTCAGCAGCGTCGATGCGGCTTCCGTCGCGCCGGAGGTGAAGACGACATGCTCGGCCTTGGCGCCGACAAGTGCTGCCACATCGCGCCGGGCAGTGTCGATCAGGCGCCGCGCCGCGCGCCCCTCGGCATGCACCGACGACGGATTGGCGACGAGATCGAGCGCGGCAATCATCGCCTCGCGCGCCTCGGCAATGAGCGGCGCGCTGGCATTGTAGTCGAGATAGGCGCGTGCTGCGGCCATTTTCACCCAATCGATCCCGTCAAGACCCTTTCCGCAAGGATAGCGCGTTATTTCCTTGAAATTGCAAGGCAAGACGTCCTATTTACGCGGCTTGCGGCGAGGATGGCCGGGCCGTCACGGCTGGCTATCCAGTTTTGAACAATTCTAAACTAGCTTCTAAGAAGACGCTTGCCCTGCGTCAAGGCCCGGAAGGGCTGGGGCTAGAGTAAAGAGTTGTTCCGGGCGCCGCGCATTCGTATGCCATTTGGAGTAGTTCATGCCTGAGGTCATTTTCACCGGTCCGGCCGGCCGCCTGGAGGGCCGCTACCAGCCTTCCAAGGAGAAGAGCGCGCCGATTGCCATCGTGTTGCATCCGCATCCGCAATTCGGCGGCACGATGAACAACAAGATCGTCTATGACCTCTTCTACATGTTCCAGAAGCGCGATTTCACCACGCTTCGCTTCAACTTCCGCGGCATCGGCCGCAGCCAGGGCGAATTCGACCACGGCACCGGCGAATTGTCGGATGCCGCCGCAGCGCTCGACTGGGTGCAGTCGCTGCATCCGGATTCCAAGAGCTGCTGGGTGGCCGGTTATTCCTTCGGCTCCTGGATCGGCATGCAGCTTCTGATGCGCCGGCCCGAGATCGAGGGCTTCATCTCGATCGCGCCGCAGCCCAACACCTATGATTTCTCGTTCCTGGCGCCCTGCCCGTCATCGGGTCTGATCATCCATGGCGATGCCGACAAGGTGGCGCCGCCCAAGGATGTGCAGGGCCTGGTCGACAAGCTGCACACGCAAAAGGGCATCACCATCACGCAGAAGACCTTGCCAGGCGCCAACCACTTCTTCGCCAACGACGCCGATCTGCTGCTCGAGGAATGCGCCGACTATCTCGACCGACGGCTGGCCGGCGAATTGTCCGATCCGCGGCCGAAGCGGCTGCGCTAAGAGCAATTCCAGGAAAAGTGTAAACGGGTTTTCCGTCCGGAATTGCGTCAAAACAAAAACTCCCGGTCCGATGCCGTCAGAGTCGTGCCCATCATGGGCGCGACAATGCCATTTCGGGTGATCCAAACGGTGAAGCCAGCCTGACATGTGGCGCGGCTCGGCTGAACGGTGCACAATGCCGGTTCAGCCAGCGCAAGAAGGCATGACCGATCATGTACCAGCCTCCCCATTTCCAGGAAACGCGGCCGGACGTCCTGCACGGGCTGATCCGGACGCATCCGCTGGGGTTGCTGATCTCCAACGGCACCGATGGCCCGGTCGCCAATGCCATTCCCTTCCTGCTTGATGCAGAGGTTGGGCCGAATGGCCGGCTGCGCGCCCATCTGGCCAGGGCCAACCCGCAATGGCGTCAGCTGGCCGACAATCCGACATCGCCGGTGCTGGTCGTCTTCCAGGGCGCCGACGCCTATGTGACGCCGTCCTGGTACGAGACCAAGCGCGAGACCGGCAAGGTCGTGCCGACCTGGAACTACGCCATTGTCCAGGTGCGAGGAACCGTCAGAGTGATCGAGGATTCCGCCTGGATCGCACAGCAGATCACCGAGCTGACGCTGTCGCAGGAAGGCGCCCGCGAGGCACCCTGGGCGGTGACCGATGCGCCGCCGACCTTCATCCAGTCGCAAATCAAGGGCATTGTCGGGCTTGAGATCGAGATCGCCGAAATCAGCGGCAAGTGGAAAGTCAGCCAGAACCGGCCTGTCGCCGACCGCGTCGGTGTCGCCGAAGGGCTGGAGAAGGACGCCGCCGGCGCGCCCGACATGGCTCGGCTGGTGCGGAGCTGGGGTGGCATCGACAGCTAGCTGGGGTGGTCTTAGATGGTTCCAAAGGCGTCAGCAATTCAGTTGCCTGCCGGCGCTGCTCCAATGCGGAAATTCGTCTGTCTCGGCGCATCGTTTTGGTTTGGTTTGCGAGCCCGACGGAATAGGCGGAACGTAGTTTTTGCCACCGGCAACCCCGACGCCGTGTAGCGGAAGATACATCCCAGCCGGCCAAGCACCATCGCGCAGACGATGGCAACAGCACAGCCAAGGCCGAATCCGGCGACAGTGTCGCTCGGATAGTGCGCGCCGATAAAGATTCGGGTCGATGCGACCGACAAGGTTGCAGCCAGCAGCACCCATCTGCGCTGGGGCAACAACAGCAGCGCAATGCCGAAAATGACACCCATGGTCGTGGCATGGCCGGATGGGAAGCTGGCAAAGCGCGCCTCCATGGAAAAAGGATGCAGCGACAGATCGCCGAGCTTGTCGAAATTCATTGGCCTGGCTCTGCCCACGCCATATTTCAGCACGTTGACGACCATGGCCGAGAGTGCGATCGAACCCAGCACCATGAAAGCAAAGCAGGTCCAGTTGTAGAAGGTCATCCGCGCGCGCCGGGAAAGGCTGCGCCAATCCGTCAGATTCGCAGCAATCAGCACCAGTACCGACGGGACAAGATACCAGCCGCCTAGGCCGAAGAAGGTAAAAAACTCGGCGATGCGGAAGACATTGGTCGAGCCTGAAGCCCACTGCCTCGCCATGGTGCCCGCAAGATGGTCGAACCGGAGCGACACCGCGATCGTCAGCAAAAGCCAGGCCACGACCCAGACCGACCACAGGATTTTCGGGTAGCGCGCCGGGCGCGTCGCCAGGCGATGCCGTACAATCCCGAAAGTATCGCGGAAATTATCGACAGACTGCCGGAGCATGGCAGGCATAGCGGCACGCGCCGGTGATGGCGACTTCGTCAACATGCGGAGCTCGAAGCGATCATCGAAGAGATATCAGTTCGCCACACGGTACAGGCCGAGCGACAATTTATCACCTGACGAATAGTTGATGCCGTCGATTTCAGCGACGCGGCTGGCCTTCTTGCCTTGCCCTGCCAGCAGGTCATCCAGCCGTTTTTCATCGCCGACCGGCGCCAGGCCCAAAGCGCAGGCCGGATCGCCAAGCAGATGTTGCGCAACCCCATCGACATCGGTCAGTACCGTCTTTGTGCCCACCAGAAATACCAGGCTCGGTTCGTGATATTGCGCGGAGGCGAGCACGCTCATCTCACAGGGACGATCGGCGCGAACCGCAGCCTCGATTTCCCGGCTCATCCAAATCGGTTTCAGTGACGGCACGATGACACCGAACAGCAGGGCGTAGGTTATACCGGCGCAAACCGCAGCCCCGCCGATGCGGACCAGCGGCACCAGCTTCTGGCGCGAAACAGCGAGGTAGCCGGCGCCCAATGCTGCCGCGGCGGCCGGAACGCTCCACCATAAAAATGTCTTCATGAGATAGATCGGCGCACCGACGCAAAGCACGGCGAGACCGACTGTCACCAGGACGGTGCCGAATGCGGTCGCCCACCACAGCCATGTCTGCCAGCGCCTGAGCGGCGCATTTGCCTCTTGCGGTGTCAGCGTCACAAGCCAGCCGATGAGCAGGGCCATGCCGGGATAGGCCGGCAGCACATAATGCGGCAGTTTCGTCGGGATCAATTCGAAGACCAGCCAGAACGGAATGTACCAGGCGAGGCAGAAACGCAGGCGCGGATCGTCGCGCAATCGGTTGAGCGCCTGCAGTCCGGCGCCGAGCGCCACAAGGCCGAACGGCCACATGAACAGGCAATAGGTCAGCACGTAGAAGCCCGGCGGAACGCCGTGCGACTCCTCGCCTTGCGCGACCTTGCCGAGCATATCCTTGCCGACGGCCTGCTGCAGGAAGGCGCCGTTGCTCTTCCAGGTGATAAGGGCGAGCCAGGGCAGCACGATGAGCAGAACCAGAGCCAGCCCTCGCGCCGCTTTCAGCTTTGCCAGCCAGCACCAATCGCGCTCGAAGGCAACCAGCGTGAGCACCGTCAGCGCCGACAGCAGCGGTGCAATCGGCCCCTTGATGAGGATCGCCGCCCCCTGCGCCGCCCAGAAAATCCACGGCAGATGGCCGGCGACCGGCTCGTCGCGGCGCGATGCCAGATAAATCTGCGCCAGCGCGCCTTGCGCCAGAACGCAGCAGGCAAGCAGCATCGCGTCGGTCTTGGCGTCGCGGCCTTCGAAGGCGGTGGCGAAAATCGCCGCCATGACCAGGCCGGCGGCAAGACCGGCATTGGCGCCGAACAGATTGGCCCCGGTCCAGGCGATTGCGACGACGGCGATGGCGATGCCCAGCGCCGAGACCAGCCGGTAAATCCAGATCGGCGCCTGTGCCCCCTGGCCGCTCAGCGTCACCGCCGCCGATTGCAGCCAGTAGATGCCGATCGGCTTTTGGTAGCGCGACGCGTCCTGGAAGCGGATGTCGACATAGTCGCCGGTCTCCGTCATCTGCTTGGTCGCCTGGACGAAGCGCGGCTCGTCGCGGTCGAGCGGCGGCAAAGAGGCCAGTCCCGACGCCGTCATCATCAGGCTGAACAGGAAGAGAAAGATGTAGTTCCTGCTCATTTCGACACCGGACAGACTGAATTTGGCGGGACTGGTGGCTCAGTCGACCTTGGTCATCGCCGCCTTGCGCTCATTGGCGATGAGCCATAAATTTCTGACATAGATCACCATGCCCATGGCCTGGCCGGCGATGAACACCGGATCCTCACGCTGGATGGCGTAGACGAGCAGCAGCCCGCCGCCGAACAGCGAGAAGAACCAGAAAGCGATCGGCACGACGCTGCGCTTGGCCTTTTCCGAAGCGATCCACTGCACCAGGAAGCGCATGGTGAAGAAGAACTGGGCAACGAAGCCGAGCAGAACCCAGGCGTCGAACTGCTTGACGAAAACCTGGTGCAGCCAGGTCGCCAATTCCTGAAACACGTTAGCCATGCGTGATTTCCTCTACCTTTGGCATTCTGCGGCGCCGGCGCCGAAGCCACCAGACGCCGGCGAGATCGAGCGCGCCCTGCAGGCCGCGATCGAAGATGCCGTAATTCGACTTGCCGTGGCGGCGGGAGCGGTCGACGACGTCGCAATGGACGACGCGGTAGCCTTCCTGGATGACCAGCGCCGGAACGAAACGATGCGTGCCGTCGAAAAACGGCAGTTTGCGCAAAATATCGGTGTGGATGGCCTTCAGGCCGCAACCGGTGTCGCGGGTGTCGTCATGCAGGATCGCGCCGCGCAGCCAGTTGGCGAAACGCGATGCCAATTGCTTGATCTTGCTGTCGCGGCGCTTCAACCGCTGCCCCTGCGCGGCGCCGAAATCGGGCCCTGCCCGACGCAGCGCATCGACCAGCACGGGGATATATTGCGGGTCGTTCTGGCCGTCGCCGTCGATGGTGGCGACGATCGAGCCGCGCGCCGCCAAAGCGCCCGAGCGCACCGAAAGCGACTGGCCGGCGGATTTTTCGTGCCGAAGCTGCCGAAGCGGAAACGGACGTTTGGCGGCTTCAGCGGCAAGCACCGAAGCGGTGTCGTCAGTCGAACCGTCATTGACGACGATGATTTCGAAGTCGCGCCCGGTCATCGCCGCCTCGATCTCGTCGATCAGCAGCGGCAGGTTCGCCGCCTCGTTGCGGCAGGGAATGACGATGGATATCAATGCGTCCGGCATATCGCGTCGGGCTCTGTCACAAGATATGGCATTCGGTGGATGCCGTGCGGTGCCGTTCCAGCGGATCGAACCCGTTGGCGCGGCGCCTCATTACGCCAGCCGACAGGATGAAGCAAGCATGCGCGGCAGTGCAGAATAGGCTGTCCATGCCGGCGCAAAATCGGAAACCACTTTTGCTTGACGCGCTTGGATGCTAAACGCCCGCGTTCAGGCCATGCCGGGCCGTTCGGACCCGGCGCTTTCAGGAAGAAACAATGCCCGCCTTCAAGTCCGATTTCCTGCGCGTCATGAGCGAGCGCGGCTTCATCCACCAGATTTCGGATGAGACCGGGCTGGATCAACTTTTCGCGAAGGAAACCGTGACCGCCTATGTCGGCTACGACGCCACGGCGACCAGCCTGCACATCGGCAATCTGATATCGGCGACCATGCTCTACTGGATGCAGGAGACCGGCCACCGGCCGATCGCACTGATGGGCGGCGGCACCTCGATGATCGGCGACCCGTCCTTCCGTGACGACCAGCGCAGCCTTTTGACGCCCGAGGCGATCGCCACCAACATCGAAGGCATCAAGCGAATTTTTGGCCGCATCCTGCGCTTCGGCGACACTGGCAATGACGCCATCATGGTCAACAATGCCGACTGGCTGATGAAGCTCAACTATGTCGAGTTCCTGCGCGATGTCGGCCGCCACTTTTCGGTCAACCGGATGCTGACCTTCGACAGCGTCAGGCTGCGGCTCGAGCGCGAACAGTCGCTGTCCTTCCTCGAATTCAACTACATGATCCTGCAAGGCTATGATTTCGTCGAGCTCAGCCGCCGCCACGACTGCCGGCTGCAGATGGGCGGTTCGGACCAGTGGGGCAACATCATCAACGGCGTCGATCTCGGCCACCGCATGGGCACGCCGCAGCTTTATGCGCTGACCACGCCGCTGCTGACGACATCGTCGGGCGCCAAGATGGGCAAATCGGCCAAGGGCGCGGTGTGGCTGAACGGCGACCTCTTCTCGCCCTATGATTTCTGGCAGTACTGGCGCAACACCGAGGATGCCGACGTCGAGCGCTTCCTGAAGATCTTCACCCGGCTGCCGCTGTCGGAGATCGCGCGGCTGGCCGCCCTTGGCGGCTCGGAGATCAACGAGGCCAAGAAGGTGCTGGCCACCGAAACCACGGCCATCGTGCACGGCCGCGAGGCGGCGCTCGCGGCCGAGGAAACTGCGCGCAAGACATTCGAGGAAGGCGTGACGGCCGAAACGCTGCCGACCGTGGAAGTGGACGACGCCGCGCTGGAAGCCGGCATCGGCATCCTGTCGCTGCTGGTCAGCGCGGGCCTTGCCGGGTCAAACGGCGAGGCAAGGCGTCACATACAGGGTGGCGCCGTGCGCCTCAACGACCAGCCGGTGGCGGACGACCGGCGGATGGTGACGCCTCTTGATTTGAGTCCGGAAAACGTCGCAAAGCTTTCAGTGGGCAAGAAAAAACACGTTCTGGTGCGGCCGGTCTGACCCGTCTTCTGGGATCCTCAGCGATATTCGAAGATCGAGCGGAAAATGCCCGGCGCGATTACCGATAGCGGGTTGATGTCCAGCACCGGCTTGTTGGCGTTGCCCTTAAGCCGGTAGGTGACGCCGATCAGCCCGCGGTCGCGGCCATTGCCGAGCAGCGCGCCGACCAGCGGCAGTTCGCCAAAGATGCGGTTGAGGCCATAGGCCGGCATGAAGGTTCCGGTCATGTCCATATTGTTGTTCTGGTCGTAGAGCGTGCCTTGGAAGGTGGTGCCGATGCGCGGGCCGCGCAGCACGCCATTCGCCAATTTCAAATAGCCCGACCCCTTGTCGATCTCGGTAAAGCCGCGCTCGAACTTTACCCGCGAAGTGTCGATCTTGCCCTTGACCGCTTCGTTCAGGCTGCGGCTGTCGCCGGTTGGCGTGGTCGAGACGATCGAGGCGAGCTTCGGTTCATTGACGATGAAGAAGTTGCTCGAATCGACCTGTCCACGCATCGGGCCGTCGGCTGCGCCGCTGAGCGCCAGCGTGATCGATCCGCCTTCCATATGCTCGTAGATGTTGAGGAAGCGCAATATGGCGCCTGCGTCGGCCGACTTCATGGTGAGCGCGCGAGCACCATTGCCTGCCGTATTGCTGATGGTGATGGCGGCGCCGGAACTTGCCGCGGCGCTGACCTTGAGCCTGTTCACCCTGGAGCCGGCGGCACTGTAGTCGAGCTTCAAATTGGACAGGACCTCGTCATGGAACCCGGTTAGCGAATTGACGTCGGCGCTGACCGAAACCGCGTCCGTGCCGGTGGTTTTGGTGGCGGTATCGACATCGGAGGTGAACTGCTTGATCAGCGAGCGGGCATCGAGCGCGTTGCCGCTGACATCGACTGCGAAGCCCTTGCCCGACCGCTTCACCGTCACGGCGACATCGTCGCCCCGGTTCAAGGCGACTTTGCTGAAGCGGGCCGACGACAGCGCGCCCTTGACCAGGACGACATTGCCTTCGACCGAAAAGCTCTTTCCGTCGAGGTCGAAGTCGGACAGCGTCGTGGTATCGCCGGACTTGGTCATGGTAAAAGTGGCATTGGCGGCAATGCCCGGCCCCTTGCTCCAGCCTGCCCAGGGAATGTCCAGCCTGGCGCTCGTCAGGTCGACGTCGACGTTCTGGCTGCCGCCTTCGCCGCTCTTGTCGATTGCCACCTTGATGGTGCCGGAAATCAGCGGCGACAGGCCAGGCATGGCCATGGCGCGCGTCTTTTCGTCGAGCACAAGCGCCACCTTGCGGCTGCGCGGCGGCCCGTCATCCCTGAGCGGCTCGACCAGATCGAGCTCGGCTGGAATGCCGTTCAGCCGCGCCTTGGCAGAGATCACCGCCTTGTCGGGCCCGACTTCGATCGAGCCGTCGGCATCGGTCACCATCTGGCCTTCGAACGGCTTGGCGAGCGACAGGTCCTTGTAGTCGAGCGATACCAGCCAATCGAGCTTCGACGTGTCGACGCCGGATTGCAACGGAATGTCGGCCTTGACGTGGCCGGTCACCGTGCCCGACAGGTCGTCCGGCAAGATGCCGACATGGCGCATGGCGTTGATCGGTTCGTAGGAGGCAAGTTCGGCGATGGCCGGCGCCTCACCGGCGACGTCGATGTCGAGCGCGCCGATCACCGGCGGGTGGTTTGCCGCCTTTACCGACAGTGTGCCATTGCTTGCCGCCACGGTGCGGCCGCTCGGCATATAGACGCTGCCCGAGGACAGCGCGACGTCGACATCGTTGCCGTGGAAGGAAACGACGCCGACGGCATCGCGTATCGGCGGGATGCGGCCGGCGGTGTCGAAACGCGAGCCCTCGACCTGGAAGCGGCCGAACACCTCGTCGGCCGAAAGCGGCACGCCGTTGCCGAGACGCCCCGGCACGACCTGGAACTGCAGGCTGGCATCGACGACGCGGCCGCCAAACAGGTTCTGCAGCACCCACAGCCGCGCGTTCTTGGCCGAGAACCAGGGCCACAATTGCTTGACGTGCGAGACCGCCATGTCGTGGACGTTGAGCGACACCGAGATACCCGGCGGTCCGTTGTCGATGAAGGAAACCGCAGCGGTTCCCAGCACTTCGCTCCCCGATCCCGACCTGATGCCGATCTGGTCGGCGACAAGCTTGCGGCTCTTGACCTGATAGACGCCGGCGATGCGGGCGAAGAAATTCAGCGCCGGCTCGGGCGATTCCGAAGGCGCCAGCGTCGAGCCGTCGCTGGTCAGGTCGTAACGATAGGAAGGCTCCTCGCCGGCCGCGCCGGTCGACGGCTTTGGCCCGATCGAGCCGGCGAAATTGAACGCCGAGCGCCCGGTCTTTAGAACCAGCCTGCCGACATCGATCTTGTTGGAGCCGGAGACGAGGGCGGCGTCGACATCGACATCGGCCGGCAACAGCCCGCGTGTGCCGAGGTCGAGCACCGAGCCGGTTAGCGACAGCGAGCCCGTCAGCCGCGAATCGGTCTCGCCCGAGCCTTCGGATCCGGTGAGCTTCAAAGCAATCGCGCCGGTTTTCCCGCCGGCCCCCGGCGTTGTCTCCGCGACATCCGCCATGTCGATGACGGCGTTCAAGGCGGTGACGCGCATCGAGCTCGTATCGCGGGTGGCGGTGGCGGTGACGGTGAGCGCGCGGCCATCGACATCCGCCTCGGACGAGAACTCCATGCTGCCGGGGCCCGACTGCAGCACCGTGGCGTTGGCGATCGTGACCAGCTTGACCGATCCGGCCTCGGGCAGCTCGAACGCGACATTTCTAAGATCGATGCGGCGCATCGAATCCTCGCGCACGGCATCGAGTGCACGATTGACGTCACTGAAGACGGCGGCGGCCAGTTTTTCCGGATCGATGAGACCGTCTTGATTGCGCAGGCGCGCTGTCCAGTCACCACCCGACGGCATCGCCGCGGTGACGATATGAGCGTCGGAAATCCTGGCGCTGGTCAGCCGAACCTCGCCCGAAAGCAGCGGGACCAGCCGGATGCCGAAGCGGACGCGCCCGGCATCGGCCATCGGCTTTCCGTCGGCGGTCTCCACGCTGACATCCTTGACCTGCAGCGCAATGAAGCTCGATCCGTCAAGTGTCAGGCTGGCAGGACCGACGGCGACTTTGACGTCGAAACCGGCCAGTTTCTCGATCGCCGTTTCGGCTTCCAACCGCAGCCGTTCACTGCCGATGCCGGTGGCGCCGATGACGTAGACGGCGGCGGCGGCCAGCAGCACCAGGGCCGCAACGCCGGCAAACAGCCGCGCAAGGATGCGAAAGCCGCGGCCGATCCGTGCCTTGCCGAGCGGCGGCACGCGGCAAGCAGACGGGAAAGCCCCCAGGTCGGTGATCTCGTCACGCCTGAACCGGATTTTCTCGTGCTGCGGTTCTTCCTGATCCACGCAATTTTCCGTTGTGCGAATTCGATCGTGGACGAATCCCCGCCCGACACTATAACGACGCAGGCTAGAGCATGATGCCGAAAAGTGTGAGGCGGTTTTCTGGGACAAACGGTTTCCGTTTGTCCAGGCATCATGCTCTATCTCTTTGACTTAGGGCCGCGTAACCTCAAACAAGGGCATCGATATGGCTGATCTCGACGTTGGCGACGTTGCGCCGCAATTCGATCTTCCGCGCGACGGCGGCGGCTCACTCAGCCTTGCCTCGATGCGGGGGAAGCCTGTTGTACTTTATTTCTATCCGCAGGACGACACCACAAGTTGTACCAATGAGGCGATCAGCTTTTCGCAGCTGAAGCCGGAGTTCGAAAAGGCCGGCGCCGTGGTGATCGGCCTGTCGCCGGACAGCGTGAAGAAGCACGACAAGTTCAAAACCAAATACGATCTCACCGTCGACCTGGTTGCCGACGAGGAGCGCAAGGTGATCGAGGCCTACAATCTGTGGGTCGAGAAGACGATGTATGGCCGCAACTATATGGGCGTCGAGCGGGCGACGTTCCTGATCGGCAAGGACGGGCGGATCGCCGGGATCTGGCGCAAGGTCCGGGTGAAAGGCCATGCCGAAGCAGTGCTGGAGGCGGTGCGCGCGCTTTGAGGCGCCACCGATCTGGCCAACGCCGCGCAGTGCATTGGGGCATAAGACATATGCGGGTGGCTGACACCGTTGGTCACTAGCGCGCCCGCGACGGCAAAACTTTGTTAACCCTAATAATGTGTAATCGGGCTTCGTTGGTGTCGTAACGAAAGCTTGGTCCCGTGAACCTAACCGGTCAGTCAGCGGTCTTCGGCAGGCGCAAGGAGCCGCATACGGTCATCATTGCGCGGGGCAATGAAATACGACATTTCACCATCCGGCCGTGGCTCGTCGCCTTTCTCGGCTCGGCACTGGCGGCGATCGCCATCGGCTATCTCTTGGCGACCTCCTATCTCGTGCTGCGCGACGATCTGATCGGCGCCACCGCGGCCCGGCAGGCGCGCATGCAGCAGGCCTATGAGGATCGCATCTCGGCGCTTCGCGCGCAGGTCGACCGCATCACCAGCCGCCAGCTTCTCGACCAGAAACTGATGGAGACCAAGGTCAGCGAATTGATCGAGCGGCAGAGCCAGCTCAGCCAGCGCCATGGCCGCCTCGGC
This sequence comes from Mesorhizobium sp. M0037, assembly GCF_040323635.1. NCBI lineage: Bacteria > Pseudomonadati > Pseudomonadota > Alphaproteobacteria > Hyphomicrobiales > Phyllobacteriaceae > Mesorhizobium > Mesorhizobium sp. M0037. The sequence goes on along the minus strand of NZ_JAMYVB010000001.1, from coordinate 487,848 downwards.
CCGATCCTCGAACGGGCGGAAAACGAGGTCGGCACGCCGGCCGCCGCGGATGTGGCGGCAAAACCCGACGAACATGCCGAACTGACTGGCGGCGAGCCACTCGCCTATTCGGTCGCCAGCCTTGGTTCGGGCGACACCAGGCCATTCTCGCTGTGGTCGACACGTTCCGATCCGCTGCCCAGCGAAACGGCTGCGGACCGCGCCGACAAATTGTTCGTCTCGATCAATGATTCACTGAAGGCTATCGAGAGCCAGCAACTCACCCGCATCGAAACCCTGGCCGACAACGCCTACAAGAACGCCGATGCCATCACCCAGGCGCTGGAAGCGGCCGGTCTGCCGGTCGACAGTGATTTCGGCAAAAACGAAAGCGATGTCGGCGGACCGCTGATCCCGCTTGACAGCTCGATGATGTTCGACAGCAAGGTCAAGGAACTGGACGAGGCGCTGGATACGCTCGACCAGTTGAAGAAAGAGGCGCGGCGGCTGCCGCTCGCCAACCCGGCGCCGGGCCACTCCGTCACCAGCCCGTTCGGCGTGCGCACTGACCCCATCCTCGGCACCGCTGCCCTGCACTCGGGCATGGATTTCCGCGCGCCGGTCGGCATGGCAGCCAAGGTCACGGCGGCCGGAATCGTTACCAAGGCCGGCTGGAACGGCGGCTATGGCCGCATGGTCGAGGTCGATCACGGCAACGGCTTTGCCACGCGCTACGGCCATCTGAGCGAGATCGACGTTGCCGTCGGCCAAAAACTCGCGGCCGGCGACATCATTGGCAAAACCGGCAGCAGCGGCCGTTCGACCGGCCCGCACCTGCACTACGAAGTCCGCCACAATGGCGAGGCCATCGACCCGCTGCGCTTCCTGACCGTCGGCAAGAAGGTCGAGCAGTATCTGTAGGGTCAAGCCAGGCGGCTGGTTGCACGCCCCCGCCTCCTTCACCCGTTGTACCATCCTGTTGTTTGGCAATCCGACATCGCGTGCTCCGGCGTCACGTTCTGGAGCCTGCGGCTGCCGCGCGCTTTGCCGATGCCGTTCTCATCGCTGAGGATTGCCTCGGCCACTGCCGTGATCGGCGCCATTGTCGGCGAATGGATCGGCTCCGACCAAGGACTTGGCGCGCTGATCATCCAGGCGTCCTTCAACTACCAGTCGGACCGCCTCTACGCGGCGATCGTGCTGTCATCGGGCCTGTCGATCGTCCTGTTTTGTCTTGTGGTGCTGATCGAGCGCCGGACGATCCAATATTGAGCAGATGCGTCAGGCGGGTCGCGGTGGCGTCCGTCGTGGCTGACCGGTCAGGATTTGACATGGATGTCTCGCGGGAATTTGGTCAGCGTCTCATGGCCGGTCTCGGTCACCAGAATGGTCTCGCTGATCTCGATGCCCCAGCCATCCATCCACATGCCAAGAATGGAGTGCAGGACGTTGCCGGGTTGCAGCGCGGTCTTGTCGCCGGGCCGCAGGCTGATCGTGTGCTCGCCCCAATCCGGGGGATAAGCGACGCCGATGGAGTAGCCGATGCGCGATTCCTTCTTCAGCCCGTAGCGCTGGATAACCTTGCGCCATGCGGCCTCGACCGCTTCGGCTGTGGTCCCCGGCCTGACCGCGTCGAGCACCGCATCCATGCCTTCGATCACCGCCTTTGCGGTGTCGGCGACACGGGCCGGCGTCTTGCCGAGCTGCATCGTTCGGGCGAGGCCTGCGGCATAGCGGCGGCAGACACCGGCAAGTTCGAGCGCAATCGTTTCGTCCTTGCCGAAGCGCCGATCGCTCCACATGATGTGCGGAGCCGATGCATTCTCGCCGCCGAGGATGGTCGGCGGCAGTGCCGTGATGTCGCCGGCGAAGTCTGGACTGCCGGCAATCTGCGCCGCCTGGATCGCGGCAATCGCATCGCATTCGCGCACGCCTGGCGCGATGACTTCGAAGGCCCGCGAAACCGCCGATTCGGCAAGTGTCGACGCCTTGCGCAGATAAGCAATTTCGGGCGCGGATTTGACGGCGCGGATCCAGTTCACCAGCAGATCGGCGTCGTGCCATTTCGCATTGGGCAGGCCGGCGACGAGCCGGGCATGCGCCTTCGGTGAGAAATAATAGGCTTCGAGCTCGATGCCGATATGTCTCGCGCCCCAGCCCTTGGCGACGATCCAGGCCGCCATCCAGTCCATCGGATGGCGATCGGCTCGCTGCACGTGGTCTTCGGGGAAGCCGACCACATTCTCCGGCTTCATCCAGGCCGTCAGCAAGCCGCCTGCCGCATCCATGGCGCGGCCGATCCAGACCGGCTCGGCCTCGTATTCGATCGGGACCAGCACGACCTGCGGCGTGTAGAACGACCAGCCGTCATAGCCGGTGATGTAATGCTGGTTGGCGACATCGTTGACGACCAGCAGTTCCAGCCCACGCGCCGCCATCTCGGCGCGGATCTTCTTGAGCCGCCGCTGGTACTCATCGCGCGCAAAAGGCAATTCGATCATCGGTTTTCCTGCTGGATTGTTGGCCGGCGAGCCCCGCGCCCGCCTGACGTCATTCACCATTGCGGTGATTTCAGCCCGGCTGCAATCGGCCAGCGCGGCGCATGGGACAGGTCCTGCACCGCGTCCGGGAACCATTCCGAATTATTTTTGAATTCCATTTGACTGAATAAATTGCCTGTGCAAGTCTTGGTCTTCCTAAGGGGCGCGGGACATGGCACTGCGGGGAACCAATCAGGAGTTCGGACGGCCCTACAACCGGCGCATCGTGCTGGAGTCCATCCGTCTTCACGGTCCCATCGCCCGCGGCGACATTGCCGGCCGCGTTGGCCTCACCGTCCAGACCGTATCGACCATCGTTCGCGAACTCGAAGAGCACGGCTATGTGCTGTCGCTGCGCGAAGAGCCGCGCGGACGCGGGCTGCCGCCGGCGACGCTCAGGATCAACCCCGAGGGCGGCTATGCCGTCGGCGTCCACCTCACCCCGCTAGGGATCGACGCGGCGCTCATCAATCTCAGCGGCGATGTCATCGAGAGCATGCATCGCGAGGCGCCGCATGCGACGCCCAACCATGCCTTCGAGCTGATCGGCGCGATGGTGCCGGAGTTGACGGCGCTGCGGCCCGGCGGGCGCGTGCTCGGCATCGGCATGGCGCTGCCTGGACCGTTCGGCGTGGAGTCGATGAGCTTCGTCGGCCCGACGACCATGGCCGGCTGGAAGGATGTCGCGCTGCCGGAACGGCTGGCGGCGTCGACCGGGCTGCCGGCCTTCTTCGAAACCGACATGGCGGCGGCCGCCATGGGGGAACGGCTTTACGGTCTCGGCTCCGGTTATTCCGAATACTACTACCTCTATTTCGGCGTCGGCCTCGGCGGCGTCATCGTGCATGACGGCGCGGTGATGCGCGGCGCCTGGGGCAATGCCGGCGAAATCGGACACATCCCTGCCGTTCCCGGCGGCGAGCCTTGCCCATGCGGCAACAGCGGCTGCCTCGAACGGTATCTCTCGCTGGAAGCACGTCGCCGCCGCAACATCAGCGACGCCGCCTGGGTGGCCGAGATCGCGCCGATCTTCCGCAACGCCATCGTCACAATCGAGAATATATTCGACCCCGAAACCGTGATCCTCGGCGGGCTTGCGCCCACAGACCTGCTGGAAAAGCTGGTCAGCGCGGCCGGACAGTTCCCCAATTCGGTCTCGGCGCGGCGCGACCGCAAGACACCGCGCGTGACGGTGGCGACCGGCGGCAAGCATTCGGTGCTGCGGGGCGCTGCCGCATTAGCCGTTTCGGGCGTGCTGTCGCCGCGCTTCGGCCAGATGTTCATTGCCGAGCGCGAGCGCCGGTCCGACCTCATGCACAGCAAGGGAGTGGCGGCATGACCGAACCGCTGCTGGTACTCGAAAACGTCACCAAGAATTACGGCGCCATTCATGCGCTGAGGGGCATCAGCTTCTCGATCGGCAAGGGCGAAGTCGTGGCGCTGCTCGGCGACAACGGCGCCGGCAAGTCGACACTGGTCAAGATCATCGCCGGCGGCCTCGAGCCGAGCTCCGGCCGCATGCTGTTCGAGGGCAAGGAATTCCTGGCGAAAACGCCGGCCGAGGCCAAGGCTGCCGGCATCGAGACCGTCTACCAGGACCTGTCGCTCTGCACCAATGTCGACGTCGTCGCCAATTTCTTCATGGGCCGCGAAATCACCCGCAAGGTTCTCGGTGTCCCCATCCTCGACGAGCGCGCCATGGAGGCCGTGGTCGGCAAGGCGCTGGCAAGTGCCGGCACCCGCATCCCGTCGCTGCGCACCAATGTCGAGCATCTCTCGGGCGGCCAGCGCCAGGCCATCGAGCTCAACCGCTTCGTCCATTGGGGCGGCAAGCTGGTGCTGCTGGACGAGCCGTTCGCGGCACTCGGCGTCGAGCAGACCAGGCGCGGCCTCGAGATGATCCGCCAGGTGGCCAACCAGGGCATCGGCGTCGTCATCATCACCCACATCATGCAACAGGCCTTCCAGGTCGCCGACCGGATCGTGGTGATCCGGCAAGGCGTCGTGGCCGGCGATGTCGCACGCAACAAAACAAGTCCCGATGCGGTGATCAACATGATCACCGGTGAGACGCTTGCCGGTGCCGGACCGGCAGGTTGAGGGACAAAAGAGGGGTCCGGTATAAAAGAGGAGCGAACGACATGAAGCGAATACTGGTTCTTGTCTTCGGTATCCTGGCACTGGCTCTTGCCTCGCTCACGCCGGCAATGTCCCAGACCAAGGGCACCGTCTATTATATGGTCCCGACCCTGCTCGATGAATTCCAGACCGGCTCGGTGAGCGCGCTGGAGCTGTTCCTCAAGCAGGTCGGCTATGAGGTGAAAACACTCAACGCCGATAACAAGACTGACGCGCAGCAATCGCAGATGAACGACGTCATTGCGCTGAAGCCGGCGGCGATCATCCTGGCCGCCGTCGATTTCAACGCGCTGAAGCCGTCCATCGAAGCGGCGCGTGCAGCCGGCATCCCGGTGGTCGAGTTCGACCGCCAGATCACCTCGACCCCGTCCGATTTCACCTCGGTGGCGGGCACGGTCGAGATCGGCTACGTCGCCGCCGAGCAGGCGCAAAAGCTTCTGACCGCCAAGAACGGTTCTGTGAAGGGCAAGATCCTGCAGGTGCTCGGCGATCCCGGCGATCCCTACACGCTCGACATCCAGAAGGGTTTCGAGGAGAAGTTGAAGGCGTTTCCTGACGTCAAGATCATCTCGCTGCCGGCCATGCAATGGGAAGCCAGCAACGCCGGCACGATCGTTGCCGACCAGATGCTCGCCAACCCCGACATCGACCTGATCTTCAGCCATGCCGCGCACCTGTCGGTCGCAGCCGTCGCCTCGCTCGAGGCCGCCGGCAAGAAGCCGGGCGACGTCATGCTGATGAGCTCGAACGGCGCTCCGGTCGGTCTCGACCTGATCCGCAAGGGCTGGCTCAATGTCGAAGTCGAGCAGCCGCTCTACGCGCAGGCCGCGGCCGTGGCGATGTTCATGGACAAGATCGCCGGCAAGCAGGAAATCAAGCCTGGCGAGTATGACGTGCTCGGCTTGAAGTCGACCGTGACCAAGGAGAGCTGGGGCCCCAACATCAAGATCCCGGGCGCCGCCATCACCAAGGAAAACGTCGACAATCCGGCCTTCTGGGGCAACCAGAAGCCGCCGACGGACACGATCAAGTCTGTCGAATAGTCGCCTAGCGAAGCGCTCCGGGCCATTGCGGCCCGGAGCCTGCCCATTCACGACGCCGCGTCCCAGGACACCGTGGCGAACCTAAACCCGCGCCTGAACCCGACGAAATCGAGTTGATTTCTCAGCCTGATTTTCTCGGGGGCGCCAACCGGATCAGCCCATGAACCCGCGCAGCCGCAAAGCCCTGGAGTTCGTCCTCGACAACCTCGTCTGGTTCATGCTGATCTTTGTGCTGGTTGTCTTTTCCGTCTTCGTCCCCAACTACTTCCAGCTCGGCATCTTCGCCAACATCATCGAGGCCTCGAGCGTTCTCGGCGTGATGTCGATCGGCCTGTCGCTGGTCATCATTGCCGGCCATATGGACCTGTCGGTGGAATCGGTGGCCGCACTCAGCGCCATGGCGGTCGGCATCCTGTTCTGCTCATCGGGCATCGGCATGGGCATACAGCTCAATCCGCAATGGCTGATGGTTCCGGTTTCGCTGCTGGTTGCGCTGGCCGTCGGCGGCCTCATCGGCGCCTTCAACGGCTATCTCGTGGTCAAGGTGAAGATGAGCGCCTTTATCATTACGCTGGCGTCCTACATCTGGGTGCGCGGCCTGGTGCTGGTGATTTCCGGCGGCCGCTCGGCACAGGATCTGGCGCCGGCCAACCGCGGGTTCGGCATCCAGCGAATGGCCGGCCTGCCGCTGACCGCCTGGATCGCCGTCGCCTTTTTCGTCCTGTTCTCGCTGATCATGGCCAAGACGCCGTTCGGCCGCCACCTCGTGATGATCGGCGGCAACGAGACCGCGACCTTCCGCGCCGGCATCCGCGTCAACCGCAATCTGATCATCGCCTTCGTACTTGCCGGCGCCATTGCCGGCCTCGCCGGCTGGCTGCTCGCCATCCGCACCTCGGGCGCCACCGCCAATCTCGGCACCGGGCTGTTGTTCAACGCCTTTGCCGCGGTCGTCATCGGCGGCGTCAGCCTGAAAGGCGGTGTCGGCACCTTGCCCGGCGTCTATGCCGGCGTGCTGCTGCTCTCCTCCATCAACACGGCGATCAATCTGATGGGCCTGCCGGCGAATTTCACCCAGGTGATCCACGGCCTTTTGGTGCTCGCCGCCGTGCTGCTCGACGCCTTCAAGCAAACCATTCGCCAAAGACTGGCATAGGAGACGGCTGGCATGACAGGACGGCTCGAAAGCAAGGTCGCGCTGATCGTCGGCAGCGCGCGCGGCATCGGCAAGGGCATCGCCCAGCGCTTTGCCGAAGAAGGCGCAAGGCTGGTCCTGGCCGACAGCGAGGCCGAAGCCGGCCAGGCGACCGCGGACGAGCTCGGCGCGGATTTCATTCGCACCGACATCTCGCAAATGGCCGATGCAGAAGCTGCGGTGGCGCTGGCGCTGAGCCGCCATGGCCGCCTCGACATCATCGTGCAGAATGCCGGCATCTATCCCTGGCAGCTGATCGAAAACACCAGCCCGGACGACTGGGACCGGGTGATGGCGGTCAATCTGCGCGGCACGTTCAACGCCACGCTGGCGGCGCTGGCGCCGATGAAGGCGCAAGGTTACGGGCGCATGCTCTACACCTCGTCGATCACCGGTCCGCACGTCACCAGCCCCGGCCACGGCCACTATGCCGCCAGCAAGGCCGGCATCAACGGCTTCATCCGCTCGGCGGCGCTGGAATTTTCGGGCTACGGCATCACCGTCAACGGCGTCGAGCCCGGCAACATCCTGACCGAAGCGATCGAGCTGCATCGCGGCGCCGCCTACATCAAGAACATGGAGGATTCGATCCCGCTCGGACGCCTCGGCAGTCCGCGCGACGTCGCCAACGCCTTCCTGTTCCTCGCCTCCGACGATGCCAGCTACATCACCGGCACCACCATCGTCGTCGACGGCGGCCAGTTGCTGCCCGAAGGCAAGGATTTCCGGCTGCTGCCGCCGTGATCAGCCGGATTTCTTGTACAGCAGCAACTCAGGCCGGTACTCGAAGTGCATGGTGTCGTAGTGATACCAGCGCCCGCCCCAGATGAAGCCGTTTTTCTCGAAAAATTCCACGATTTCCAGCGGAATCCGGTTCTTGAAGGGAATGTGGGCCTTCGGGTTGGTTTTGTTCCTGTTGTTGTACCAATAGTCGGAGAAGCCGACATTGATATCGAAGGCCGCTCCGAACGAGTGAACGCTCAACCGGTCGGTGCCGGCGATCGGCCGCCAGACAAAGCCGCCGCCGGGCTTGAGCCCGTAACGGCTCAGCTCCGCGGGCATCGCCTCAAGCGCAGCGGAGACCTTGCCCAGCCGGTCGTTGATGCCGAAAATCCTGGTGACCTGCACGGTCTTCTTGCCGAGCTTCGGCAACCATTTGACGTTGGCGATGTGCTTGCCCACCTCGGCGGCACTTGCCCCGTAGAGCTTCTCGAAGAAAGGTTCGTTGCGGATGCGGCCGGGATCGAAATCCTCGGCCGGGACCAGCGCGCCCTCCGCTGCTCCGGGATAGACGTAGCGAAACATGTCTTCGATGTCAGGGCTCTCCAGCAGCGCGTCGGCGTCGCGCGCCTTGCCGTCGTCCCACACCATCGTGGTGCCGTCGGTCCAGGTCAGTACATTGCCCGAAATGGTGAAAAGTCCGGGATAGGCCTTGAGCAAGGCGGCCTTGGCCGCCGGCTGGTCGACGCCGTCGCCCGCATTCCCTGCATAGGCGAAGCGTCCAGTGCCGACGATTGCCAATGCGAACAGCAACCGCAGCATCAGGCGCCCTGGATGATCCATCATTGTCCTGCCTTCCCGGAGGGCTTTCGTTCATCGTGTATTTAACAAGGCTGCTGTACCATGCTGGTCGAATCGAACGGGAGACAAATCGTGTCAAAAACCTTCAATGCTTTGATCCGGATGACGTTTACATTCATCTGCCTGGTCGGCCTGGCCTCGTCCGTCTCTATTCTTTTTCCAGCCACCGCATCCGCCCAGCGGATGCAGCGATGCGCCGACGAAGGCGAAATCTGCCGCCTGCCCTACCCCTCGGAAGTGGTCTACGGCGCGCGCGGGCAGACCACTTCGCGCTTCATCGATCGTCGTGCCGTGCCGTGTACGAATCGCGTCTTTGGCGACCCGGCGCCCGGCCGCGACAAGGCTTGCTATATCGTGAGGCGCGGCGGCGGTGACGACTATGGCGACAACAACGACGATGACAATTACGGTGATGACGACTACGGCCAGGGCGGCGGCAGATGGGTGGCCTGCGCCTCGGAGGGGCGGTTCTGCGAGTTCCGTGGCCGCAAACTGGTGAGATACGGGGCGCGTGGCCAGTACGTCCAGGGCGTATTCAGGAACGGCGTCACATGCAGCGTCGACGCCTTTGGCGAGGATCCCATCCGCCGCGTGAAGAAGAACTGCTACGTCAAGCGATAGGTTGCACTGGGAAAGAAGTGCGGGTGCGGCTCGTTGCGGCCGCGCCCGGCATTCGAGATATGGTCGGCCAGATATGGTGGGCGATGACGGGCTCGAACCGCCGACATCTTCGCTGAGAACGCTATCGTCAACTCGACCGCTGTGAACCCTTATCGCGGCACGGTGACACGGCACCTACGCCGATATCGAAGCCGTATGCGAACAACGTCGACAAGTACACGCTTGCCCGCATCGGCGAGCCGAAACAGGAAGAAGTGGCGGAGCCGATCGCCTTTCTGTGCTCACCCAATGCGTGTCGCTCAAAAGCGGTTCCCCGGTTTTGAGAGAGCGACATTGCATAGACGCTCAAGATATTAAGCTTCCTGATGAACCTACCCGTGCAGGTGAACCCACCCTTCCAGAACACCCTGCCCTTCCGGATGAACCTGCTTTTCCGGATACGCCAAGTTAATCCGGTAAAGGCATTGTTCGCCTGGCGTTGCGGGCGTGGGCCGAACTTGCTCTGCAGCTGCCATCCAGACGGAAGACATTTGTGTATATTCCGCTTTGGCGACGCGCCGTAATGGCCTCTTGTACTTAGTCCACCGTGCGACGCGAAGGGCCGGTGCATGTGTCCTCTGGCGAGACGTGAAACGGACTGCATCCGCAGTAATGGCCAGTCTGTCGCCAGACTAGCTGCGAGGTCACCGCTCATGCTACTTTGAGGCCTTCTCGTTCATGTGGGAAGAGGCAGGCCTTGCTTGGCGACGTATTCATCAACTACCGGCGGCAGACCGATTCCGGCGTGGCGGGCCGCGTCTACGATAATCTGAACCGCGCGCTTCCTGATGCGTCCATCTTCATGGACGTCGACAAGCTCAACCCCGGCGATGACTTTGAGGTGGCGCTTGCCCGCAGTTTGGCCAGTTGCAAAATCATGCTGGCGATCGTGGGGCCGCAGTGGGCCGCGCTTACCGATGAGCAGGGCCAGGTTCGGCTGGAGTCCCCCGACGACTTCGTGCGCAAGGAGATCCGTACGGCACTCCAGGCTGGGGTGCGCGTCATCCCCGTGCTCGTCAACGGCGCCAGCATGCCAAAGAAAAGCGCCTTGCCACCCGATCTGCAGGACCTGGCCAAGCGTCAAGCCATGGAGGTCCGCCACGAGCGCTTCAACGACGATATGGCGGCGATTGCGTCGGCGATTGCGAAGCCAGCGGCGCGGCGGCCGAGGCTCTGGCTGCTGTACGGGCTGGCCGCGATGATCGCGCTCGGCATCGGCGGGACAACGGTGGCGTTGTGGCCGAGGCCCTCCCCTTTGCCGTCGCCTATCGAGCCCGCAGCGATCGAGGCCAAAGGATGCAAGGAAGGATTCGTCTGGCGATCGGCGATCTTCGGCGACAGCGTGTGCGTGAGTCCTGCCGACTACGGTGAGGTGCAGGCCCAGAATGCAAATGCCCGCAACAACCGTTCGCCGACAGGCGGACCTTACGGCGACAGCACCTGCCGCGACGGCTACGTCTGGCGTGAAGCGTTCGAGAGCGACTTGGTCTGCGTCACCCCTTTCGAACGCGACAAGGCCAGGAAGCAGAATGCCGACAACGCGTACAACCGGATATGAGACCGTAACTCCGGGCAAGCACCGATTTATCAAGAGCTTGAGTGGTGGGCGATGACGGGCTCGAACCGCCGACATCTTCGGTGTAAACGAAGCGCTCTACCAACTGAGCTAATCGCCCGCTCCGGCCGGACCTTTAAGCGGTCGCAACCGGCTTCGCAAGGCCAAATGAACAGCTGCGAGCTTAGCCGCACAGTGGTTTTCGCGGGCAAAGTGCCGCCCGTCAAAAAACCTTCTCCTGTTTGCGTTTATGCTGTCCAGCTGCGCTTGACACCCGGTGGCGAACCCCTTATCCACCGCCCCAACGACGAACACGGCTGACACGTGCTCGTCCAATGCGCGGGTGTAGCTCAGTTGGTTAGAGTGCCGGCCTGTCACGCCGGAGGTCGCGGGTTCGAGCCCCGTCACTCGCGCCATTAATTTCAAGGGGTTAGCTACCGCCCCTTGAAAAGTTTCAACTCTCATTCTGCGGAGAGTTTCAACTTTCTGTATTCGTTCCGTTCCAGGCCAAGCAGCTTTCTGCCCTTGCGGCGGCTGGCATCGGCTGAGCGGACGGCGGCCAGATTGACCGGCATATAGGTCTTCTGCAGCGCCTTGTTCCCGTCGATCGAATTGCCCATCTTGGCCGAGATTGCCTCGACCGACGCGCCTCCGGCATCGCCTCGACCGCGCCGGAACGCCGCATGTCCATCAGCCGCCGCTTCTCCGATGTCCCGAATACCAGCGTGCGCAGATCGGCAAAGTCGTCGACCAGAGAATCCTTCGTGTAAGGCACGCCGGCGCGCGGCCGGCCCCCCTTCGGGCCCGGCGCGAAACCGCGCGAGCGAAAGATCGGCGCATCGTCAAGCAGGGTGACGCCTAGGATTCGACATAGGCCAGCACCAGGCGCTGCGTGCGTGACGACAGCGTGCCGAAAGCCGCCTCGCCACTCTTGCTGCGTGCAATCAGAAAACCCCATTCCTGTGCTGTCTGCATTGCCTGCGCCGGTGTGAGCGTGCACACGTCGACGGGTGAGAAGCTCGTGTCCCACGCAACGGCGATGATGCAGGCCAGTTCGCGGTAGCCGGCGCGCCAGGCGCCCCGCCTCGCCTGCCGTCCAGGTCTGATGGCGCGGTGGTGGCGTCTGGCGGCGGATCGCCTGCGATGGGTCGGAGCCGGGCGGGCATAGCTTCATGCCGGCCATGACATTATAGAGCGAACGCCACGTCTTTACGGCACGGTAGGCGATGTCGACACCTTTGACCCGCAGCAGACGGCCATACCAGTCGTCGAGCAGCTCGAGGGTGATGTCGGCTGGCGGCAGGTCGGCGAAGTACGCCGCCTTGATCGCCGGCACCAGCCGTGGTTGTACCGGGAAGCGGATAGATGACGGTTGTAATGTGTGGGTTTGGCTCATGGCACCAAAACTCTATCCACCGTCCATCGGGCAGGGGATGGGCGCCTTGTCGTTGGGCGGGTGTGAATCTCGCCCTTGTAAGCACCTCCGCCGCATAGCATGAGATTTTCCTACTCCATGATCTCGTTATTTCCCGCATCGAGGGTGGATGAGGCTTAGAATAACGGCCTTTCTCCCCCATGCCTATTCGTCCAATTCCTAATCGCAGAATCGGCCGCCACAGGGCGAGAATACTTATAATCGGCGGCTTCGAAGCCGCTACGCCCGGGCAACCCGGATACCCTCGGCGATGTTGACGCCATTACCCATCAGGTCGTCATCGCGCTCCTGCACGACGTCACCCAGGTGAATGCCAATCCGGAACTCAATGCGACGATCATCGGGCACCCCGGCATTGCGCTTAGCAATAGCGTTCTGACGCGCGCAGCGGACTGCTTCCACAACGCTGCTGAACTCGACGAGGCTCCCATCACCGCGATGGACAGACGCGAGCGTTGCCTGCCGGTCGCCTGGACTGCCCCCCGCGCTCCCGCCCCACACAGGATGCCGGCAAGCAGACGCTGAGCCAGGCGCCTCGCTGTCGCACGAGACTGCGAAGTTGTTTCCCCTTCGTCGCACGACGCGTCGCTGCTCTCACAATATCCGAATTCTTGAAAGGTCCCGATATTCCCGAACTGGACGGCCGATGTTGCGGGCCAAAGAGCGTTAAAAAACGAGGCGCCCGGACCAATCACATTGTCGAGACAGAATTTGCGCTGTCCGGGAATAAAACGCCGCTTGCCGTGGTCCTCCATGCATAAGCTGCTGATTGACCTTGAAGGAACACCACACTGCAAACCTACACATTGACGAGCACGACGGGGTCGGTCGGCGCACTCCAGAACCTCTGGAAGGCGAGAGTTCGGCCGCCTGCGGCCGGCTGCACCCAAGTACACTGCCTTGTAACGTCGCCTCAGGCATACCTTGATGTTATCAGCGATTGCCCGTCGGCCAAGGCACCGGTTTTGAAATTCGCTTGATGGCGTCCCTGCCCTTGCCATTCGACTCCGTCGAGTCCTTGTGTGTCAATTTGTTGCGACGAGAGCTAGTCCCTGTCGTGCTGGTCCGTCTCGTCTCATCTCTTGGCTCTGCAAAAACCGTAGCAGCATGTTCGCAACCTGTTCACCCATGTTGATTTCACGAGTTTCCGACTGTCGGCATATAAGAGGGAGAGGTCCGATGGATTTCATGTTGATGGTGAACATTGCCGGCGGCATCCTTCTGGCCATCGCAATCCCCTCGGTGTGTCTCGTCGGATGGCTGTTTTACCGTTCGGGATCGGGACAATTGAGAGGCGAAAGCTGTGACAATGAAAAGCCCGCCACCGTGAGCCAGACCAGAAAACTCGTATTTTAGCACCGACGAAACAAAGCTCGCTATTCTGCGTTGAGGCTCGTCGAACAACGGAGCTTCACGAATGGATCCGGCAACTGCAGCTGTGATGATTTTGCTTTCTTGCAGTCCCGCCCAGGGAGTCTGCAAGCCACTCGATACATCACCGGCCATGTTCGGATCCCTTGACACATGCCAGTTGGCGTTAGCCGTGAGGCTCGAGGGCGCTCCCAACGGGGAGATCGTCGGGCGATGCAGTTCGATCGACCCCTCCGCTACAGGTTCCGTTCCAGCCGGGTATAGCACGATTGTCGTCACGCGGGGCACAGGGGCGGGTGCGGTGAGCAGTCGCTACATCGTGCCGCACAAAAACTGAAGCCAGTCCACCGTGAGGCAGCGGGCTATTCATTCTCGACCGGACAATTATAGGCCTTGCCCTCCCTCTATGAAGCCATAATCGGCATCGTTGGCTTCGCGCTCGTCGTCCGCTTCGCCATCGCCGTCGCCTTCCCTGTCATTGGTCCCGGTGACTTCGATGCCACTGGCCAGACAGGGTTCGAGATCCGGGTCGGGCTCTACGAAGTCGAGCAGCTACATCAGGCGTTCTTCATCATCGATCGAGCGACGGACCGCCATGTCCGAAAGGCAGAGGTTCGTGGCTGGATAGCGAAGAATCGCACACGGCTTTCCCTCATTCGCATGGTTCGCAGAAATTAGCATGATCGCCTACTCTCATCGGCGTCGTCTGCCTCAAAGCAGCGCCGGTAAGGCTCGGCGCCCTTCTTGGTTTCTCCCCGTATGTCAAAAGGAGGTCGCCGGGCCTTACCAGGCCCCGCTGCTCATCGCTTGCGGGGTGTCCTGATGGCTGAGCTTGGCCCCGTGGCCTAACGGCCAGAACCAAACGTTCCGAAAAGCTTTCCCAGGCTGGCGGCAGCCGAAGGGCTGCACAAGAGGGATCGTCAGACCGCTCCTGGCGCACCACAGCGACACCACCAAGCTGTAAGTCAGGTCCATCGGCGCTGCTGATGAGTGCCCTCAGATGGATTGCGTTTGCCACGAAAAAGGAATCGTACCGGCCCGTTCTCAGCACGTCAGCCGGAACGGGCCATGGGCAGAAGCAGCCGACTAGCTAAAATCGCAAGACGACCGAAGGACCACGTCGGCGATAGCACCGGACCCGACGGCGCCCGTGTCGCCAGTAACTACGGCAGACTCTTCTCCAGCCCCGCCGGCGGCGGCGCCGGTGGTAGTAATCTGGGTCGTAGTCTGGGTCGTAATCTTGGTCGTAGTAGCGCCGATGGTTGACCGGCTCCACTTCCGCGTGAGTACCTTCGTTGTCGAAGGCGTCTGGCGCGTCGAGTTCTTCGAGAATGCCACTTTTGGCCGCTGGAACACCGGCCAATGCGTTGATAGGCCGGACCGCGCTTGCAAAGGCTGCTGCCCCTGCAACGCCAAACATCGCTGTCAAAAAGGATCGCCGATGCATAGTAAACCTCCCAACTTACATGAGCTGAACGAAGCGCCCCGCCTGCTGAAGGAGCAGGCCCAGCGCACGGTAAAATAGAGGATTCGCCAGCCGCTCAAGCAACTCGCGAATCCTATCAGCGCAGGAAGGGACCTGGCTGCGCCGATCCAAGACATGTCAGCTAAGGACGACCGCCATTACCAGAAAGGTAACGGCCGTTGCAAAAATCGGTGCGAGCAACCATCGCGCCTGGCCAACACTTTGATCCATTTGTTCTCTCCCGTTGTGGAGAACCAACAACCTGAAGCCCTAATCCGTTCCGCCTAGTCCAAAGGTAAGACCATTGCGTTGTACGGTCGGACTTTAGACCAATCGAATTAGACAAAGGTGCGTAGGCGGGAACGTTTACCCCGGTTCAAAGTTGGTTGCCGGGCAGCGCGGGACGATGATCGTCGTGTGCCGGTCCTTGCAGGAGAGAAGATATGAAGATGCACTTTGTGAACACCGCCGCAGCCATATTGCTCTTGGCGGGGATCGGCTCCGCCGCCGCTGACGACATTATCATCCAGCCGGAACAGGACACGGTCATCCGTGAGTATGTCAAGAAGCAGCCCTTGGCTTCGGTGAACCTTCCCGGCGTGGAATTGAACGTCGGGACAGCTCTGCCGGAAACTGTGGAGATCCACGAGGTCCCGAACGTCAAATACCGTTACGTGGTGGTCGACAACCGCACGGTCCTGGTCGATCCGGGCACCCGCAAGATCGTGAAAGTTTACGACTGAGATTTCGAACGAACACACACTCGCCACCCTTGGGTGGCGAGTGTGTGCATTCAAACGCTACTCAGCCGGACAAATTCAAATTGCCACTCAGCTGGACAATGAACATGACGAACCCTGAACTCGAGAGGACGCAAGCCCTGGTTGCCCGCTTGGCTGATCTCCAAGCAAGAATGCAGGCAGCACGTCTTGTTGGAGCCGAGGCAACAACCGTCCGAAAGGTTGCAGCCATAATCGATGACGGCTTCCGACAAGCCGGCCTCACACCGTTAGAAATCGCAGAAGGTCAAGAGGAACAGTTTAGCGATACTAAATGTTCGACTGGCTATGGACAGCCGAACCCTACTCTCAGCAGATCAAGTCAGAGCAGCACGAGCCCTACTGAACTGGCCGCGTGTGCGACTTGCCGCCAAGGCCAATCTTAGCGAGATGGTGATCAGCGCTTTTGAGAACGGATACAGGAAACCGCGTCCCCACAACATGGCCGCCATCCGCAAAGCGTTTGAGGATGCCGGAATCGTTTTCACCGTCCAAGGCACTCCATCGCTAACCCGCTCAGAAGGTGATAGCGGCCTAGCCGCCGATAATAGACAGTGGCGCGGCCGGGAGAAAAAAGGATAAAGGGACAAGCCCGTGTACCCTCTGCACCGATCTCTAAAGCGGCCGCTAACCAACCCATTATGTCGCTCTACGGGATTGCTTTGGCGGACTGGCCACGTCACTTCCGCGATACCCAATGCAAAGACGATACCGGCAGAGCCTGGTTACTGCTTCTGCACACGCGGCAGAAAAAGATGGACGCTTGTTCCTTCACCAGCTTCGCTCTCGATCCGAATGTGCCCACCGGATTGTTTGACGAAGCCATAAACCTGGCTAAGTCCAAGTCTGGTCCCGCGTCCATCGGGTTTGGTGGTGAAGAACGGCTCGAAGACCTGCGCCAGAATCTCCTTGTTCATGCGCAACCGGCATCGCGCACGGTCATACGAACGCACGAACCCGCCAGTGAATGCCCATCGTCGATGTCGTCCGGGACATCGCTAGTCTCGATTGTGAGCGTTCCCACGCCGGCCATGGCGTCCTTGGCGTTCACCGCCAGATTGAGCATGGCGACATCGAGCTGGTTGGGGTCGACCAGAACAGGGCCAAGCGCCGCGTCCAAGTTGCGTTCAATTTTGATTGCACTCCCGAGCGTTCGTTCCAGCAGCATCGAAAGCTGTTCGATCCGTCCGTTCAGATCAATGCTTTCGGGCGTAAGCGACTGGCTCCGAGAGACGCAAGCAATTGCTGCGTAAGTGCCACGCCGTTCTGTGTTCGTTTGAGCAGTTCGTCGATCAGGATGGCTGATTTCGGATCGCCGGGATTTTCGGCGAGTTGCTTTTGCAGGAGCCGCAGGCCCGAGTCGAACGCTGCTATCAGATTGTTGATATCGTGAACTATGCCGGCTGCGAGGCGGCCAATTGCTCCGAGCTTCTGGGATTGACGTCGACGTTCCTCCTGCGCACGCTGCGAGGAAACGTCCCGAAGGCTGGCAAGGAGAGCAGGTGTCCCGTCCCAGTTAACCTCCACGACCCAGACGGCCATACGGATAGTCAACGCCCGTGTGGGCCGGTAAGCATTCGAATGCACTCTGCGCGCAAGTGAACCCCTTGCGCTAACGCTTCGACGCGCCATCAAAGCATTGACCGCGCGGTAAAAGGAGCGTGCACCAAGTGAGGCCGGGTTCGTTTGGGGCCTGCGTTTGGCCTGGGGCAAGGCGGCCCCGCCTGCCGCATCAAAAAGAAGCAAGCCAGACAGGCTTGGTATCAACCTGCTGATCATTTCCGCCGCGCCACCATGGCAAAACATGTTTGGGAGGCGATCGCACCGCTGATGGTCAGCGAAGGCCAACAAGTGGTCCGGCTACCCTTGGAGCCAATCCGCATTTCTGGCGATTTTCCCCTGGAGCAATCAGTGCATTGACATGAACTCGGCCGTTTTATTGGTCCTTGCTGAGTGCAGGTAATCGTGCCGGAACTCAGCAAGAAAGGCCAGTCCTTCCCAATCATGGATGGTCAATTGGCCATTCACAAGTGATGTAAGGCGCTTCTCCCGAAGAGACTTGAGCGTGCGGTTGATGTGGACTGCCGACAGCCCTGTCGCTTCGCCAAGGTCAGCTTGAGTCACAGCAAAAGCGCAGGTTTGATCGGACGCGAGTCCGGCGTCTTCCATACGTAGCATGATTTCACAGAGAAGGTGGGCCACTCGGCCAAGCGCTTGGCGCTTCCCGACATTGACCACCCATTCGCGGAAAATCGATGCATCAACCAGTGTCGTTCGCCAAAGATTTGCCGCCAGCCTGGGGTGGCGTTCGCAGAGCAGCCGGATAGCCGAGTGATCTATGAAGCCAACACTGCAAGCGCTCACCGTTCGAACGTCGCTATCCAACAGATCGAGGTGCAGGCTCAACAGATCGGGCATGTCGCCAGGCACATGATAAGCAGTGACCTGACGCTTCCCGTCTCCTGTTACCTTCGAGGTGCTGGCTAAGCCAGCCAGGACCATTATGCACCGGGACGGCTGGTCGCCTTCCCGAACCAAGTTCTGGTTTGCGCCAATCGCAACGATCCTTATTCTTACCGCGTCGAGAGCTTGACGCTCACCTGACGTGAGGGTGAAGGCACGATGGAACTTGGCGGTTAATGGGCTTTGATAAAGCATGTCGGCTCTCCGTTTGGGCGGGAGCGCTATGGTCTCTCAGTCACCCGCGGCCAGCAGAACGCGAATGATGCCCGACCTTATATCATAAACACCGGACCGACTTAACCTGTGATAAGTCTGGCACTGCTTCGGATGGTCCTTTCCTCCATCGGCAAACACAGGCTCAACAGGATTGGTGCTTACGAGGGAAGCGGCCCATCATCGGGCCTCGAGTTGTGCAGCTGCGGCAGCAGCTATAATAGATCGTTCTCAAATTCGAGGACTCACACCATGACCGACGCCCCCGACCACGCCCCTGAACTGGTAGAACTCACGGCGGATGTGGTATCGGCGTACGTCAGCAACAATCCCGTGCCGGTCGCGGGTTTGGCGGACCTGATAGCCTCAGTGCACGCGTCGCTGTCTGGGATTGGCCATCGCGTGGCTGCCGCGACCGAAGAACCAGTGCCTGCGGTAAATCCAAAGAAGTCAGTATTTCCCGATTACATCATCTGTCTTGAAGATGGTAAGCGGTTCAAAACCCTTCGGCGACATCTGCGCGTGGATTTCGGTCTCACTCCTGACGCGTATCGAACAAAGTGGAACTTGCCATCCACTTATCCGATGGTCGCTCCCAACTATGCGGCCTCACGGTCTGCCATGGCGAAGTCGATCGGTCTGGGTAGGAAGGCACCGCAGCCCACGGCAACTGTAACGGGCAAGGCAAGGCCGGCGGCTAAGGCTAAAGCGTAGCTTCCGCGATCACACCATTACCACCGCGGCACCAATCGACGATGTATGCATCGCGGCGGACCTGTCCGCTCTTGGCCGGTGCCCACCCAGGTTCCCCAACCCATGGCGCCGGCCATTTGTGGCCCACACCTCAGTTTCGTATTGCTGCCCAAACTCTTCTTGTTGAAGACCGCTTACGACGTTACAATCCCGTTTGGCCTGATTGCTGGGAGGCAACGCCCTGGCTGACATCATTCCAATTCGCAAAGCACGCCCTTGTGTCGAAGTTGGCGAAGCCTGTGGCGAGTGGTTTGTTCGCGTGGTCGAGGAAGACCAGGAACTCACCCGATCATTCAAGCTCGAATCCTATGCTTTGGCCTTTGCAGAAGGCCAAAGGACGCGTCTGCATCTCAACACGTTTTCCCGGCTGTAGAGTAGCGCGATGCAGATGTCCGCAGGGTTACTGGCGAATTTGGGCGATAGCATCGAAGCCATTGCCGCCCACATTGCGACCATGGAAACGCGACAGCTGCACCAATTGCTCAAGTCGTTGCCATCGAGATCGGAAATCGCCAGCGCGGAAATGGTGATGGGCATCCTCGTCTATCGCGAGATTGAACTGCGCCGCCGGCGGGGGACGGGCGGCAACGTGTTGCCCTTTCCGGGTCTCGTGACTCCACCTATTCAGCAGTAGATAGCGGCGCCGGACCTGTAAAGGCCGCCGCTTAAGCAACGGGCCTGAGGGCGGGGTAGCGTCTTGATGCCAAGAAACCCCGCCGCGCGCGCAACAGCGGGTTTTCGTAGGCACGGCTACATCCGAGGAATCGACCGCTTAAGGCAGAATTGCTTGGTTGTCGTCGCGGTTCCATACAATTAGATCAACTGTGCCAGATGAAGACGTAAAAAAGCCCGTTGCCAATTACGGCAACGGGCTTGAGCTACCGGGTAGGGTCAGGAAGGCAATATGTAGACCCAACAACACGATGCGCCACGCCTCATGATCGAGGTCTTAACCGAACCGCGACAATTCTAACCATCTTGTCGACGTGTGAATAACTTTGCTGACTCCAGATCATCGGCAGGGAAGACGTGATTTGACCTTGGCGGAACAGCCGCTCACGATGAGACGGCTTGGGAAGGCGCGAGATGCAAGTATGCAAAGACATGATTGTGGTGCCGCCGATCGGCGCACAGTTCGAGACGCCTGAATTCCTCGCCGAGATCAGCGCCCTGCTTGATGAGGCCTATCCCGACTACGATTTCACGATCACCACCATAAGCAAGTTTCGGGATGACAGCTTCGTGTTGATCCCGCTGCTCGGCAGCGTCGGTGGTGAAGGCTCCGTTTTAGCGGCTTACCCGGATATGACGGCAATGCAGGAGATGGGCAATCTCCTGTTCAAGCACATCATCGGCCATCACCATCGCGACATTAGGTGCCGCACGTGGCCCCAATCCGTTCCCGGACCTCCGTCTCACATCTGCCCTGGCGGCTAATCCTTTAGCGCATCCGCGCCGCTATCGTCGTCGCGATGACGTTGACGAAGGCGCTTCAGCAGATCGCGTGAGGCTTGGATCGCCCTGCGCGATTGATCCATGTTCTGGCGAAACGTGGCGCGTTCCTCCATGGACTTCTGCCACTTCAGCAAGGTGGCCGTAGTCGCAGTGGCCGCTTGAGCGATATCTATGGGCGTTGCAACCATCGCATCCTCCCAAAAAGGCAATGGTAAACGGAATCTTTATAGGCCCAACGAAACCCTTTCTTCAATCAAAAACGAACATACGGCACATGGCAAAATGGCTATTCGTCGGGCCGCTCGACGGCGGCTTCGTCGACCTCGGCTTCCATCTCGTCGTTGACGGTCTTGGTCTATCCAAAACCAGCCATCGGCACACCGTCAAAACCCTGCAGCCACCCGTCGGCATGTTCCTGCCAGTAATGGCACCTCACGCTCCTTGCCATCCTTGCACGCTTGGGCGCCGTACATCCAGGCGTAGGTGGCGCGCTCCTGATCTTTCTTAGGCACGGCGATTTGTGTCATCCTCAGCGAACGCCGGCTTGCCCGCTTCACGCTCGACGCCGAGCAGATCGAACTCGTCGTTCGCAAAGCACTTGGCCTTCAGCCAGTTGGTCGACGGTATTTGCTGTCCTTGCGCTTCGACACCTTGCCTTCAAGTCCGGCCTTGTCGAGCAAGTGAAAGATGGTCTTGGCTTCCCCCGGCAGAGGCTCGCTGAACTGAATACGCCCGCCGGGCGCGATATAGCGCGGCCTCGGTCAGTCAGCCAAGCGGCATCGCGGTGCACGATAGCACCGAGAATCGCCGCGTACACGCTGCCGACTTCCTCTGCGCAGGATATGCCCAGCTTGTCCGCGCGGTCTTCCATCGCTTGCTCGGCCAGGTCGCTGATGCTAAGCGCGATTGTCTGCTGCGGATGGAAGGACGCTGACTGTAAAAGCCCGCCCAACCTTTCGGCGGGCGGGCTTCCACTGTCGGAACTGGAGAGTGTCAGTCGACAGCCCCGACAGGTCGGAAAGGGGTCGCTGGTTAGCGGCGCGAGATCAGCAGGCAGAGCCGGCGCAGGTCACGATCATAGGTGTCTTCGTTGCTAAGCACTTCGACGCAGCGCTTCTTCATCCGAGTGACCTGAGCGTTCGACATATCGCCGACAACGCTAGCCAGATTCGGGTTGCTCGAAGCGGTCGGGTTGCTGGGGTTGGCGGCTGGATTGGTTCCAACGCCGACATTTACGTCGGTACCAACCCCGGTGACGACACCGACATTGGCGCTGCCGGTTCCGATGGAAGCAGTCGCTCCGCCAGTGTCGCCGACGGAGGCTGCGGCATTTGCCCCAGAACCGCCTAGGGACACGCTAGCCGTAGCGCCGCTGTTGCCGCCCACATTAGCGCTGGCTCCTCCGCTGCCGACGGATACCCCGCCGACGCCTCCGACACTAATTCCAGCTGCTGTCGCTGGCATGCAAAGAATTGCGAGAACAGATCCGGCAGTCAGACTGCCCATAAGAATTTCAAAAATTCTTGCCATAGTACGCCTCCTTGTTGCCCTTCAAAGGATGGGACATTTTTGGGCATTTACGGACCCGATAGTGACGCATTAGAGTTTAAAAACAAGCTAACGGCCCGCGAAAGATGCGTCTTGGGTCATTACTTGGTAATTGGCAAGAGTAAGATATAATAAAATTTTACTTTGACTCGGACGTGATTCCTCTACTTGTCATTCAATATCCTTGCCTAAGCACCCCATCGTCAATAATATTGTGCGGTGCAACAAGATTCAGAGATGGACCATGCGACGATCAGTAAGCGGCTAATACGGCCGATCTGACATACAATGCTATATTAGCTCCTCTTGACGAACCCGACCGGCGGGCCGAATCAGAATCCCGTCAGCGCAACCCTGCAAAATCGCACTGGTCTGCCTGAAGCATCGCGACGATGGCCGACGATTTCTTTAGGAGATTTGAATGTCGCACAACGTGCTGCCCACCAAGCCGACGGCCGCGCTGAGCTCCGCGCAGTCACCGGTCTTGGCTACGGCCGGATCTATGATCAAAGCCCTGAGCCGGAGCCATCCGGGGTCCACGCCTGCCGCCCCGTATTTATTGTCACCAAAAAGGGAACAACGGCAGCTCGGCCGTGTTGGGCCAGTTAAGCAATATTGCAGGAGCACAACATGCATTTCGTCAAAGCGCTTTTAGCTGCGATCGCCATCGGTCTCATCAGCCCGGGGGCAATGGCTCAGACCGCGACGACGTCCCCGCAGGAATTTGTCAAAGCAGCTGCGAGCTCAGATATGTTCGAGATCCAGTCGAGTGAATTGGCACTGCGGAAATCGAAGACATCACGAGTGAAGGAATTCGCTCGCATGATGATCAAGGACCACACGACCTCTTCCAAGCGGCTCATTGCGGCGGCAAAGAAGGACGACGTCGCAGTGGCGCCGGAGATGACAAGCAAGCATGCTGCCCAATTGGAAGCGTTGAGCAACGACAGCAGCGGGGCGTTCGATAACGCCTATATCGACGCCCAGGTGGCAGCGCACCAGGAAGCCCTGACGCTGATGACCTCCTATGCAGAAAACGGTCAGGCAAAACATCTGGCGGCCCATGCGAAAAAGACCGCGCCGGTGATCCGGCAGCATTTCAAACATGCCCAGCAACTGAGCAAGAGCGGTTCTCAGGGCTGAGTGGATCTGGCCACGACGTTGGTTCTTCGCGGCGCTGTGGAGTCTGTGGCCAACACTGCCTCCGCGCTCAGGGATGCTGCAACCTTTAAGCGGTGGTCGATGCAGGAACTCTAAAGGTGCGTCGCTCAGGTAGTCCGGCGTGCAAGCACCAGCGTCGTCGAAGTTGCCAAACGAACAGGAGACCTGACATGCCAAAGCAAAACGAGACCTCGCATTCGAGACGAAGTGACTTCGCCAATGATGAACCCATTCGCCCGGAGGATGCCGCCGTGTTGGACAGCCCCGTGGGCCACGAAGACAGGCACGGCGCGGAGCCAGGTTTCGTGGGAGCCGACGATGTCGACCAGCCGCTCGGCGCAAGGCCCCGCAGCGAAATTACCGGTCGTCATGATGAAGGGGCAGGCGCCAATGAGACGATGGACGGCTTAAGCGAAACCGAGGAACTGACCCGCAGCTACGCCGAGGACATACCAACCGGTGACAATGATGAGGACGAGGAAGACATCCCTGTCTTCGAAAGAGGCCGAAGCAACACCGACCTCTGAGCGGCGCCAAGTTTGAACCCACGGTGAGGAACATGACAATGAGCACATTCGGACTTCGGATTGTGTCTTTGGGGCTCCGGGCTTTTTTGGGGCTGGGGGCCTCGCTGATTTTGGGCGCCCAGGCATCTGCGCAGACAAGTCAGCCGGCTCAACAATCCGGCGACTCATCGCAAACAGGCAAGCACGATCGTCTGCCGGCGCAAGGATCGTCGCCGACCGCCAAGGATGATGTCGGCGTTGACGTCTCGCTCGGCCGGCCGGAGGTGAAGCAACAGGTTGCAAGACATCTAGGAGTGGCTGAGACCGAGTTGCCACTGGCGGTGCATGTGCCGATCGCGCTCGCTTCGCAAGTCTGCGGGCAAGAGGTATTTACCGCCCGCGCCAATGTAAACCGAAGCTGCACCGCGACGAAGTTCATTCCGGAAATCGCCGAGGCGGCACGCAACCATCCACAAACCTCCGCGGTACCGGAGCAGTAGCATCGAAATGTCCGAACCCGGCGCGACGGTCGCGCCATGCTTACCCTAGGATAGCGCTCCAACCCGGCGTAAATCAGCCCCACCGCCGTCTGTTGGCGGCATGCATGATGGCGTTCGCCGCCGTCTCTTAACCAATGTGAATGCTGTCGCTCCGCAGCCACGCTACGAGATCCTGTCCGAAGCGGAGGCAGGCAGATGCCACTGGAGTGCCTGATCGATCAATATGTGAGCAGCCGCAAGCGGCGGGGTCTTTTGTCGACACGGCATGCTCTCGAGGCGTTGAAAGAGGCCCTTCCGGCGCTGTCGATCGGCGAAAGCCATCTTGTCAATATGATCGCCGAGCGAGCGCTCGCCTTTGGCCTCGCCATCCACTTCGATCATTCGGGCGAGAATGCCGGGTAAGACATCCACGAGAGCGTCTGCTGATGCCACAGGACGAGGAACTCGGTGTCGCGTAGTTCCATCTTCATTGCCTGGCGGTCGGGCAAACATTCCGAGGCTGCTCCCACCCGTGTTCTGGGCGGGTGGTGAAAGTCGCCGGAGCGATGCCACGGCGTGCGCCGAGCCCACCCCGGCATTGGACAAGCTCCCCCAGCTTTCGCCAGCTGGAGCTTACTTCTACTCACAGCAGCCCTAGCGAGGCTCGATGGGCCTTCGCGTACGGCGGTTTCGGAAGTTTTGCTCCAGCGGGCGGTTCGGGCCGACGAATTGAGGTTGAAGGAGAAGATGATGACGGACAACAAAAGCGAGCGTGATTTTGGCGACAGGAACCGGGTCTCGTCCAACGAACGCAACGAACACTTCCATTTTGCCCAGCAGAACGGCATAACGCCTGAGCAGGCGATGGAGCTCATCATAGCCGCCGGGAATGACCGCGCCTCGTTGACCGCGGCTGCGAAGGAATTGAAATCAGTTTCCCGGGGCGGCTCGCTTACGGCACGAATCCGTCGCTACCGAAGAGGATCATGAACCTTCGAGAGTTTGAGTGTAGCATCATCCTGACGCACACGCGGAGCAGATCGAGCGTGAAAGTGACAATTCTACCCCTGCCCAACATGCGGAAAGCGCTGGAGGTTCGGGGCTGCGCAGATCGGCTATCGTCACCCCGAACCATAATCCACTCGAACGCGAGTCCTGGACGCACGGCGGACCGAGCCTACTTCCTGCCGTCGTTCAACAATAATCCCGCGCCGCAGTCAGCCAGCGAGATCGCCGTCGCCTGCCGGACGCGTGTCGGCTTCCAAACTGACAAACGCACCGCCTTTGTAGCGACGCTTTCCAGCCACGATCAGCTGCGCAGCTTTGCCGCGCTTGCTGCGCACCAATAAATTCCATCTCCTTCCCTCACACTGATCTTGCTCAGCGGTCGTTTTGCCGCTGCGGTAGGCGCTGTCCATCCGCTTCGATCGCGGTGGCGCCCAGTATCAACGCTGCCAGATCAAACCGCACAATCAGCACCTCAAAGCTGATCAGCAGAAGCAGCAGTGAATCAGGACCTCGTCGATCAGAGGCGGAAAGCCCAACTAAGAAAACCGCCGGCGGTGCCGATCTCGAAGAAATTCTAGTCCGCACGGTGAACAGGCTGGGGGCCGCATCGCGATATAGGGTTCAGCACAGCTCCAGCGGTACCGAGACGATCGACCCCTGCCCGCTCGGCGCCCCTCGGCCACGTCAATGACCAGCACGCGCAGCATGGTCAGCTGGCTTAGCCTTCATGGCGCAGATCGGCCACGGTCCGTCTCTTTCGGCTATGAAAACGTCACTCTGCTTTGCTAAACGCGGTGCTGGACCGGTTACCAAGCGTCAGATCTGGAGCATCACCTTGCCGGCCTCGACTCTCACCGGATAGATCGCGAGATTGACGCAGACCCGGCGCGCCCTTGGCCTGGCCGGCCGCAATTGAAGCGGCCAATATGCTTCAAGGCATTCGATGACGTCGCCGATCACCAGCTTTCGGCTAGATGCGCCTTCTCATGCGTCCAATATCCGTCGGTGGCGAAGAACTCGTCATCGGGCGAGCGGCAAACCGGGAGGATCGAAGCAGATGACATCCTCTTTCGAGATGTCGTCCACCGCGCACGCTTCATCCAGTCAGCCATCTCCGGCTCCGGCAAAATTCGCTATCGCTATTCAGCGGCCGCCGACATATCCACCTGGTGAAATTCGCCGCGATAGGGTCTGGCTGTCGGCGGCAATTTCCGCTCGAGATAAAAATCCTCATATTTCAGCTGTCGAAGCAGCACCGGCCAGACCTCGCGATAGGCATGCCACATCGACGGGTTCGGCACCGGCAGGTCGTGCTTGATCAGCTCGTGCAGTCTTGGCAGCGCATGATAGGGCACCATCGGGAACATATGGTGTTCGACATGGTAATTCATGTTCCAGTAGATGAAGCGGCTGACCGGGTTCATGTAGACGGTGCGCGTGTTCAGCCGGTGGTCGACGACATTGTCGGCCAGGCCGATATGCTGCAGCAACCCTGTCAGCACCATGTGCCAGCTGCCATAGAGGCGCGGCAGGCCGATCAGCACCAGCGGCAGCAGTGACCACGTGAACAACGCCAGCCCGACCGTCGCCGCATAGATGGCGACATGCCAGCGCGCAGCGATCACCGCCTTGTGCTGCTCCATCTCGGGGATATAGCTCTTCTCTTCATCGGACAGCTTGCCGAACGCCTGGCGCACCAGCGTCGGCAGCGAATAGCGGAAATCGAGAATACCGGTGAAGGCGAGCGCCGCCCGCAGCAGATCTGGGGGGCGCATGACGGCGATTTCGGCATCGCGGCCGACGATGATGGTATCGGTGTGATGGCGGGCATGGCTCCAGCGCCATTGCACTGGGTTGCGCATCAGCATGAAGCTTGAGATCTGGTAGACGACATCGTTCATCCAGCGCGTCCGGAACGCGGTGCCGTGGCCGCATTCGTGCCAGCGCGAGTCGCTCGACGAGCCGTAAAGCACGCCATAGACGAACAGGAACGGCACCACCCACCACGTGCCCCAGAACCATACGATGCCGGCGGCCGACACCAGGATCGCCGCGACCCAGATGATCGTGTCGCGGATCGCCGGCCCGTCGGAGCGTTGCATCAACTCCTTGATCGCCTTGCGCGGGACATCGGTGTGATACCATTCGGCCGAAGCCAATCCGGTCTCGATGGCGCGCTTGGTGCTTTCACCGACCAGGCTGTAGTCACGCATCCTGCTTGCCGTCATCGTCATCTCCGCTTTCCCGCTGCGCTCCGCAAGGGCCGCCTGGGGCCGGCCGGGCCGCGCCTGCTTCCGTATTCCGGCGCACTTCTCGCCCGCCGCGGCAACCGATCGTGCGTTTCAAGCCGGTCCCGCCTGCAGTCTCGCAAAAGCGCCCGACAGCGCAGGGTAGTCCTGTTGCGGCTGCCGGGCGATCGACGCTATCCTCGCTTCCGCTTGGGCGATCTGGCCGGCACCGTCGAGCACCCGGAACACGGCGTCATAGGAGCGGCTTTCGCCATGGTCCAGCCAGATCATCTCGCCCCGTTCGCGCGCGGCGAGATTGCCGAGAACATGATGCGTCGAGGGTTCGATTCCCAACGCATATAGGCCGGCCTGGAAGTTCTGCCACTGATAGGTGCAGGGCAGCTGATCCTTGCGGGTAACGACCTCGAAGCCGAGGCCCAGGTGATCATTGACGACGGCCACCGGCACCTCGCCCGCCGCATCGGCGCCAAGCTCGTGCTCCCAGACCTGCTCACTGAATCCCAGCTGCGGCGCCGGCACGGTTCGGTAGCCGACCTTCTGCGCCTCGTAGCGTTCGCCGGCGTGCGCCGCCCAGACGACATCTCGGATCGGCGCCAGGTAACGCGAACCCTCGTCGAGCAGGGGATGGCTGACATTGACGTGATAGAAATACATGTGCGGCGTGCGGCTGAAACCGTGATTGACGACGCGGTCCGACAGCCGGATCTCGGTGCCGCCGACATCGGCCTCGATGCGGCGCAGCAACTGGAGATCCTCGCCGAACACGGTTGCCTGCTGGACGATGCCTTCCGCCCACAGCACGCAGCGGTCGCCGTCCCAGGCCTCGCCGTAGCCGGTCAGCCGCGCCGGCACGGTGCCGATGCGTCCATGCAGCGAGTGCAATACCCGCTTGCGCCCGGGATAATTGTAGCTTTCGGCCGGCACGTCTTGCCGGCCCAGTATATGATCGAGGCCGCAGGTGACGAGCAGCCCCGAGAACGACCGGCCAAAGGCGAAACCGTCCTCCCCTTCATGCTCGTGCAGTCCGGGGTGGCGAAAGCCGCTCGGCGAATGCCAGCCGATCGCCTGGCCCCGGAAGTCGCAATCGGCGATATCAAGCGCCCGGTCGACCAGCGCCGTGAAGCGCAGGCCGGAGCCGGTGCGGAACTCGAGCATCCGGATGCCGCGCTCCACGCCGTCGCCGAGCGTCATAAGCCGCACACCGGCAAACTGCGATAGCATGCCGGACCGCTCGGCCACCTGCCTTCGCGACAGCGTCTTGCCGTAAAGCTCTACCATGCGACGTCCTTCACTTTGCCCTCGCCTCCTTGAGCAAGGCCGACATGTCGGCGCCGGTGATGATGCTTTCCACCGTCAACAGGTCGGTGTCGGCGACCGTCTGTTCCGCGACGATTTCGCCGCGGCGCATGACGATGATGCGGTCCGCGACCTGGAACACGTGGTGGATGTTGTGGGTGATGAGCAGCACCGAGTGGCCGGCGTCGCGCACCTCCTTGACGAAGCGCAGCACGCCGTGGGTTTCCTCGACTCCAAGATTGTTGGTCGGCTCGTCGAGTATGATCACCTTGGCGGCGAACTGCATGGCGCGCGAGATCGCGATCGATTGCCGCTCACCGCCCGAGAGCGTGCTAACCAGTGCATCGGCATCGAGCTTTTTCGAAATGCCGACCCGCTTCAGCAGCGCCGAGGCGGCGTTGCGAAGCTTGGCGAGGTCGAGGGGCGCGAACACGCCGAGCCAGCCGAAATTGACCGGCTCCCGACCCAAGAAAAGATTGCGCGCGATGCTGAGGTCCGGCGCGAGCGATGTGTCCTGATGGATAGTCTCGATGCCGAGGTCCATCGCGTCGCGCGTCGAGCGGATCGACGCCTTCTCGCCGCGCACGAAGATGTCGCCGTGGTCGGCCGGGAAGACGCCGGAGATCGCTTTGATCAGCGTCGACTTGCCGGCGCCATTGTCGCCAAGCAGGGCAACCACCTCGCCTTCGTTGAGGGTGAACGAGGCGTTCTTCAGCGCACGCACGTTGCCGAAGGACTTTTGCAGGTCTTGCAGACGCAGCACTTCCATCCTCAGCTCCTTGCGGCGTTCTTCTGCAGCAAAGCGTGCAGGATGAGCATGGCGAGGATGATGACGCCGACGAAGATGTTGTATGCCAAGCCCGGCACACCGATCAGCACGATGCCGTTGCGGATGGCGCGCAGCATCAGCGCGCCGACGATGGTGCCGAGGATGGTGCCGCGCCCGCCAGTGAGCGCCGTGCCGCCGACCACCACCATGGCGATCACTTCGAGTTCGTAGCCGGTGCCGGCCACCGGCGAGGCGGCCGAAATCCGGAACGCGCTGATCATGCCGGCCAGCCCGGCCACCACCGAGGTCAGGATGAACAGCCAGATCTTGACCGCGTCGGCCGGCACGCCGCGCGCCACCGCTGCGTTGCGGTTGCTGCCGATGGCGCTGATCCAGTTGCCGAGCTTGGCGTAGCGCAGGATGTAAATCGCCAGCAGCGACAGGCCGATGAACCACCAGAGCGAGGTGTAGAACCGGAACGAGCCTACATTGAAGCTGCCGGCAAGCAGCGTGACGAAGAAGCCGGGCTGGTCCCACGACTTCAGGGGGAATCCCTGCGTGATGTAGAGCGCCGCGCCGCGCACGACGAGCAGCATCGACAGCGTGACCAGGAACGAGGAAATGCCGATCTTGGTGACGATCAGCCCGTTGATGGCGCCGATCGCGATGCACAGCACAAGCCCGGCCAGGAGGGCGACGCCGATGTCGACACCGCCATTCTGCACCAGCAGCATCACCACGACGGGCGCAAGGCCGAACACGGCGCCGACCGACAGATCGAACTCGCCCGCCGTCAGCAGCAGCGTCATGCCGAGAGCGATGATGCCGAGCTCGGGCAGGAACGCCATCATGTTGGATATGTTGAGCGGCGACAGGAAGTTGCCGTCGGCGATGGCGAACACCACGAGCAGCACGATGAGGATGATGAGCGAGGAGAATTGCGGCGAACGCAGCAGCGCAGACCTGCCCTTCGCTCGCTGCGTGTCGTCGTCTGCTGTGATTGCCATATCTGTCAGGACCATGCGTTTCGTCCGGCGCCCGCCATTTGGGGGGGGGCGCCGATTGTCGTCACTTGTTGTAGAGTTTCAGGATCGGCTCGACGCTCGAGGCGTCGTAGAGGCTGAATGTGTGAATGTCGTAGCCGATCGGCTCGCCAGAGGCCGCAAGCCCGAGCAGCGCCACCGGCATGAAGCCCTGCGCCGACGGGTACTGCCAGGCCGCAGCATTGACGAAGCCGGACTTGACCGCCTCGGCCGTCTCCTTTGAGTTGCCCCAGCCGACGACCGGGACCTTGCCGGCCGACACACCGGCCCCGTCGAAGACGCGTTTGATGCTTGCTGCCACGGAATCGCCGAGTGCAATGATTGCCGGCGGATTGTTGGCGACCATGTAGTCGGTCATCTTGGCGATGATGCCGGCCGGGTCGGTGCCGCAATCGACCACGTCGTACTTGATGCCGAGCGGATCGAAGACGCTGGCGATGCCCTCGGTCTCGAGCTGCTGGTAGCTGGCGCCCGGCACTTCGACCGGCAGGAACACCTTGTCGCCCTGCTTCACCATCTTGTGGTCGACGAGATACTTGGCCCAGATGACGCCCGCTTCCCTGAGGTCGGCCCCGACATAGGCCTGCCGCCCGGTCGCCGGATCGTCGGTGTTGAAGAACACGATCGGTATGCCGGCGGCCTTGGCGGCCTTCACCTCCTCCGTCCACAGGCCGGGCTGAGCCGAGGTGGTGGCGATGCCGTCCGGCTTGGCGGCGAGCGCCGAGTTGAAAGCCTCCTTCTGCGCCGCCATGTCGCCGCCGCTGAACGAGATCTTGCAGGTCACCTTGAGCTGGTCGCAGGCCTTGGTCGCGCCGGCATTCCAGTCGATCCAGAACGCGTCCGAAGGGCCACCATGCGACAGCAGATAGAAGGTCTTCTGGCCGTCCTGCGCGAATGCCGGCAGGCTCAAGGAGACCCCGGCCACCAGCGTTGCCGCGGCAGCCACTTTCAATGCGAATTTCAACATTCATTCCTCCCTTGGTTGGAGTTGCGCCGCCATGCGCCGGCGGCGCAACCGGCGCTCACAGGCCGTTGGCGCGGAACTTCCCGTCGAGGAATTTCTTCGCGCGCGGCACGTCGTCTTCCGAGAGATGCTCGATGATGACCGGGATGTTTGGGTGCTTTTCCGCCAGCCGCTGCAGATAGAGATCGTAATTCAGCGATCCCAGCCCGGGCGCCGGCAGCTCGATCTCGCCGACGCCGCGGAAGGTGTGGCTCTCCATCGCATCCTCGTCGCCGATGTCGGCATGCTTTTCCGACTTGTCGCTGCCCGAACGCTTGACGTCCTTGGCATGCGCGATCTTGATCTTGTCGGTCAGCGTATCGAACACCTGGTTCAGGATCTGGTCCATCCTGTCGATGTTGTGGGTTTCGAAATAGTTGGTCGGATCCATCAGCAGGCCGAGGCCGGGATGGTCGACCTGGGCGAACATCTTCACCGTCTCCTCGACCGAGCCAACGACGTTGTTGACGTAGGTCTCGAGGAGGAAGACCGCGCCATGGTCATAGGCGGTCTGGGCAAGCTCGGCGATCACCTTGCGGCATTCCTCGAATCCTTCCTCGGTCTTGTTCTTCGGGTGATGCACCCAGTCGGATTCGGTGTTGTAGGTACCGGTCTCGGAGATCACGTAGGGCGAGCCGAAGCTGCGGGCGTTGCGAATGATCTCCTTGAGATAGCCGACGCGCTTGTCGCGCTCGGATTTGTCGGGATGGATGATGTTGGTGTAGCCCGACACGCAGCAGATCGGCAGGTTGTTGTCGCGGAAGACGTCGCGCACCTGCTTGGCCTTTTCCTCAGTGATCTGCCCGGCCGACAGATCGATATCCCTAAAATGCAGGTCGAGCTGCACCGTGTTGAAACCGAGCCCGCGGATTTTCTTCGCCGTCTCTTCGAGGCCGTACGGGAAATAGCCGGTGAAAATACCTGCCTGCATCATGATGTGAATTCCTCCCTGTAAGCGATTCAGTTGACTGAGTTTATCGATATCTCGGAAAGCTTGACCGTGCGGCCCTCGTCGATCGAGCGATAGCCGGCCTCGACCAGCGCCATCGTCTTGACGTTGTCGGCCACCGATAATGCCGGCGGCGCGCCTGTCTTCACCGCATGCTGCAATTGCTCCATCACGCCGATGAAGGCATGCGGGAACCACATCGTGTCCCAGCTCGGGCTGACCCATTCGCCGCCGGTCGTCTCGGTCGAGGCATAGGTCAGCGTCGAGGCAGCGCCTTTCGGCCAGCCGATCGTGCCTTTGGCGACACCCTTGGTGCCGTCGACGCGCCAGTTGATGTGCTGGTCGTCCAGATAGCCCTCCTGGCGCGGTCCGCACCAGACATCCTCCAGCGACACGGCGAGCACGCCGGAGGGAAAGCGCAGCGTCGAGACGGTGATGCCGTCGCTATGCTCGAATGTCGTGCGCGGGTCCTTGCGTGTCAGCGTGGTGATTTCCGAGGGATCGCCGAACAGAAAGCGCAGCACGTCGAGATGATGCACGCTCATATTGGCGAGCGTCAGCCGGTCGTAGTCCTGAAGGAAAGTCTGCCAGTGCGGGATGGCATGCATGTCGATCTGCGCGAAGACGATGTCGCCCAGCGCGCCGCTGTCGATGATCTGCTTCAGAACGCGCATCGACTGGTCGTAGCGCATGTTCTGGTTGACCGAGAGGATCTTGCCGGACTTTGATGCTTCGTCGCGCAGCTTCACGGCTTCATCGACCGACAGCGCCAGTGGCTTCTGCGCCAGGATCGCCTTGACGTGGCTCTGCTTCAGCGCATGGCGGATCAGCGCCGGCTGCTGGTCGGGCGGAAAGGCAAGGTCGACGATCTCGACCTCAGAATCCTCGATCAGCTGTTCCGGCGTGTCGTGCACGGTCGGGATGTCCCAACGCGTGGCGACCTTCTGCGCATTGGAACGGGTCCGCGAGGCGATCGCCATCACGTTGAACCCCGCTTCGCGATAGGCTGCCAGATGGCACTCGGCCATGATCATGCCGGCGCCGATGCAGCCGATACGGTATTCTTTCGTGCGGACCTTCACGTCCGGCTCGAAGCCTTCGCTCGCCATGTCTTCCTCCCGCAATTCTGTTTTCGCAGCCGCGATCATCTCGCCAACGCGCCTCCGTCCTGCCCGAAATAATGCACCCGGGCCGGCTCGCAGGATATCGCTACCGCCGCATCCGGCCTGATGTCGGGCTGGCCGCGCAGCAGCGCCTTCAGCCGCGCCTCTCCGGCGGCGAGCGTTACCACCGTGTAGCCGCCAAGCGGCTCGACCTCGAACACGCGTGCCGGGCGGCCAACGCCCCCGTCGACCCAGGGCCGGACCTGGATGTCCTCCGGCCTCAGCCCGATTTCGATCGCGTCGGCCGGAGCAGCGCGATCGGCGATGCTGACCGTGCCTTCTGCGGCCTCGATGCCACCGTCGCCGCGAACGGATTTGAGGATGTTCATCATCGGCGAACCAAGCAGTCGCGCCACATAGGTGTTCGCCGGGCGGTCGTAGATCTCCGCCGGAGCGCCGATCTGCCGGATCCTGCCATTCTCCAGAATGGCGATGCGGTCGGCGATCGACATCGCCTCTTCCTGGTCATGGGTGACGTAGATCAGCGTCTTGCCGAGTTCGCGCTGGATGCGCTTGAGCTCGACGCGCGTTTCCTCGCGCAGCCGCGCATCGAGCGCAGAGATCGGGTCGTCCATCAGATAGGCGTTCGGGTCGCGCACCAGGGCGCGGGCTATGGCCACGCGTTGCCGCTCGCCACCGGAAAGCTGCGCCGGCGGCTTGTGAAGGATGTGGCCGATATGCAGCTTGGCGGCGACGTCGGCGACACGCTTTTCGATCTGGGCCTCGGCGACCTTGCGCTCGACCAGCGGGAAACGCACATTGTCGCGCGCGCTCATATGGGGGAACAGCGCCAGGTTCTGGAACACCATGGCGACATTGCGCTCGGCCGGCGAGACGGTGTTGACCGGTTTGCCGCCGATCAGGATCTCTCCGGCGTCAGGCGTCTCCAGCCCGAGCACGAGGCGCAGGATTGTCGATTTGCCCGCCAGCGGCGGCCCGAAGAAGCAGAAGAATTCGTTGTCATTGACGGTGAACGAGGCGTCGTCGACGGCGAGCGCCGTGCCGTAGCGCTTGCTGACATTGCGAAAGACGATATCGGCCATGTCAACCTGCCTTCATCGCAATGCCGCTGCGGGCATCGAAGACACGCACGGACGATGCCACGGGGGCGACGACGGCAAGCTCGCCGATCGACAGTCCGACATTATTGTCGAACACCGCCTTCACGGCGGTCTCGCCATCGCCGAGATGGACGATGGTCCTCGCGCCGATCCGCTCGACGAAGCTCACCGGCATGGCGAGGCCGTGCCCGCTCTGCACCAGCGACACCTGTTCGGGCCGAAAGCCGTAAAGCACCTCGGAGCGCGATCCGCGCAAGGTGGCGGCCAGCTCGTCCGGCAGCGTCGGCGTGACCCCCAGCGGCCCGAGATCGACCACCAGACCCCGATCGCTCTCCGTCGGCCTTCCCTTCAGCAGGTTCATGCCCGGGGCGCCAATGAAGCGTGCGACGAAGACGTTGGCCGGATTGTTGTAGACTTCCAGAGGCGTTCCCACCTGCTGCAGCACGCCGTGATCCATGACGGCAATGCGGTCGGCCATGGTCATGGCCTCAAGCTGGTCATGGGTGACGTAGACCATCGTCTGCCTGAACTGGCGCTGCAGCTGCTTGAGCTCGGTCCGCATCACCGCCCGGAAGGCGGCGTCGACATTGGACAGCGGCTCGTCGAGCAGAAAGATCGCCGGCTCCATGATTGCAGAGCGCCCGATCGCCACCCGCTGCAGGATGTTGACCGAGAGCCGGTCGGCCTTGCGGTCGAGCAGCGGCGTCAACTGCAGCAGCTCGGCGGTGGCGCCGACGCGGCGGTCGATCTCAGCTTTCGCCGCACCGCGCATCCGCGGCCCATAGGCAAGGTTCTGGCGCACCGTCATGTGGGTGAAGATGGCGTAGTTCTGGAAAACGAAGCCGACGCCGCGGCGGCCCATGGGCACGCCGGCCATGTCGCGCTCGCCAAACAGGATCTTGCCGCTGGTCGGCTCTTCCATGCCGGCGATCATGTTCATCGTCGTCGACTTGCCGCAGCCCGAAGGCCCGAGCAGCGCCATGAACTCGCCATCGGCGACATCGAGATCCATGGTCTTCAGCGCCGTGAACTCGCCAAAGGTCTTGACCAGGTTGCGCAGCTGGATCGCGCTCATGCCGGCACCAGCCTTGCCCGCGCCATGCGCTTCATGGCGAATACGGCCACGATCGAAAGCACGACCAGGATGGCCAGCGCGATCGCCGCCACATAGCCCCAGATCAGGTCCTGCGTCGTGACCTTGTAGATGTAGACGGAGATCGTCTCCGTGGCGACGCCGGGGCCGCCGCCGGTCATGATGTAGAGCGTGTCGAAGATCTTGAAGTTCTCGATGACGCGGATCGCCAGCGCGATGATGATGATCGTCTTCATCTTCGGCAGCACGATGGTGACGAAGCGCTGCCACGGGTTGGCGCCGAGCAGGGTCGCCGCCTTGATCTGGTCCTGCGGCACGCCGACCAGGCCGGCAAGCAGGATCAGGAACATCAGCGGCGTCCATTGCCAGATATCGGCGATGATCACCGCGATCAGCGCCAGTGTGGGGTCAGACAGCCAGGCGATGGTGACGCGGGAACCGCTGAGTGCCGACAGGATGTCGTTCAGCGGCCCGCCCGACTGGAACAGCATGAAGAACATGTAGCCGGCCACCGCTGGAACCACCATCATCGGCATCAGCAGGATCGAATAGAAGATCCGCTTGCCCGGAAAATCGTCCGCGAACAGCGTCGCCAATGCCAGGCCAAGCAGGAATTCGACGGGCACGCACACGACCATGACGATGGCCGTGCGCCTCAGCGCGCTCCAGAAGCGCGCATCGGCGGCAAGGTCGGTGTAGTTGGCGAAGCTGTTCCACATCTCCCATGCGTTCCACCAGCCGAGGCCGGAGAGCGGCGACCAGTCGGTGACGCTGATGTAGAGCTGCATCAGCAGCGGGAAGACGGAGATGAAGAGCACCAAAACCTGCGCCGGCAGCGTCAGCCGGAATCCCAGCCGCGCTCCCTCGTCCCGCAGCGCGGGCTTGCCAAGCGCGGCCTTTGCGTCCTTTGAGACAGTCACGGTCACCGCGCTCATTGCTTGAGCGCGCCGAACGTCAGTCCGCGCACCAGATGGCGCTGGATGGCGATGCCCATGATGACCGGCGGCACCGCGGCGATAAGACCGAGCGCGGCCTTGGCGCCATAGAGCTGCCCGGTCATCGAGGAGGACAGCGAGGCCATGTAGACGGGGATCGTCACCCATTCACGCGTCGTCAGAAGCAGCGCGATCAGATAGTCCGACCAGTTGAGGATGAAGACGAAGAGGGCGGCGCTGGCTAGCGGTGCGCGCATCATCGGCAGCGTGATGCGTGTGAAGACGCGCAGCCGCGAACAACCTTCGACAAGCGCCGCTTCCTCGATCTCGCGCGGCATGTCGTCGAAGAAGGTCTTCATGAGACAGAAAGCGAATGGCAGGGTGACGATGCCGTAGATCAGCGCCAGGCCAAACCAGCTGTCGGTGAAGTTGAGAAAGGCCCACATGATCATCACCGGGATCATCACCGCCATCGGCGGAAACAGCCTGAGCTGGATCAGCGCCAGCGGCAGGTTCTGGCCTGAGCCGAAACGCGACAGCCCGTAGGCCGCAGCCGTGCCCGCCGACATTGCGATCGCCGTGCCGAACACCGCCGACAGCAGCGACGACAGGATCGGCTTCAGCGCGGTGCGGTCGAGCGCCACGATCAGATTGTTGTTGGATTCACCGAAGACGAACTGGAAATTGCCGAGCGTCGGGTTCTTCGGCCACCATGTCAGGTCGGCGCCGGTCGCCGACCATTCGGCGATCGGCTTGAAGGCCATCGACACCATCCACAGGATCGGTACCAGCGTCACCGCCATCGCCGCGAAGATCGCGGCGTAGCGGAATATCTCGAAGGGGACGGAACGCTTCATCTGGCTGCTTTGCTGGTGGCGTTGACTGCGGCGGGGAGGAACAGATGCTCCTCCAGCGCTGATCCAGGGAGACGGATCAGCTGATCGGGTCGAGAACAGTCGGCCAGGCCTCCTTGTTGGTCCTTATGGCTTCAAGCAATTTGTCCTCGCCGATGCGGCGGGCGATCTTCTTCCACTCCGCTTCCGTGTCGGCCATCGCCTGTTCCGCCGTCTTGGCCTTGGTCAGCGACGCCATCAGGTTTTCGTCCAATGCGTTGTGGAAGGCGGTGGCGCCGGGATAGTTGATCGTCGGCACCGTGCGGGCGACGGTCTCGCGCACCACGTCGATGTGGTAGGCGTGGTAGGTCTGGCGCACCAGCGGATCGGAGAAATCCGAGAGCCGGAACGGATCGAGATAGCCGCCCGGATTGGCGCTCATCCAGGCATAGATGCGGGCGGAGCCCAGCCACTGCAGCAAGAGGTAGGCGACCTCCTGGTTTTTCGACTGAGACGAGACCATGCCGGTCAGCGAGAACCACAGCACGGAACGGCTGATCAGCTTGCCGTCGACTTCGCGGCCGGGCGGCAGCATCGAGCCGATCTTGCCGGTGACGGCGGAATCCTTGTTGCCGGCATTGTCGAGGAATTTCGGCAGGTTCGAGAAGGCGCAGGTCATCGCCGCGCCGCCCTTGGCGAAATTTCCATACTGCTCCGGCCAGCCCCAGGAGATCGCGTCCGGCGAGTGATGAACGAGCGAGCCGACATATTCGTTGGTGGCGGCAATGCCGTGCTCGGAATTGATCAGCGGCTTGCCGTCGTCGCCGAACAGGAACTGGTTGGGCGATGCCATCGAGACATAGCGCTGATACCAGTTGGTGTAGCCCCAGCCCTGGTTGCGCAGGTCGGTGGAGCCGAACAGGCCCTTGTCGGGCCGCTGGAAGAAGCCCGCGATGTCACTGTGCTGCTTCCAGGTCTTCGGCGGCGCCAGATCGTAGCCGAATTTGTCCTTGAACGCCTTCTGCTCGGCGGCGTCGCCGAACAGGTCGGTGCGGTAGACCCAGGTCTGGAAGTCGCCGTCCAGCGACACGCCATAGTTGGACCCGCGATATTTGTTGAGCAGCGACACGCCCTTGGCGCCGTCGACATAGCCTGTCTTGGGATCGTCCCATTCGGGCTTGTACTGGGCGACGAAGTCGTCGAGCTTGGCGATGCCGCCGGTCTCGGCAAGGTCGCCGAGGCGGTTCCATTCCGTCGAGTAGATGTCATAGGCCCCACCCTTGGTGGAGATGTCCTGCATCGTCTTGGTGAATTCCTGGCCGTTCGGCAGGCCGACGATCTCAATCTGGATGCCGGTTTCCTTTTCCCACAGCTCCTTGATCGACGGCGCACCCGCCGGGAAAGGCTGTGTGAGTTGACCAATCGAGCCATCCGACAGGCCAAGCACGATCTTGGCCGGCGCCTTGCCTGCTCCCTTCAAGGCCTTGGCCGCCTCAACGGCACGGCCTTCCGGCGTGTCGGCGCCATATTGATAGCGCTCGGCGCCCTCGAAACCGGTGGGGCCGCCTACCATGCCTGGCGCCAGCGCGTCGGCCGCAACGGCACGGCCGGGACGGATGAATTGCGGTGCGATACCGGCCGCAGCCACGAACGCCGCCGCCTTTCCTCCGGACGCCAACAATCGGCGTCGCGATATGCGGATCAAATCAGACATTGGAATTCCTCCCTCAGGCCCGATGTTTCCTCCACGAGCCCATTGAGGGATATTGACGGCAGCACCGGAAGGCTGTCAACATCATAAATACTCAAAATACATCGTAACACCGCAACTGCGGAGAAAATACGTCATGCAAAGGTCGACACACCGGCTCAATGACTCGATTTGATGGGAAATCTGCCTTTCTGGCACGCGACTATCACGCCGGGCGACGCGATTTAGCCCAACCTCCTTGCGCATCGGCTTAGGCTGGATACATCATTTCCCATCAGAATCGCTGATGGCTGGCAGCTATGGCCGTCGGACGGGCTAGCGGCATTGTGCGATCTTATGCATTGAGGAGATGAAGACGGTGCGTTCCACCTTGACTGACATAGCCCGGGAAGCCGGCGTTTCCGCCGCCACCGTCGACCGCGTGCTGAACAACAGGCCCGGTGTGCGGGCGCGCACGCGTGAGATAGTGCTCGAAATGGCGCAGCGCCTCGGCTACATCGCGGAGGGCCCGAACGGAGCGCCGCCCAGGCCCTCACCTGGAGAGGTCATCCGTCTCGACTTCGCTCTGCCGGCCGGCACCAATTCCTTCATCAAGATGCTGCATCGACACATCGAGGCGCAGGCCCTAGCGCGCCCCGATCTCGACGTCCACATCGCCACCATAGAGGGCTTCAACCCCGACCGGCTCGCCCGCCTGCTGCAAGAATTGCGTGGACAGACACAAGGCGTCGGCGTGATCGCGCTCGATCATCCAACGGTGCGCGAGGCGATCCGCTCGCTGTCGGCCAATGACGTCAAGGTGGTGACCATCGCCTCCGACATCCTGCATGTTCCGAGAGTGGCCTATATCGGCATCGACAACCGCGCCGCGGGGCGGCTGGCCGGCTATCTGCTCAACCGCTTCATGGGGTCGGAACGCCCAAGCAAGGTGGCGCTGTTCGCCGGCTCGCTGTCCTATCGCGGCCATGAGGAACGCGAAATGGGATTCCGGCACATCTTGACCGAGGAGTCGCCCAATCTCGAGATCGTCGAGATGCGCGAAATGCTGGATGACCGAGAGAAGGCTTATTCGGAAGCATCAGCGCTTCTGGACCGGCACCCCGATCTTGCCGCGATCTACAATGTCGGCGCCGGCAACACCGGCATCGCTCGGGCGCTGAAGGAGCGTGGACGCGCCAAAGACATTCTCTTTCTCGGCCACGAGGTGACAGACGGCACCAAGGAACTTTTGTTGGATGGGACGCTCGATGCGGTCATAGATCAAAATCCGCGCGTCGAGGCGCGGGAAGCGCTCAACATTTTAAGCCACTCTGTCAGGCACCTGAACTATGAACCGCATCAACCACGACTTCAGGTGATCTTCAAAGAGAATATACCTGAAATCTGATCAATGGATCCGTGATCTTATCGCAAAGCACGGCGTTGGCGTCGCCACCGGTCCCAAATACGAACGAGAGCCCGAATGATCTCGTCAAAGCCGCCGATCTGGCACTATTCCGTGCGAAGTCGGAGGGCCGAGATCGGGTCGTGGTTGATGGTGCATGAGAAGGCCGTCGCCCGTTGCAACTCGGTCAGCCTTTCCGAACCTAAAAAGACCAAGTCCACTCATAGCACCGAAGTCGCGAACGATTGGGGCGAAGAGGGTTCTGGATGTCGGCACGAAGCCGACGAATGGCATACGCCCGTCCGTCCGCGACGATCACCTGAGGCATCGCCCCGGCCCAGGCGCACGAGCAGATATGTCGCAGGCAACCTCGTGTGTTATACACGCACGCTGACTTTTTGGGTCGGACACGAGATCGATGGACCAGGAAACGCTTCTTGCCGCAGTCCTCTTAGCTGATGTCGTGGGCAGCACGCCACTC
Source organism: Mesorhizobium sp. M0037 (assembly GCF_040323635.1). Lineage (NCBI taxonomy): Bacteria > Pseudomonadati > Pseudomonadota > Alphaproteobacteria > Hyphomicrobiales > Phyllobacteriaceae > Mesorhizobium > Mesorhizobium sp. M0037. The sequence continues at coordinate 446,550 of NZ_JAMYVB010000001.1, read as the reverse complement.
TATGAGCGGATCGGAGACGATGCCGCTCTACAGCAGGTCTCGGATTGCCTGGACACGATGCGCGAGATTGTCGCCAAGCACCGTGGTGATTTCATTTACTCGAAAGGGGATGACATACTCAGCCTCTTCGAGAGCCCGGAAATGGCGCTGAGGGCCGTCTGCCAAATTACCCATCAACTGACTAAAGGGCCGTTGAGCGCCCGTATCGGATTGCATTTCGGGGCGGTCATTCGGGCGCGGGGCGCGATATTCGGTGACGTTGTCAATGTCACCGCAAGGTTGTCCACCACGGCGAACCCCGGAGAGGTGCTGATCAGCCAGAGCTTCTGCGAAGCCCTTTCCCCGAGAAGCCGCAAGGGCCTGCGGCTCCTCGACAAAATGGCCTTGAAGGGGAAGCAAGAGTTCTTCGATGTCTATACCCTGTGGAGCGACGATGGGGCCCCCGGTACGCAGATCACCAGCCATGGCGCCACTACAGATAGACGCTCGGTCCTGCCGCGGCAGATTCATCTGGTCATCCGCTACAGAGATCAGCTGCGATCCTGTCGAAACGGCGAATCCGTGACAATCGGCAGATCGGCGGAATGCGACATCATCGTCGAGCGGCCCTGGGTATCGAGGCGCCACGCCGCCTTCACCATATTGAATGGCAGAGCTCGGCTTCTCGAACGAAGCTCTTCGGGCACATTTGTGTCCATGGGACTCGGCCATGAAGTATTCGTACGCCGTGAAGATATTATCCTCTTCGGCTCCGGCGTCATCTCGCCTGGAGTGAAGTCGGCACTCGACGAAGCCCAGCTTCTTCACTACGAAATTGTCTCGGATTGACCCGGCCCGGATACTAGCTCGACCGGTTTCGAGCTGGTTCGCTGGCGCCTCAATGTCGCGCCGTACTCTTTGACAGCCATTGGAATCGACCGTTCACAAATGTGCCAAGGCCAATCCAGGAACGTCTGCTCTCGAAGTTGAACTGCGAAGAGCTGACTTCCGTTTCCCTCGCTGAGTTCGACGGAGCCGCGGCCGGTGCATCTCCCTCGCAGGATGCGGAGTTCTACCTGCTCCGAGGCCACATTCTGCAGGTGGATGGTTTCGGCAGCAAGCTGGCCCGCTCGATCGATGACGCGCTAGGTCTTGCCGCGAAAAGGCCGGTGCGTGGGAATTGTGCTGGACTGTCGGCCAGACAATGAGCTGGCGACGGGGAGCGGCCGGCTGAAGCGGGATGCCCGGACCAATTCCCTGCCCTGTGTCGCCTTGATATCCCCAGGCGCTGAAGGTCAGCACAGGCTGTTGCAGCCCGGGTCGACGAACGCTTCATCAGACCATTTGCGCCGCAATAGCTCCTCGACCACCTGCGAAGGCTCGCGATTGGGCTACCGTCACGAAATTGGCGCAGAAGCGCAGACCACTGACATATCGCGACGTCGAGATGGAGCTCGATACCACCGTGTTTGCAGCACCGGGGAAAATTCCTCTTGGGCCGATCGAGTTCAAGTTGCTGCGCCACATGGCTCGAGAATCCTGAAAGGTGATCAGCCGTGATGAATTCATCGCAGCTGGCTGGTCGCAGAAAGCCAGTGTGAGCGCCCAGGTGGTCGACGTTCACATGAGCCAGTCGCGAAAGTTGTTGAAGCAGTCGTCGCAGAGTTGCCATTCGCACCGTGCGGCTTGCCGGCTATTCTCTCGGGACACTGCGGGCTGACAATCTCGGCGGTTGGGTTCAGAAAGGTCGCTGCGTGACGCCGCAAGGGGACCAACGCGATGGGAAAGGTCTTGGCAGCTAGGGGACTTAACGCCACCGACATTGCAGCCGTGGCGCTGCTCTAATCGAGAGAAAGTCTGGGCGTATAGAACAAGCGACATGAGCATGTCGGATTGTTTGCATTCAAACGACCTTTGCGACGTTATCCGTGCCTTCGCCTTGCTGGTGCCGGAGGAAATCATGACGTCGCCCGACAATTCGGTCGAACTCGTTCGCGACAAGAAGTGGACGGTCCGCGTCACCGCCTACGGCAGCACCCTGACGTTTCCGTTCGAAGCCGAAAGCTATGCACGTTCTTATGCCGATGGTCAGGCATTCCGTCTCGGGGTTCAGGTGGCGGAACTGAAGCGATGCGGCTGACAGTTTGTCGACGCGTTGGCGGATAGCCTGCATCGCCATCGGAACGAATAAGTCGCTGATTGCAGCCTCGCGATTTTTCCATCAAATCCCGCCTGCAATCTTGACAGCAACTCGGCAAAATCCCTCGCCGACTAGTGTTGTCGTATGGGCTGGAGCTTTCCTCGCCGCCGGTGGTAGGCGGGATACGCTGCCGGGAGAGCCCTCTTTTCGCATAGACGAGAACCTTGTGCTTTTCCATCTCAAGGCTGATTGGCGGCTGGATGCGCGCGCCGTCTTTCATGTTCTGCCATCGGCCCGCGCGGAGCGTGGAATCAACGGCGGGGAAGCGGATGATGTTTCCTGTTTGCGCTCGCGTAGCGCAAGAAACGCTGCGAAGAGCATGATAGCCATGCCGATGATGTCGATCAGGCTAACCTCCTCGCCGTAGGTGATGATGCCAAGCACGACGGCAATCACGGGTGAGACGAAGGCAAATGCTCCGGCGCGCGAGGCGCCGATTTCGTGCAGGAGCCGGATAAAGAGTGTGTAGCCTATGAACGAACCAAACAGCACGAGGAACAGCCACCCGGCCCAGGCCGGCCAGCCCCAATCGCCTTTTAGAGCCGCGGCCGCGCCTGGCTCCACAACGAGTGAGATGAGAATTAGGAATGCGCCCCCGAAAAGGGTGGTGAAGCCGGCGATGAAGTCCGATGAATATACCTCAAGAAGCGGCCGCGCGAGCACCGAACCCCATGCATAGATTACAGCTGCCGACGCCACCGCTGTCATCGCCAGCAGCCGGAGCCCCCTGCCCTGCTGGTCTGCGTGTGTCCAACTAGCATAGGCTTCGGGCTCGAACAGGACGCACAGACCGGCCGCACCGAGCAAAATCGCAAAGAGCCTGCGGCCGTCATAGCGTTCGTCCCCCAGAAGCAACGCAAACCCAAGCAGCGTGACGGGGGTCAGCGAAAGCTCAAGAACAGCCGCGGTGCCCGTATCGATGTAGAGCATGCCCCAAAAGAGTGGGCCATAGCAAAGCGGAATCATAAACAACGTAACAACGAAAAGGCGCGGCCAACTCCTTTTCGCCACCCGTGGTAGAGCAGCGCCCCTTAGGCGCGTCGCACTGAGGATCAGCAAGCCGGCTACTGTAAAACGCGTGCCTGCGAACATCAGAGGCGGCACGGTGGCGATCCCTGCCTTGATACCGATCCACGTGGTGCCCCAGATCACACATAAAACCAAAAATGTCGCTGTGTTGCGGTTCATCGGAAGCAGCCTTCGCTGGGCGTTGTTGGTTCGTCGTAACGGCCAAAAGACGTTTATTTCGTTACAACGGCCTCTTGCCAATACGGTTCCGCCAACCGATGTTTTCGGGGATGGATTGTGCGAAGACTATCGTCGACATGCGCATGGTTGGCGGTCACGCCTGCCTGGACTTCGTCAACACGGTCGACGCGCGACGCGATGTATGGGGCCCAGACCTCTTGCAGACCTATGCCGACCTGGTCGTCTGGGCTGGACGTGCCGATTTGATCGACGTCGATGAGGCGCGAGCACTGCTCGCGGAGGCTTCCGCCCGCCCGCTCCTTGCGGAGGCGGCATTGGAAAAGGCCAAGATTTTGCGCGAGGCCGTTTACGCGGCTCTCCAGGCCGAGGCGGCAGGCGCCCGGGTGCCGGACGATGCCTTGCAAATCGTGCGCGATGCAGTCGCCCTAGCCCTGCCGAAGCGCTCGCTTTTCCCGTCCGGCGACCGCCTCGCTTGGCAGTGGACCGACGCAGCCAGTCTGAACACGATCGGCCACCGCGTGGCCTTTGAGACAGCCGAGTTTTTGGTGTCCAGGAATGACCGCCGCCGCGTGCGCGAGTGCACCGGGCCGAACTGCGGTTGGCTTTTCATCGACACCTCGCGTGGCGGGCGCAGGCGGTGGTGCTCGGATGAGAGCTGCGGCACACGCAGCCGGGTAAGGCGCTTCAGGGCAAAAGCCGCAGGGAACATGGCTCCCAACAGCAAGAATTAGTATCTGACGCCAGGCTTGGATGACCAACGCAGCATAGTTGGCTTCACGCTATCCCTGTCGCTGTTTGTCCAACGAAGCTGGTCTCGCGAGCGACTGTGGCCAAGACTGTGGAGAACACAGCCGGCGCGGCAAGCCAATCATCGCGTTCCAGAGCGGGTTGCTTCGGGGCCGCCTACCTCGCCACGCTTCGATCGGTCGATCTGCTCAAACTTGACGGGAACTCCGGTAGCGTTACGGCGTTTTTCTCAGTCCGAAACAAACAAGGATAGGTGCCATGGACTGGAACCGTGTCGAAGGCAATTGGAAGCAGGTAAAGGGCAAGGTCAAGGAACAGTGGGGCAAACTCACAGACGATGATCTGGACCGTATTGCCGGTAACCGCGATCAGTTGGAAGGCAAGATTCAGGAGCGCTACGGCATTGAGAAGGACCGCGCTCAGCGCGACATCGATGACTGGTATGGCCGGCAAGGCTGGTAGGTCGCCGGTTCCAAACTGAACTTGAAAAAGGGCTCCGAGAGGTACGGCGCCCTTTTTTGCTGCGCTTCTGTCGCCTTTTCGTCTCACGACAATAGCGCTCACCGAGAGACGTGGAACCGCCAAAGGTGCCCGTCGTTATCTGGTTCTCGAAATTACATTGGGGGATTAGTTGGACAGAGACGACGCCTCAGCGATCGCAACTGGAGTTAGCGGGCTCGACTACATTCTTCGTGGCGGCTACGCCAGGAACCGCTCCCATCTCATCGAAGGGAAACCAGGTTCTGGAAAAACCACTCTTGGCCTCCAGTTTTTGATCGAGGGCGCCAAGAAAGGCGAGACATGCCTTTACATCACTTTGTCAGAAAGCAAGCGCGAACTGCTCTCGGTTGCTGGCCGTCACGGCTGGGACCTGAAGGGGGTGCAAATTCTTGAACTTGTGCCGCCGGAGCTCAGTTTCGATCCGGCGCAGCTACAGACATTGATCCATTCCTCGGAATTGGAACTCGGCGAAACCGTGCAGTCTGCCATGGCCGAGATCGGACGCGTCAGACCCGATCGCGTGGTGTTCGATTCGCTCTCTGAAATTCGACTTTTATCGCAAGGGTCACTGCGGTATCGGCGCCAGGTGTTGGCATTGAAGAGCTTCTTCATGCTCAACAATGTGACGGTGCTTATGCTCGACGACCTGACCGCTGAGCAGGATGATCTCAATTTGCATTCGATCAGTCACGGCGTCATTCGGATGGAGCAGCTGTCGCCCGTCTATGGTGGAGAGCGCCGGCGGCTACGCGTGATCAAAATGCGCGGCGTGCAGATCCGGGGCGGCTTTCACGATTTCGTCATTCGCCCAGGCGGCGTTATCGCCTATCCGCGGCTCGTTGCAGCCGAGCATGAGGTGGCCGAGCATGATACGCCGGCCATGAGCAACAACCGGATCGACACCCTGCTTGGCGGCGGGCTGGCCCGTGGTACCAGCACGATGCTGATGGGGCCGTCTGGCGTTGGCAAGTCTACCATTGCCTGCACCTATTGCTATGCCGCACTCGAGCGTGGCGAGCGTGTGCTGGTGCTGTTGTTTGACGAGACAAAGCGCATCTTCTTGGCGCGCGCCGCCGGGCTCGGCATGCACCTGGAGCCGTTTGCCGAGGACGGCACGCTGATGCTTGAATCTGTCAATCCGGCTGAGCTTTCACCAGGCGAATTGTCTTCGCGCATCCAAGCGGCCGTCGAAGAATCCAATGTGCGGATCGTCGTGATCGACAGCCTAACTGGCTATCTCAATGCCATGTCCGAAGAACAACATCTGGTGCTTCAGATGCACGAGATCCTCACCTATCTCAATCAGAAGGCAGTGGCGACGATCCTGCTGTTGGCCAATCACGGGCTGTTTGGGCAAACGGCAGCGCCGGTCGACATGACCTATCTCTGCGATTCCATCATGCTTCTGCGCTTCTTCGAGAACGCAGGTCAGTTGAGACGCGCGATTTCCGTTGTCAAGAAACGTGTCGGCCCCCACGAAGAGACGATTCGTGAGTTTAAAATCGGCGGTAACGGCGTGGCCGTAGGTGAGCCACTGGAACAATTCCGCGGCATCCTGATGGGATCTCCGGAATTTGAAGGCAAGCCGACAGACCTTCTGAGGGATAAGGCGCTGTGATGTCGTCCAGCCCCGCCGTTCTCGTGCTGGCGCCGCTTGGCCGTGACGCGAGGATCGCGGCCTCCATCCTGGCTACAAACCAGATTGCCTCGCGTGTGTGCGGCAGCTTGGAAGAGGCAGTGCAGCTTCTCGACGAGGCTCAGTGCCTTGTCGTGGCCGAGGAGGCCCTGCTCAGTTCCGATCGAACGCAGTTTGCGGCCTGGCTTGAAGCCCAACCCGCATGGTCGGATTTTCCGATCGTGCTTCTGACGATGCGGGGGAACGAAGTCGACACGCGGATGGCATTTCTGGACCGCTATCTGATCGTGCTTGAACGGCCATTTCTGGCTTCGAGCCTCGCCAACTCGGTGCGCTCCGCCTTGCGTGCCCGCGCCCGCCAGCGTGAGGTCCAGTCCTACATCGAACAGAAGCGGGAGGTCGCCGATCGGCAGAAATTGCTCATCCGCGAGCTGCATCACCGCGTCAAGAACACGCTGGCCAACGTTCGCGCCATGATGGGCGCGACGGCCAAGTCGAGCGGCAACGTCGATGATTTCGTACGCGATTTTTCAGCCAGGCTCGTTTCCCTGGCCCAGACCCATTCGATGCTTACCGACGATTATTGGCAGACTGCCTCCCTGCACAAGCTGCTCGAAAGCGAGCTTGACCACTATGAGACGCGCGACAGGCCGCGTATCGTTATGGAAGGCCCGAACGTAGCGCTAGTCGCCGACATTGCGGTCCCCGTCGGGATGGCTTTCCACGAACTGGCCTCCAATTCGTCGAAGTTTGGCGCGCTTTCGCAAACGGGAGGCCGCCTTGATGTCCGCTGGTCGTTAGGCGGGTCCGGCGATACACAGATCGTCAATCTTGACTGGCGGGAACGAGATGGGCCGAAAGTAGAGCAGCCCAGTCGCCGGGGGTTTGGCACGACACTTCTGGAAAAAGTCGTGACCGTGCAATGCAACGCAAAGATCGAATTGAACTACCATCGTGACGGCTTGCAGTTCACCATGGCCTTGCCGTTGCGAAACACGCGCCTTGTGCCGGCTTACTGAGCGGCAACGGAAAGGCAGGCTGGGCGCCGCGATAGGGATTAACTGAGCGTCACTCGGCAGGCTGGTCTAGCGCTCTGGCCGAGCCATCAGTTCCGAAAAGACCGCCTCTCGATCTCCCATATGCCTCTGCAACATTGCGAGAGCTCCGGCGTGGTCTATGCGGCCGACCTTGGTGATGAAGTCGAACACGTGCCGCGGCACTGTGACCCGGGTCATGCGTCCTAGACGAAACTTTGGGCTTTCCCGGAGCGCAGCTTTGTCGCCTTCGTGGTCACCCCCCGCCATTTTGCTCACGATCCTCGTTGATAGCCCGGATGCGCATCTGAACCATCTGCGACCCGTCGGGGTTCCGACTGGCGTCGTAAAAAAACAAGAGGCCCGCAGGCAGGCTCGATCGACGGTCAGCTATCCCGAACAGCAAACGAAATCACCCTCGCCTTTGGCCAACCAACTTTCGCCAGATCACTTTCGCAATGCCTGCGGCCCCAGTACGGTCGGACAGCCCGCGCCTCTGGCGGCCGAAGTGAGGCGCCGGGAACATACAACGTCGGTCGTTGTTTCTCTGATCAGGAGGAAAGATAATGGCAGACGATAAGAGCAAGCGTGATTTTCGAGATCGCAATCGTGTACCAGTCGATGAAGATTATGAGGTTCGCTATTTCGCCAAACAGCATCGTATCACGCCAGAACAGGTCCGCGAGCTAATCAGAGAACACGGCAACGACCGGAAGAGGCTCGAACGCGAGGCAAGAAAACGGGCTGATATCGGCTGATGGTCGCGACGCATCACGCGGCTTTTCGACGAGCGGGTCTGAAAGGCTGCGCGAGCGTGAAAACGTCTGGCCGGATGCCCGCCTCGACTTGCTTCCATGTGACCGGGTGGGCAATTGGGAAGCCGGGCCGCGCTCGCGGGGAAAAAGCGCCTATTGCGGTATTGCCCCGTCCGTTGCGGAGATAGTCGAGAAAGATCCGGCCTCCTCGGGCTGCGGGGTCAGCTGACAACAGGTATCGGTCAGGATCGGTATCAACCAGACGGTGGGCGAGCGACTTGGCCAGTTTCCGGGCGCTGTCATGGGTCATCTTCGCAACGAGCGGGGCCATCAAGTGGATGCCTTTGCCGCCAGTGACCTTTGGCCAGCTCTCCAAGCCTGCCGCTTCCAAGATGCCCCGTAGCGCCAGCGTGGCCTCGATCACAGCGTCCCATGGCACGCCTTCTCCGGGATCGAGGTCGAGGACGAGCCGGTCCGCATGTTCGATGTCTTCAATCGTCGCGTTCCAAGGATGAAGCTCAACGGCATCCATCTCGACCAAGCCAAGCAGACCATCCATGTCATCTATCCATACCCGAATGCCTTCGCCGCCTTCGCGCTTTTGAACGCGGAGCTGGTGCACGGACGACGGTATCCGAGGTAGCGGTCCCTTGTGATAGAAGGTTGCGCCGGAGGCGTGGCGGACCAGCTTCAGCGGTCGCCGAACCAGATGAACTAGAGCTTGATCAGCGACCCGGCGCCAATAGTCTGCCAGCTCTTCCTTGGAAGGTGCAACCGCATCGGGTAGCAGCTGGAGAATGTTCTCGCGCGGGACGCCGTGTTGTCCTTCCGACCTCCGCTTGGAGGGCGATGGAGGCTTGGGCGGGATTGCCTTAAGATCCTCGCGTAGTCCCTTGAAGACCGCCTCCCGCAAGATGCCGCGGTCAGACACGCCACTGAATTGTACCTCGGCAAGAACGTCTGGTTTGACCCATGTCGCCTTGGGCTTCTTGATCGGCTCCGACAGCGGTGACTTGGCGACAACAAGCGGATTAAGCCGCTCCCTAACGCGCCGGGCTGCGTCCAGCGTATAGCCGGTCTGGGCCTTCCCGGCATAAAGCAGCCGGTCGCCCTCTCGCCTGCCGATGTACAACGATGCGATGCGGCGCGGCTGCGCGCCAAGTTTCTCGACGAAAGCCACGATTGGAAAAGTGTCGCTCTTGACACATTTGACCTTGACCCAACTGGTCTGGACGCCCGAGCGGTAGTGAGCATCCGCTCGCTTCGATACGATTCCCTCTATGCCCATCCGGCAGGCATGGTCGAACATATCCTTGCCGTTCACCTCCAGATGCTCGGCATAAGTCAGGGTTGGCTCGGTTTCGGTCAGCAGCTTCTTCAGCGCAGCCTTGCGCTTCACTAACGGTTGTTCCCGTAGATCACGGCCATCGAGGTACAGGAGGTCGAAAGCGTAGAGAGTCATCCGCAGCGAACTTGGGTTGCCCAGCTCACGTTCCAGGGCTTGATAGTCCGGCAGGCCGGTGTCGCCCAGGACGACAGCTTCACCATCGATGATAGCGGATTTGACCGGCAAGCTTGCCGCGGCCTGAACAATCCTCTTGTAACGGTGGGACCAATCGTAGCCGCGACGCGTGAATGCTCGCGCCTTTCCGCCTTCAACGACCAGCTGCGTCCTGTAGCCGTCATATTTGATCTCGTGAAGCCAATCTCCGCCTTCGGGAGCTTTCTCGACCAGTGTGGGCGATTGGAACTCAATGAACGAAAGCCGGTCAATGGCACTGGTCATATGCTCGCGACTCCAGGAATCGCGACTCAAGCCCCAGCGCCCCTGTCGGTTCCGAGCCTTTTAGAAGAATTGCATCGCGACGATTGGTTATCCGCCTCACTTGTTGATGTGGCGGCGCAGCAGAGTGATGTTGCGATTGTTCGCCTTAAAATAGACGTCGAAGATCGAGCCGAGAATTGGGACACTTCCTACGAGCGTATCCAGCAGCACGTTGCCTAGCATGCGGGCGACCAACCCATTTCCGGCACCGACGTTTCGAGCTCGCAAGACGATGTAGGCCGAGACAATGCCCGTTGCCGCATCTCCGAGTACGGGGACCAGACCTACGAGCGCATCCAGTCCAAAACGAATTGATGTGCCTGGAATGCGCCAGCGGGAATCGAGTAGCGCGGCCAATAGATCCAACTCGGCAAGTACGTTTGCTGTATGACCACCGTGACCGCCCTGCCCGATCATGCCAACTCGCGCGCCAGTACGATTTAGTATCTCTCCCTGATGGATAGCCGTCACCTTAGATATCGCTTTGGCCGCCTGAATTCGCTTGCGTCCTGTGCGATGGCACGTCGTCGAGCAAGGTCGTCTCACCGGAGCTTTTCGGCGCCTCAACGGGCAATTCACCAGTAGGCGTCATTTTGCTGACGGCCTCAGGCAAATCTCGCGTGATCCGGCTTATGAGCTCCTCGCGCGAAAGGCCGGTCTGCATCGAGAGGGAAGTCAGGGTGTCTTCGTCTATGGCTGCTTCCACCTCGCTTGGCTGGATCGGCTCGTTCGGCCCGGTGCCTACCCACGAATCGACCTTCGATCCGGCGCCTGCCCCTCTGAACCGGTCGAGAATATCGCCAAGCGCGGTCCCCGAAACGCCTTTTGAAAGCTGATCCAGAATCCCGCCTTGCGGATCATTTGGGTTGCGATCACCCGCTCCACGGATCATGTCGCCGATCTTGTCGCGATTTTGGTATGCCAAGACGCCGAGCATCGCGATCGCCAATTTTCCCAGGTTAGCCATTGGTACCTCCACTGTTCAATGGACAAGGGCTCAACATCACAAAAGTTCCGACTGGCGACGATCTAATTGAATAAGGGCTGGCGTATCGACACAGACGTGAGCGGTGCTGCCTAACCGGCTTGTTTCCGTTTGCGGTGCGGCTTCGGCCTCGCAGACGTTGATCGTGCGAAGCTCGTTGCCTGCCTGATCGCGCATGCGCACTAACCATCCGGTCATATCGTCATCGCCCAGATCAGCCAACAGGCCGATTCCGCAACGGATCGCTTCGGCGCGAGCGGCCTCAAAACTTGGCGTCTCGGCAGGCGGAACCTAGCGAGCCTGGTCGCCGTGGCGATAGTAGAACGTATAAGCGAGATGGATTCCACGCGCTGCCTTAGAGTATGGAACTACCACCCTCATCTTTGACGGGGGTTTGGCCAAACAGCGAACATCGGCTAGGCCTAAGACGATCGATCGAGGTCGACTCGCGCGACGGCGTAGGCGCCAAGCGAGATGCTTTGATCATCCAGCGGTCTTGCGGAACTTTCCATGAAGTCGGGATCGGTTGCCGCCCGCTCGAACTGCTCGGCGCCGAGAAGAGCAATGCGGGCGCTGCTCGGCGAATCCGAAAGCCGCACAGATTGCGTCTTGGCGGTAAGGTTAGCGACCCACAGGGTCACGCGGCGATCTTTTTCAGCCGCGATCGTGGCGACGCCGTCAGCGCCGGAAGTTCCTACGGACAGCAAGGTGGCTCCGCCGAGCTTTGAGAGACCAGCCAAGACATGGAAAGCGGGATAGACCGTTGGGCCATCCTGCTGATCATACCATGGCTGCACGAAATCAGCCTTCCTATGGATTTGGCCAAAGGGGCCGGCGAAGTCACCGAACGCGACGGCCTCGATTCCTTCGCGAGCGCAGGCCGCGAAATATCCGACAGTCCAAGCCGCATTGAACAGCCCGCGCTGACGAGGATCAATGCGCGATAGACAGACGCGAGCGTTCGCTTCATTCGGCGTAGTGGATTTTCCGTATGGGTTCTCACGGCAGCCGAGCTGGATGGGACCGATACGCAGTGGCAAGCGTTCCCCCATGAAAGCATGCGCGGAGCGGATTAGATGGGGGATTGCCTGAAGTGTCTCCATCACCGAGACATCATCTGCGGCGTGCACGCTGGGACAGGTGGTGAAGGTCACGTAGTCGAGCGCTTCGGCTGGCGGACGCTTGCGGTTGAGTTCGGTGAAGTAAGCGGCCATGCCGCCGCCCAGCGCGATGCCCGGGAAAGCCCGGCGAGCGGCGGAGTAGCTTTCGTGGAAGCTGGGCATAGTCGGCCACGGTGCTCCCGGCTGTACGGATGTCATGTCCTGCGCCGGAAAGACGGAGACAGCTTCTAGTTTGAGGCCGAGTGAGTGGACAGCATCCGCGACCGGCGCCAATTCGCCGAATGGATCGCGCGTGCCCTTGGTGATAATCTCGAGGACCACTCCAGCGCCGGTCAGCCGTGCGAGCGCGGCGTAGCTTTCTAGTTCGTCCTGGCCGTGTGCGATCCGGAGATCGACCTGGCAGACCATCCACTGGGGAGACATTCGTCGTAGGAGCTCGGGGGCTTCGAGCGCGTGCTTTGCCTCGTCGGCGGCGACGCCGACGCCAGTGCGGGGCACTCGGCCGACCGGTCCGCCGATCGTCAGGTTGATGAGTGGATTGCGATTTTCAGACGTCCCGGCAGGGAGCGTTCCTGACACGTGAAGCCGGACGGCCTGCGTGAATTTCTGGCCCTTGGGCAGTCTGTAAGGCCACGGGCGACGCAGAGGGCGGACATATGTTTTATACGAGGCGTCAGACCAATTGCGTTGGTCCTCCATCTCAAAGGCATCACCCTCCATGGTGCATGTCGCCCAGATCCCAGGCGCGATCTCGTGCGACAACGCCCGGATGTCGGTGAACGGACATTTTGGATCGATGTGGTCCGGAAAGAACGATAGCTCGTCGTGACCATCCTCATGCAGCACCTTTATCGGCTTGCCGGCTAAGCCCTCGATCGGATGAAGGACGACGAAGCCGGTCCGATTCGTCAAAAGGTCAGTCTCGGGCTCTGCCTCCGCCACAAACGACAGCGCACCATCGCCACGGCCTGAGACGCGCGCCCGGTAAATCAGGCGGCCGGATGTTGCAGCACATGTTGCACGGTATTCAATGGCGAACGCATCCGGCCTCTCGTCGATCCGCAGATCATCGAGAACGGTGGTACATGTTCCCCAGTTTTCGTCCCGTACAAGAAACGAGATTCCGCGCAAAACCTCGATCGTCCCAACGTGGATGTAACGCAACGCCCCATTGTCGAACGCGACCGACAAGGATCCGGCGCGCAGCGTGCGCAGCGGTGCCTCGAGCTCTTCGGTGCCACACAAGCGGACTGCCAGGGAAGCTGCCGAGGTCAAATTGCGCGCTCCGTCGTGGCGTCGAAGATCGAGGCCCGGTTCATGTTGATGTCGATCGCAAGCTTCTCGCCCGGACGGCTGACATCGTGCGCCTGCAGCTCAGCCATCACCGGCGCGCCGGCCAGTCGGAATGTCGCGTAACTGCGCGAGCCGGTCGGCTGCAGCAGGTCGATCGTTGCCTCATAGCGAAACGTGCCCTGCTCCGGCGTTGCAGTGTGCGCACGAGTGAGGTGTTCTGGCCTCAACCCGAGCAGCACCTGCTGTCCGTCCGCGACGCCCTTCAGCCCCCTGCCGGGCGCTAAAGGCAGCAGTGCATCCGCGAGCCGGATGGCAGCGGCGCCTGCGTCCAAGGCAAGGGTACCTGGCAGGAAGCTCATCCGCGGCGAACCCAGGAACCCAGCGACGAACGTTGAGGCCGGGTGCTCGAACAACTCGAGTGGCGCGCCCTGCTGCTCTATCAACCCGTCGCGCATCAGCACGATGCGGTCAGCCAACGTCATCGCTTCGATCTGGTCATGGGTGACGTAGATCATCGTTGTCGCAATGTCCTGGTGAAGGCGTTTGATTTCGCCGCGCATTTCGTCGCGAAGTTGTGCGTCGAGGTTGGACAGCGGCTCGTCGAACAAAAAAATGCGGGGGTTGCGGACTATGGCGCGGCCGATGGCGACGCGCTGGCGCTGGCCACCTGACAATTGGCGCGGAAAACGCCCCAGCAACGGAGTGATGCCAAGCATGCGTGCCGCCTCGGCGACGCGCAACTCGACCTCTGGCTTCGGCATCTTGCGAGCCTTGAGGCCAAAGCCAATGTTCTTGGCCACGCTCATATGCGGATAGAGCGCATAATCTTGAAACACCATTGCCACGTCGCGATCGCGCGGCCGGAAATCATTAACCACCTCGCCGCCAATCTCGATCGTGCCTTGTGAGCTCTCCTCCAGTCCTGCGATGGTCCTCAGCAGAGTGCTCTTGCCGCAACCGGAGGGCCCAACCAGGACCGTGAACTCGCCGTCGCGGATGTGGAGGTCAATGCCGCGCACGGCATGGAATGCGCCGTAGCGCTTGTGCAAGCCGGTAATTCTGACTTCGGCCATGCGGGAGCTTTCCTAACCGCGAACGGCGCCGAGCGTCAGCCCGCGCACCAGATGACGTTGAGCAAGGACCCCAAGGGCGATCGATGGCACAAGGGAGACGATGGCAAGGGCCGCGGCTTCGCCATATTGCGCGCCCTGGAAGCCGATGAAGGCGCGGAAGACCGTTGGCAGTGTAAAGGCAGTTCGGCTGGTCAAGATCAGAGCGAAGAAGAACTCCGTCCAGCATGCAATGAAGGCGAACACAGCCGCCGCGACGATGCCCGGTGCTGCGAGCGGCACGGCAACGCGCCAGAACGCCTCCCATCTCGTGCAGCCATCGACGAGGGCCGCCTCCTCCATCGACTTCGGCATGCCGCGGAAATAGGCGAACATCATCCACACCGAGACCGGCAGCGTGAAGACCGTATAGGCGATGATCAGGCCGACATGAGTGTCGTAGAGCCCGACCTGGCGATAGATCAGGAACACCGGCAGCACGATCCCGATCGGCGGCAAAAAGCGCTGCGACAGCACCCAGAAAGACAGATGCTTGCCGCCGGTGTCGTAGCGCGCCAGGCTATAGGCCATCAGCGTGCCGAGCAGCGCCGAAAGCACCGTGGCCGAAAGCGAAATAATCAGGCTGTTGATGAGCCCGTCGAGACCACGATAGGCGAACAGCGCAGCTTTGTAGTGGACAAGCGTCGGAGCGGCGGGGAACCAGACAGGCGGTACGGTGAGGTAGTCGTCGCTGGGCTTGATGGAGGTGTTGAACATCCAGTAGAGCGGCCACAGCACGAACACCAGGAAGAACCCCAGCAGCAGAATTCGGCCGATCGGCAACGACCGGCGTTTCCTGCGGCGGGCGGGCGCGACGGCGGCCATCAGACCGGTTCTACCTTCAAGAGCCGACGCACCAGCAACGTCACGATGAGCGCCGTAAAGATCAGGAACAGCCAACTTCCTGCTGTTGCCTGCGACAGATGAAACTGTGTGAAGCCGATGGTATAAAGATAATAGGAGGCCGTGTAGGTTTGTGTTCCCGGGCCACCCCCTGTCATGATGAAAATGGTGTCGAACATACGGATTGCGTCGAGCAGACGGAAGGTCAGCGCCAGCAGCATCATCGGCCCGAGATGCGGGAGCGTGATCGCCCAAAAAACCTGCCAGGCGTTGACGCCGTCGAGTTCTGCCGCCTCATAGAGATTGGGTGGGATTGCGGTCAGCCCGGCGAGCAGGATGACGAACATGAACGGCGTCCACTGCCAGACATCGGCGATGATCAGCGAGACGTAGAGCCACGGGCGCTCCGTCATCCAGCCGATCGTAACCTCCTGCCCCAATAGTTGCGTCAGGATATAGTTCGTCGGTCCGAAAGGCCGCTGTAAAAGCAGCGTCCAGGCTTGGCCGACGATGACCGGACTGATGAACAGCGGCACGATCAGGATCGACATGATCACACCGCGGCCCGGAAAGCTGCGCACCATTGTCAGCGCCACCAAGAGGCCGAGAACGAATTCTATAGCGACGCTGATGCCCGACAGCGATGCTGTCAGCAACAGGGACCAACGTGCTACGGGATCGAACACGACCCGCTCGAAGTTCTTCAATCCGACAAAGGCGTGGCCCGGCACCTGGAAGTCGTAGTTGATGAAGGATACCACCAGCGAGAACAGAAGCGGATAGATCGACAGTGCCAATATCAGCAGCACAGCGGGGGCGACCAGCAGCCACTTGAAATGACGGTCAGCCCATTGGGCAAAGGCAGACAGCCGGGGCGGTGCGCCGGCGGCCTTCAAATGGCGGATCGTGGCTGTGGGCTGCATAGGCGTATCCAATCGCCGCTTAGCGGGGAGGTGTTGCGAGCCAAGCGCCCGCAACACCAATTGCTCCAGAGAGTCCGCCTCCCTTCAGAGGGTGACCGCCATGCCAAGTTTTTCCACCGTGTTGTCGGCGGTGGCGCCAGGCAGTTTCAAGAACTCGGTGTAGAAGCCCTTCTGCGAATCCACACCCAGTCGGTCGGTCGTCTCGTTCCACTCGGCGGCCGCCGTTTCAAGCGACGCCTTCGGATCCGCACCAGCCCACACCGCCGTGCACATGCGATCGATGCTCAAGAAGTAGTCCTGCGCGCCTGGCATGATCGGGTCGAGCAGACCGACATTTGCCGAGTTGTTGAGGTTGGCAAGGTACTCCTTGGCACTCGGGAAGAGCGCGCCGTAGAGCTCGGACTTGAAGTGCGAGATGCGGTACGGGTCGCGTAGCGCGTAGGGCAGCATGCAACGTGCCAGCGAGACGGGTGGCGAGCATACCCACTGCATGAACAGATACGCCGCCTCAGCGTTGGGCGAGTCGGCCGACAGTGCCTTGTTGTAGCCGGTGGCATGTTCCGGATTTCCCGGAACCACGGCATAGCCGACCTTGCCGGCGATTTGGGACTGCGGAATGAAGTTGATTGCCGTGGCCGACTGCGAATAGTTGGCCGCCATACGGCCGCTAGGAGGCCAGGAATAGATCATCGCGACTTTGCCGGTCAGGAAAGCCGCCCACAAGGAGACGGCGTCGAGCTCGTTGTTGCCGGGGATCGAGGCCTTGTTTGCGGCGAGCATGTTTGTCAGCGTCTTGACGCCGGCATCCGAAACCAAACCTGCCTTCATGTCGTCGCCGAAGAGTTTTCCGCCGTTGGCCCGGTACTGCTGCAGAAAGTCGAACTGATTGCCGGGGCTGCCCGCCTTGCGGAAATGTCCCGCGCCATAGACCTTTGGCGCCATCTGGTCGGTGATGAACTGGGCGATCTGGGCATATTCTTCCCATGTCTTGGGCGGTCCAAGCTTGGCGTTGAACTTCGCCTGGTAAGCCTCCACCATTTTAGGGTCCTCGAAAATGTCCTTGCGGTAGTAGAGAGCGAACATGTCGCCGTCGTCGAAGAACCCCCAGATCTTACCCTTGTAGGTCGGCAGCGCCTTGTACAGGGGATGATAGTCCTCGAGGTCTGCCGGGTTCATGTATTTGGCGATGTAGTCGTCTAGAGGGGCGATGACGCCGCCATCGGCAAGCGACGGCGTCCAGGCCGGCGAGATGTCGAGGACGTCATAGGCACCCGAGCCGGCGATGTGCTCGGCGACCGCCTTGGAGTACTGGTCCGGGTTCGACAGCTCGACGACATTCGACTTCATCCCGGTAAGCTGCTCCCACATCGGCCCACTGAAATTGCGCGGGTCGAGTGCCTGCAGGCCAGCCTCGTAGGTCATGTTGAGGGTGACGCCCGAATGCGCCTTGGCCGCCTCCGCCGCGCGAAAGGCGGAACCGTCCGCAGGCCCTTCCTTCGATGCTTTCAGGGCTGCGGCCTGCGCCTGGCCGAGCGGCGACGTGCCGTCCGCCAATTCCAATGTTTGCTGCGCCAGCGCCCAATCGGTCATCATCCCCAGCAGCGGGCCGGACACGGCCAACATGCCGGTCATCTGACCGAAGCGGGTGATGAAAGTTCGGCGGGTGGTTTCGCCGCGCATGAAGGCGTCGACCTCTGCTTCGAGACCTGCCTGAAAGTCACGTTTTTCACGATCGTTCATAGTGCTTGGTCCTCCCATTTTCCTTTTGCTTCACTCGTCCGCCGGCGCAGCGGTCAAGCATTTCCTCCCGTAAGGTCGCCGCAAACAGGCCGCGGCGGCGCGCCGAAAATCAGTGTCCTCCTAGGTTCCAAAGCGGGCGGCGAGCCCAGACAGCCTGGTCTTCCACAGCTCGCTCGAAAGCACCTCGCGATTGACCACGCCGCGCGGCTCGCGACCACGCTGCACCTCCATTACCGCTTTGACGTCGGCGGCACCGTTGCCGGCAAAGCACTGGTCGGTCCAGCAAAGCGCGTGCGGCGCCAGGATGACATTGTCGAGTTTGAGGATCGCATCGTCTGCCTCGGGAGGCTCTTGTTCCAGCACGTCGAGACCGGCGCCGGCGATGCGGCGCTCCTGCAGCGCTTGCGTCAGCGCTTTCTGGTCGACGATCGGGCCGCGCGCGGTGTTGATCAGGTAAGCTGTCGGCTTCATCAGCGCGATCCGCTCCGCATTGACGATGTGGTGGGTCTGGGGCGACAGGGGGCAACTCACCGACAGCACGTCGGCGCAGCGAAACAGATCCTCCAGCCCGACCAGCTCGACGCCCAGGTCGGCAGCGACCCCCTTGTCGGCAAACGGGTCATGGGCAATGAATTGCATGTCAAAGGGCTTCGCCAAGCGGAAGACCTCGGCACCGATGTTGCCGATGCCCAGCGACCCAAGCATACGCCCGACGAGGCCGACCCCCATATGTTCGGAGCGCTTCTCAAAACCAACAGACCCTTTGCGGGTGAGCGCGTCCTTTGTCAGCAGCTTGCCGGTCAGCGCCAGCATGAAGGTGATGACGGATACGGCGACGGGCCGTCGCACGCCATCGGGCGTGATGACCAAGGCAATACCGGCTGCGGTGCATGCCTCAACGTCGACAGTGTCGTAGCCGACCCCGAAGCGGGCAACGACGGCCAGGCGGCCGCTCCTGGGGACACTCGTGGCATCGAAACGATGGGCGAGGAGGATCAGCGCATCGAAATCCTCAAGTTGGTCGGCGCGAAGCGGACTGTTTGACTCGAGGAACACCATCTCGACACCTGTCGCATTGCGCAGCGGTTCCAGATCGAAATCTGGGTAGGTCGGCGAGCCGTCCGGCCTGCGGAAATCACCGGAAAGCGCCACCCTGAATTTCACGCTGTCCATCGTCTCCTCCGCTCCTATTGGCACCCGGCCCGGATCTTGGAAACCGCGTCGGCGATCGCGTCGTGCAGGACCCAAACGTCGCCTGAATAACAAATGAAATCGAAGCCCTGTGCGTAGAACTCGTGTCCCTGGGCGACGTTGGGCACCAAGCGTCCAAGCGATTTGTTGTGCTTCTTGGCGGCGGCAACGATTTTGGCCATTGCAGCAGTGAAAGTGGGGTGGGCGAAGTCGCCAGGAATGCCGAGCGAGACGGACAGATCGAAATGTCCGACCCAAAGACAATCAACCCCGTCCAGTCCCGCGATGCCGTCAATGTTCTTGACGCCGTCGGCGGTCTCGATCAGGCAGATGAACGTGGAGCGCTTGTTGGCGGCCTCGAATTTATCAGCGACCGAGCCTGGGCGGTAGCGGTCATGAGCGATCTGCAGCGCCACACCGCGGGCGCCGGCAGGGTGGTACTTCATGGAGTTGATGATGTGCTGCGCCTGTTCGACGCTGCTCACCATCGGCGCGATCAGGCCTTCGGCGCCCATGTCCATGGCGCGGGCGAGGAAATGGTAGTCCTGCGACGGCACACGCACCATGACCGGCAGATCGGCCGCCTCGAAATAACGGATCGCACTCTTCAGCGTTTCCAAGCTAAATCCCGAATGCTCCATGTCGAAAAAGACGAAATCGCAGCCAGCGGACTTCAGGATGTGACCGATTCCCGGCGTGGCGAACTCGGCGACGAGCGTGCCGAGCTTGACCCGCCTGTGAGAAACTAACGCCCTGAGACTTGGCTCCGACATGCACTTCCTCCCGTTCGCCCCAATGGGCCAATCCGCCTATGTTCGCCTCAATGCGTGGCTTCAAGAACGAGGTCGCAGGTCGTCACCAACTTGGTCACGACGAGCGGCGCGCTCTGCGTATTGAATTCGTCGAAATGAGCGGTGCGGCAGTGGTCCTCGAATGCGGCCTCGCTATCGTAAATCTCATAGAGCAGGACCCGATCCAGTTCGCCGCGCGCCTCCGTCACGTCAAAGCGGCGGCAGCCGGCCTCGGTGCGCATCGAGGCGGTCGCATTGGCGTCGACAAGTTCTCGGAATCTGTCCCGGGCACCAGGCCTCAGGCGGAAATCGACCCAGACGACAAATCCGGTCATCACTTGGGCCTCGCAAGTTGCAGATACCGCTTGGCCACATATTCGAGATGGCTGCGCATGGCCGCCTCTGACGCGTCTGGATCGCGCGCGGCGACGGCCTCGAAGATTTCGCGATGAGCCTGGTAAGCCTTGCGGTCTTCACCCTTGGCCAATGTGGTGCGACGCTGTTCGAGCAACCATTCAGCTAAGGCCGCGTGAATAGCTGTAAAGATCCGATTGCGGGTGATTACCGCCAGCACGTAATGGAAGTCTACGTCCGTGCGCTCGAAGCGCGCCAGATCGCCGATCGACTGCCGGTTGAGTTCGAGCGCCTCCTTGAGGCTTTCAACGTCTTCCGGGGTAGCATGCACAGCGGCGTTGCGGGCAAGACCGACCTCGAAAAACAGCCGCGCGCTCTGGAAGTCGTGAACCCCTCCCGGCGCCGAAATCATGTGCCGAGCCGGCCCTGAAAGGGCGTCGATCACGAATTGAGGAGTGGGTCGAGTGACGCGGGCACGCTCCCCCGATTTTATCTCGACAAGGCCCATTTTGCTCAGATGCAGCAGGGCCTCACGGATGGAAGGCCGCCCTACCCCGAACTGCCGCATGAGTTCCCGTTCAGATGGGAGACGGTCGGCTTCGGCCAACTCTCCCTCTCGGATCATCCGCTCGAGGTGCGCTGCCACCTCGTCCGAAAGCTTCCGCTGTTTGATCAGAACTCCGATCATGTGGCATACCTGTTATACCAATTAGGTACGTTATGATCCCATAGCACCCCTTGTCAACGAGATCTAAGCATCCGGTGGCCGGGCCCTTAAAGCGACTCCGTCGTTGTCGAGGCGTCCTTTGCGACGCCTTCAATGTCTTCACGAAGATTTCAGTAACTTGAGGGAGAGCGAGCACAATCTGCTCGGTGTTCCGATCGGGAACGTCTTCGAACCCTGGGTCGGTGGTCAGTTTGAACCTGCGGTGTGGACCCCAGGAGTGCCACCGGGCCGTGTGCTGGCCGAGACCTACCCAACCGCCTGCTTATGAGCTGGGACATGAGCCCTCGATGGCAAGTAGACCTCGACCTGAGCAAGATCAGCGAATGGAAGCGGGTTCACAGCCGAGGCGGAAAACGCGAACTCTCGCTGCTGGACCCCTTTGGCAATACGCCTGCTCCATCTCGTAATCTTTTTCCCCGCCGCAATGTCGCAAAGGAAGGGATTGTCGGGTTAGTCCCCTCTACGCTCCAGAGCGCTCGTCACGTTGTGCTCATCCTTGTGCGGTTGGCGGCCGCCGCTTGAGGATGCGCATTTGAAACTGTCTCAAGATCATTTTAGTCCTGAGGGGCCTCAGGCGGGGGCGCTTGCCATTTAGTTATCGTCACCTGCGCATGTCGAACCCGTACTCGGCGCCAATCTACGCGCTGGCCAGTTTGCGACATGTGGTTTCGGCGATCCGCTTTCAGTGCGACGATCATGCTGGACGGCTGATATGAGGCGCGTTCCCGCCTGGCAGCTTAGGGGCAGCAAGCAGGACGTCGGCTTTCTTGCCTCGACCTGGCCTAAGCAGTCATTCAATTCGTGGCCTCAAGCAGCTCGTCCACGCTCCTCCTGACGCGGCGTGCCATCCAGCCGATCTCGGGCTGATGTGCGTGGACGGCAGTCGTCCTTTGACCACCGCTTCTGGCGGCGCCGATTGGCGAGCCGCCTCGCCATCATTAGCTATGGAACGGAAAAGAAACCATTCAGCATCAGACTACCGCTTTTCGACGCACCTTTTCGAATATGTCGGAACGAGCGCTTGTCGCGCAGCCCACGATGCCCCCCATTGGTGAACCGGTTCCATGAAGAGTCTGACAATACGCCACCGCATCCTCGTCAGTTTCGCAGCCGTTCTGGTGGTCATGTCCGTGATAGCCCTCATCGCGTACGCCTGGTTTCTTCAGGCGGGGGAGGAGGCGACTGAGGTCGAGAAGGGCATCCTTCCGGACCTTTATCACAGTACCGAGATCATGACGGGCCAGATGGCGGCCCATAGTCTGCTTCAGGAATATGCCCTTCAGGACAACCCGTCAGACAGAAGCACGGTTGAAAACGCGATCACGACCAATCGCAACCAGGTGCAGCGGTCGATGGACGACTATGAGGCAACGATCGTCTCCGATATCGACAAGCAGAATTATGCAGCCGTCAAACAACTCGCCAACCAATTCCGTCTGGCTGAAACTGCTGTGCTGGAAACAAGCCGGGCTGCCTTGTCGAAAGGTGAAACTCCCAATGAAAGCCCAGCTATCAAGAACGAAGTAGAGCCGATCTTTGTAAAATTGCAGTCCGCTCTGCAGGCCATGGTTGAGGATCACAGAGGCGAGGCAAACAGCGCGACGCAGCGGATCAGCTCGATCGTCAGAACGGCCGAAGTCGGTTTGAGCGTTGGCTTGTTGATAGCCCTCGGGCTAGCCCTTCTTTTGGGTTACCAGCTGTTTCGCGCCATTACAGGTCCGCTCACCCGTTTGGTCGACGCGGTTCAATTGATGCGGCAAGGCGACTTCAGCGAACGGCTCGATCTGAGGCGCCGAGACGAATTCAGCGTGCTTGCCGACGGCTTCAACGCAATGGCGGACGATCTCACAACCCTCATTGGTCAGGTTCAAAGGTCCAGCATACAGGTCGGCACGTCGATAACTGAGATCGCCGCCACCTCCAAGCAACAGCAGGCAACTGCGACTGAAATCGCAGCGACCACAACAGAAATCCGAGCGACAGCCAAGGAAATCTCCGCCACATCAAACGAACTGGTCCGCACGATGAACGAGGTCTCCACAGTTGCCGAACAAACCGCTGCCGTGGCTGGCGGGGGGCAAGCGGGGCTGACCCGTATGGAAGAAACCATGCAGCAGGTCATGGAAGCGGCTGGCGCGATCAATTCCAAACTGGCGATCCTGAGCGAGAAAGCCGGCAGCATCAATCAGGTGGTGACGACCATCACCAAAGTGGCCGATCAGACGAACCTGTTGTCGCTCAACGCTTCCATCGAGGCGGAGAAGGCAGGCCAGTATGGCCGGGGTTTTGCAGTGGTGGCGACGGAAATCCGAAGGCTCGCGGACCAGACAGCTGTCTCCACCTACGATATCGAGCAAATGGTCAAGGACATCCAGTCGGCAGTCGCGGCCGGGGTGATGGGCATGGACAAGTTTTCCGAGCAGGTCCGTCGGGGTATGCAGGACATCCAGCAGGTCGGCGGGCAACTCTTCGAGATCATTCAGCAGGTTCAGGGGCTGGTGCCACGTTTCGAAGTCGCCAATGAAGGCATGCAAGCACAGGCGACCGGCGCGGGGCAGATCAGCGACACGCTAACCCAGCTAAGCGAGGCAGCTCAGCAAACAGTCGAGTCCCTTCAGCAATCGACGCTCGCGATCGACGAGCTCAATCAAGTCTCAGGCGGCATGCGAAGTAGCATATCGAGGTTCAAGCTACGAGCATAGCGAGCCGGCAGTAGGAGGTGACAATGCTATTCCTCGCCTTCAGCATGGGTCCGGATCGCTACTTGATCGATGTCCACAAAATTGAAGAGGTGCTGCCCTATATCGACGTGAAAGTTCTTCCGGGTGCGCCAACTGGTGTGGTGGGTTTGGTCAGCTATAACGGAATACCCATCCCCCTGATCGATGTCACCCTTCTTGCGCTTGGCCGACCATCGGAGCGCCTGTTGAGCACCCGGATCGTTGTGACGCGCTATCCGGCGGATGATGGCGAGCGACGCCTGCTGGGGCTGATCGCGGAACGGGTGACGGATACGATCGAGCGAGACCCGGCCGATTTCGCGCCGTTCGGACTGGAACCAGGAACCCCGCCCTATCTTGGGCCGGTGGCTTCCGATGGTTTGGAGATCATTCAGTGGGTCAAAGTGGAAGCGCTGCTTTCGGAAGAGATTCGTACCGCTTTGCTCCGCCAGGCGGCAATAGGTGATCAATGACCGGAGCAATAGAAAAGCTCCTGACGGAAACCATTGGACTGGACAGTGCCAGCGTTGGTCCGACAGTGGTTCGTCAGGCGGTCAGAGAACGGATGGAAGCATGCCGGATAACCAACCCTCAGGCCTATAGGCAACACTTGGCCGGTTCCTCGCAGGAGCTGCAGGAGCTGATCAATGCGGTGGTGATCCCAGAGACCTGGTTCTTTCGCGACCGAGAAGCGTTCACGATGCTGGCGCGGCATGCGCGCGCGCACAAGCCTGCTCAGCCGATAAGAATCCTGAGCCTGCCATGTTCAACCGGCGAAGAGGCTTACTCGGTCGCCATGGCCATGTTCGATGCCGGCTTTGAGGCGCATGAGTTCAAGATCGATGGCGTGGACGTCAGCAGCCGCAATATCGCGACGGCTGAACACGCCATCTATGGCCGCAATTCGTTTCGCGGCAGCCATTTAGAATTCAAGGATCGCTATTTCGAAGCGGCCGAGGGCGGGTTGCGGCCTGTTGCTGGGGTGCTGAAACAGGTTCGGTTCATGGTAGGAAACCTGTTCGGTTCTCACGCGCCTTTCGGGCAAGAGGTCTATGACATCCTGCTTTGCCGCAATTTGCTGATCTATTTCAATCGAGAGCTGCAGGATCGCGCATTGATCTGCCTGAAGGACCTGCTGGCCAAAGACGGACTTCTTCTGGTCGGTCCGGCGGAAGCAGCTCTTCCAAGGGTGCATGGCTTTCTTTCCGCTGAATGGCCATTGGCCTTCGCCTTTCTGAAATCGGAGCCCGTCAAGACCACGGCACCGAAGGTTTCGGCCGCCGTCCCGGTGCGGACGCCAAGCCCTAAGGTCAACAAGAACGAGCCTCTTCGTCCGTTCCGACCGACAATTGGCAATGAACGCCGCGGGCAGGCTCCGGCCAAGCCGCTTGCACGCGCCTCGGAAAGCCTCATCGCGGTTGAACGGATCGCCAATGCAGGACGCGTAAAGGAGGCACAGGAGGTCGCCCTGGCGCATCTCAGGGAGTTCGGTCCTTCCGCAGAAATCTTCTACCTGCTGGGCCTCGTCCAGGATGCGGATGGTTCTGCACCCGAAGCCGCGCAAAGTTATCGCAAGGCGCTCTATCTCGCGCCAAATCATCGAGAAGCTCTTGTCCATCTGGCCTTGCTGCTTAGCAAGCAAGGCGACCATAACGGCGCCGAGGCGCTGGCCGGCCGGCTGGGTCGGGTCCAGAAAAGGAGCGGCAGTTGATGGCGGCTTCGACAAGGATCGCTCAGCCGGTGGAGCAGATCGAAATCAACGACTGCTGGCGGCAAATAGGCGTACGGGGTGACAAGTCATGTCCGCTACTAGAGCAGCATCTCCACTGCCGCAATTGCCCGACCTACAAGAAGATCGCACGACGCCTCCTCGACCGTGCAGCTCCCTCGGCATCTCGCGACGAATGGCCTGACAACGCTGGTCGTGCAGGGATCGATTCGGCAGACAACGACGCGCTGCAGACGGCCGTTCTCTTCCGTTTGGGGGAGGAATGGCTGGCACTTCCAGTCGGTATTTTTCATGAAGTGGCTGAGTCTCGTCGCGTTCATTCACTTCCACATCGCAGGAACAGTGCACTGCTCGGCATTGCGAATGTCCGTGGTGAATTGCTCATTTGCCTTTCCCTGGCCGAATTGCTCGGGATAGACGAGCGCAAGGAAGGGGAACAAGGCACGCGAACCAAGGTATTTCGCCGCCTTGTCGTGGTAGGCGAGCGCGACAAGCGGGTTGCTTTTATGGTTGATGAGATCCACGGCTTACATCGGTACCAGGAACGCGACACTCTCGCTGTTCCGGCCATGATTGGGAAGGCACTGTCTGCCGCTACGGTTGCCGTGCTGCCATGGCAAGGACGAGCCGTTGGCTGTCTCGATCCACGACAACTGCTCACGATGCTGGATCGGAGCATCGCATGACAGATGAAGACTTCAGCCAGGTTTCGATGCTCAGCCTCTTCCAGGCCGAACTGGAGACGCAGTCACGGGCTCTGACCTCTGGACTTCTGGCACTCGAACGCGATCCTATCGCCGCCGACGCCCTGGAAGCATGCATGCGTGCCGCGCATTCCCTGAAAGGAGCTGCCCGCATCATCGACCTGATGCCCGCAGTCAAAGTTGCAAATGCGATGGAAGACTGCCTGGTCGCAGCGCAACGCGGGCATCTGAGGGTGCGACGGGAGCATATAGACGCGCTTCTGCAAGGTTCTGACCTTTTGAAATTGATCGCATCGGGATCATCGAGCGAGAGCGCCAACTCAGAAGTCGAAACCTTTCTCGCGAAGTTCGAGGGGTTGTCCCTCCCCCAGGCAAAGCCCGGGCCCCAAGATTCTGCAGCTGATTTCGCAACTCCAGATCATGCCCAGGAGCAACTGGCGACGACCTCTTCAGCGAACCTCCTCGTTGGGGCGGTGCCGCAAGCCCACGGCAGCATCAGCTCTGATAGAATGGTTCGGGTGACGGCAGACAGCCTGAACCGATTGCTCGGGCTGGCTGGCGAGTCGCTGATGGAAGCTCGGCGGCTCAGGCCATTCGCTGACGGGCTGCTACGGCTGAAGCGACTTCAATCGGACCTCGCAAGTGCATTCGACAATCTTCATGCAGTGCTGCCGCCGGTTTCAAACGATGCGGCGGTGGTGGAGGCGCTGGCTGAAGCGCAGCGAAAGCTTCGGTTGAGCCAAGCGTTCCTGGCGGAGCGTTTCGATGAGTTGGATTCAGTGGATCGGAAAGCGACCGATCTTGCCAACAGATTGTACGACGAAACGTTGGCGAGCCGGATGCGGCCTTTTGAGGACGGCGTGCGACACTATGCGAGAATGATCCGCGACCTCGGCCGTACCCTTGGCAAGCGGGTGCGACTGGAGATCGTAGGCGGCTCGACCGGCATCGACCGCGATATCCTCGAGCAGCTCGATGCCCCTTTGGGGCACCTTCTGCGCAACGCTGTAGACCATGGGCTTGAACCGCCTGAGGAGCGCCTCGCGATGGGCAAACCCGAAGAGGGGCTCATCAGGCTCGAAGCGAGGCACAATGCCGGGCTGCTGCAGATAGCCGTGGTGGACGACGGCAGGGGGATAGAGCTCTCGAAGCTGCGCGAGACCGTCGTCGCCCGGCAACTTGCAACCAGGGAAAGTGCTGAAACACTCAGCGAAAGCGAATTGCTCGCATTTCTGTTTCTGCCAGGCTTTTCCATGAAAGCGGGCCTTACCGACGTCTCAGGTCGCGGTGTGGGGCTCGATGCAGTGCAAGCCATGACGAAGGAAGTCCGGGGAGTCGCAAGCGTCTCCTCAGAATTTGGCCACGGAACCCGATTTCAACTGCAATTGCCGCTGACATTGTCGGTCCTGCGCACGCTGCTCGTCGATGTCGATGGAGAGCCCTATGCTTTTCCACTCGCTGCCATTTCCAAGACTTTGAAACTGCAGCGGACGGAGATCAACGTCCTGCAGGGCCGGCCGCATTTTCGATTGAACGATCGACAGATCGGGCTGGTCACCGCTCGCGAGGTGCTCGATCGAGGTGAGCCCGGATCGGAACCGAACGAACTATCGGTCGTCGTCGTGGATGCGGGTCGGGGCGATGCGTACGGCCTGATCGTTGACCGTTTTCTCGGGGAACGCGAGTTAGTGATCAGACCTCTCGATCCACGGTTTGCCAAGATCAAGGACATCAGCGCAGCGGCCCTGATGGAAGACGGTTCGCCTGTTCTGATCTTCGACGTCGACGATCTGATCCGATCGGTGGAAAAGCTTGCATCGTCCAGCGGATTTCGAGCTCTTCGGCGCGCCGCGGGCGGTCCCGAAGCGAGCAGGCGCAAGCGCGTGCTCGTGATTGACGATTCACTGACGGTTCGCGAACTCCAGCGCAAGATGCTCGGCAATTACGGTTATGAGGTCGAAGTGGCGGTAGACGGCATGGACGGGTGGAATGCCGTCCGGTCTGGTCCTTTCGATCTCGTCGTCACCGACATCGACATGCCTCGCATGGATGGCATCGAGCTGGTGAGTTTGATCAGAAAGGACGCTGATCTCAAGAACACACCCATTATGATCGTTTCATACAAGGATCGGGAAGAAGATCGCGCGCGCGGGCTCGACGCAGGTGCGGACTATTATCTGACCAAGAGTAGTTTTCAGGACGAGGCGCTGATCCATGCCGTCGTGGACATGATTGGCGAGGCGGCTGAATGAGATCGAGATTGGAAGCCAGCGAATGAGAATCGGCGTAGTTAACGACATGCCGATGGCGGTTGAACTTCTGCGTCGACTGGTTCTGTTGACCGGCGAACATCAGGTCGCGTGGATCGCGACTAATGGGCGTGAGGCGGTCGAGGTCTGCAGACGTGATCTGCCGGATCTGATACTCATGGATCTAGCGATGCCAGAGATGGACGGCGTGGAAGCGACCCGCAGAATCATGGCGGAAACCCCGTGCTCAATCTTGCTGGTGACCGCCAGTATCGAAGCCAACCTCGCCGGCGTCTACGAAGCAATGGGTCATGGCGCGCTTGACGCAGTCGATATTCCGTCAGTGGGCATCGAAGGCAACGCGTCCTCGCAATCCGCCCGGCTTTTGACGAACAAGATACGAACGATAGGCAAGTTGATCGGCGATGCGCCTACCCAGGCAAAAAGGCGGATGTCACGTGCGGCTGAGCCGTCAACTCGACACGTGATAGCAATCGGCGCCTCTGCGGGCGGGCCGGCTGCCGTTGCCGCAGTCCTGAGCGCGTTTCCCGTTGATTTTCGCGGCGCGATTGTGCTCGTCCAGCATCTCGATGCTCAGTTCGTTCCAGGCCTTGTTGATTGGCTAGGGCAGCATACGCGTCTCCCGATCCGTCCGGCGGGGGAAAGGGATAGTCCACAAGCGGGCACCGTTCTCGTTGCCAGTTCTGCGGATCATCTGGTTTTCAAGTCAGCTCAGCAACTTGGCTATACGCCCAGCCCCAAGGACAATGTTTATCGGCCGTCGGTAGATGTGTTCTTCGAAAGTGCGGCGCAATGGTGGCCTGGCTCGGTGATTGGTGTTCTGCTCACAGGCATGGGCAGAGATGGTGCGCGCGGGCTGAGACAGCTCCGTGACAAGGGACATCTCACAATCGCGCAGGATAGAGCAACCAGTGCCGTCTATGGCATGCCGAAGGCCGCCGCCGACATCGGCGCGGCTGTTGATATTCTTCCTTTGGGTGCGATCGGCTCACGTATAATCGAAGCCTGCGAGCGCTCCACGTGAAAGGCCCCTTCCGATGACGCAAGAACCAGAGTTGGTCCCGCCACTCGCAGATAACTATTCATCCATGGTTCTGCTCATCGATGATCAGATCATGGTTTGCGAGGCGGTCAGGCGCGCCCTAGCCAACGAGCCCGATATTTCCTTACACTTCTGCACCGACCCGTTGAGAGCGATGACGGTCGCGGATGAGGTAAAGCCAACCGTCATCCTGCAGGATCTCGTCATGCCCGGGGTGGATGGGCTACATCTGGTGCGAGAATACAGGAAGCATGCGTCGACACGCGCGGTTCCAGTCATTGTGCTGTCGAGCAAGGAAGATCCAGCCACCAAGGGCGAAGCCTTCGCTGCGGGCGCGAACGACTATCTCGTCAAACTGCCGGATCGTATCGAGTTGATTGCACGCATTCGATATCACACGCGGGCCTATCTGGATCACGTCCAGCGAGACTCGGCACACCGAGCGCTGAGGGAAAGCCA
Source organism: Mesorhizobium sp. M0037 (assembly GCF_040323635.1). NCBI lineage: Bacteria > Pseudomonadati > Pseudomonadota > Alphaproteobacteria > Hyphomicrobiales > Phyllobacteriaceae > Mesorhizobium > Mesorhizobium sp. M0037. The sequence continues at coordinate 416,663 of NZ_JAMYVB010000001.1, read as the reverse complement.
GCGACAGCTGATCAGTGCAAATCTAGAGCTTGAACGTCTGACGCGGATCGATGGCCTGACAGGTCTCGGTAACAGGCGCTATTTTGACGAATATCTGGCGGCTGAATGGAAACGCGCTTTTCGCGCACAGTCCCCACTGTCGCTGTTGATGATCGATGCCGATAACTTCAAACGATACAACGATACCTATGGCCATATGGCCGGCGACGATGTGCTGAAGCAAATCGCCCGCGTAATCCAGAGCGGTTCCGGCCGCTCCACCGATCTCGCTGCGCGGTACGGAGGCGAAGAGTTCGTCATCGTGCTGGTCGACACCATACTGGAACAATCCAGTGCGATCGCCGAGCGGCTCGTCCAGAGCGTGCGAGAGTTGAACATACCCCACGGCCCGGATCGCGTGACCATCAGCGTCGGCGTCGCAACAGCGGTGCCCACCGAGAACGAGACGCCAAACGATTTCGTCAATGCCGCCGATTTGGCTCTGTTTCGTGCCAAATCGGAAGGACGAAATCGTGTTGCGCTTCATATGTCCCGCAGCTAGAGAAGCTCACATCTCAGTCAACGAAGCGCGCCCTGTTCGATTTGAGGACGACCTTGGCGAAGTCGGGCATCTCGAGACCTTGCCGCACCAGGCCATCAAGAGTTTTCTCAGCCGCCCTGATGGCGGAGAGCCGGGCCAGCACAGTCTCAGCCTCCAGGCGAGGCACCACGGCGACACCGTCGCGGTCGCCGACCAGTATGTCTCCCGGCGAGATAGTCACTCCTCCCACCACCACCGGGAATCCGACCGTGCCTGGACCATTTCGCGCAGGCGAATTCGCAATGACCCCGGCACAGTAAACCGGCAACCCGACCGCCTCGATCCCGACAACGTCGCGCACCAGGCCGTCAGTGATGAAGCCGGCGACCCCCTTGTTGCGCGCCATGCCGAGCACGAGATCGCCAGTTACCGCGGTACCGGCAAAGCTGTCGGTGGCCGCGACGATGACATCGCCACTTGCTGCGGCATCCAGTGCTCCAAACAGGGCGAGGTTGTCGGCGGGACCGCAGTGACAGGTCACGGCGACGCCGACCATCGTCGCAGTAGCTGGCGACAGTGGCTTGATCGCATAATGCAAGGCGCCGCGTCCCCCCATCGCGTCTACGACCTGGCTAACCGGCACGCCCGCAAAAGCACTGATGATTTCTGCTGCGGGCCGTTCGAAACGGCGCTTGATGGTGAGCAGTGGTGGGTCTTCAATCATGTAGCGGCCCCATTCCCTGAACGAACGAAATACAGTCCGGCCCGAGGTCGCGCAGGCTCCGCGCGCCCATCAGTCCCATGACGCGGTCGATCTCCTTGCGGTAGAGTTCGAGCACGTGGCGTACCCCCTCCTCGCCGGCGACCGCGAGCCCCCACAACTGCGGCCGCCCAATCAGACAGCACGAGGCGCCGAGCGCCAGGGCCTTGACGACGTCAGAGCCTCGCCTGATGCCGCCGTCGATAAGCACTGGTACGCGGCCGGCGACAGCCGCGACAACCGCCGTCAACGCGTCCAGGGATGCGGCGGCGCCGTCAAGCTGACGTCCCCCATGATTGGATACGATGATGCCGTCGATTCCTCGGGCTACAGCCTCGGCGGCTTCGCTGGGATGCAGGACGCCTTTCAGCAACAACGGTCCGGACCAGACAGTGCGCAGCCAGTCGACATCGGCCCAGGAGAGTCCGGGATCGAGCATTGCGGCCATTCGGCCCGCCAGTGCACCGACCGTCGCCGTCTCGCCGGGGCGCGCGTAGTTGCCGAAAGTCAGTTTCGGGAGTCGGGTGCGCATACGAAGAAGCCACGCCGCCTTGGTGGCGGCCGCGAGGGTTCCGGCCACACCGAAGCGCGGCGGGATGGCAAAACCGTTGCGGATGTCGCGTTCACGGTTGCCAAGCATCTGGTTATCAATGGTGAGCACCAGCGCGTCGTAGCTTGAGGCACGCGCCCGATCCACCATTTCTCGGGTGAAGCCGCGATCGGTATAGACGAACACCTGCATCCACCGTGGGCTACTTCCGGTGGCTGCTATATCCTCCAGCGTGCAGACCGATCCGTGGCTGGCGCAGTAGAATGTCCCTGCGGCCGCTGCGGCTCGGGCGGCTGCGCGCTCGCCGTCGGGCCAGAACAGCCCAGCCAGGCCGGTTGGCGCGATGCCCAGCGGGATGGCAAGTTTCGCGCCGAAGAGGTCAAGGGAAAGGTCTCGCGTCGTTGCACCGTTGAGTGGTCGCGGCAGAATGGCAACCTCGTTGAAAGCTTGCTCGTTCCGGCGCAGCGTTCGCTCATCCTCGGCACCGCCATCGGCGAAGTCGAACACCGGGCGTGGCAAAGTCCGCCGCGCGGCGACGCGGACCGCGGCCACGCTGTACAGGCGCTTCAACGCCGCCATCGGAGCAGACGATGCCGCACCGCCGGCACCGCGGTCATCGCCTGTGTTTGAGGCGGACGAGGAGCTACTCACGGTTGCTTTCCGCCGATGCGACCATGATGCGTCGGTCCACCGCCTCCCGGAACACGCACGCAGGAGAGTGTTCCCTCAAAGGAGGGATCGCTGCCGGTCGCCAGCACGCCGGCATTTGTCACCCAAAGCATCTCGCCCGAGAAGACGCAGTTGGTCGTTGCCTTGCCGCAGACGAAGAAACCTTCCGCTGTGCCGTTGGGCTTCAGAACGTGAATGCCGTTGGCGGCAATATCCGTGACATAAAGGCGGCCATCGGCTCCGACCTTCAGCCCGTCCGGAATCGGATTGGGCCCAGGCAAGCGGCCCAGGTCTTCGACGCAACCATCCGGACGCTGCCGCTTGACGCGCCCCGTATAGGACTCCCCCCAAATGATCGAGCCGTCGGCTTCGATCGCCACACCATTGGGGAAGGTCGGCTTGTCGAAGCCGAGAGCAAGGTACGCACTGCCGTCGGGGTTGACGGCAAAGATGTAGCTTGGGTCCGGATTCCCCGGGTTGTATGTGCCGGGATCGCTGAAGATGAGCCGACCGTCAGCAGCAAATACAAGATCGTTTGGCCCATTGAGCCGAATGCCCGCGACTTCGCTCAGCAGGATTTCCGGCTTTCCGCCTTCGGCAACCCGCTGGATCGATGGCGTCGTCATGTCCGCGGCCCGCCAAGGTCCGGTCGTGCCGCCGTTCTGGCAGACATAGAGCAGGTCATCCGATCCGAGAACGCAGGCGTTGGGCGCTCCGGCAACATACGCGAACTGGCGAGCACTTCCGTCGCGATCTATGGCCGTCAGCTGGCTGCGATAGCTTTCGACGATGACAATTCGGCCATCGGGCAGCACCGTCGGGCCCTCGGGCCAGCCAAGGCCGGTCGCGACAACCTCGACGGCCAGCTTTTCAACCTCGTTCATCGTGCGACCCCCAGAACGGCAGACTATCAAGATTTGTCGGGTATAATCCAGCCTGACGATCTGGCGGTCACCGGACCCGGCGACTCGAAAGATAGCCAGGCTGACGTGCGCGTTGCTGGGCCCCCACTAGGCCGGCCCCCCACCCCGGCGCCGGTGAACCCCGACGGGCGGAGGCCTATGGCTACAGCGCGAGCCGATCGGTGTCTACACAGCTCGGTAGCACTGGCTTGCTCCTCCAGGTTGGGTGGCAGGATTAGGTGCTGCTGAGGCCAGCGTGCAAGGAACAAGTGCAGGTGGAGAAGGTTGAATCTCAGTTCCTCTCCCTCTAACACTCACAAAGTCCAACAATTCTCTGCTCCGCTGCCAGGCGCTCTTGAGCCCGAGCGTTTGCAGGGCGTGCGTGTGGCCAAAAGCTGGGGAGCGCCGCAGCGCCCAGGCGTGCAAATTGCTCTCTGAACGCCGATCCTTCTCCGAAGCTGGGGAGTAGCCCCAAAATCCAACGGCAATATCATGCCTCAACGGCGGTTTTGCCACTGCCAGTTTTGCGGTTCGCTCGCCTGTCAAAAGGGACAGTCTTTCGGGTCACGATCCGGAGTGGGTTTGCCAAGGCTCCCGGAATCGAGGTGGCCCACTTTTGCGTCGGGGCTCCGCCACTCTTCAGATCAACAGCAACCAGCACCAATACGCACCAATCACCATTTGCACAGCGAACGCGGTGAACCTGAGACTGACCGCGAGTTGGCTGGTTGAGACGAGGTGGATCACCGACTGCACTATACGTGCGCCTAACATCGTGGAGGCCAAGGGATCCGTGACATCTGTCTTTGAAATGATGATCGCGACTCCGAGCAGACCTCCGAAGATTGGAAGCCCTTCAATGCAGTTGGCGTGGGCACGGGCTAACCTCCGCATAAACGGGGAGAGGGCTCCGTTATCTGGCGTAAAGCCGTTTGCCGGGACTTGCCCAGAGATCACCAGGTAGCTCCGGATAACTTCCATCACGATCAGCAGGGCCAGCGCCCACGAGATGAAGCCAGTCAATGCGTAAGCACTCGCCGACATGTGCCCTCCCCGTGCTAGCACTCTAGGTCGTTGTAGCCGATCAACTAGTCTAATGCTATTCGACGAGGAGGGGCGGCCTGTAGTGGGGCCGAAACGGAATAGCAGCTTTTGGACGTTGTGCCCAGAATAGCTGCCGTTCAGCCAATCAGCAGTGATTGACCGCTTTCGCCCTTTAGCGACCCTTCCGCGCCAGATCAGTCGATGCTTGAAGCTGCCATTCGCAGAGTGAAAGCGGCGTCGAGCATGGTCAGAAAGGCGCGCACGGCGGGGTTGGCGCGTCGGCTTGCCGGCCAGAGCACGGTGACATTGTTTCGCTCGACCGCGAACGTGGACAGCACTGGGACCAGTTCGCCGCGCTTCACATAGGGAGCCGCCATGAAGGAGGCGCCTATGCCTATCCCACCGCCGGCTGCCAGCATGATGAGCACGGCATCGCTGGCATCGGCGACCACACCGGAATTGGGCACGATCTCGATTTCACGGTCGCCAATCCGGAAGGGCCAGCGAAAGGCCTGGCCTGTGCTCTGATATCGAAGGTTGACGGTGTCGTGCCCTTCCAGGTGATCGGGATGGGTCGGTGTGCCGCGTTCCTCGAGATAGGCTGGCGAGGCGAAGCAGCAAAGCCGATGGGGTGCGAGCTTGCGTGATAGTAGCCGGGTGTCAGCCAGATCACCGATGCGTATGGCGACATCGATCCCTTCCTCGATCATGTCCACCATCTGGTCACCCAGCCTGAGATCGACGATCAGGTTCGGATGGAGCCGACGGAAAGCCGGTAAAGCCGGAGCGATCAGATGCAGTCCGATCGGCAGCGACGCGGCCACGCGCAACGTGCCCGATGGTTCGGAGCGCGCGGTCATTGCCGCCTGCTCTATTTCCTCCGCCTCGCGTAGCAGACGCAGCGCGCGCTCATGCAGGTCGCGCCCTTCGGGCGTGAAGGTGAGCGAGCGCGTTGTACGGGTAAACAGCGACACTCCTAAATGCCGCTCGAGCCGCTGGACGCTCTTGCTGACCGCCGACGGGGAAATCGACAGCGCGCGCGCCGCTGCCGTGTAGCTGCCCAGCGATCCCGCACGCGCGAAGGCGATGATGCCAGTGAGCCGATCCAAAGTGATATGTTCCGCCATGGCATTACTTAACCGCCATCGGCACCGATTATCAACCGGCGGTCATGCCGCTAGATTCGCTCCAATGACATGGATGAGCGGAGATTTCACCAATGAGCGATAAGATGAAGGCAGTCCGTCTGCACGCATTCGGTGGTCCCGAGATGCTGGTGTACGAAGACGCGCCTAGGCCGGGTGTGAAGCCCGGCGAGGTGCTTGTCCGAGTCCAGGCGGCCGGGCTTAATCCGCCAGACTGGTATCTGCGGGATGGCTATCGCGCACTGCCGCCAGAATGGCGACCCAACGCGTCCTTCCCACTGATTCTCGGCACGGACGTGTCGGGCGTCATTGAAGCGGTTGGCGCTCACGTCGCTGATTTCAGCATCGGTGACGAGGTCTACGCAATGGTTCGCTTCCCCGATAACTTGATGACGGGTAGCAATGCCTACGCGCATTATGTCAGTGTGCCGGCATCGCATGTGGCGTTGAAACCAGCCGGCATCGACCATATTCATGCGGCTGGTGCGCCGATGTCGCTTCTGACGGCATGGCAGTTCTTGATCGAACTTGGCCACGACGAGCCGAATCCGTTCCAGCCCTTACCGCATGAGCCGGTGCCCCTCGACGGCAAGACGGTGCTCATCAATGGTGCCGGAGGCGGTGTCGGGCATCTGGCCGTCCAGTTGGCGAAATGGCGGGGCGCTCGCGTCATCGCGGTGGCATCGGCCAAGAACGAGGCGCTGATGCGCGATCTCGGCGTGGATCAATTCATCGACTACAAGACAACCGCGGCGGAAGATGTCGTCCGAGACGTCGACCTTGTCCTCGACGCGGTGGGCGGCGCGGACATGGAGCGCTTCTTCCATGTTCTGAAGCCGGGCGGCGCGCTGTTCCTGGTCAACCCACTGGGCTTCGCTGGTCACGAAGAGACAGAGAGGCTGGGGATCACGGTCTCATCCACACAGGTTCGATCCAATGGCGCGCAGTTGGCAAAAGCCGCCCGCCTGCTCGACGAGGGCCTTGTGCGTGTCGTCATCGACAGCACATTACCGCTGGCCGAGGCATCGCGCGCACATGAGCGCGCCGCCGACGGCAGTATTCAAGGCAAGATCGTGCTGGCCGTCTGAATTGTTGCTTTCAGTCGCCCGACCATCGAGAGTGCAGACGGTCGGGCGGGATTACGCCGTTCAGCCGACGAAGACCACCGACCGACGTCCGGCTAAATCGTGCTCGACTACAAGTGCCGCGATGGCTGCCGCGATCTTCGCGCCGCCTTGCACTGACGGTTCGATAGGATTGGCGAAGTCCGCGTCCTCATTCGATACCAAGCGCAGGTCGACGAGCGGCAAACCGCGCGAGAACGCCGCCCGGGTGATGACGTCGTTGAGGACCGTCAGGGCAGTTGCGGCAAGTCTACGACGCTGTGGGTCGGGAAAGCGCGCCTGGTAGATCGTGCAGATAGCGGTGGGTAGGTTTTGGCCCAGCGCCCCCTCGAGCATCGTACAGTAGTCGTGCTCGAATTCCTCCCGGACATCGCTGATCCTGTCCAGAACCTCGGCCACCGAACGGGCCCCCTGCTCCAGAATCCCTGCATGACGAAGAGCATCATTGCCACCGACGCTGACGACAAGATGGCTAGCATCCTGGGGGAGCCGTTCAAGCTGCCGCTCGACGCCGCTTGTGACGGCGCCGTCGACGGCGTTTAGCGTTGCACGCCACCCCTCCGGCAAGCGCTCCCGCAGCTGTCGCACTAAGTCGGGCCCGCGCGCGACATAGGCAGCGTTGTCAAAGATCGAATCCCCGAGAAGGACGACGTGTGGCATCGGATGCTCCGTTGAGGCCTCTGCCAATGCTGCATCAGCAGAGGAGGTAAGGTGGTGGGTTGTGACCGCGGCAGCGAGCACGGTCAGGAGATCACGGCGAGTCAGGCCACCTGCAGAACGGAACGGCATCTCAGCCGTCCAGGAACGCCAGAAGCGCGGCATTCATCGCGCTGGCCTCTTCGCGCTGTACCCAATGCGTCGCCTTCTCGAACGTCTGCAGGCCCCGATCGTTGCAAAGGGCCAGACTGCGCTCGGCCAGGCCATATTCCAGAGCTTGGTCCTGCATCCCCCACAGTACAAGGGTCGGCGTCGTGATCCGCTCCTTCAGGCTTGGGCGGAAGCGCAGCGCCCGATACCAGTTGAGCATGCCGGTCAGCGCCCCCGGCCGTTCCCAGGCCTGCCGATACTCTGCGATTTCCTCCGCCGTGAAGGCATCTGTTCGGCTGGATTTGATGAGCGCCCGTGCCAGCAGAGCCGAGCGCCCCGCCCCCAGAAAAGCCTCCGGCAGCAAGGGGAACTGGAAGAAAGGCCGCATAGCTGCTCCGCAGGAACTGGGTCGGAGATCGCAAGGAATGGGCAAGCAGCACCTCGGGATGGGGCGCGTTCAGGATGACGAGCCTTTCCAGGCGGTGCGGCAGCTTTGCGCCTGCCGCCCAGGCGACGATACCGCCCCAGTCATGACCGAGGAGGTGAAACCTTCCGATGCCGAGCGCGTCGGCGATGGCAACGACACGCCGACGAGCTTGGGGAGCGTGTATTCACGGATGGCTTTCGGCTTGTCACTGGTGTTGTAGCCCCTCTGGTCGGGAACGATGACCCGGAATCCGGCGGAAGCGAGCGCATCGATCTGCCGTCTCCAGCCGATCCAGAAGTCGCCGGGAGCAGTCTGTCCCGGTCCAGCCGCTAGGCTGGCAGCAGCGGAGGCGTCGATCAAAGTGAATACCTCGCGGAGTTGACGAGGAGTTCTGATAGGCAAGTTTCAATTTCGCGCTTTTTCCCGCAAATTCGAGAGCGTAAGGAATTGAATCAGTCGTTGATTAATCAGGCGTTTTCGCCGGCCTGTCACGCCGGAGGTCGCGGGTTCGAGCCCCGTCACTCGCGCCATTTCTCCTCAGGAGAAATGTGACATAATCGTCTAGAATCATGGTCTTGCATGAGGCAATTAAGATCCGGTCGGATCTGAACTCGATCTCTCCCGCAACGACCTCACCCCTCGGCCAGCAGCGCCTCGACCTCCTGCAGCGTCGGCATGGATGGCGCCGTACCCGGCCTTGTCACCGAAATGCCGGCGACGGCGCAGGCGAAGCGGACGGCTTGCAGCGGCTCCACGCCTTTGGCGAGTGCGGCGGCCAGGCCGCCATTGAAGGCATCGCCCGCACCGGTAGTTTCGACCACTGCGCCGGCATTGACCACCGGGACATGGTCGGACCGAGCGGCCGTGTGCAGCAGCGCGCCTTTTTCGCCGAGCGTGATGATGACCGAGCCGACGCCTTTTTTGAGCAGGCTGTCGGCGGCGCGGCGAGCGTCGTCGATCGAAGAAACCTTGATGCCGGTCAGTTCCTCGGCCTCGGTTTCGTTGGGGGTCACATAGTCGCACAGCGTGTAGATGCGGTCCGGCAGCTTGGCCGCCGGCGCCGGATTGAGGATGGTGGTCACCCCTGCACCGCGCGCGATTTCGAGTGCGCGCAGTGCCGCGTCGATCGGCTGTTCGAGCTGGGTGACGAAGACGCCGGCGCCGCCGATCAGGCCGGCGTTGGCCTCGATGTCTTCAGGCGAGATCAGCATCGCTGCACCCGGGCTGACGATGATGGCGTTGTTGCCGGTTGTCTCCTCGATGAAGATATAGGCCGCGCCGGTATAGCTTTGCGGCGTGTCGATCACGGGGGATTTAACGCTCGCCTCTGCCCAGGTCGCCTTGGCCATGTCGGCGAAAGCATCGACGCCAAGCCGGGTCAGGAAGGTGACGTCCGCGCCGAGCTTGCCTGCCGCCACCGCCTGGTTCGAGCCCTTGCCGCCAGGTCCCAGCTTGAAGGAATTACCAAGAATGGTTTCACCCATGCGCGGCTGTCGATCGGCCCGGTAAGCGGTGTCGGCGACGAAAACGCCCAGAATGACGACAGGTTTGCCCGACGCCATGGCCCTACTCGGCATCCGGCGGCACGACGCCCTTGCGAAAGGCGAAGCAGCCATAGAAGCGGCGCTCCCCGGTCTGGATGACGCAATAGGCTTTCTTGGCGCGCTCGTAGAAGGCATAGCGCTCGACCGAGATCATCGGCCAGGCCTTGCCCTCGGCCTTGTCGATCTCCTTCTGCACCTCTTTTTGCACCGGCGGAATCTCGTCCGGCTTGCCGACAATCTCCATGCGCGCGGCCGCATCGTCGACGAATGTGTCGAGCGGATAGAGCGACAGCACCGCCTTGGCGACATCGGCCGCCGAGGCATCGATGCGCAGCAGCTTGCCGAGCACGGTCTGCTTTGCCACCGAATCGGCGGGGAAATTGGTGTCGGCGATGACCAGATCGTCGCCGTGTCCCATTGCCCTGAGCGCCTGGAGCACATCGGCATTGAGCAATGGGTTGATCCCTTTGAGCATGGCAGTCCTCGTCAAACAGGTTTGGTCAAAGTCGATTGGAAATCAGAGCCGGTTGCCGGTCTCGGCGTCGAAGAGATGGACCTGGTCGAGGCGCGGCTTGAGATTGAGCGTGTCGCCGGGCTTGAAGTCGTGGCGCTCGCGAAACAGCGCCACCATCTCGCCCTCGCCGAAACGCACGAAGACCAGCGTTTCGGAACCGGTCGGCTCGACCACCGAGATCTTTGCTGGCACGCCGTCGGCATGGATTTCGAGATGCTCGGGCCGCACGCCATAGACCACGGCCTGGCCCTCCTTGGCGGCGCTGCCGGCCGCGATCGGGAACAGCGTGCCCGCTATCTCGACCTTGTCGCCCTTGCGCACCACGCCCTTGAGCAGGTTCATCGACGGCGAGCCGATGAAGCCGGCGACAAACAGATTGGCCGGCCGGTCGAACAATTCCAATGGCGCGCCGACCTGCTCGATACGGCCATCGCGCATGACGACGATCTTGTCGGCCATGGTCATGGCCTCGATCTGGTCGTGGGTGACGTAGATGGTGGTGGTCTTCAGCCGCTGGTGCAGTTCCTTGATCTCGGTGCGCATCTGCACGCGCAGCTTGGCGTCGAGATTGGAGAGCGGCTCGTCGAACAGGAAGACCTGCGGATTGCGCACGATGGCGCGGCCCATGGCGACGCGCTGGCGCTGGCCGCCGGATAGCTGGCGCGGATAACGTTTCAGGTACGGATTGAGGTCGAGAATGTCGGCGGCGCGCTTGACCCGCTCGGCGACCACGGCTGGATCGGTCTTGCGCAGCTTCAGCGCAAACGCCATGTTCTGCTCCACCGTCTTGTGCGGATAGAGCGCGTAGTTCTGGAACACCATGGCGATGTCGCGCTTGGCCGGCGGCAGATTGTTGACGATGCGCTCGCCAATGGCGATCGTGCCGCCGGAGACGGTCTCCAGCCCGGCCACCATCCTGAGCAGCGTGGACTTGCCGCAGCCCGACGGGCCGACCAACACCACGAACTGGCCATCGGCGATATCGACGCTGACCTCGTGCAGGACCTTGACGGTTCCGAACGCCTTGGCCACATTGCTGATCGCGACTTGAGCCATCGTCCCCCCTTTTCTCGCGGTGAAGCTAGCCATTGCCAACGGCAAGGGCAAGTCGGTATGTTATCGATAAAAAGCCATTCGTGTTGACAAGGTAATCGATTACGCAAATATTAGCTGTTGCCAATCCGGCAGTCGGATTTTTATCCGAAAATCGGAGCTCCAGGCGACGCAGGGTGGGGTCCCACGTCCCCGTATGATAAAGGAGAACCGCCGACGTTTCGGCGTCGGAGGGATTGGCATTTTAATTCACGACTGTTGTTCTGGGAGGAATAGATGAGAGTCGGTCTGTACGAAAAACTCGTCCGCGCGGGTGCCACCCGGCGTGACATACTCAAGGGCGCGGCCTCAATGGCCGCGATCGCCGCCGCATCGGGCGCTGGGCTCGGCGCTTTCACCCGCCCGGCTGAAGCCGCCAGCGAGCTACGCTCCAAAATTCTTCAGATCCCCGGCGTCGGCAAGGGTCAGCCGACGGATGCCGATTTCCAGAAGGTCGGCGAACTCTGCCTGGAAGCCACCAAGGCCAACGTCAAGGAAGGCGAATTCGCCGGCGTCGAGCTCACCTTCATGGGCCTCAACAACCAGAACCTGCACAATGTGCTGTTCCGCGGCTTCCTGAAGCCGTGGGAGGCCTATACCGGCGCCAAGATCAGCTGGATCGACCTGGCGCAGGCCGACTACAATGCCCGCCTGCAGCAGTCGATCGCAACCGGCACCGTCGACTTCGACATCATCGAGATGGGCGCGCCCTTCGAAGGCGATGTCTGCGGCAAGGGCCTGACGTCCGAGATGCCCGACTGGGTCAAAGAGCAGATCGACATGAAGGATGTCGTGGCCTATCTGCAGCCGCCGGTCGGCACCTGGGACGGCAAGCAGTACCGGATCACCGTCGACGGCGATGCGCATAACTTCAATTACCGCACCGACGTGTTTGCCGATGCCGACCTCGCCAAGGCGTGGAAGGACGGCGGCGCGACCACCGAGTGGGGCGTGCCGAAGACCTGGCAGGAAGTCCAGGCCGTCACAAAATTCCTCAAGGGCAAGCAGTTCAAGGGCCAGGACGTCTTTGGCTATCTCGATGCGCCTAAGGCCTGGGGCGGTTTCGGCTTCTACTTCCTCGGCAGCCGTGCCACCGCCTATGCCAAGCATCCCGACGACAAGGCCTGGCTGTTCGATGCCGACACGATGAAGCCGCGCATCAACAATCCGGCCTGGGTGCGCGCCATCCAGGACGTCATCGACGCGCTGCCGTCGGAGCCCGCCGACCAGATCAACGCCGACCCGAACACGACAGCCTTCCAGCAGTTCCTGGCCGGCACCGGTTCGATGGTCACCTGGTGGGGCGACGTCGGCTCCAACGTCAAGACCAACGATAGCTCGGTCATCGGCGACGTCACCGGCTTCTCGATCCTGCCGGGGTCCGACGACGTCTACAATGCCAAGACCGGCGCTTGGGACAAACTCGCCAGCGGCCCGAACTATGCGCCGAACTGCGCCTATCTCGGCTGGGGCGTCTACGTCATGGCCCGCGTCGATACGGACGAAAAGAAGAAAAAAGCGGCATGGTCGGCCGCCGCTCATCTCGGCGGCAAGGACCTGTCAATCTGGACGGCGATGTATCCGTCCGGCTTCCAGCCCTACCGCAACTCGCATTTCGACATTCCCGAATGGGTGGCGGCAGGCTACGACGAGGCGTTCATCACCTCGTATCTGAAGTCGGAAGCCGACAGCTACAACCATCCGAACGCGGCGATCGAGCCGCGCATCCCCGGCATCTTCCAGTACTATTCGGCTGCCGAGGACATTCTGGCCAACACATTCGCCGGCAAGATGAAGGCGCAGGAAGGCGCCGACGCCATTGCCGCGGCCTGGGAGAAGCTGACCGACCAGATCGGCCGCGAAAACCAGATCAAGCTCTACAAGGCCTCGCTCGGCGTGTAGGCTGATCCTATCGTGACAACACGTCCGGCGGTGCAAGCCGCCGGACCTGACCGGCTCGGGCCGGTCGCAGGCTTGATTTTTTAAACGGACGGGGACGCGTGGCTGACCAGACCACCAATGCATGGCCGGCCAACGCCGGCCCAGCCGATCTGATCTCGCCGGCCCGCAAGCGGGCGGGTTTTGCCCTGATGGCGGCCGCCACGCTTGGCCTGCTGGCGGTGATCGCGTTTGAGATCCTCTACAAGAACGAGATCACCACGCTCGGCTTCGAGACCTGGCGTCCCATCGTCTATGCCTATGTTCTGTGGGGGGTGGCGCTCGGCATCGGCCAGGTGCTGACGCGCGGCGAGGACGGCCAGCGCGCGCTGTTCCTGCTGCCGGCGCTGCTGTTCACCATCGCCATGGTGATCTTCCCGACGCTGTTCGGCTTCTATATCGCGCTGACCGACTGGAACCTGTCGTCCTTTTCCGGCCGCAAGTTCAACGGGCTCGACAATTTCTGGCAGATGCTGGCCGATCCCTACTACCGCAACGCGCTGTTCAACATGGTGCTTTATGTGCTCGCCGTGCTGGTCGAATATGTCATCGCTTTCGGCCTGGCGCTGCTGCTCAACGCGCAGATCCGGGCGCGCAAATTCTTCCGAGTCGTCTTCCTGATGCCGCTGATGCTGTCGCCGGTCGCGGTATCCTGGATGATCGGCAAATCGCTGATGGAATACCGTTTCGGGCCGGCGGCGACGCTGGCGCGCCATCTCGGCTGGGAGAACCCCGCCTTCTTCTCCAACCCGATCACCGCCCGCATCTCGATCATGGTGCTCGACGCCTGGACCTTCATCCCGTTCATGATGATCATGCTGCTTGCCGGCCTGCAGGCTATGTCGCGCGACGTGCTGGAGGCAGCGCGCGTCGACGGCGCCACGCCATGGCAGACTTTTTGGCAGGTCACCTTCCCGCTGATGCTGCCGGTGTCGGTGACGGCGGTGATCCTGCGCATCATCTTCAAGCTGAAGCTTGCCGACATCATCATCACCGTGACCTCCGGCGGGCCCGGCGGCGCCACGGATTCTGTGTCGAGCTTCATCTACCGGGAATACCGCGACCGCTCGAATGTCGGCTACGGCACCATGCTGGCGATGGCCTATCTCGTCATCATCGTCGTGTTCGTGACCTGGCTGTTGAAATTCGCCAATCGCTTCGTGCGCAACGTGAACTGACGAGGCACAATGAGCGTCCAGACCACCGACTATACTGCCTCGGAAATCCGCTCACCGCTAGGTTTTCTGGCCAATCGCATCTTCATCTATGGCGCGCTGGCGTTCTGGGCCTTCATCTGCCTGTTCCCGATCTACTGGACGATCACCACCTCTTTCAAGACCGCGGTCGACGTCACGCAAGGACACCTCATCCCGTTCGTCGACTTCCAACCGGACTGGAAGGGCTGGCGCTCGCTCGGCCTGTCGCCGGATTCGATCTTCCAGACCTCGACGGTGCGGGAGGAGTTTTTCAAGCGCTTCATGAATTCGGTCATCACCTCGGTCGGCGCATCGAGCCTCGCCATCGTCATCGGCAGCCTCGCCGCCTATGGGCTGACCCGGTATCGCTATCAGTTCGCCTGGTTCAAGAACGAGGACATCTCCTTCTTCTTCCTGTCGCAGCTGATCCTGCCGCCGGTGGTGCTCGCCCTGCCCTTCCTGGTGCTCTACCGCGAGGTCGGCCTGCTCGACACACGCATCGGCCTGATCCTGCTCTACACGCTCATGGTGCTGCCGATCGTCATCTGGATCATGCGCGACCAGTTCAATTCGATCCCTGTCGAACTGGAGGAGGCAGCGCTGGTCGACGGCCTGTCGATCTGGGGCGCTTTTTTCCGCATCGTCATGCCGATTGCGCTGCCGGGCATGGTCGCCGCTTTCATCCTGGCGATGGTGCTGTGCTGGAACGAGTATTTTTTCGCCGCGCTGCTGACCTCGACCGACGCCAAGACCATCCCGGTCATGGTGGCGAGCCAGACCGGCTCGCAAGGCATCAACTGGTGGTCGATGGCGGCGCTTGCCACCGCCGCGATCGCACCGCTGGCGGTCATCGGGATTGCGCTTGAGCGGTATCTGATCATGGGCATGACGGCGGGGGCGGTGAAGTAGGCGAGAGGCGGCGTGCCCCTCTACTGTTGACCTCGGCGGGACAGCACCCCCCTCTGGCCTGCCGGCCATCTCCCCCGCAAGGAGGGAGATCGGCAGCTTTGGCTGCATCGCTTTTCTTGCGACGTAGGTGATTGGCGAAAGCGGAAATGACATCTGATCTCCCCCCTTGCGGGGGAGATGTCCGGCAGGACAGAGGGGGGTGTGAAGGATCGCTACAGAGCGACTTTGTCTGCTAGCGCCCCAATATCGCCCTCAGGTGATCCATGATCATCGCCACACCCTTTCGCCCCAGCTCCGCCGAGGCCTCCGGCGCACTGGCCGTATACCACGCGGTATTCTCGCCAAAACGCCCGGCATCGACCGCTTCCGGACACAGTGCCAGCATCAATGATGTCTCGCCAACACCGGCGTGATCGAACGGATACTTCCCGTTCATGGCAGCCGACATTAGCGGGTGCACCTGCACCCAGTTGAAGAAATTCTCGCCGGCGGCGTGCCCGGCATAATAATCGGCCATCCCGTCTGAGCCCCACCAGCCCTCGCCGCGCTGCTTCTCGAGGAAGCGGAAGATCGCCTGGCGGCCGGCGGCCTTGAAGGCGAGATCGGTCGGCATGCCGGCGGCAAAGTTCTCGGTCTGGTGGTGGATGATGGCGTTGATGTTACGAAAGCCGATGCGCAGCAGGCTGTAGAACAATTCTTCGGCGAACGGCGCCAGCTGGTTGCCGCCGACCTGCACCGAGCCGTTGCCTTCGGGTGCTGCCACCACATAGCTCGCCGCACCGTAGTAGAAAGCCGGCAGAATGACGATGTCGGCCTCCTTCTCGTAGAGCTCCAGCGTCTTGATGACGGCCAGCGTGTCCATGCCGACAGCCATGTGCTCGCCGTGATATTCGAGCACGCCGAGCGGGAGAGCGACCGGCCAGTTCTCGGCGATCGCCTTGCGGATCTGGTGCGGCAGCATCAGTTCGTAG
This sequence comes from Mesorhizobium sp. M0037, assembly GCF_040323635.1. Taxonomy (NCBI): domain Bacteria; kingdom Pseudomonadati; phylum Pseudomonadota; class Alphaproteobacteria; order Hyphomicrobiales; family Phyllobacteriaceae; genus Mesorhizobium; species Mesorhizobium sp. M0037. Next base: position 400,551 of record NZ_JAMYVB010000001.1, on the reverse strand, counting down.
CGCATGATCTATTCCATGTTGGTGTGGCGGGCGCGCATGGCCTCGGACGACTGGCCGGTCAGCGCCTTGAGCTTCAGCACCATGACCTCGAACAGCAGGAACAGCGCCCCTTCGAAGACCGAGCCCATCGGCAGCAGCGATGTCTTTTGCGGCCCCTGGTCGCGCGCCATGGTCTGCGCCGGGATCAGCAAGGTGAAGTCGGCAAGCGCGACCGCACTGCTGCCTGCCTCGGCGGTGAGCAAAAGCACGGTGGCGCCGGCCTTGCGGGCGACTTGCATCAAGGTGAGCACCGTCGTCGTCTCGCCCGGGCCGGAACTGACCAGGAAGACATCGGCTGCGCCAAGCGGTGGCGTGTTCATGTCGCCGACCACCGACACCTCAAGCCCGAGGTGATAGAGGCGCATGGCGAAACCCTTGAGCTGCAAGGCCTCGCGGCCGCAGCCATAGACGACGATCTTTTGCGCGCGGGCCAGGGTTTCGCAGGCGGTGTAGATGCCGGCTTCGTCGACGCGCGCCAGTACGGCGCCCAGCTCTTGCAGGGCGGTCGAAAACATATCCGAGCCGGCATTCGTCATGAGAGTCCCATCTGTCCGGCTGGGTTTGTGGCCGGTGATTTCGGGTTGCGCGCTTTCGCAAAAAGGCTTGTTTTTGTTCATGCTATCACCGCGAAAATGCCTGTCCAACGGCCATGGCGGCTTTTGCTGAGCCAGCGGCGTGATAGTGTCATGTCAGACAATCAATCCAGGAAATCAGCACGACATGAAGACACGGCATTTCGACCGCATCGGCAATGGCGGCCTCGACTTCACCGAGCTTGGCTTCGGCAGCGCGCCCCTCGGCAACCTTTACCGCGCCGTCCCCGACGCGGATGCCAACGCCACGCTGGAGGCGGCGTGGGCGACCGGCTGCCGTTACTACGACACCGCGCCGCTCTATGGCCTGGGCCTTGCCGAAACACGGCTCAATGCCTTCCTGCGCGGCAGGAAGCGCGACGATTATGTGCTGTCGAGCAAGGTCGGTCGCCTGTTGCGCGCCTGCCCGCCGGAGGAACGAACCGGCATCGGCAAGTTCTTCGACACACCGACGCGCAAGGAGGTCTACGACTACAGCTATGACGGCGTCATGCGCTCGTTCGAGACGTCGCTGGAACGGCTTGGCGTCGACCGCATCGACATCCTTTTCGTCCATGACCTCGACATCTTCACCCATGGTAGCAAGGAGGCGTCAGACCAGCGCATCGAGGAATTCATGGCCTCGGGCTACAACGGACTGGTTGCGCTGCGCGACCAGGGCGTGATCAAGGCCTTCGGCGGCGGCATCAACGAATGGGAGGTTTGCCAGACGCTGGCGGAGCGTGGCGACTTCGACCTGTTCCTGCTGGCCGGGCGCTACACGCTGCTGGAACAGGAAGCGCTTGCCACCTTCCTGCCGCTCTGTGAGCAACGCGGCATCGGCATCGTTCTCGGCGGTCCTTACAATTCCGGCATCCTGGCGACCGGGCCGAAGCCAGGCGCCTATTACAATTACTCCGAGGCGCCAAGGGACATCATGGATCGCGTCGGGCGCATCGAGGCCGTCTGCGAGCGCCATGGCGTCAGGCTGATCGAGGCGGCGCTGCAGTTTCCGCTGCTGCACCCTTCCGTGGTGTCGGTCATCCCCGGCGGCCAGCGGCCGAGCGAAGTCGAAAGCAACCGCGCCCTGCTCGATGCCAAGCTGCCCGCGGCGCTGTGGGCGGACCTCAAGCAGGAAGGCCTGATGCGCGCGGATGCGCCGGTGGGCTGAAGGCGCGCCTCAGCGGGCTGACGGCTTGCCGCGATCGAGGCAAAAGAAAAGCCGGGCGAACCCGGCTTTCCAACATTCTCTGAAAAATTTTTAGTTGACCGCGTCCTTGAGGCCTTTGCCGGCCGAGAACTTCGGCACGGTACGCGCCGGAATCTTCACTTCCGCGCCAGTCTGCGGGTTGCGGCCAGTCGATGCCGCACGCTTGGAGACGGTGAAATTTCCGAAGCCGACGAGCCGTACATCGCCGCCCTTCTTCAGTTCGCCAGTGATGACGGAGAACACCGCCTCAACCGCCGACTGTGCGTCACCCTTCGAAATGCTCGCGGATTCAGCGACAGCGGAAACCAGTTCGTTCTTGTTCATAAAAATTCCCTTCCATGAGAAAACCGGAACTTTCGACTCATCCGGCAGGAGAGGGACTTTAGAAAGAAGCGCTCGCAAACCCAAGTCAAAAAGCCGGAAATAAGTTGAAAAAAGCCCGGAAAAGGTGGGTTTTTCACATGAAAAAGCCGGGCTCAAGGCCCGGCTCTCTCTTTGTGCACTGCAACTTTAGTAGTTTCTAATGTGCAAGCGACTTTCCAGCATCGTCAACGGTATCGGTGGAAGCCGGCGGATTGACTGGCTCGACCCACTCGATTGGCTCCGGCATGCGCACCAGCGCGTGTCTCAGAACCTCGCCGACACGTGAGACCGGAATGATATCCATACCGTTCTTCACATTGTCCGGTATCTCCGCCAGATCCTTGGCGTTGTCTTCCGGGATCAGCACCTTCTTGATGCCGCCGCGCAGTGCTGCGAGCAGCTTCTCCTTGAGGCCGCCGATCGGCAAGATGCGGCCGCGAAGCGTTATCTCGCCAGTCATCGCCACATCGGCCCGGACCGGAATCCCCGTCATGACCGACACGATGGCTGTCGCCATGGCAGCACCTGCAGACGGACCGTCCTTCGGCGTGGCGCCTTCGGGCAAGTGGACGTGGATGTCACGTTTGTCGAACAGCGGCGGCTCGATGCCGAAATCGATGGCCCGCGAGCGGACATAAGAGGCCGCCGCCGAGATCGATTCCTTCATCACGTCGCGCAGATTGCCGGTCACCGTCATGCGGCCCTTGCCGGGCATCATGACGCCTTCGACCGTCAGCAGCTCGCCGCCGACTTCCGTCCAGGCAAGACCGGTGACGACACCGACCTGATCGTCAGCCTCGACCTGGCCGAAGCGGAAGCGCGGAACACCGAGGTAATCGGCGAGGTTCGCCGCCGTGATGCTCACCGTCTTCTTCTTCGTCTTCAGGATCTCGGTCACCGCCTTGCGCCCGAGCTTCATCAGCTCGCGCTCCAGGCTTCTGACGCCCGCTTCACGGGTGTAGGTCTGGATGATGCCGCGGATCGCGTCCTCGCCGACGGAGAATTCCTTCGGCTGCAGGGCATGATCGCGGATCACCTTGGGCATCAGGTGACGCTTGGCGATCTCGATCTTCTCGTCCTCGGTGTAGCCGGCGATACGGATGATCTCCATGCGGTCCATCAGGGGCGCAGGGATGTTCAGTGTGTTCGCCGTCGTCACGAACATCACGCTCGACAGGTCGTATTCGACCTCGAGGTAATGGTCCATGAACGTCGAGTTCTGCTCGGGATCGAGCACCTCGAGCAAAGCCGATGACGGATCGCCGCGGAAGTCCTGGCCCATCTTGTCGATCTCGTCGAGCAGGAAGAGCGGGTTGGACTTCTTGGCCTTCTTCATCGACTGGATGACCTTGCCGGGCATCGAGCCGATATAGGTGCGGCGGTGGCCACGGATCTCGGCCTCGTCACGCACGCCGCCAAGCGCCATGCGGATGAACTCGCGGCCGGTCGCCTTGGCGATCGACTTGCCGAGCGAGGTCTTGCCGACGCCGGGAGGGCCGACGAGGCACAGGATCGGCCCCTTCAGCTTCTTCTGGCGGCTTTGCACGGCGAGATACTCGACGATGCGGTCCTTGACCTTGTCGAGGCCGAAATGATCGGTGTCGAGCACGTTCTGCGCAAACGCCAGGTCCTGCTTGACCTTGGAGTTCTTGCCCCACGGGATCGACAGGATCCAGTCGAGATAATTGCGCACAACGGTCGATTCCGCCGACATCGGCGACATCGTCCGCAGCTTCTTCAACTCGGCTTCCGCCTTTTCGCGGGCCTCCTTGGAGAGCTTGGTCTTTTTGATGCGCGCCTCGATCTCGGCGGCCTCGTCGCGGCCGTCCTCGCCTTCGCCGAGCTCCTTCTGGATCGCCTTCATCTGCTCGTTGAGGTAATATTCGCGCTGCGTCTTCTCCATCTGGCGCTTGACGCGCGAGCGGATGCGCTTCTCCACCTGCAGGACGGAGATTTCGGCTTCCATGAAACCCATCGCCTTTTCCAGCCGTTCCTTGACGGACAGCGTGGCCAGCATCTCCTGCTTCTCGGGGATCTTGATGGCGAGGTGCGAGGCAACCGTATCGGCGAGCTTGGAATAGTCGTCGATCTGGCTGGCGGCGCCCACCACTTCAGGCGAGATCTTCTTGTTCAGCTTGACGTAGTTTTCGAAGTCGGTGACGACCGAACGGGCGAGCGCCTCGACCTCGACCTCTTCCTCCTCCGGCTCGACCAGCGCCGTGGCGGTGGCTTCGTGGAAGTCCGGACGGTCGGTGAACGAGACGATCTTGGCACGCGAAGCGCCTTCGACCAGCACCTTGACGGTGCCGTCGGGCAGCTTCAGCAATTGCAGCACATTGGCGAGCGTGCCGATGTCGAAGATCCCATCGGGCTCGGGATCGTCATCGGCGGCATTCATCTGGGTGGCAAGCAGGATCTGCTTTTCCTGACCCATAACCTCTTCCAGCGCCTTGATCGACTTTTCACGCCCGACAAAGAGCGGAACGATCATGTGCGGGAACACCACGATGTCGCGCAGTGGGAGGACTGCGAAGACGCCGTCGCTGGGAGCCTTGGATATTTTGGCCATTGTCCAACCTTTCATGTCGCGGCCGCTAATTGAGCCAACCGCGAATCTCATATTAACGACCGGGGATCGTTCCGCCTACCACCGTTTGTGACGGGAGTTTTACAGCACAGAATTCGGCACCTCGGCCTTCCAGTGTTAGTTGGATGCACGGTGGGCAAAGATCAAGGGTCGACACGGTCCGTTCATCCACTCCGTTACAAGGATCGGTACCTCACCACAGCAAAACGGCGCCCCGCGGGCGCCGTTCCATAAAAAGGTTAGGCCAGATGCCAGATCAGGCGCTGACGTTGCCCTTCTTTTCCTTCTGCTCGGAATAGATGTAGAGCGGCCGGGCGCTGCCGGTCACCACTTCTTCCGAAATCACCACTTCGCGCACGCCTTCCAGAGCGGGCAGTTCGAACATGGTGTCGAGCAGGATTGCTTCCATGATCGAGCGCAGGCCACGGGCGCCGGTCTTGCGCTCGATGGCGCGCTTGGCGATCGCCGACAACGCATTCTCGTGGAAGGTCAGGTCGACACTCTCCATCTCGAACAGCCGTTGATACTGTTTGACCAGCGCGTTTTTCGGCTCGGTCAGGATCTGGATCAGCGCCGGCTCGTCGAGGTCTTCCAGCGTCGCCAGGACCGGCAGACGGCCGACAAACTCGGGGATGAGGCCGAACTTCAAGAGATCCTCGGGCTCGACCAGGCGGAACACGTCACCGGTGCGGCGATCCTCGGGCGAAGCGACGATGGCGCCGAAGCCGATGGAAGTCTTCCTGCCGCGATCCGAGATGATCTTGTCCAGCCCGGCGAAGGCGCCGCCGCAGATGAACAGGATGTTGGCGGTGTCGACCTGCAGGAACTCCTGCTGCGGATGCTTGCGGCCGCCCTGCGGCGGCACGGAGGCAACGGTGCCTTCCATGATCTTCAGAAGCGCCTGCTGCACGCCCTCGCCCGACACGTCGCGGGTGATCGATGGGTTGTCGGACTTGCGCGAGATCTTGTCGATTTCATCGATGTAGACGATGCCGCGCTGGGCTCGCTCGACATTGTAGTCGGCCGACTGCAGCAGCTTCAGGATGATGTTTTCGACGTCCTCGCCGACGTAACCGGCTTCGGTCAGCGTCGTCGCGTCGGCCATGGTGAAGGGCACGTCGATGATGCGGGCCAGCGTCTGGGCAAGCAGCGTCTTGCCGCAACCGGTCGGGCCGATCAGCAGGATGTTGGACTTCGCCAATTCGACGTCGTTGTTCTTGCCGGCATGCGCCAGGCGCTTGTAGTGGTTGTGGACAGCCACCGACAGCACGCGCTTGGCGTAGGGCTGGCCGATGACATAGTCGTCGAGAACCTTCAGGATCTCCTGCGGGGTCGGCACGCCCTCGCGCGACTTCACCATCGAGGTCTTGTTCTCCTCGCGGATGATGTCCATGCATAGCTCGACGCACTCGTCGCAGATGAACACCGTTGGGCCGGCGATCAGCTTGCGCACTTCGTGCTGGCTTTTGCCGCAAAACGAGCAATAAAGCGTGTTCTTCGAATCACCGCTGTTGTTGCCGACTTTGCTCATTTTCCTGTCCTTTCATGGCCGCCCGCCGATGGTCTGGCTGAAAGGGCGCATATTCTATCTATCGCGGGAATTCGCCGCCGCCAGTGTCCCGGCTCCCGCAACGCATTCCGTACGAAACACAAATCAGAAAACGTCGCAATGATTCGCGCCAACCCTGCACAAAGCTAAGCCGTCGAAAATCAACATAGCCTTAACGTAGGCAATCCCATCCACCGAGGGAACAGCCAATTGTGGCCGAAATGCCGCAAATCCCAGCAAAAGCGCGTTATCCAGCCACGCAACTGCCATGCAGCGCTTATGCCGCAGCGCCTTCGACCGGCTCGCGCGACGAAATGACCTTGTCGATGAGGCCGAAATCCTTGGCTTCGTCGGCTGTCATGAAATGGTCGCGGTCAAGCGTCTTTTCAATGTCTTCGTAGCTCTTACCGGTGTGTTTGACGTAGACCTCGTTGAGGCGGCGCTTCAGCTTGATGATGTCCTGCGCGTGCCGCTCGATGTCGGAGGCCTGGCCCTGGAAACCGCCGGAAGGCTGGTGAACCATGATACGGGCGTTCGGCGTGGCAAAACGCATGTCCTTGTGGCCGGCGGTCAGAAGCAGCGAGCCCATCGACGCCGCCTGGCCGATGCACAGCGTCGACACCGCCGGCTTGATGAACTGCATGGTGTCGTAGATCGCCATGCCCGAGGTCACCACGCCGCCCGGCGAGTTGATGTAGAGATTGATCTCTTTCTTCGGGTTCTCGGCCTCGAGGAACAAAAGCTGTGCACAAACCAGAGTCGCCATACCGTCTTCGACCGGGCCGGTGATGAAAATGATGCGCTCTTTCAGCAGGCGCGAGAAAATGTCGTAGGCCCGCTCGCCGCGATTGGTCTGCTCGACCACCATCGGAACGAGGTTCATGTAGGTTTCGACGGGGTTCTTCATGGACTACCCTTTTTGGAGATGGGGATTCCGGCGCCGGGAAATCGGGCAGAATCGGTTCTTGATGGTTAGAATGTAAATAGGATGCCGGCTCACCCTAGCGCAAGGCCGCCTCTCCTAGCCATCTGGTTAAGTCGAATCAAGGTTTCCGCGCAAGGGAAGCCCGAAGGCGGCCAACGGCGTTTTTGCGGTGTAGCAATTCCTTAACCCCGTCGCTTAACGAAACGCGGCGAAACCGCTTTCCCCCGGAGAACCATCCCCTACAGTTCAACGTTGAACCTCACCTTCTCGCGTTCAAACAGGGGGAGTGCCATGATCAGGAAAACTGTTTGCCTCGCCATTTCCGGCCTTGCCGGTCTCGGCATGGTGTCCGATGCGGTTGCCGACGGCCGGGCCGCCGAATGCTATGAGCCGGTGCACAGGCCGGCGCTCTATGACACCGTCTATGAAGACGTCATGGTCAGTCCCGGCGGGCAGTTGGTCGACTATGATCCGCCGATCTATGGCACCATGGAGCGCGTCGAGCAGATCGCGCCGCCCCGAGTCACCTATGACATCGTACCGGCGAGAACCCGCACCGTTTACCGCACGGTCCAGGTCGACGATGGCGGCTATGCCTGGGAATGGCGCGTCATCCACGGCCGCAAGGTGCTGTGCAAGGTGTGGCGCAAGGCCCGCTACGCGCATGTGGCCGAAACGATGGTGGTTGAACCGGAGCGCACCCGCCGGGTTGTGCTGCCGGCCGAATATGAGAGCGTCGCCCATGAAGTGCTGGTGCGGCCCGAGCGGCGGCACGTCACCCAGATAGCGCCGTCATACCAGAGGATGGCGCGCCGGGTGGTGGTGCAGGAAGGCTCGACCAGCTGGCGCCGCGTGCATATTGCCAGGCATTGCGAGGATTAGACTTCGGTACTTCGCCGAGGTCCGCCTCGGTTGGCTCAATCCATAGGGCCGTCGGGTGCCAACATCCAGTCTGGCACCAAGCCGGCAAGCCGCGGTAATGGTCTGGCATGACCACATCCATGCCGCCCTACCTCGCCTTTGATCCAGCCACGCGCCGCCTGCGGCTCGATCCGCACGAACCGGCGTTTTTCCAGAACCCCTACGACGCCTATGCCGTCCTGCATGGCGCATCGAATGCCTTCTTCTGGGAGGAATTCGGCTTCTGGTGCTTTGGCGGCTTCGACGACGTCAACCGGCTGTTGCGCGACCGCCGCTTCGGTCGCCAGAACCCGGCCGGCATTCCCGACAGCCGCGGCATCGGCGAGGATCGCTCGCATTTGGCCGCTTTCGACGGCATCGAGAGCAATTCGATGCTGGAGCTGGAGCCGCCGGTGCACACCAGGCTCAGAACCCTGGTCAACCGCGCCTTCGTCTCGCGCCAGGTCGAGCGGCTGCGGCCGCGCGTGGAGGCGCTGGCCAATGAGCTGATCGACCGTTTCGAACCGCGCCAGGTCGATCTATTGCCCAGCTTCGCCGCACCTTTGCCGATCACCATCATTGCCGAAATGCTCGGTGTGCCGGTCGAAATGGGGCCGCAACTGCTCGACTGGTCGCACCGGATGGTGGCCATGTACATGCATGGCCGGACGCGCGAGACCGAGGAAGCGGCCAATCGCGCCGCGCACGATTTTTCCGACTTTTTGCGCGGCTATGTCACCGAGCGGCGGAAGAAGCCTGGCGACGACCTGCTATCGCTGCTGATCGCGGCACAAGAGGATGGCCAGAAGCTGTCGGAAGACGAGTTGGTCTCGTCTGCCATCCTGTTGCTCAATGCAGGCCACGAGGCGACCGTCCATCAAACCGGCAACGCCGTGCGCACGTTGCTGGCGCAAGGCGGCGACCCCGGCCGTTTCTTCACCTCGCCGGAAGCAACCGCTGCAACGGTCGAGGAGTGCCTGCGCTTCGACGCGCCGCTGCACATGTTCACCCGCTACGCCTATCAGGAGGTCGAGGTGACATCGGGGGTTGTCGTACAACCGGGCGAGACGGTCGGCCTGCTGCTCGGCATGGCCAATCATGATCCGCTTGCCTTTGCCGAACCTGGCGCCTTCCGGCCCGGCCGACTAGACCAGAAGAATGTCTCGTTCGGCGCCGGTATCCATTTCTGCATCGGTGCGCCGCTGGCGCGGCTGGAGTTGCAGGTGTCGCTGAAAACCCTGTTCGAGCGGCAGCCGCAACTCCATCTTGCGGAGCAGCCGCGCTTCCGCGACACCTATCATTTCCATGGGCTGGAAAAGCTCACTGTGAGCTTGTGAGGACGGCGGAGCCGACGCATGCCCGAGAAAATGAGATTCGCCTTTCTACAGGAACCACCCTTCTGCTTTATCGACGGATCGGGACGTCTGGGCGGCAGCGATGCCCAACTGGCCAAGAGGGTCTGCCTGACGCTCGGGCTGGAACTTTTGCCCATCGAGACCGAGTTTGCCGAGCTGCTGCCTGGGCTTGCCGAAGGGGTGGGACATGACCACCGGCCTGTTCATTTCCGAAGACCGCCGGAAGCTGGTCGACTTCACAAGGCCGATCTGGATGCTGGCGGATGGATTGCTGGTCGCGAAAGACAATCCCCGCGCCTTTGATGGCTATCGGTCCGTCGCCAATGATCGGACGGCGCTGATCGGCGTCATATCGGGCCAGATCCAGCACCGGACGGCCCTGCAAAACGCTATTCAGCCCGAACGGCTAAGGATATTTGCCACCCAGGCCGAAGCAGCTAACGCCGTCGCGGCCGGCGTGGTGCATGCCTATGCGAGTGTAGCGCTCGCGCATCGCGGCTATCTGAGCCGGCGACCCGACGCGCCTCTCGACGTCGTCGACGTCCCGGCAGTCGAAAAACAGCCAGCGCCCGGCGCTTTCGCTCTCGCCAAAGGCAGTGCCACCCTGCTCCAGCGCGTTGATTTATGTCTCAGTGATTTGCTTGGAAGTCCCTGGCACAGGGAGATGATGAGCGGATACGGCTTTTCCGACACTGACATCGATCGGCTTTTGTGAAGTCCAAGCGCGACCGAGCGGTCAGAGCTTGATCACATACTCCTTGCGGGTCGTTTCAAGCACTTCCCAACTGCCCCTGAAGCCTGGCCTGAGCACGAAGCTGTCGCCGGCGCGCACCGTGCGCGCCTCGCCGCCATCCTCGGCAACCACCGAGACGCCGGACAGGATGTGGCAGAACTCCCATTCGTCATATTCGATGCGCCATTTGCCCGGCGTCGCTTCCCAGATGCCGGCATAGAGGCGGCCATCGCGCTCCTCGACATTCCAGGTGCGGAACTTCGGATCGCCCGCAATCAGACGATCCGGCGCCGGGGCGCCATGTTCGGCGTCGACGCTGTCGGTCGATATTGCCAAGTAATGCGCGGACAGGGTTTGCCTCCAACAGATTAGTGAGTAGTGAGTAGTGCAGTGAGTAGTGAGTAGTGAGTAGTGAGCGGAAAGCGCTCCCTCGAACGGGTGGCTAATCACTAGTCACTGCTAACTAGTGAATACCGACCACTACTCACTACTCGCTCAAAATCAAACCTTGGTCAAAGCCTGTTCCAGATCGGCGACGATGTCGTTGACATCCTCGATGCCGACGGAAAGCCGGACCGTGTCCGGTCCGGCACCCGCCTTGACCTTCTGCTCGTCGGAAAGCTGGCGATGCGTGGTCGAGGCCGGATGGATGACCAGCGACTTGGTATCGCCGACATTGGCGAGGTGCGAGAACAGTTCGAGCGCCTCGACGAACTTGATGCCTGCGTCGTAGCCGCCCTTCAGGCCGAAGGTGAAGACAGCACCGGCGCCTTGCGGCGAGTATTTCTTCTGCAGCGCGTTGTTCTTGTCGCTGGGCAGGCCGGGATAGTTGACCCAGGCGACCTTGGGGTGGTTGGACAGCCAGCCGGCTACGGTGATCGCATTGTCGCAATGGCGCTGCATCCTGAGTGGCAAGGTCTCCAGCCCGGTCAGGATCAGGAAGGCATTGAACGGCGAAATCGCCGGGCCGATGTCACGCAGGCCAAGCACGCGCGCGGCGATGGCGAAAGCGAAATTGCCGAAGGTTTCGTGCAGGACAAGGCCGCCATATTCGGGGCGCGGCTCCGACAGCATCGGATATTTGCCGGATTTCGACCAGTCGAACGTGCCGCCATCGACGATGGCGCCGCCGATCGAATTGCCGTGGCCGCCGATGAACTTGGTCAGCGAATGGACGACGATGTCGGCGCCATGCTCGATCGGCCGCACCAGATAGGGCGAGGCCAGCGTGTTGTCGACGATGAGCGGCAAGCCGTGCTTGCGGGCGATGTCGCCGATTTTCTCTATGTCGACGAAGGTGCCGCCGGGATTGGCCAGGCTCTCGATGAAGATCGCCTTGGTCTTGTCGTCTATCTGGCTTTCGAAGGTGGAGACGTCGTTGGTGTCGGCCCAACGCACCTCCCAGCCGAAATTCTTGAAGGCATGGCCGAACTGATTGATCGAACCACCGTAAAGCCTTGTGGCGGCGACGAAATTATCGCCAGGCCGCATGAGATTGTGGAACACGATCACCTGTGCGGCATGGCCGGAAGCAACGGCAAGTGCAGCCGTGCCGCCTTCGAGCGCCGCGATCCGCTCTTCCAGCACCGCCTGGGTCGGGTTCATGATGCGGGTGTAGATGTTGCCGAAGGCCTTCAGCCCGAACAGCGAGGCGGCATGGTCGGCATCGTCGAACACAAAGGAGGTCGTCTGGTAGATCGGCGTGGCGCGTGCGCCCGTCGCCGGGTCGGGCTTGGCGCCGGCATGGACGGCGAGCGTGTTGAAACCGGGCGTGCGGGTCATCGAAAACCTCCCTGAGCGGTAAACGTGTGAATGATGAAATGGTCAATGGTGAGCGATGAATGGTGGTCGCAAAGTCGGCCAGTCCCACCTTGATTGCAAGCCGCTCATATGCGGCTTTACCCGGCTTCCAGGAAAATCCTTCTATTCACCATTCACCATTCACTGCCTTACTTCTGGCGCACACCGAAACTCTGGAATCCCGACCGCATCAGCGGCTTCTTCGACGAAAGCACACCGGAGTTGACGCCGGTCCAGCCGATCTCGCCCGACAGCTTGCCATATTCGATCTTCGGGCAGCGGTTCATCACCACCTTGATACCGGCCGCCTCGGCACGCGCGGCCGCCTCGTCATCGCGCACGCCAAGCTGCATCCAGACGACTTTCGGCAAGGGGTCGAGCTTCAGCACCTCATCGACAATGCCGGGCACCGCTGCGGAGGCGCGAAAGATGTCGACCATGTCGACCGGTTCAGGCAGATCGGCAAGGCTGGCATAGGTCATGCGGCCGAGGATTTCCTTGCCGGCCTGCCCCGGATTGATCGGAAACACCGAAAAGCCCTTGGCCAGCAGGTATTTCAGCACGAAAAAGCTCGGCCTGACATCGTTGGCCGACGCGCCGACCATGGCGATGGTCTTCACAGAATTGAGGATGCCGCCGATGTAGGCATTGTCGTAGCTATCGTGATTCACTCGTCGGTCTCCCTCAGTGCTTCCTCCATAAAGGACTGCGGGTCCGTGCAGAAGTCGCGCATCATGCGAAAATGATCGGTATCGGTGAAATCTGTGGGGTCGAGGCCGAAGCGGCTGATGCGGAACAGCCGCGCGCCCGGACAGGCCATCAGCAGCGGCGAGTGCGTCGCCATGATCACTTGAGCCGTGCCGGACCGGTCCATGCGCCGCAGCATCTTCAGCAGCTCGATCTGCCGCGATGGCGACAGCGCGCTTTCGGGCTCGTCGAGGATGTAGATACCTTGCCGGCGGCAGCGCTCCTCGAAGAAGCGGATGAACCCTTCACCATGCGACCAGGACAGGAAATCCGGCGGCGCCCCGCCAGATTCCAGCGCCGCCTGATCGAGATAGCGGGCAACCGAGTAAAAAGATTCGGCGCGGAAGAACCAACCCGCTGTGACCTTCGGCAGCCAGTGGCCGCGCAACGTGTCGGCAAGCGCTGCACCACTCTCGTCGATGGCGCCGGAGTGGTCGACGGGCATGTAGCCCTTGCCGCCGCCGGCTTCGTCGTAACCGGCCAGCGCGCCGATCGCTTCCAGCAGCGTCGATTTGCCGGTGCCGTTTTCGCCGACAATGATGGTGATCGGCGTGGTGAATTCGAGCTCGAATTCGCGGCCGCGGAACAGAGGCAGGTTCCAGGGATACTTCTCCCAATCTTCCACGCGCTCGGGGTCAATCAGGATGCGTTTGAGATAAGGCGCCTTAAGCCGGGTCAGTTGCTTGCGATAGCCCATGCGGACGCTCAGTCCGGCAGCGAGATGGTGCCGTCATCCGCGATCGGGAAGGCCGGATTGTGTGCGACTTCCCAGACATGGCCGTCGGCATCGGCGAAATATCCATACCAGCTGCCCCAGAAGGCGCGGCCTGCCGGCTTGACGATCCTGCCGCCGGCCTTCTCGGCGGCCGCCAGCACGTCGTCGACTTCGGCATCGGAGCGGGTGTTGTAGGCGAGGTAGACCGCCGACGGTGCTGCGGCGAAGGCAATGCCTGAATCCTCCTCGGCGCTTGGCCTCGGGAACAGGCCGAGAATGGCGCCGCCCATCTGGAAGAAGGCGACGCCATCGGTGATGCCGGCGTGGCGCTTCAAGCCCATGCCTTCGTAAAAGCGCACGGCGCGCTCGAGATCGTCGGTGGCGATGGTGATGATGGAGATGCGCGGTTCCATGGATCGAAAACCTATTCGTCCGTCCATTCCGGTTTGCGCTTGCCGATGAAGGCGCCGATGCCTTCCTCGGCGTCGCGGGCCAGCATGTTCTCGACCATGACGCGGCCGGTATAGGCATACGCGTCCGCCAACCCCATCTCGGCCTGCGCGTAAAAGGCTTCCTTGCCGGTCTTGACCACCAGAGATGATTTGGAGGCAATGGTTTGCGCGTATTTGGTGACGATCTGATTCAGGTATTCGCGCGGCACGACGCGGTTGACCAGGCCGAATTCCTTGGCGGTTGCGGCATCGATGGTCTCGCCGGTGAGCAGCATTTCCATGGCGTGCTTGTGAGACACGTTGCGTGACAGCGCCACCATCGGCGTCGAACAAAACAGGCCGATATTGACGCCCGGCGTGCAGAAGGTCGCTTCATGCGAGGCAATGGCGAGGTCGCAACTGCAAACCAGTTGCAGCCCCGCAGCGGTGGCTAGGCCATCGACTTCGGCGATGATCGGGAGCGGATGGCGCACGATCTGCTGCATCAACGCCGCGCAAGCCGAAAATGTCTGCTCGAAAAACCCGTTGCCCTTGTCGGCGTCGGCGCGGCGCGCGGTCATTTCCTTGAGATCGTGACCGGCGCAGAAGACTTTCCCGGCGGCCGCCAAGACGATGACGCGGACCGATTTGTTGGCCTTGGCACGGTCGAGCTCGGCGCTCAATGCCGCCATGACGGAAAGCGACAAGGCATTGGCGGGCGGATTGGCGAGCGTCAGGCGCAGCACGCCCTTGTCCAGCCCGGCGATGACCGGCCCGTCTATGGCAACAGGTTTGATCGAAAGGATTTCGGCCATGACAAGGGTCTCCGCGATTCCGCCGGGCGCCGCCAGACTATCTAATATCGGATCGAGTTTCATCAACACCCATCGCTTGCGCCAGAGGTGTTGCCAGAAGCGCATCATTGCGTTCATACAGGCCCGGCATAGAACGAGAGACCGACATGCCCGCCCAGGACAATCTCAAGCCGGTGCTGACGGCGGCTGAAGTCAATGCGCTGATGGCCAGCGTCTACCCCCAGCTCAACGACGAGTTCACGTCGTATGAGGCGCTCGATGTGTTTCCCGGCGGCTGCACGGTGCGGCTCAACGCCAGCGAACGGCATTTGCGTCCCGGCGGCACGGTGTCCGGGCCCTCGCTGTTCACGCTGGCCGACATTGGCGGCTATGTCTGCGTGCTCAGCCATGCCGGGCCGGATGCGCTTTCGGTTACCGTCAACCTCAACATCAATTTTGTCCGCAAGGCCGAAGCCGGGCCGATCGACGGCCATTGCCGCATCCTGAAGCTGGGCAAGAGCCTGATGGTGTTCGATATCGACATCGTCGCCGGACCGAAGGGACACACGGTAGCGCATGCGACCGGCACCTATTCGATCCCGCCGAAGCGCGCCGCCGATGTGGTAAAATAATACCTTTTGATCAAACCTTT
This sequence comes from Mesorhizobium sp. M0037, assembly GCF_040323635.1. Taxonomy (NCBI): domain Bacteria; kingdom Pseudomonadati; phylum Pseudomonadota; class Alphaproteobacteria; order Hyphomicrobiales; family Phyllobacteriaceae; genus Mesorhizobium; species Mesorhizobium sp. M0037. The sequence goes on along the minus strand of NZ_JAMYVB010000001.1, from coordinate 385,179 downwards.
GTTTTTATTACACTTTACGAGCAGACGTGCTTTTCCCGCGCCTTGACGCGCCCACTCCCCTCGCCTATAAGCCGTCACGAAGCAGCGGCCCGCAAAGGCCGCCGTTTTGTTATTGGCGGCGGGCAAGTGCCTTGTCATCAATCCAAGCAACAAGAAACGCCTTCTCCATCGTTTGGGGCAGGTCCAAATCGAAAGCAGAAATCCATGGCAACCTTTTCGCAGAAGCCTGCGGATGTGGTGAAGAAGTGGGTGCTGATCGACGCCGAGGGTCTCGTCGTCGGCCGTCTCGCCACTGTCATCGCCAATCATCTTCGCGGCAAGCACAAGCCCACCTTCACCCCGCATGTCGACGACGGCGATAACGTCATCGTCATCAATGCCGACAAGGTGGTGTTCACCGGCAAGAAGTTCACCGACAAGGTCTATTACTGGCACACCGGTCACCCCGGCGGCATCAAGGAGCGCACCGCGCGCCAGCTGCTCGAGGGCCGTTTCCCCGAGCGTGTCGTCGAGAAGGCCGTCGAACGCATGATCCCGCGCGGGCCGCTCGGCCGTCGTCAGATGAAGAACCTCCGCGTCTATGCAGGCACGGAACATCCGCATGTCGCCCAGCAGCCCGTCACCCTCGACGTCGGCGCGCTGAACGCCAAGAACAAGAAGGTTGCATAAGATGGCTGAGCTTTCCTCGCTCGCAGAATTGGGCGCCGCCACCGGCAACACCAACACCCAGCCGGCAGCACCCGTCCATGTCCAGAAGCTCGACAAGTCGGGCCGCGCCTATGCCACCGGCAAGCGCAAGAACGCCATCGCCCGCGTCTGGGTGAAGCCGGGTTCGGGCAAGATCGTCGTCAACGACAAGGAATTCGCGACCTATTTCGCGCGTCCGGTCCTGCAGATGATCCTCAACCAGCCGATCATCGCTTCCAACCGCGCCGGCCAGTACGACATCGTCGCCACCGTCATCGGCGGCGGCCTGTCCGGCCAGGCCGGTGCCGTTCGTCACGGCATCTCCAAGGCGCTGACCTACTATGAGCCGGCACTGCGCGCCGTGCTCAAGAAGGGCGGCTTCCTGACCCGCGACAGCCGCGTCGTCGAGCGCAAGAAGTACGGCAAGGCGAAGGCCCGTCGTTCCTTCCAGTTCTCGAAGCGCTAAGCGCTGCGACGTTCCAGACATCGAAAGGCCGCCTCCGGGCGGCCTTTTCTTTTGGGTCTCGGCAGTCCCCCCACCCGGCGCTTCGCGCCGACCTCCCCATCGAGGGGAGGTAGGAGGTCGCGGCAGTTTTGCCGCCCGGACAATCCACGATGGTCCAGCGGCTAGCAAACCAGTTCGACCATAAAAACGCGGCACCCTACCTCCCCTCGATGGGGAGGTCGGCGCGAAGCGCCGGGTGGGGTGATGGCGCCGGCCTCGGTTCAAGTCTCAGAACTTGCCGGCCTTGATGTAATCGATAAACGCCCGTAGCGGCGCTGGAACCAGACGCCGTCCGGGATAGTACAGAAATGGTCCGGGAAAACTCTGCCACCACGGTTCGAGCACGGGCTCCAGGGCGCCGCTTTCGAAGTGAGGGCGAAGCCAGCCCTCGAAGAGAGCGACGATGCCGCTGCCGGCAATGGCCGCATGGACGGCAAGATCGCTCGCCCCGCCGATCCGCACGATCAACGGCCCCGTCGTGTCGACACGCACCACCTCGCCGTCGCGCTCGAATTCCCACGGCAGCATCGCACCGCTGGCAAAACGACCGCGCAGACAAGCATGGCCAAGCAGGTCGCTCGGGTGCTGCGGCCGCCCATGGCGCTCGAGATAGGCGGGGCTGGCGCCAGTGGCGAAGCGCTGGACGCGCGGTCCGATCGGCACCGCGATCATGTCCTGCTCCAGTCGCTCGTCATAGCGGATGCCGGCGTCGCAGCCCGCCGCCAGCACGTCGACGAAGTTCTCATCGGCGATGACCTCCAGCCGAATGCCGGGATAGGCGGCGAGGAAGCCCGGAACGATGTCGGGCAATATCAGCCGCGCGGCGCTGACCGGGACGTTGAGGCGCAGCGAACCAGCCGGCCTGTCGCGAAAGCCATTGACCACGTCGAGGGCCGCCTCCACCTCCGACAGCGCCGGGCCAAGCCGTCCGAGCAGGCTGAGACCTGCGTCGGTCGGAACGACGCTGCGTGTCGTGCGGTTGAACAGCCTGACGCCGAGCTGCGTCTCCAGGCGGCGCACCGCTTCGCTCAGGCCCGACGCGCTGCCGCCGCCGGCGCGAGCCCCTTCGCGAAAGCCGCCGGCACGCGCCACCGTCACGAAAGCGTTCAGGTCGCCAAGGTCCATCATTGTTCGCCATTCCGCACAAGCTGTACGGATTGTACCTTATTATCCCGAGGTTGAGCAGCGTCTATCTTCGCCTCCTCAAAGGAGACCGACCATGTCCACCATCCAAAAATCCGGCACATTCACCCTCGGCAGCCACACCGTGAAACGGCTCGGCTACGGCGCCATGCAACTTGCCGGCCCGCACGTTTTCGGTCCGCCGAAGAATCATGACGCGGCCATTGCAGTGCTGCGCGAAGCGGTGGCCTCCGGGGTCAACCACATCGACACCAGCGACTATTATGGCCCGCATGTCACCAACCAGCTGATCCGCGAAGCGCTGGCGCCCTATCCGCAAGACCTCGTCATCGTCACAAAGATCGGGGCGCGGCGCGGCAGCGACGGCTCATGGCTGCCTGCCTATTCCGCCAAGGAACTTGAGCAGGCCGTGCACGATAATCTCAGGAATCTCGGTCTTGAGGTGCTGGATGTCGTCAATCTGCGCATCATGTTCGGGGTGATGGGTCCCGCCGAGGGCTCGATCGAGCCGCAGTTGACCGCGCTTGCCGAACTGCAGCGCAAGGGTCTGGTGCGCCATATCGGCCTGAGCAACGTCACCCCAGCGCAGGTCGAGGAAGGCCGTGGGATCGCCGAGATCGTCTGCGTGCAGAACCAGTACAATCTGGCGCATCGCGACGACGACGGGTTGATCGATGAACTGGCGCGCGCCGGTATCGCCTACACGCCGTTCTTCCCGCTCGGCGGTTTCAGCCCGCTGCAGTCGTCGACCTTGTCGGATGTGGCCGCGCGGCTCGGCGCCACACCCTTGCAGGTTGCGCTCGCCTGGCTGCTGCGCCGCTCGCCGAACATCCTGCTGATCCCGGGGACGTCGTCGATCGGGCATTTGAGAGAGAACCTGGCGGCGGCGGAACTGGAGCTGTCGGCCGATGTGCTAAGGGAATTGGATGGGGTGGCGAAAGCGGCGTGAAGCGCCAGCAATCTCCCCCCTCGAGGGGGAGATGTCGCCAAAGGCGACAGAGGGGGTCGGTTCGACCGGGCTGGACCATTTCTCAGCGGCAGAGGGAGGTTAGCGCTCCACGCGAGGCGACCCCCTCTGGCCTGCCGGCCATCTCCCCCTCAAGGAGGGAGATTGCAGTTCCAGCCTCCGCTCCAATGATACTCGCCGTATTTGCCGGCTCGGCCGGCTTCGCCTCATCCACATAAGGCACCCGAAACCCATTGGCCCCCAGCCAGCCAATCGCAGCCTTCGGTTCGTCGGTCTGGATGATGGTGACGCCGCGTTCGGCCCAGAAACCGTGATCTCGGCCGAAATGCCGGCCTGCACCGCCAGTTCATCGCCGCAGCCGCCGGAGAGGAAGCCGCCGGGCCTTGCGCCTTGGCTATACAAGTCCTTCGCCAAGCTGTGACTGGCATCTTGCGTGCCGGTTCTATAGTTGTGGCAGCCCGATGAACAAAGAAGGACCCGTAATGGCGAACCAGACCATCGACAACGCGTTCACCGCCCGCTCCAAGACGGGGCCTTCCTTCGAGCCGACCTATGCCGGCGCGCTGTCGTTCATGCGGCGCAAATACACCAAGGATGCAAAGGGCGCGGACGCCGTCGTGTGGGGCATTCCGTTCGATGCCGCCGTCACCAACCGGCCGGGCGCGCGCTTCGGGCCGCAGGCGATCCGCCGCGCCTCGGCGATCCTCGACAACGACCCGCAATATCCGTTCTCGCGCGACCTGTTCGAGCATCTCGCCGTCATCGACTATGGCGATTGCCTGCTCGATTCGGGCAATCACCAGAAGACACCAGGCACGATCGAGCGCGAGGCGGCGAAGATCCTGAAATCGGGTGCCTTCCTGTTGTCGCTCGGCGGCGACCATTTCGTCACCTGGCCGCTGCTCAAGGCGCATGCCGCCATCCATGGGCCGCTGGCGCTGGTGCAGTTCGACGCGCATCAGGACACCTGGCCTGACGATGGCAAGCGCATCGACCACGGTTCGTTCGTCGGGCGCGCCGTCAATGAGGGCATCATCGATCCTGATCGTTCGATCCAGATCGGCATCCGCACGCATGCCCCCGATACGTTCGGCATCAAGATCCTTTACGGTCACGAGATCGAGGAGATGCGGGCTTCCGACATCGCCTATGCGATCGTCGACCGCACCGGCGGCAGGAAGACCTATCTCACCTTCGACATCGACTGCCTCGACCCGGCCTTTGCGCCCGGCACCGGCACGCCGGTTGCCGGCGGACCGTCCTCGGCGAAAATCCTGTCGACGCTGCGCCAGCTCGGCCAAGTCGATATTGTCGGCGCCGACGTCGTCGAGGTTGCGCCGGCCTATGATCACGCCGATATAACGGCGATCGCCGGCTCGATGGTGGCCATGCACTATCTCGGCCTGGTGGCCGAGCGAAAAGCGCGGGCGGAAGAGCTGAACAGCGGCAACCATGGCGCGGCAAACCATGGCCAGGGCATATAGGCCTGAATTAGCAGGGAATTGACGGGCACATGAAACCGAAAATCTTCATCGATGGCGAACACGGCACCACCGGCCTGCAGATCCGGGCGCTGCTGGCCGAGCGCGGCGACCTCGAGATCATCTCGATCCCGGCCGAGCGCCGCAAGGAAACGGCGGCGCGCGCCGAGTTCCTCAATGCAGCCGATGTCGCCATCCTGTGCCTGCCGGATGCGGCTGCCAAGGAAAGCGTATCGCTGATTGCCAACGACACCACCAAGGTGATCGACGCCTCCACGGCGCATCGCGTAGCCGAGGGCTGGGAATATGGCTTTGCCGAGATGGAAAAGGGCCAGGCCAAGATCATCGCCAATGCAAAACGCGTCGCCAATCCCGGCTGCTGGCCGCAAGGACCGATCGCGACACTGCGGCCGCTGGTCGCCGCCGGCCTGCTGCCGGCGGATTTCCCGATCACCGTCAATGGCATTTCGGGCTATTCGGGCGGCGGCCGGCCGATGATCGAGGACTATGTCGCCAAGGGCGAGGATGCCTCTGAATTCCAGGTCTATGGGCTGACCCTGCAGCACAAGCATGTGCCGGAGCTGCGCACCTATGCGAAGCTGTCGCACGATCCGATCATGCAGCCGGCGGTCGGCAATTTCGCCCAAGGCATGATCACAGTGGTGCCGCTGCAGCTCGGCGGGCTCGACCATGTGCCGGCCGGCGCCGAACTGCACGCGGCAATCGCCGACCATTTTGCCGCCATCAAGGGCGGCGTGGTCGAGGTAGCTCCTTACGAGCACGTGGAGCGCCTGCCCGAGATCAATCCCGAGGTCTATAACGGCACCAACCGCATGAAGGTCTATGTCTTTGCCAATGACGACAGGGCGCAGGCGCTGCTGATTGCGGTCTATGACAATCTCGGAAAGGGCGCCTCGGGTGCTGCCGTTCAGAACATGGATCTGATGCTCGGCCTTTAATTCAGTTGGAGAGAGCATGTTGCCCGAAAACCGCTTAACACTTTTCGGCATCACGCTCTGAATGGACGCGCCTGCATTTCCAAAGCGCTGGAAGATCAGCGCGCCCGAGCTCATTGCGGAGACGTTTTCGAGCCGCATCTGGAAGGTGCGGCGTGAGGACGGCTCGCCGGCCATCGTCAAGGCGCTCAAACCATTCGACGATGTCGAGGACGAGTTGCGCGGCGAGCACTATCTCGCATGGCGGCGCGGCGAAGGCGCGGTGCGGCTGCTTGGCCGGGACGGCCACCGCATGCTGCTCGAATATGCCGGCGACACCCTGCTTTCCGACGTTCTGGCCAAAGAAGGCGACAACGCCGCGACCGCAATCGCGGCCGAGTTGATGGGGAGACTGTTCTCGCCCTCAAGACACCCTGCCCCGCCGGACCTGCAGCCGCTGCGGACACGGTTTGCCAGCCTGTTCAAAAAGGCCGGAGCCGATCGCGACGCCGGAGAGCACAGCCTCTATATCGAGGCCGCCGAAATCGCGGACCGGCTGCTCGATGCCCCGCATGCGGTCAAGCCGCTGCATGGCGACCTGCATCACGACAACATTTTGCACGGTGCGCGCGGCTGGCTGGCGATCGACCCGAAGGGCGTGCTCGGCGATCCCGGCTTCGACGCCGCCAATCTGTTCTACAACCCACTGGGGCGCGACGACCTCTGCCTCGATCCCGAGCGCATCGCGCATATGGCTGAGATCTTCGCCAGGACACTCGGCCAGACGCCGGCTGCCATTCTCGACCATGCCATCGCGTATGGCTGCCTGTCGGCCGCATGGCATCATGAGGACGAGAATGCGGTCGACGAGAACCGCGAGCTGTCGGTTGCGGGAGTGATCCGAAAGGTGCGGCTCAGCTTCTGACCGGCGCAGCCTCGCGCTTTAGACGTAGCGAGGCAGTTCGTTCGCGAAATAGATTATTGCGACGGCCAAGACACCGTAGACGATGTACCTGCGTTCATGGGCGGCCGCGTTGGCAGTGGATAGGCGCCCTTGTTGCCGCGCCAGTGGGCGGCGGCAAATCCCAGCAGGACCAGCGCGAAGGCCTGATGGGTCAGCGCCATGTGCAGCGGCACCTGCATCAGCAGCGTGCCGATGCCGATCGAGGCCTGCACCAGCACCAGCAGAAACAGCAGCGTTGCGCGGCGTGCGTGTGTCGTGCCCGGCAGCCGCCGGCGCGTCGCTATCATATGCCAGAGCCCGACGGCAAAGACCGTGTAGGCGCCCAGTCGGTGGACGAACTGCACCGTCTTCGGGTTCTCGAACAAGTTGCGCCAGGCCGGCTCGAGCAGAAGCAAATCTGACGGGATCACCTTGCCGTCCATCAGCGGCCAGGTGTTGTAGCTCAGGCCGGCGTCGAGCCCTGCGACCAGCCCGCCGAGATAGATCTGGACCAGCGCCAGCAGCACGATGAAACCGGCCAGTCTTTGCGTCGACCGGCCGGCGGCAGGCTCCGAATGCGGCGCCAGCCCGCGCGCGACCACCATGGTGGCAGTGAAGATCAGGGCGGCAAGCGTCAAATGCGTCGCCAGCCGGTACTGGCTGACGGAGACGCGGTCGACCAGGCCGGAGGCCACCATCCACCAGCCGATGGCGCCTTGCAGGCCACCAAGCAGCAGAATACCGACCAGCTTTGGCCCAAGGCCGCGCTCGATGCGGCGCGTCGCCCACAAGACCAGCAACGGCAGGCCGAAGACCAGGCCGACACTGCGCGCCAGGATGCGGTGCGCCCATTCCCACCAGAAGATCGATTTGAAGGCGTCCAGGCTCATGCCCTTGTTGAGCTCGGCATATTGCGGAATCTTTTGATAAAGCTGGAATTCCTCCTGCCACTCCGCGTCATTGAGCGGCGGTATCACACCGTGGATCGGCTTCCACTCGGTGATCGACAGGCCGGAATTGGTGAGCCTGGTGGCGCCGCCGACCAGCACCAGCGCAAACAGCACCAGAAGCACGACATACAGCCAGCCGCGCACCAGCGCCCGATTTTTCAAGTCGCGATCGCGGTCAATGTAAGGCGCGGCGGCTGATATGGCGGCCATGGTTGGTCCCGGCAGGTTGACGTGGCGGATTGGTGAACCATCGCAACCCGGCTGACAAGACCGGACGGCGCGGCACGCCGTCGCGCCGCATCTCCCGGGTTGCACAGGCGCGCGGTTGGGCCTAAGCGGAGGCGATCAACGAGAACGCTCATGCCCATCCGCCTGAAAAAGCTGATCGGAACTTTCCTGCTGGTGGCGCTGGTCATCATCTATGCGCTGGTCGCGTCGATCATAGCGGTCGCGCAGCTGTCGCAATCCAGCCCGCTGGTGCACTTCCTGTTCTTCCTGTTCAGCGGCCTGTTCTGGGTGCTGCCTGCGATGGGCATCATCAAATGGCTGATCCTGGAGCCGCCGCCGAAAGGCTGAAGAGCCCGCCCCAGGTTAGATGGTGACCACCATTTTGCCGGCATTGGCCAGCGGCGTCGTTAAGCCCGACAACATGGTGCGGATATGGGCGACGCTCTGGTAGCGGCCGTTGATCGAAATGCGCGGCAGCGCGTGCAGGAAGCCGGCGTGCTCGGCGTGCAGCACGCCGTGGCGAGTGGTCACCGCCGAGGCGTAGCCGGCGTCGCGGGCAAAGCCCACTTCGCGGCAGCCGACAGCGCTGGCGTAACCATAGGGGTAAGCGAGATGACGGGGGTCTTCGCCGAGCTGCGCCTGCAGTTGGCGCCTGACGTCGACGATCTCATGGCGCGCATCGCCTTCGTCGAGCCGCTTCAGATTGCGGTGGTTGACCGTATGCGCGCCGATCGTCACCAGCCTGTGCCCGGCCACGGCGCGGATGTCGTCCCAGGTCATCAGCGTGCTTGGGCGCAAGCCATCGAGGTCGATGCCGTTCGAGTGCGCCAGATCGCGCAGCACGGCGCGCTGATCCTCCTCGCGCACCTCGAGCGTCAGATAGGCATGCAGACGCGCATTGGCGTGGAGTTTCTTGCCGTGGGTCGAGCAGTCGATGGTCACCGGCCCCTTCGGCGTCGCCAGCGTCAAACGCTCCCGCGCGTTGACGATATCCTCGACCACGTCCCACCATAAATCGGCGCTGCCGTCGATCAGACCCGGCGCGACATAGATGGTGATCGGCGCGTCGTGCTTTTCCAGCACTGGCAGCGCTTCGGTCATGTTGTCGCGATAGGCGTCGTCGGCGGTGATGGTGGCGAACTGGCCGTCCTTGCCGCCGGCCTTGATGCGCTCGATCGCCTCGTCGAGGGTGACGAAGGCATAGCCCCTCGCCTTCATGTCGGCGACGAGAGCGTCGAGGAATCGCGGGGCGATGTTGAGGTGGCGGTTGACGCCGTCCGGCTTCTCCGGCGTGGCGGTGACCCGATGCAACATGAGGATTGCGCCAATGCCGCCGACGAACGGCTTGGCCAGCGGTGCAAGGCCGGTAAAGCGGGCGATATTAAGCGCCAGTTTCCGAACTGCCTCACCACCGTCGATCATTCATTCACCTTTTGCGCCTAGGCTCGATCCAAGCACGGAACGCGCCGACGCGAACTCCTGATCGCGACGAATACGCCTTAAGGATTGAGGTATGGTTGACGCCACCGCGTCATTTGACGGCAATCGGCTCGCCGCAAGCAAGGCGTCTGCGCGTGCGCCGGCTGCCGACCAGACCAGTCTGTCGGTGTCGATCGCAGATGCTGCCGCGCTCGCCTCTTACGGCGAATTCTGCCGTTCGGCGCTGTTTGCGCCGGCGCAAAGCGCGGCCTGGGTTCATGCCTGGACGGCGCAGGCCAATCCCGATGCGGTCGTCGCCACGCTGACAATCGAGGACAGGCCGGTCTTTGCACTGGCACTGGAAATCACGCGAACTGGTCCATTCCGCGTCGCCCGCTTCATGGGCGGGCGCCATGCCAACGGCAATTTCGCCGCCGCCGATCCGGCATGGCTGGCAAAGGCCGATGCCGGGGGGATCCGGAGGCTGGTGACGGCGATCGGCAAGGCGCGCCCCGACATCGATCTCGTTGCCTTGGAAAGGCTGCTCCCCGACCTCGATGGCGTTGCCAATCCGCTGGCGGCGTTCTCCAACTTTCCGAGCCCAAACCTGTCGCTCGCCGTCAATCTCGACGGTGGTTTCGATGTGCTGCTGTCGCGTGTGGGCGGCAAGCGCAAGCGCAAGAAGCACCGTTCGCAGACACGCAAGTTCGAGGCGGTCGGCAGTCATCGCCGCATCGAGGCGCAGACACCGGAAGACGTGAACCGGCTGCTCGACGCTTTCTTCGAGATGAAGGAGTTCCGCTTCGCCAAGATGGGCATCGCCAATGTCTTCGGCGAGCCGGAGGTGCGGGCTTTCTTCCGTGCCCTCTTCGCCGGCGCGCTGGCCGAGGAGAAACCGGCCTTTGTGCTGCATGGGCTCGAAGTGGCCGGCAAGCTGCGCGCAATCACCGGCTCGAGCCGCTCGGGCAAACGCCTGATCTGCGAATTCGGCGCCATCGCCGAGGACGATCTCGGCCACACCAGCCCCGGCGATTTCCTTTTCTTCGACATCATCGAGGAAGCCTGCCAAACAGGCTTCGATGTCTATGATTTCTCGGTCGGCGACGAGCCCTACAAGCGGCTCTGGTGCGATATCGAGACCAGGCATTTCGAGGTGCTGGCGCCCCTGACGCTGAAGGGACGCGCCCTGGCGTCGGCACTGCGGCAGGGCGCACGGGCGAAAACCTTCATCAAGAACAACCCGACGGTCTGGAAGCTGACCAAGATGCTGCGCCGCAAGGCCGTCGGACAGGCAGCGCCCGCTCCCGCGGACGACGAAAACTAGCCATCAGAAATTCAGCGCTTCGCGGAGCGCAGGGCCGGCCCTGACCCGCAGGTCGAGATCCGCCTCGATGTGGTCGATATGGTGCAGCATCAGCCGGCTCACCAACCCGCAATCGCCGCTTTCCAGCGCGCCGACCATTTCCGTGTGCTCACTGTGTCCGCAGGCCGACACGCCGGATCGTCCGTAAAGGGCGATCACCAGCGACGAACGCGCCACCAGCTCCTCCATGAAGCGCTGCAGGATGGCATTGCCGGCGACGGAGGCGAGCAGCAGATGGAAATCGCCCGACGCCTTGATTTCGGAGCGCCGGGCGGTTGGGCCGCGCTCGGCGATGAAGCGCCCTTCCTCGTCGAGCTGCGCTCGGAACGCAGCGATATCGGTGGCTGTGACCCGCCCGCAGGCGGCAATGGCGATGCCCGGCTCGATCAGCCGGCGCGATGCGAACACCTGGCGCGCTTCCTCGGGCGAAGGGTTGGCGACGAAGGCGCCACGGTTGCGCTCGGTACGCACCAGCCCCTCGAAGGACAGCATCTGCAGCGCCGCGCGCGCGACCGTGCGCGAGACGTCGAACAGCGTGCCGACCTCGCCTTCCGACAGCTTGGTGCCGGGCGTCAGCCGACGGTCAACGATGGCGTCCCGCAGATTGTCGCGAATCGCCTGGGCGCGATCCTGGTTGGCGCTGTCGGCGGAATGGATCTGATCGGCAATGTTCATGGCGATGATGGTTCCCAGCCTCTTCTAGCGCAACTCGTCGCCTGCACACGAGAGGCAAAGTGGACACGAAGCCAAAAAAGATTGCATACGATTCTTGCGCGGATCGCGCACAATCGCCCATTATTTGTGCAATGCACAAGATAGCCCACCGGCTAGGCAGTGGGCACGAATTCCGATTTTGCTGATGATTCAAACGCTTGGCCGAATCTCGCCGATTGGCACGCATAATGCATTGGTTGACGCGACCAAACGGGGAAGCCTGAATGTCCAAAGCCGCCGAGATCGACATCGTCTCCGTTTCGAAAGTGTACGGAACGACGACTGCCGTCGAGGCCATCAGCCTGAAGATACCGGCAGGCACCTATTGCTGCCTGCTTGGCCCCTCCGGCTGCGGCAAGACCTCGACGCTGCGCATGATCGCCGGCCACGAAAGCATTTCGTCGGGCGATGTCCGCCTCGGCAACATTGTCGTCACCGACTTGCCGCCGGCAAAGCGTGGCACGGCGATGATGTTCCAGTCCTATGCGCTGTTTCCGCATCTCGACCTTGTCGACAATGTCGCCTTCAGCCTGAAGATGAAGGGCGTCGACAAGGAGCAGCGCCGTGCCAAGGCGCTCGACATGCTCAAGCTGATGCAGATGGAGGCCTATGCGACGCGCCGGCCGGCGCAGCTTTCCGGTGGCCAGCAGCAGCGTGTTGCACTCGCCCGCGCTCTGATCACCGATCCCGAGGCGCTGCTGCTCGACGAGCCGCTGTCGGCACTCGACCCGTTCCTGAAGATACGCATGCGCGCCGAGCTGAAGAAATTGCAGACCTCGCTCGGCATCACCTTTGTCCACGTCACCCACAGTCAGGAGGAGGCCATGGCATTGGCGGACCTGATCGTGGTGATGAATGACGGCCGCATCGAACAGGCTGCGCCGCCACGAGATGTGTTCGAAAGGCCGGCCACCGCCTTCGTCGCGCGCTTCATGGGCGACCACAATGTCGTCTCCGGCCGGGTCACCGGCGCGCGCGACGGCATGGTCGTCTTCGACGTCAATGGTGGCGCCTCGCTCGCCGCCCGCGGGCAAGGCCGGGAGGCGGGCCAGGAGGTGGGCACGCCGATCGACATCGCCATCCGCACCGACCATGTGCGCATCGGCGAAGCACCCTCTCCCGGCCTCGGCTTCACCGGCATCGTCTCCAACATCGAGTATCGCGGCGCCACGGTGAAGCTGTCGGTCACCGGTGCCGGCATCGACGATTTCACGGTCATCATCGACGATTCCGACTTCTTCGCCAAACCCGTCGCCCTTGGCGGCGCCGTACCGCTCGCCTGGGATTCCGAGGACGCCATCGTCCTCGGCCGCCTTCATTCATGAGTTCAACGAAGCAAAACAAAACAGGGGAATAGGCATGACAAACACTATAAAAACAAAGACTGGCATATCGCGCCGTTCGTTGCTCAAGACAGGTGCGGCCGCCGTCGGCCTCGCCGCAGGCTCGGGCGCCATTACAGGCTTCCCGACCATCTGGGCGCAGTCCAACATCACGCTGCGCCAGTTCGGCACCGGCGTGTCGAACCTGAACGCGATCGCCGACAAGTGCAAGGCCGACCTCGGCATCACGCTGGAAATGACGGCGACCGATTCGGACGCGGCCGCCCAGCGCGCCGTGACCCAGCCCGACAGCTATGACATCGCCGACATCGAATACTGGATCTGCAAGAAGGTGTTCCCGAGCGGCGTGCTGCAGCCGATGGATGTCAGTAAGCTGAAATACTACGACGAGCTGGTGCCGTTGTTCAAAACCGGCAAGCTGACCCCCGACAGCATCATTGCCCAGGGCACCGCGCCGCACACGGTCGGCTATGTCGAAGCGCAGGACTCAAAGACCTTCGCCAAGGCGCCGACCAAGTGGTTCACCATGGTGCCGACGATCTACAACGCCGATACGCTAGGCATCCGGCCCGACCTCGTCGGCCGCGACATCACCACCTGGGCCGACATCATGGACCCGGCCTTCAAGGGCAAGACCGCGATCCTCAACATCCCGTCCATCGGTATCATGGATGCGGCCATGATCATGGAGGCCACAGGCAGCATCAAATATGCCGACAAGGGCAACATGACCAAGGAAGAGATCGACAAGACGATCGACTTCCTCATCAAGGCCAAGCAGGCCGGCCAGTTCCGCGCCTTCTGGAAGTCGTTCGACGAGAGCGTCAACCTGATGGCATCGGGCGAAGTGGTCATCCAGTCGATGTGGTCGCCGGCCGTCGCCGCCGTGCGCTCCAAAGGCATCGCCTGCCGCTTCCAGCCGCTCAAGGAGGGCTACCGCTCATGGGGCGGCGGCCTTGGCCTTGCCGCCCATCTCAAGGGCGCCGAACTCGACGCGGCCTACGAATACATCAACTGGTATACGTCGGGCTGGGTCGGCGGCTATCTCAACCGCCAGGGCTACTATTCCGCCAATATGGTCTCGGCCAAGAAGTTCATGTCCGACGACGAATGGGGCTACTGGATCGAAGGCAAGCCGGCCAAGGGCGAGATCAAGGCGCCGGACGGCACCGTCATGGAAAAGGCCGGCGCCGTGCGCGACGGCGGCTCGTTCGAAGAGCGCATGGGCAAGGTCGCCTGCTGGAACTCGGTCATGGACGAGGACCGCTACATGGTGAAGCGCTGGAACGAGTTCATCGCGGCGTAAGCTAGCGGGTCAACGGGACATGCCTCATTCCTTCGCGCCCCCCTCTGTCCTGCCGGACATCTCCCCCTCAAGGGGGGAGATTGGACATCGCTTTGGTTTTCGCCAATCTCCAACTTCATGGAAAGAGGCGTCGAGGCAGAAGCTGCCGATCTCCCCCCTTGAGGGGGAGATGTCCGGTAGGACAGAGGGGGGCGCGAAGGATCACAGCCAAGGAAATCTTCTCATCCCGGTGCGAAGGTGTTCCGCATGACCGTGGTTCTCGAACGACCCGCAATCACCGCCGCCAGCCCGATGAGACGCCGGCGCTTCTCCATCAGTGCCGTCACGCCCTACCTCCAATCGGCGCCGCTGGCGCTCATCCTCGGTGCGTTCCTGCTCTTGCCAATCATCATGATCGTCGTCGTCTCCTTCTGGGATTATGACTTCGCCGCCATGTATCCGGATTTCCTGACGACGAACTATTCCGACGTGCTGGGATCATGGGTCACCTGGAAGACCTATCTCAACACCATCAAATTCGCTGCTATCGTCTGGGCGCTGACCTTGTTCATCGGCTTCTGGGTCGCCTATTTCCTCGCCTTCCATATCCGCACCAGCGCCATGCAGATGGTGCTGTTCCTTGTCTGCACGGTGCCGTTCCTGACCTCCAACATCATCCGCATGATCTCGTGGATCCCGGTGCTTGGCCGCAACGGGTTGATCAACTCGACGCTGGTGCAATTGGGGCTGGTGCCAAAACCCATCGAATGGCTGCTCTATTCGGAATTCGCCGTGGTGCTGGCCATGGTGCATCTCTACACGCTGTTCATGGTAACGCCGATCTTCAACACGCTGATGCGCATCGACCGCTCGCTGGTCGAGGCCGCGCGCGATGCCGGCGCGCCCGGCTGGCAGGTCTTGTGGAACGTCGTCATCCCGCTGGCCAAGCCCGGCATGGCGATCGGCACCATCTTCGTCGTCACGCTGGTGATGGCCGATTTCTCCACCGTGCAGGTGATGTCGGGCGGCCAGAGCGCGTCGGTCGCACTGATGATGAAGAACCAGATGTCGCTGCTGCAGTATCCCGCAGCCGCCGCGAATGCCGTGGTGTTGCTGGTGTTGGTGCTCTTGATGGTCGCCGGCATCCTGCGCATCGTCGACATCCGCAAGGAGCTTTGAGGTGAGCCACGAAAAACGCACCCTCGAATTCTATGTGCTTGCGGCCTTCTTCACTCTGTTCGTGCTGTTCCTCTACGGCCCGCTATCGGCGATCCTGATCCTTTCTTTCCAAGGCGAGACCGGCGGCCTCACCTTCCCGCTCAATGGCGTGTCGCTGCACTGGTTCGCCAATCTGTTCGAGCGCCAGGCGGTCGGCGATTTCGGCGGCAGCTTCAAGCGCTCGCTCGTGCTCGGCCTCATGGTGATGATCGTCACCGTCGTCGTGTCGCTGCTGGCAGGGCTCGCTTTCCGGCAAAAATTTCGCGGCGCCACCGCTTTGTTCTACCTGGCGGTCGCCAGCCTCGTCGTACCCTCGATCATCATTTCGCTCGGCATCGGCGTCGTCTTCCAGCAGGTCGGCTTCCGCCCGGCCTGGTACACATCGGCCTTCGGCGCGCACCTAACCTGGACCTTGCCCTTCGGCGTGCTCATCATGTTCGCCGTCTTCAACCGCTTCTCGCCCGCCTATGAGGAAGCCGCGCGTGACCTGGGCGCCAACTCCTGGCAGACCTTCGCCCATGTCGTGCTGCCGATGATCGCGCCGAGCCTGATCGGCGTCGGCCTGTTCGGCTTCACGCTGTCCTATGACGAGTTCGCCCGCACGCTGATGACGTCGGGCACCTTCAACACGCTGCCGCTCGAGATCTACGGCATGACCACCAATGTCACGACGCCGGTGCTCTACGCGCTGGGCACGGTGACCACCGTGTTCTCCTTCCTGGTGATCCTGGCCACACTGGGCGCCATCCTCTATGTCGGCCGCAGGCGGGCCAGGGTTTGATTGTGCAGATACTGGTGGTGAACCCCAACACGACGGCGAGCATGACCGAGACGATCGCGGCGGCGGCGCGCGGCGTTGCCGGCGCCGGGACCGAGGTGATCGCGGTCACCTCCTCGATGGGCCCGGCCTCGATCGAGGGCTATTATGACGAGGCATTGGCCGTGCCCGGCCTTTTGATGGAGATCGCCGCCGGCGAACGTGCCGGGGCTCAGGCCGCCATCATCGCCTGCTTCGACGATACCGGCCTGGATGCGGCACGCGCCATGGCCTCCATTCCGGTCATCGGCATCTGCGAGGCCGCACTCGGTGTCGCCTCCTACATTGCCCAGCGATTCACAGTGGTGACGACCACCGAACGCTCGCGTGTCCCTGTCGAGGGGCTGGTGCAGCGCTATGGCATGGCCGGGCGTGCCCGCGTGCGCGCCGCCGACATTCCCGTACTCTCGCTTGAAGACGCTGCTTCCGGCGCTGTCGAGAAACTGCGCGCCGAGATCGCCCGCGCCATAGCGGAAGACCGCGCCGAGGCCATCGTGCTCGGCTGCGCCGGCATGGCCGACCTGGCACACCGGTTGCAGCAAGAGTTCGACCTGCCCGTCATCGACGGCGTCGGCGCCGCCCTCAAACAGGCCGAGGCGCTGATCGCATTGGGCCTGTCGACCTCGAAGCGCGGCGCCTATGCCAGTCCGCTGGCCAAGCCCTATCGCGGCGTGCTGAAATCCTTCTCGCCGGGGGTGGTCGCCGCGGAGTGAACGCTATGAAGCCTACCGTCCGCGCATTGTCTCCGCCGGAACTGACCGTTCTCATCGACTGGGCGGCGGCTGAAGGCTGGAACCCTGGCCTTGACGATGCCGCCGCGTTCCGGCCAACCGATCCTGAAGGGTTCATCGGCGCTTTTGTCGACAACGAGATGACCGCCGCCATCTCGGCTGTCGCCTATGGCGGCAACTTCGGTTTCATCGGTCTCTACATCTGCCGACCAGACATGCGCGGCAAAGGCCATGGCAAAGCAGTCTGGAATGCGGGCATGGCCAGGCTGGCCGGCCGAACGGTCGGCCTCGACGGCGTCGCCGCGCAGCTGGCGAATTATCGCCGCACCGGTTTTAACTCGGCATACGAAACCATCCGCTTCAGCGGCCGTATCGCGACCCCGCCCGTCCGAAGCGAAGGGGTGCGCATGATAACCACGCAACTCGTGCCCGACATCATCGCCTATGACGCCCG
Organism: Mesorhizobium sp. M0037; assembly: GCF_040323635.1. NCBI lineage: Bacteria > Pseudomonadati > Pseudomonadota > Alphaproteobacteria > Hyphomicrobiales > Phyllobacteriaceae > Mesorhizobium > Mesorhizobium sp. M0037. The sequence goes on along the minus strand of NZ_JAMYVB010000001.1, from coordinate 367,996 downwards.
CTGTTTCCCCGCGCCTCGACGAGCCTTCCTGCACCGTTGGGCGCAGCCGCCGCATTGCGGGTTCGCCGCGATCAGTTCACTCGGCACCATAGGCTACGCCGTGGCTCGTCCCTGCCGTTCGGGTTACAAGATCGGCCCGCTGTTTGCCGACGACACCGAGACGGCGATGCAGCTCATGGGCAGTCTGGCTGCCGCATGCGAAGGTGGCGACCTGCATATCGACGTTCCTGCCGAAAATTTCGATTTCACCAAGGCGCTTGCAGCGATTGGTTTCAGGCCGACCTTCACCACCACGCGCATGTACAAGGGCCTGCCTCCGAAGGTCGACTCGCGCCGAATATTTGGCGTGACGACCCTGGAGTTGGGGTAGATCCCGGCGCCGACTGACAGGCTTGGTTTTTGGGGAGCCGGCGGGCGATGGACGAGCCAATCTGTAGTAGCGCCGCCTAAGTTGAATTGTCCGATGTCTCAGGCGGCGCTACGTCGTCCCGGCACGGGGTTACCCGGGGTCTCGTGGCCGATCGGCGTCACCAGAGTGAGGTCGGGATAGCCGCTTTCGATCAGCTCGACGGCGGCCTGCGCCACCTCATCGTCCGCCTGCAGCATGGACATGAAGACCTCGGTGCTGTCGCCGACCAGTCGGCTGATGCCTTGCGCATCGGCCGGTCCGCATTCGACAATGACCAGATCATAGGCGGTGGTCAGCGACTGCATGATGATCGGCAGCCGGTCGGCGGCGCGCATGGCGCGCACCGGATCGGCGGTGCCGACGGGAACGACGTGGCAGTCCGAATAGAGGTCGGCGTGGATGACGTCGCTGAACTGCGCTTCCGAAGCCAGCAGATTGGTGATGCCGGGGAAAAGTCCGCTGTCCAGCATCGGCCGCGAGGCGGCACCTGACGCCGTGAGATCGAGCAGCAGCACGCGCAGGCCAGCGTCGGAGACTTCGCGCGCTACCAGCACTGCCGAGGCCGCGGCCTCATCGCCTTCGGGCGAGACGAAGATGGCGCGCGCAGCACCGCTGGCGATCAGCTTCTCCGCCGCCTTCTCGACATCGATCTCGCCAAGGCTGGAGCGGACAGGTTCAGGTTCGGCTTGCGGTTCGGAACCGGCGATCGCTGCGTCCTCCTGCACTGCAGGAGCCGGCTCGGGCTTTGGCGCCAGTTCAGACTCCATGGTCGTCGGCTGATCGTCCACTTCCACGACCTCAGGAGCCGGTTCCGGGTCGCCTACCGGCGCCGACATTGCCGGCATCGCAACCTGCTCGATACGCTCGAAGCGCGCCCCTGGGGCCGGACGCATGGCGCGGCCCGAAAACAGCTCCTGCAGCAGCGTGATGACCGACATCAGAACCAGCGAGCCGACGAAGGCGGCGCCGACGATCGGCACGAGCTTGGGGAAATAGGGTTCCGACGGCACGCGCGCCTCGGAAAACACGCTGGCATCGACCGGCAGGTAATTCTTGCGCGAGGACACTTCGCGGAAGCTCGCCATATAGGATTCAAGCTGCTGGCGCCGGACGTTCGCCTCACGCTGCAGCGCATCCAGCTGGACTTGTTCCTCGCCGGCGCGCGACGACGCCGCTTTCAGCTTGTTGACGTCCGATATCAGCTGGTTTTCGCGCGCCTGGGCGGTCTGCGCCTGCGTCAGCAACCCGCGCATGATCTTTTGCGCCTCGTTGCGGATCTGACCGTCGAGATCGGCTAGCTGCGACCTCATCGCCCGCAGGCGCGGATGGTTGTCGAGCAAAGTGGTGGAAAGATCGGCGATGTTGGTTCTGAGCTCGATCTGACGCTCGCGCAGCCGCTGGATCAGATCGGAAGACAGCACTTCGGGTACAGCGTCCAGCGAACCGCCATTCTGCAGGGCCTGGCGCACCCTTTCGGCCGTTGCCTCAGCCGAGGCGCGGCTGGCGCGCACACGCGACAGCTCGCTCGATAGTTCGGACAATTGCTGTGTCGCCAGCACCGAATTGTTGCCAGCCATCAACAGGTCCGACTGAGCGGAGCGGAAGGCCGCGACCTTGGCCTCTGCATCCCTGACCTGCTTCTGCAGCTCCTCGATCTCCGGCCCGAGGAAGGCGGTCGCGGCCGCGTTCGACGTGGTCTTGGCATCCGCCTGATAGGCCATGTAGGCCTTGGCGATGGCATTCGGAATATCGGCGGCAAGCTGGCGGTCTTCCGAGGAAAATTCGACGGCGATGGCACGCGTCTTCTCCACGCCATAGACGTTTAGCTTGTCGCGCATTTTAGTCAGCACGCGCTCTTCGAGCGGAATCTCTGCCGGATCACTTTTCAGTCCGGCAATGACAAGAAGTCGGGCTACCGGCGACATGCCGAGCGCATCGTTGAACTCGGGCTTGTCGCCCAGGTGCAGATTGCCAGCCACCTTATTGAGAATGTCGGACGAGGAAATGACCTGAACCTCAGTTGCTACACCTTCCGCATCGAGCACAGGTTTGTCGTCTTCATTGGTACCGGCAGGCCGCGTATAGGCCGATTCGCTCAACTGGATTTTCAGCTGCGTCGTCGCCTTGTAATGCGGCGTGGCAAGCCACGCGAACGCGAAGGCGAGACCAGTGACGAGAATCGTGATCACAAGAATGCGCAGCCAGTTCCGCGCCAGGCTGGCGAAGAGCTGTCTCAGGTCGACATCGACATCTGCGGCCGCGGACTGGTCGGACATGCATTCCTGCTCCGGAACATGAGGCTAGATGGTAGCGTAAACAACTATGGTAACTCAGCCGTTAAGATCGCGGCAAGCAGCTGTTAGGGTTTGCTGACATCCGGTAAACAAAGCCAGCAAAACTATACGGCTTTTTGTCGATTGCCGCCAAATCGGCCGCGTCCCTTTACCGGCCATTAACCCTAACAGGATGATAACGAAACCAGATCCTTAAGGTTTGCCGCCGTGTCCTGGCGGCCATAGCGACGAAGGTGTGTGTCCGATCATGAAAAGCGCTGCTGGTCTGTTTCGCGCTCTGCTGGCCGTGTCGATGCTCGCCGGTTGCTCCAGCTACCGGCCGACGCCGGCGGCCTTCCACGAGGTACTCGACCAGCCGTATCGGCTCGGCGCCGGCGACCGTGTCCGCGTCACGGTGTTCGAACAGGACGGTCTGACCAACACCTACAGTGTCGACCAGTCCGGCTACATGTCCTTCCCGCTGGTCGGCGCGGTGCCGGCGCGCGGCCACACGGCCCAGCAGCTGGAAAAAGCGCTCGCCGACAAACTGCGCCAAGGCTATCTGCGCGACCCCGACGTGTCGGTCGAGATCGATCGCTACCGGCCGATCTTCGTCATGGGCGAAGTGGGTGCCGCCGGCCAGTATTCCTACGTGCCGGGCCTCACCGTGCAGAAGGCCATCGCGATTGCTGGCGGTTTCTCGCCGCGCGCCAACCAGGAAAGCGTCGACATCACCCGCGACATCAACGGCAAGGTGATGACAGGCCGGGTGGTTACCTCCGATCCGCTGCTGCCGGGCGACACGGTCTACGTTCGCGAACGCCTGTTCTGACATCAACGTGGCGGACCAGCTCAGGATCGTCCACTGCTTTCGCTCACCCGTCGGCGGGATCTTCCGGCATGTGCGCGACCTGACGGAGGCCCAGCTCGCCGCCGGACATGCTGTCGGCATCGTCTGCGATTCGACCACCGGCGGCCAATACGAGGAACGCCTGTTCGACCAGATGAAGGACAGCCTGGCGCTCGGTATCCATCGCACGCCGATGCAGCGCCATGTCGGACCGGGCGACCTCGCCTCCGCTTGGCGTACCTATCGAATCATCAAGGAATTGCGGCCGGACGTGTTGCACGGGCACGGCGCCAAAGGTGGCGCCTATGCCCGTCTGTTCGGCTCATTGTTGCGGGTATCAAGGTCTCGCGTAGCCCGCCTTTATTCGCCGCATGGCGGCTCCCTCCACTACGACGAAACGACGACCACCGGAAAGCTGTTCTTCGCGCTCGAGCGCTTCATGGCGCGCTTCACCGACTGCCTGCTGTTCGTCTCCGACTATGAGCGGCGCACCTATCGCAAGAAGGTCGGCGAACCGCCTATCCCGAACACGCTGGTCTATAACGGCCTGCGCGCCGCCGAGTTCGAACCGGTGGTCGCACAGCCCGACGCAGCCGACCTGCTCTACATCGGCATGATGCGCGACCTCAAAGGACCTGACATTTTCATCGACGCGCTGGTGCTGGCCGGGTCCCAGCTTGAGCGCCGCTTGACCGCGGTCATGGTCGGCGATGGCGACGACCTGCCGCGCTACCATGCGCAGGTGAAACGGCTGGGCCTCGAAAAACAGGTCCGCTTCTTGCCGCCTATGCCAGCCAGGGAGGCCTTTGCACTGGCCGACCTCGTGGTTGTGCCGTCGCGCGCGGAAGCCATGCCCTATATCGTGCTGGAGACGCTGGCGGCCGGCAGGCCGATGATCGCCACGGCCGTCGGCGGCATTCCCGAAATCTTCGGGGAGGGATCCCCTGCCCTGATCCGTCCCGATCCGCGCCAACTCGGCGACAAGATGGGTGAAGCGCTGCGCGATCTCGACGCCTACCGGCGCGCCATGCCCGATACGGCCAGCCTCAGGGCGCGATTCGGCGCCGATGTGATGGCCGCCGAAATCGAAAAGGCCTATTTCGCCGCGCTCAACAGATAGACGACCCTCCAAAACCACAAGTTGTCTCAAGGTTTTTTTAGCTCTCTTTCTGCTATCGTCATCGCGGAAGCTTGTGGGAAACCCGATGAACGAGACCGACCCCACGCGCCGCTTTTCGGCCGATGCGGTGCGCAAATTCGACAGTCCTGCCGAGAGCCCCACGCCCGGCGGCATGAACAGTGTTGCCCGCCAGGTCGCCTCGCAATACCGGCGCGATACGATGTCGCCGGTCATGGTCAGCGGCGTATTGCGCATCGTCGAATTCGGCTTGCTGTTCCTGTCGGGGCTCGCGCTCTACTTCCACTTTGTCGGCTTCTTCAACTATCTCGCCTGGCAATATCCGCTGACCATTGCCGCGGCGTCATTCGTGGCCGTGGTGCTGCTCGACGTCAGCGATTGCTACCAGATCTCCGCCTTGATGCGACCGATCTCCAATCTCGGCCGCGTACTGATGGTCTGGGCCGGCACCTTCGCGCTGATGGCGCTGACGGCCTTCATCATGAAAATGTCGGAGGATTATTCGCGTCTGCTGTTCGGCACCTGGTTTGTCGTCGGCCTGCTTCTGCTGTTCGGCCTCAGGCTGGTGATGTCGAAGCTGATCCGGCGCTGGGCGCGCAACGGCCGCATGGAACGCCGCGCCGTCATCGTCGGCGGCGGCAAGGCGGCCGAGATGCTGATCCGCTCGGTCGAGAAGCAGCCAGACAACGACATCCGCATCTGCGGCATCTTCGATGACCGCGGCGACAAGCGCTCGCCGCCGATCGTGGCCGGCTATCCCAAGCTCGGCACCATTTCGGAGCTGATGGAATTCGCTCGCATCGCGCGCATCGACATGCTGATCGTGTCGCTGCCGCTGACTGCCGAAACGCGCGTGCTGCAGCTGCTGAAGAAGCTGTGGGTGCTGCCGGTCGACATCCGGCTCTCGGCGCATTCCAACGCGCTGCAGTTTCGCCCGCGCGCGTATTCCTACATCGGCTCGGTGCCGATGCTCGACATCTTCGACAGGCCGATCAACGACTGGGATTCGGTCGCCAAGCGCGCCTTCGACATCGTCTTCTCGCTGATCGGCATCATCCTGTTTTCACCGGTGATGCTGGCGACTGCCATCGCCATCAAGCTCGACAGCAAGGGTCCGGTGCTGTTCAAGCAGAAGCGGCACGGCTTCAACAATGAGATCGTCGAAGTCTACAAATTCCGCTCCATGTATACCGACCGCTCCGACCCGACCGCCAAGCAGACGGTGACCAAGAACGATCCGCGCGTCACCCGCGTCGGCCGCTTCATCCGCAAGAGCTCGATCGACGAGCTGCCGCAGTTCTTCAACTCGCTGTTCGGCACGCTGTCACTGGTCGGTCCGCGCCCGCATGCGATTGCCGCGCAGTCGCACAACCTTCTCTACAACGAGGTGGTCGACGGCTATTTCGCCCGCCACAAGGTCAAGCCCGGCGTCACCGGCTGGGCGCAGATCAATGGCTGGCGCGGCGAGATGGACACCAATGAGAAGATCCGCATGCGCACGGAATACGACCTCTATTACATCGAGAACTGGTCGATGCTGTTCGATCTGCGCATCCTGCTCATGACGCCGCTGCGGCTGCTCAACACGGAAAACGCCTATTGAGCGCGATTTCCCATGATGTGCCGAAGGCTGCGGTCAATGCCAAGCTGATCGCGCTGATATCCTCGGGCGCGGTGTTTTTCGGCGTCTTCCTGTCAGGCTTCGTCATCGACGAACCGGCGCCCTACGATCTTTTCATGCTCGGGCTGATCGGGGTGTGGGTGCTGTTTGGCCTGCGCATATCGCGCGCCGCCGTGCCGCTGCTCGTGCTGCTGATCACGATGAACATCGGCGGCATGATTGCCATGACGCAGATGGCCGATCTCGCCAACACACCGCTCTATCTCGCCGTCTCGCTGTTTCTCGCGTTCACCGCGGTGTTCTTCTCGTCGGTGACGGCGGTGCAGCCCGGCCTCTACCGGCTGATCTTCATCGCCTATGTCGTCTCCGCGGTGGTGACCTCGCTGCTCGGCATTGCCGGCTATTTCCACGCTTTCCCGGGCGCTGAAATCTTCACCAGATACGACCGCGCCCAGGGCGCCTTCCAGGATCCGAACGTGTTCGGACCATTCCTGGTGCTGCCCGGCATCTATCTGCTCTATCTCCTGTTGACCGGCTCGATCGCGCGCATGCCGCTTCTGGCGGTGCCGCTGCTGATCATCACCGCTGGCATTTTCTTCTCCTTCTCGCGCGGCGCCTGGGGCATGTTCGCCGTCTCGGCCATCCTGCTCACCGGCGCCCTGTTCCTGCAAAGCAACAGCGGCAAGTTCCGGCTGCGCGTCATCATCATGAGCATTGCCGCCGTCACCCTGCTGGTGGTCGCCATGATCGTCATCCTGCAGCTGCCCGGCGTCGGCGAGATGTTTTCCAGCCGCGCCCAGCTCGAACAGAGCTACGACACGGCGCGCCTTGGCCGCTTTGCCCGCTACACGATCGGCTTCGAGATGGCGCTCGAACATCCGCTCGGCATCGGCCCGCTGGTGTTCGGCACCATTTTCGGCGAAGACACGCACGACATCTGGCTGAAGACGCTGATGGATTATGGCTGGCTCGGCTTCGTCTCGTTCCTGTCGCTGACGCTGTGGACGATCGCGGCCGGCTTCCGCATCCTTTTGCGCGACCGGCCGTGGCAGCCCTATCTGCTCTGCGCCTACGTCGCTTTCATCGGCAATATCGGGCTCGGCACCTTCATCGACATCGACCACTGGCGCCATGTCTACCTGCTGCTCGGCCTGATCTGGGGCGCGATCGCGCTGGAATACAGGCATCAGCGCGGGTTGCGGGCGGTGGCGCAACCGAGGTAGCCGAGTAATCCTGAAGGACAGGAACAGCCGCGCACGCCAATACCGGGGTTGTGCAGGCCCTCGCAGGCTTTGATCTGCTTGCTCCAACCCCTGGTCGAATTGAGCACGGTTGCCGGCGGCGCATTTATGTTGTGATGGTGGGAAAACGTCGCTAAACGCGACTGACAAAATTCCAATTGAGTTGGCGTGCTTGCCGGGCTGGATAATATTCCGGGTTGGTGGGCGCCACTAATCTGACGGGCGTGGTTATGCTGAGGGAAAGCTATTTCGAATTCATGCTGCGCTGGTACGCGTATCGCCGGTGGCACAGGCCCCCGCGGCGCGTGCGGCAGGCCGAATACGACTTCCATCAGCTTATGAAAAAGCTTCCCGCCGATAGTCTGTTCATCGATCTCGGCGCCAATATTGGCGACGTCACGGGACATGTACTAGCCTATGGGATGCGGGTGATTGCTTTCGAGCCTGACCCTGTTGCTCGCCAGATTTTGACGACAAGGTTTGGCAACAACGACCGGGTGACGATCATTCCGAAGGCTGTTGGTGGATCAGCGCGAACGGCCACATTCCATCAGAGGCCGGACGTCAGTGATCTCCGCAGGACCGAATCGTCGTCCCTGATCCAGACACACGAACATACGAACGGGAAAAGCTTTGAAGTTGAGGTGGTTGACCTGGTGCAGTTCCTGCAAGGTCTCCATGAGCCGATCGTCATCATCAAGATGGACATAGAAGGGGCCGAAGCGGAATGCATCGAAGCCATCCTGGATGCCGGCATTCACCGTTCGATTGGACAAATCCTGGTCGAGACACATGAACGGTTCTCGCCAGACCTGGCCGACCGGATCGGCAAGCTGCGGGGCCGGATCGCACAGGAAGGCATCCGCAACATCAATCTGGATTGGAGCTAAGTATCGGCTCGGCCTTGAGCGTGCTAGCCGGAGGGCATCAACCAGCGAGGCAATAGACTTATCGAGGAAGATTGGCGGGAGGAACCGCGTCCGGCGGAGCGTCAAGTTCTATCTGGCTATGCCAGCGACCCGTTCGGGGTATTGCACGGCCAACATCGAATTGTCCGCATGGCTGGCAAAGATGGCGCTGACCTTTTCGGCGTCGAACCGCGCCCGTCGCTTGCGCTTCTCGTCGTTCAGCAAAATCCCGCTGATGGCGTCGAACTTGCGGCCGAGGTTTTTCAATATGCCTCTCTTGATCGGCCAGTTGCTGTTGAAACGGCCGGCCCAGGGCGTGCCTTTCGCCAGATCACGATAGATCGCCATGGCGCCGACCTCGACACCGATCGGCGGACGGTCCCAGGGCTTGCCCCAGGCGAAGTGGCGGGCGTAGCAGCGGCTGAAAGAAATCTGGCTGGTGTAGTTGGTCATCACGTTCCAGAACGGGTGCATCGTCTGCCACCTGCCCTCGAAAGCCACGTTCAATGCACCTTGATCCATCCCGTAAACCTGCTCGGAGGCCAACTGCCGGGTACGCTCCAGAAGCCCCTCCTGCCTGACCAGTGGCATGTTGAACACCAGCACGCCGGCATTGAACTTCGGCGCGCCTGGCTGCATCGGCAAATGCTGTCGATACTTTACGTCGAAATAGGTCTGCTCATCGTGTGCGGCCAGCAGCGGAGCGTTGAGCGGGACGTTGCAGAGGTCTTCTATCGATCTGTTGAAAAGCACATCGGCGTCGGAATAGGCGATGCGGTCATATGGTTCGAACTCCGGCAATTGATCGGCAAACAGCCTGATGTAGGTCGCAAGGGTTGGGTGCGTTCCGCGGTTGAAGTTTGTCGCTTCCATGAATTTCGTGACATCCAGGATGCGGATCTTCCCACCGAGCAGACGCTCTCCGATAGCTCGGTCTTCGTTGGAGATGACACCGGTGTGCAAAATAAAGCCGTCGAGGTGGTCCGACACATTCAGCACGCGGCGCGCCGCCAGGCTGGCATACGGGAAATACCTCTGGTCGGTGGCGAAAAAGAAACACGATTTTTGCGGCATGCTACAACCTGTTGCCTGACCCATTCGCGAGAGCTCCGTTGCGGGTCTCAGGCGAAACCACCGAGTACTTCCGGAAACTGCACAGCCATCGCCCCGGCGTCAGCATGCTCGGCATATATCTTATGCACCTTGCTGCCGTCGTACCGTGCGCGCCGCCGATACCGGTCCTTGTTCGGCAACATCCCCATGATACCGTCGAACCTTCGGGCGAACCGCCTCATGACGCCCCGCTCGAAGGGAATACGCTGCCGGAAGGGCTCAAGCCATGGCGTATCCTTTGCCAGATCGCGCCAGACGGCAAGCGCCTCGGGCTCCACGTCGACCTGGCTTCCCCAGGGCTTGCCGCCGGCGAAATGCCGCGCATAGGCTTGGGCGAACCGAAACTCCTTCGTATCGTTGGACATCAAATTCCAGTTCGGGTGCATCGTCTGCCACTTGCCCTCGAAGACGATGTTCAGCGCGTTCTGATCGTTCATTTGCCCGGCAACGGCAACATCTCTGGCGCGGTGCAAAAGTCCCTGTTGACGCACCGGCGGCATGCTGAAGACGATGATGCCGGCGTTGAAATAAGGCGCCCCCGGCTGCATCGACAGTTTGTTCCGATAGCCCGGGCGGAAATACATGTAATCGTCGTGAGCGGCCAACAACGGAGCATGAAGTGTCTGGCCCACCAGGTCGGCGATATCTCGATTGAACAGAACATCACAATCGACATGGGCGATGCGGTCATAGTCCGCGAACTGAGGCAGTTGGTCGGCGAAAAGCCGAACAAAAGTGCCGACATTGCTTGGCCGGAAAGTATGGCCAGCCTCCGCAAACAGCCCCGAAACGTCCACTATGCGAAGACGGTTCGTCAGCAGGCGTTCAGCAACACGCATATCGGCATCGCGTGCGCCGACATGCAGGATGAATCCCGGTGTTGCCTCTCCCGAAACATCCAGAATTCTGCGCGCCGCCAAGCATGCATACGGAAAATAATTGGCGTCGGCCGCCAGAAAAAAACAGGAATTTGCCACGCGCAATCCTTCGTATCGATACTGCGCGAGCCATATCGCCTTGGCATTGCGGCGACAAGGCCGCATGCTGGCGACTTTCAGGCCCGGCGCGCCGTTTTAGCGCTTGCACCATACCCCTTGAAAATATATGGCTTTGCGCGGTCCGGAGTGTAGCGCAGCCCGGTAGCGCACTTGACTGGGGGTCAAGGGGTCGTCGGTTCGAATCCGGCCACTCCGACCATTTTTAGACAGGACTTGCCCCCAAAGGTCCTGCTTCTCAAATCACCAACATTCATCCTTGGCAGACGTCGACCCATTCGGCGCCGACAATCTGTGCCATGCGCTCAGGGCTCAGCCGCACCGCGGCGTTGGTGGCGCCGGCCGCGGGCACGACTTCATCGAAGGCGCGCAGCGAGACGTCGCAATAGACCGGCAGCGGCGCCGGCAGGCCGAATGGGCAGACGCCGCCGACGGGATGGCTGGTAATCGCGACAACCTCATCGGCGTCAAGCATGCGCGGCTTGCCGCCGAAACGGTCCTTGAATTTGCGGTTGTCGAGCCTCGACATGCCGCCGGCCACGATCAGCATGGTCTCACCGCCGACGCGCAGGCAGATGGTCTTGGCGATCTGCGCCGGCTCCACGCCGTGCGCCTCAGCCGCCAGCGCCACCGTCGCGGAACTCGCTTCGGTGACGAGCACTTCGACATCGGGCGCATGGGCAGCCAGGAAGGCGCGCACGGATTCAAGGCTCATCTCGGCATTGTCCCATTCGAAAACGGTTAGCGTTCACACTGGATAGCTTCACGCTCGGTCGGCGGCAACCTCCCCGCCCCTCGACGGCTGCAGCGATACCAGGCCAGGCGGGTCGCGCCGCATGTCAGCAACGCAAGGCGCATCCCCCGTGCGGGAGATGTGTTCGGGCTGCTGCCTTGGTAGGTCGCAATGGATCAGGGCCGGCGCTGATGCTGTGCTCCCACGACCAACCGGAGAGATCATCATGCTCAAGCTCGCCTCGGCTCTGGCGCTGCTGCTTATCGGGACGGCGCCGCTGCTTGCCGACGACATGCCGATAAACGCGGACGCCATCAAATGGGGCCCTGCTCCTGCTGTCCTGCCCGCCGGCGCGGACATGGCTGTCATCGCCGGGGACCCCTCGAAGGATGGCATCTACGTGCTGCGGTTGAAGTTGCCGGCCGGCTACAAAATTGCCGCGCACAACCATCCCACCTCGGAGTATGTGACGGTGATTTCCGGCAATTTTCATATCGGCATGGGCGACAAGCTCGACGAGACCAAAGGCATCGAACTGACCGCCGGCGGCTTCGGCGTAGCCCCGCAGGGAATGAACCATTACGCCTGGACGACAAGCGCTACGATCGTCCAGGTTCATGGCGAGGGGCCGTTCGCGATCACCTACGTCAACCCGGCGGACGATCCGAGCAAGAAGTGACATTCGCCGTTGGGCGAATGCAACAAGCCCGCCAGGGCAAACCATGGCGGGCTTGTTGAACGACGCTTGGCCGTTGTTTATGAAACGGACCGGTTTTCCACAGGCGCCGTGGGCGCCGGGGCATCGATCAGGGCCGTTTCCGGCAATTGCAATGCTGCGGCGATCCGGCGAAGTTTCGTCGGATCGGTGTCCTTGCCGCTCTCTATGTCGGCAATCTCGCTGGTCGACAGACCGCAGGTCAGGGAAAGCTCTTCAATACTGTATCCCTTTGTCTCCCGGATGGCTTTGAGGCCGGGGTGCTCAAGCGCTACATCGGCCGCAACATCGGCCGCCAGCCTGGAGAAGGGTTCGTGTTTTGCAGTTTGGGGCATTGGCAACTCCATGGGGCTAAAGAGTTTTGGATCAAATGATAGGGTGTTGCCTGAGAGCCGGGACAATGCCCGCTTGACGGCGATTTGCCAAGGCCCAAACCGACCGTCACAGCATCGTGAACCGGCGTCAAAACCGCAGGCGCCAGGGCACATATAGGATCTCCGCCCCGATCTCCCAATCAAGTTCTTTTGAAGGGCCGCACGCCGAAGTGTTCAGCGGTTTTGCGCCGCTCGCGCGTTAGCCTGATGTTGCTGGCAGCCGCATCGGGCCAGCTTTTCCCAAGAGGATCAGATCCATGACATTCAAGACATCAGCCATCGTGCTCGCCACGATTTCAGGCCTCGCTGGCGCGAGCATGGTCGCGGCGCAAGCCGCCGAGGCCGTGCGCATTCGCGGCACGGTGACCGCCTTTGCCGGAGCGACGCTGACGGTGAAGACCCGCGAAGGCGCTACCGACGCCATCGCGCTGGCTGAAGGGTGGAAGATTTCCGGCGTCGCCAAGGCGGGTGCCGGGGATATCAAGCAAGGCGATTTCCTCGGCATTGCCTCTGTTTCGAAGGCCGATGGCGGCAGCGGCGCGCTTGAGGTGGTGATCTTCCCGGCCGCGCTGAAGGGCGCCGGCGAAGGCGACCGCCCGTGGGATCTCGAGCCCAACAGCCGGATGACCAACGGCACGGTCGCCGATGTCACCGAGATTGCAGGTCGCACGGTGACGCTGACCTACGACAATGGCCAGAAAAAGCAGATCGCGATCCCGCAGACGACGCCGGTGGTGACCTTCGCGCCGGCGACGCCCGCCGACCTCAAGCCTGGCGCTGTGGTGTTCGTCAACGCCGAGCGCGGCAGCGACGGCAAGCTGACCGCGGGCCGGGTCGTTGTCGGCACCAACGGCGTCATTCCGCCGATGTAAGTTGCCGACGAAGCCGCCAGACACAATCCAGAAACAAAATTCTACAGTCCGGAAAAACTGTCGAAAAGTTCGGAGGCGATAGTCATGACTGCGGGGTTCACCGGGACCGATCTTGCTCGGTGACGGTCAAATTCAGCCCGCGCAGAAAAGGAAACGAAGTCATGAAGAAGTCCCTCCTGTCGGCTCTCGGGCTGGCTTTTGCCCTGGCTGTCTCTCTGCCGCTCATCGGCGCCAGCAGCGCCGACGCAGCATCGCTGCACAAGAAGCATCACCACCATCATCATCACAACAAGCATCACCGCCGTCACCATCACCACCACCACCACCACCACAAGGTGGAGGCCAAGAAGGCCTGACACGGCCGACTTGCCCAACGGGAAGGCTGGCCCTGGAGTCCTCGCCAGGGCCGCCTTCCCGTTGGTTTTTGCCAGGCGACACGTGGAAAAGCTGAAGGCAGGATTCGATGGCGCCCATGCGTCAGAATGCGAGCAACCACAGCGCACCCAACGAACGTATCAGGCGCAACAACACAGCGGTAGCCAGCTGCAGGACACCCCGGGTCTCTCAATGCCGTCGGAACCCGCTAGGACGGCGCCGAGAACGCGAGCACTATTGCGATCAAAATCAAAAGCGGCCCCATCCATTTGAAATGCTTCGCGACCTGCAGCCACCATGGCTGCTGACCTTGCTGGGCCTGAATAGGACTTTGGAGCAGCCCAAAACCAACGCCTGTCATCCACAACCCAGCGCAGAACATGATGAACTCGTCGATGTAATTTGCGACCACGCCCGTCTCCTCCGCCGGTACCTTTGGACTGGCGTTATAGTCGCAGCCGGGAGTGGCAGAAAGCGCGGTGCCAAGTGGCGGCAATGACTGCTGCCGCCACCTGACAAGAGCCGGGGGCGGACTAGGTCTTGGCTGGCCATTTGGGCACGCCACCGTGCGACCTTCGCATGGGATGCCGCGCTACTACGTCAGCGTACTTCACGCGAAATTCATGATCGATGCCGGACGGCCCCGCCAGGCGCCGTCCGTTGGCGAAGGCTAAAAATCGACGTCGCGAAAAAACGCGAAGAAAATTCGAACCACGCATGAACCTTTGCTTTGGAGGCCGCACTAACCCGGCATGGACGCCGAGAAGGCGATCCCAACACAGAAGGACGCCATGGTGGCGATCCTCGACCAGAGAAGGAAATGCTCAAATGACCAACTTCAAGCGCATCACGCTCGCCGCGGCCCTCATCGTCTCGGCCTTCGGTTCGGCTTCCGTTCCGACCTCGGCCTTCGCCAACGGCACGCATCCCACGGGCGACGGCGGCGCGGTTTGCAAGGGCTCCGGGCATTGCCTGGTGCTCTCGATCGAGTGCAAAGGCACCTATACCGACGCCACGGACAAGAATGGCACTGTCTATGGCAAGTGCAGCCAGACCGCGCAGGTTTCGCCGCAGGCCAAGATCAAGCTCGCCAAGTAATCGGCCGCAGATCAGGGAAATGGCGGTCGTCCGCGGGACGGCCGCCATTTTCTTTTTGTTTTCGTGAATTGTTTTAGCGCCGGCTGAGCAACAAGCTGGCGAGAAGGCCGACCACGACCAACCCAACAGCAGCGGCTGTTGCCGGACGATCGCGCGCCGTCTTTTCGATCGCCCTGCCCTGCTTCCTGATCGCCGGCAGCGCATCGCTGACAAGGTCGGCAAGCTGCCCATAATAGTCCGAAGCGGCATCGCGCCCGTCCTCGTAGTAAGCACCGCCGCGTTTGGCCACGACTTTGCGCAAGGCGGCGAGCTCTTTGGAAAGGGTCGCGACCTGCTTTTCGAGATCGAGATCGGAGAGGGTCGAAAGCGATGCCATGATTGTTTTCCTTCTTTTTGAGAGAAGGCCAAACGCATGGCCGCAGAACCGGTTCCGGTCTGCTTGCCCGAGGCAGCGGAAAGGTTAGCGCACCTGGTCGAGCAGGCGCTTGCACTCCAGGAGGTCAAACAGCGCCTCCTGCAGCAAGGCCCGGTTGTCGCGCGACAGTTTCGATGCGCCGGGCTGGACCGGACCTTCCTCCTCGGTCTTGCCCAGGCCGAAAAAGCGGCGGCTGGGTTTTACCTTGGGCTGGCCGACCAGCATCTCGTCATCCATGCCGCGCGGCTGGGCGGCTGGCGTCAGCGGCACCTGATCGGCCTGCCTGCGCTGCGAGATCGCTTCGACGGCAGCCATGTCGCCATTGCCGATGGCGACCAGGAAATGGTTGCCGTTCTCGCGCAGCAGTTTCTGCACGCCCTTGATCGTGTAACCCTGGTCGTAGAGCATGTGGCGGATGCCCTTGATCAGTTCGACATCCTGTGGCCGGTAGTAGCGGCGGCCGCCGCCGCGCTTCATCGGCTTGATCTGGTTGAAACGGGTTTCCCAGAAGCGCAGCACGTGCTGCGGCAGATCGAGATCCTCCGCGACCTCGCTGATGGTGCGGAAAGCGTCGGGGCTCTTGTCCATGGGCGAAATCCTCACGCTGGACGGCGATCCGGCCCAGTCTGCCGAATCGGGTATCATTTCAGCGGTTTATGAAACAATATTCAAGCCCGGCGTCAAAACGGCCCGGCGTTTTCAACCGAAGCCTGCGGCAGAACCTATTTGCCGCCCTTGGCCTTGCTGTTCTGGTGCGAGCGCAGGATACGGCTTTTCAGCACGTTCGACGACTTGAAGGTCATCACCCGGCGCGGCAGGATCGGCACTTCCTCGCCGGTCTTGGGATTGCGGCCGATGCGTTCGTTCTTGGAACGGACGTGGAAGGTGGCGAAGGACGACAGCTTCACCGTCTCGCCGCGTACGATGGCTTCACAGATTTCGTCCAGCACCGCTTCGACGAGTTCTGCCGATTCAGTGCGTGACAAGCCGACCTTACGGTAAACAGCTTCGGCAAGGTCGGCGCGCGTAAGTGTCTTTCCCCCCATGCGACCGTCCCATCAGTTCAAAAAACATAAATCGATACAGGTAAAGGCAGAGCCTAAGTAATTGATCCGGCAAGGTCAAGGACCGAAACCGGACCGTTCGGCACTTACCAGCGAACGAGAACCGCGC
This sequence comes from Mesorhizobium sp. M0037, assembly GCF_040323635.1. Classification (NCBI taxonomy): domain Bacteria; kingdom Pseudomonadati; phylum Pseudomonadota; class Alphaproteobacteria; order Hyphomicrobiales; family Phyllobacteriaceae; genus Mesorhizobium; species Mesorhizobium sp. M0037. Next base: position 351,693 of record NZ_JAMYVB010000001.1, on the reverse strand, counting down.
CCCAGGTGAAGCCGCCGCCCATCGCTTCCAGGAGCACGAGATCACCCTTCTTGATGCGACCGTCGGCGACAGCCACCGAAAGCGCCAGCGGCACGGAAGCAGCCGAGGTGTTACCGTGCAAATCGACGGTGACCACCACCTTTTGCTCAGCAATCCCGAGCTTCTTGGCCGAAGCGTCAATAATGCGTTTATTGGCCTGATGCGGCACGAACCAGTCGAGGTCGTCGGCGGTTATGCCGGCCTGCGAAAACGTCGCCTCGATAACGTCGGTGATCATGCCGACGGCGTGCTTGAACACCTCGCGGCCTTCCATCCTGAGATGGCCGACCGTGCCGGTGGTCGAGGGACCGCCATCGACGAAAAGCTTGTCCTTGTGGGCGCCGTCGGAGCGCAGGCTCATCGCCAGCACGCCACGGTCGGCAATGCCGCCGGTGCCCTCATCCGCTTCCAGCACCAGCGCGCCGGCGCCGTCGCCGAACAACACGCAGGTCGAGCGGTCGCTCCAGTCGAGGATGCGCGAAAAGGTCTCCGCGCCGATCACCAGCACGCGCTTGGCGAGGCCGCCTCTGATGTAGAGGTCGGCGGTGGTCACCGCATAGACGAAGCCCGAGCACACCGCCTGCAGGTCGAAGGCAAAGCCGTGATGCATGCCGAGCCGGTTCTGGATCTCGACGGCGGTCGCCGGAAAGGTGTTGTTGGGCGTCGAGGTCGCCAGCACGATCAGATCAATGTCGGCAGGCGTAAGACCAGCATTGTCGAGCGCTGCGCGCGCCGCCGCCTCGCCCAGCGACGCCGTCGTCTCGTCATCGGCGGAGATATGACGCTGGCGGATGCCGGTGCGCTGGGCGATCCACTCGTCCGAGGTCTCGACCATGCCTTCGAAATCGGCATTCTTCATGATGCGGCGGGGCAGCGCAGCACCGGTGCCGCGCACGACTGATCTGATCAAAGCTCTTTCCTATTCCTTTTCGTCGACGGTGGCGTCGGATTTCCTGCTTGCCTGGGCATGCGGGTTGCGCGCATGGAACAGGTCGAGATCGGCCTCGATGCGGTCGATCAGATTGTTGCGCACCATGTCGTAGCCAAGCTCTATGGCCGCCGCGAAACCGTCCGAATCGGCGCCGCCATGGCTCTTTACCACGATGCCGTTCAGACCCAGGAAAACACCGCCATTGGAGCGGCCCGGATCGAGCTTTTCGCGCAGGCGGTCAAAAGCGCCCCTGGCGAAGACATAGCCGATCCTGGCCATCAGCGTGCGGTTCATCGCGGCGCGCAGATAGCCTGAGATCTGGCGCACAGTGCCTTCTGCCGTCTTGAGCGCGATGTTGCCGGCAAAGCCCTCGGTGACGACCACGTCGACCGTGCCCTTGCCGATGTCGTCACCCTCGACGAAGCCATGATAATTCATCGAGGCCATGTTGGCCTCGCGCAGCATGCGCCCGGCTTCCTTGACCTCTTCCTGTCCCTTGATCTCCTCGACGCCGACATTGAGCAGGCCGACTTTCGGCCGGTCGATGCCGAACACCGAGCGCGCCATGCCGGTGCCGAGAATGGCAAAGTCGATCAGCTGGTGCGCATCGGCGCCGATGGTGGCGCCGACATCCAGCACCACGCTCTCGCCGCGCATCGTGGGCCAGATCGCCGCGATCGCCGGACGATCGATGGTCGCCATCGTGCGCAGGCAGAACTTCGACATCGCCATCAGCGCGCCGGTATTGCCGGCCGAAATGCAGGCCTGCGCGCTGCCACTCTTGACTGCTTCGACAGCCTTCCACATCGACGACTTCCAGCGGCCGTGGCGCAGCGCCTGGCTCGGCTTGTCATCCATCCTGACCGCGACTTCGCAATGGTGGAACTCGCTGACCTCGGCCAGTTTGGGAAATTTGGCGAGTTCGGGGCGCACCAATTCCTCGCGCCCATATATGACGAAGCGGATGTCGGGACGCCTGACGGCGACCGTCATGAGTGCCGGGATGACCACGTTTGGCCCGTGATCGCCACCCATGGCATCGATGGAAATCCTGATCACGCGGTCTTTATCTCACTAGCTTGGGCCAGGGCACATGGCCCGCGAAAGAAATACTAAACTCGCGAAATTCGGGGGCTCGCGAAGGTTCGGCGAAAATAGCGGTTTTGGGCTGCCGCACAACCGGCTTTTCTCCGATCGCTTCGTGTTTTAGGATTTTCCAAGCAAGGATCGCAGCTTTTGCTGGAATTCATTCTCGACGGGCTCGTCCGGGCCGGCGGCATCGAGAGAGGCGCCTGCCTTGCGCGGATAGGGATCGATCGCCAGCCCGAAGAACTGTTCGGCGAGCGCGCCGACGTCGATCGTGTCGCCGGAGAATGTTTCCGGGCCGTCTGGCCCGTCGGCGTCGAGCAGGATCTCGCCGCCGCCTTCGAAACCTTGCCGTCCGAGTTTGGATTGTTCGGGCAAGAACAGCGCCTCGACCTCCTCGTCGATATGGGCCGCGACCGGCTCAAGGGTGACGATGCAGGCCTGGGTGATATCAGCCTCGACGCGGCCGCTGACCTTGACGCCATTGCGCTTCCACGGCGCCACCAAAAGCTCAGCACGGTAGTTTTCGACCGAAAGCAGCTCGTGCTCGCGCGCAAGCATTGCGCGCTGCGCGGCGTCGGCGTCGATCACCACCTGCAAACCTTTGTGCGGCAGGCGGCCGACATTGGCCGCGAATGAGACCGGGCTAGGCGTGTCCACATGTTTCATCTTGGTCTCCCCTCCTCACTCCGCTTTCGCGACGGGAAACGCCACGGCACCGGAAACGATCGATTCGGACGGCTGTGCTTCAAGCTGCCTGGCGGCATCGATTACATAGGACGCCAGCGGCAGGGCTTGCGGCCAGGCGCCGGCATCGGGTCTGACATTGCGCGCCAGGGCGGCGGCAAGCGCGTCGCGATCGCTGCGTTCCAGCGCGTCGTCATAGGCGGCGGTACGGCCGTAGAACATTTTGGCCAGCCTCTTCATGCGCTTGGGCACGCCGACATCGCCAACGCCCAGTTCCCGCAGCGAATGCTCGACATCGAGAAAGAACTCGTCGATCAGCACCTGCGCGACCTCATGCGCGACGCCCTCTTCGCCGCGCAGCCGGTGCTGAAACAGGAACATATGCAGCGACAGCATCTCGAAACGGCCGAGCGGCGTATCCGGCACATTCCAGTGGGAATAAAACACGGTCTGCCGCGCCGCCGCCACGATTTGTGCGTAAAGCGCCTCGGTGATAGCGCGGTTGGCGTTGCGTTCGCGGCCAAAAAGGCGCTGGAACATTGAGGGTGGTCTCCTGGGGACCGATTGTTTGAATGGGCCTTGTTGCATCGGCAAGCAAGCTGGTTTACCGGTTTTGCCGCCCAGCGCAAGTTGCGGCCAGCTAATGGAGTTGTTGTTGCGCGCGCTGAAATTCAAGTCGACTTTTCTGCCTGGGGCCACCGCCGCGGTTTCGCTGGTGCTGGTGGCTTCCGCGCTGTCGGGCTGCAATTCGTCCAAGATGTTCGGCGACCTTAACCCTAGCGAGACGCTGACGCAGGGCTATGTTATCGACCAGCAGGCGGTCGATTCGGTGCCGGTGGGCTCCAGCCGCGAACAGGTGCTTCTGGCGCTCGGCACGCCATCGACGAAAGCCACCTTCGACAATGAGGCGTTCTACTACATTTCGCAGACGCGCAAGCGATATGTCGCTTTCGACAAGCCGCGCCTGGTCGACCAGAAAGTGCTCGCGGTGTATTTTGGCGAGGACGGGCGCGTCACCCAGATTGCCAATTACGGTCTGAAGGACGGCAAGATTTTCGACTTCATCTCGCGCACCACGCCGACCGGCGGCAAGGACCAGAACTTCCTCAGCCAGATCATCAAAGGCGCCAGCAAACTGGCGCCCCCCATTCCTGGCGGCGGCGCCTAAAGCGCGTCGCATTTGAACGGATCCAGGCGACGCGCTTTAGGCCTTTGTTTTATGCATGTCGTTGTCTCAAAACCGGAGCCACTTTTGAGCGACATGCATTAAGAAGCGACCGCTTTCCTCAGATTTTTGCTTCCCCCGAAGCGACACCTTCTCAGGCGACCAAAAGCCCGCGGGAGCGATCCTGCGGGCTTTTGTTTTGAGGTCATGCGGCCGCAACACCCGTCGCGCTTTGCCGCGCGTGGCCTGTTCGGCCGCCGGGCTCCAGCGAGGCGCGGTGCACAGCCGCACTCTGCCGCGCTTCCGAAGGCGTCATGCCGAAATGCCGGCGGAAGGCGTGGTTGAAGGTCGAGAGATCGCCGAAGCCGGCGTCGAAGGCGATGGCGCCGATGGTGCGGTGTGCCAGGCGCAGGTCGGATAGCTTGCTGCAAACCAGCGCCAGCCGCCGGCCAAGCACGAACTGCGACAGCGAGGTACCCTCACCCTCGAACAGCTTTCTGATATAGCGCGCGCTGACGCGGTGGCGCCCGGCCAGCGCGTCGGACCCGACATCGCCGGAAGCCAGATTGCTTTCGATATCGGCTTTGATGGCGCGCAGCCGCGCGGCGCGTATGCCGCGACCTGCGGCGACCTCGGTGGCGTCCTGCGTTGCCCCAACCACGACCGCGACAAGGTCCTGTATGTGCTTGGCGGCAAGCCAGCGCAATTCGGATGCGGCCAGGTTCGGCTCCTGCATCAGCAGACGGACATAGCTGGTCAGCAGCAAGAACTTTTCGCCCACGCATGACATCGGCGTCATCAGGGCGGCATCCGCATTCGCAGCCATGGGCCCGAGCGCTGCCTTGGGGATGGTGATGAAGAGATGATGCGACATCGCCCGTTCGATCACATGCGGATCAGAGGAGGACAGAAGGATTGCCTGGCCGGCCTCGATGCTGGCCTCGCGGCCGAGATGCGAGAAGGTGGCAGCGCCCTCCAGACACATGAAGAAAATGTAATCATCGGTCCCCTTGGCCACGGCGCGGGAACGGATGGTGCGGAAGGCGGTGGTCCTCGAATCGGCAATGCCGACGCCCGGCAGCCGCAGGATGGTCGCGTCGACGGAGAGCTTTTCCTCCGTGACGTTAAAATCCATGTCGGTCACCATCCGGCGCAACAGGTCGCAATAGACGTTTCGCCATTCCGCTCGCGGCCACATGGCGGTCGAAAAGCGCGCATGCGCAAACTCGGGGGGTCGAATAGTCATGGGGTACTCCCAAGCGATTGTCTTCATTTCACTGTCGTTCGTAGTCGAGGCTCGTTCCATGAACGGCCTCTTTCGACGGCGGCAATCGGGGGGCAGTGGATGGCTACAATGATTTGCGCGCTTGGACAAAAGACTATTTACGAAGCTATGGATGAGCTTTGTTCATTCATGCTAAGGAACCCATGGGCGGGATCGGGTAACGGCAAATGACAAGACGGCTTCCACAACTGGAATCCATTCGTGCTTTCGAGGTCATTGCCCGGCTGGGCAGCTTCAAGCGCGCCGGCGATGAGCTGAATGTTACGCCAAGCGCGCTCAGCCACCGCATCGCCGATCTCGAAGCCGATCTCGGCGTGCTTCTGTTCACCCGCCATGTCCGCCGCGTCGAACTCACGCTTGAAGGCGAACGATTGTCCGCGGGCGTGCGACGCGCATTGCTGGAAATCCAGAGCACGGTCGCGAGTGTCGCGCGCAACGAGCGCACGAGGCTGAGGGTCACTGCCATTCCTTCGCATGCCGTGCGCTGGCTGGCCCCGCGTCTGCACAGGTTTCGCAAAAAGCATCCCGAAACAGAGATCGACATCAATGCGGATCTTGCAGTCGTCGACCTTTCGCAGCGAACAGTCGACATCGCATTGCGCTTCGGCGGCGGACACTATCCGGCCGTCGAGACCGAATGGCTGATGGCAGATGCGATCTTTCCTGTCGTCAGTCCCGACTATCTCGCCGCCAACGGCCCGGTCAGAGACCAGCACGATGTGCTGCGACTGTTCCGCATCCTCGACACGACGGCCGAAAATGACGAGAGTGGAGCCAATTGGCGCCACTGGTTCGAGAGAAACAATCTGCCGCTGGATACGGTTGGCGACGGCATGAATCTGAATGGCACCTTGTTGGCGGTCGAAGCGGCGGCGAGCGGTCTGGGCGTCGCCATCGCGAGGAAGTCGCTGGTCGAGAGCGATTTGCGCACCGGCAGGCTCGTCCGCCTCCTGACGACGGACATACCGACGAACTGGAACCACTACGTCGTCGTCCACCCGTCCATCTCCGCCTGGGAGCCTGCCAGATCGTTCATCAACTGGCTGAAGGCGGAAGCCGGCGACAACACCGGCGACGGTTGACCTCGGCGGCCGTCTAGGAGCTCTCATCACATCGTATCGGCCATTTGCTCATCCTTGCGGCCCGACTGGTTTGCGGTCTTGGCGGCAAGCGCTGCCGCCATCTGGCTCTCCAGCTCGCGCAGCTTGGCGTCGAGTGTCGCCATGCCGCCCCAGGCGAATGTCGCGCGGTACAGCGGTGCGATCTCGGGCGTCAGGAATTCGACCAGGGTTTCGTCCTCGACCCAGACCTTGAGCACCTTGAACAGGCGGGCATCAATCAGCCCGCTATGCCAGCCCATGCGGGCGGCAATGCCCTGGATGGTTTCGGTCGAATTGGGCGTGCTGAGCAGCACATGCGAGCCGGAGCGCAGGCGCATGTTCGGGTCGAAGCCGATGCCGAGCGGCGCTTGCTGGTCCAGAACCGTGCCGCACGGTAGGATTTCGATCAGCGAGCCGAAATCGTCGCAGAGGCAGACGAACCATGCGCCCTCAGGAAATGGCGGCGACGGCGCACGAACCGCGGTGGCGACAAGCATTTCGGCAAGGACGCTGGCGACGGCCTGCGGATCGCGGGCGTTGAATGAAGCGTGATGCAGCATGGCAATACTCCTGTTTTCAACGGCGGCGGTCGGCAGAAGTGCCGACCCATGCCGCGGCGTTCCGCAAAAACTGAATCACCGGCTGAGCGTCAGGATGACCGCGGCAAACAGGCAGGCGTATTCGGCCAGTCCAAGCACAAGGCGCAAATTGTGGTTGGCCGCCCAGCTGTCGCGCGTCTGCGCCCAATCATCGGGGATGGTCACCGGCGTCCAGCTCTGCACCTGTTTGTTGAGCGGCACCTGACGGCTGACGGTGAAGCCAATGTCGATCACCACCAGCGCCGCGGCGACGATGGTCAGGATGCGCGGCAGGCCGGCATCGACCGCAAACATCGCCATCGCCGCGATCAGCACCAGCGTCGTCAGCCTGACTAACGGCATCACCCGGGTAAACGTCCGGTCGCGCATCTGATGCATGGCCATGTACTGGCCGGCGGTAAGATCATCGATGCGAAAATCGTGGATTACACCCGAGACGTAGATGCCGGCAATAATTCCAGCCAGCGCAAGCGAAGCCGCCATCAAGAAAATGTCCATGTCTTTTCCCTGCCCGAATGTCGTTTCCCTGGCCAAAATCGCCGCAGAGGCGAGCCCGACACCGCGTCGATCGCAATGTCCTGGCCAATGGCCGGGGTATTAAAGCAGGCGAAAGGTCCGGGCTTGGGTAGGATGGAACGATGTTTTGGGCAATGCGGCCCTCCGATTGCGTCGGAAACATCAAGTGCCGTGAGATCGAAGCCTATCAGCAAACCTTGACGCGTACTTGCCAGCGACCGGTCAAATTCGTATCAGACCGTGCTGGCCAATGGCGCATCACGCTGAATTGGGAGGAGCATCCGTGCCGGAAAAAACCCGGACAAAACCGACAGGCTGGATGGCGACCGGAACGGCTGACGGCCAGGTGGTCACGCCTGACTGGATACCCATCGAGCCGGTGGCGATCGATGGCGTGAGGGTCAAGGAGATCAGGCCGGTCGCAACCTCCACCGGCTATCTGACCGAGATCTTTCGCGAGGAGTGGGAGCTCGATTCGGAGCCGGTCGGCCAGGTCTTCCAACGGACCTTGTATGCCGGCGCGGTGACTGGCTGGCATGCACACGCGGTGACCACCGACCGGCTGTTCTGCTGCGTCGGCAGCGTTCGCATTTCGCTGTTTGACGGACGCAAGGCCTCGCCGACCTTCGGCGCCGTCTGGCACAAGATTATCGGCCCGTTGCGCCCGGCGGTCGTCATCATTCCACCCGGAATATGGCACGGTGTTGTTTCGCTCGGAGCGGAGACGGCGGTGCTGCTCAACCTCGTCGACAAGGCCTATGCCTACGATCAGCCCGACCATTGGCGCCTGCCGCCAGACACCGACCACATTCCCTACAGACTGGTGTAGCGTGGAAGCATCGGCGCAGCGCAATCAGGCCGGCGGCGAACCGCTGGTCTCGATCGTGATCGCGACGCACAACCGGCCGGCAGCACTGCGGCAGGCATTGACCAGCGTCATGCGCCAGACGTTGCAAGGCTGGGAAGCCTTGGTCATCGGCGACGATTGCAGGCCGGATACGGCGGCCGTTGTCGCTGAATTTGACGATGCCCGCATCGTCTACATCGATCTTCCTGTCAATTTCGGCGAACAGTCCGGTCCCAACAATATCGGCTTTGCCAGGGCGCGTGGCCGCTTCGTCGCCTTGCTCAACCACGACGATCTGTGGTTTCCCGACCATTTGGCGGCGATGACCGGCTGGATCGACGCCTCGGGCGCCGACGTGGTGCTGGCGCGCGGTGCCGTCATCCAGCCGCCGTCGGCGGCCGGCAATCCTGTGAATTCGATCTTCGGGATCGGCAAGGATGGTTTTTACGACCCCGTCACGACGGAAGGATTTGGCTCAGCACACATGTTTCGCCGCGCTTCGTTCAGCCTGCTCGGACCTTGGCGACCCGCCAGCCAGTGCTTTTGCGAAAGCTCGCAGGACTGGCTGTTTCGGGCATGGCGAAAGGGCGCGGTGATCGCGACGATGCCGCACCTCACGGTGATCAAGCTGCATTCCGGCATACGCAAGGGTTCCTATCTCGGCGACAATGCGCAGGAACAGAAGGATCTTCTGGACGCCATGCAGACGCCGGACGCCTTGCGCGTGAAAATCCTTGGCTGCGCGGGCGAACCCATTCGCCTGGCGGCATCGAGTTATCTCAGGCGCAGGCTGATGGCGGCTCTTGGCATCCATCCCCGCGCCCGCGCCTTCCGCCGCAAGTATAAGCGAGGCGCCTTCCTTGCCAAGCTGCGGCGCCTGCGTGGCCTGGCGCCGATGCCTGAGCGCGAACCTGGCGTGAGCGAATTGCTCGATCGCTACAGCAAGCGCGGCGATGCCGGCACCGAGCCGGATGAGGGTTGACTGCCACCAGCGTAAATCTCAAACAAAAACCCGCGGGATCGCTCCCGCGGGTTTGTTCCTGAAGCAGTGGCGTTGCCTTAGCCGTGCGCGAGCACGGCCAGCAGCAGAAGCGCCACGATGTTGGTGATCTTGATTGCCGGGTTGACCGCCGGGCCGGCGGTGTCCTTGTAGGGATCGCCAACCGTGTCGCCGGTGACCGAAGCCTTGTGCGCTTCGGAGCCCTTGAGGTGCTTGACGCCGTCCTTGTCGACAAAACCGTCCTCGAACGACTTCTTGGCATTGTCCCAGGCGCCGCCGCCCGAAGTCATCGAGATGGCGACGAACAGGCCGTTGACGATGACGCCGAGCAACGAGGCGCCGAGTGCCGCAAAGGCGGACGCCTTGGAGCCCGAGATCAGCTGCACGCCGAAATAGACGACGAGCGGCGCCAGCACCGGCAGCAGCGAGGGGATGATCATTTCGCGGATCGCCGCCTTGGTCAGAAGGTCGACGGCGCGGGCATAGTTCGGCTTGGAGGTGCCGGCCATGATGCCCGGGTCCTCGCGGAACTGCTTGCGCACCTCCTCGACGATGGCGCCCGCCGCGCGGCCGACCGACGTCATGGCGATGCCGCCGAACAGGTACGGGATCAGGCCGCCAAAGATCAGGCCGGCGACAACATAGGGATTGGAGAGGTCGAAGGAGACATCGCCCATGCCCTGGAAGTATGGATATTTGTCGCCATTGGCGGCAAAGAACTTCAAATCGTTCGAATAGGCCGCAAACAGCACCAGCGCGCCAAGACCGGCCGAACCGATGGCATAGCCCTTGGTCACCGCCTTGGTGGTGTTGCCGACCGCGTCGAGCGCGTCGGTGGAGTGGCGCACTTCCTTGGGCAGGCCGGCCATTTCGGCAATGCCGCCGGCATTGTCGGTGACCGGGCCGAAGGCGTCGAGGGCGACGATCATGCCGGCAAGGCCGAGCATGGTGGTGACCGCGATCGCCGTGCCGAACAGGCCGGCGAGCTGGTAGGTCGAGATGATGCCGCCGACGATGACGATTGCCGGCAGTGCGGTCGATTCGAGCGACACCGCAAGTCCCTGGATGACGTTGGTGCCGTGACCGGTCACCGAGGCCTGGGCGATGGAGTTCACCGGGCGCTTGTTGGTGCCGGTATAGTATTCGGTGATCACCACGATAAGACCGGTCACAACGAGACCGATCAGGCCGCAGATGAACAGGTTCTTGCCGATGATGGTCATGCCGGCGACGGTGCCGACCTCGCCCCAGCCGACGGTTGCCGAGGTAGCGACACCGAGACCGACGATCGACAGCAGGCCGGTGACGATCAGGCCTTTGTAGAGGGCGCCCATGATCGAGCCGTTGGAACCGAGCTTGACGAAGAAGGTGCCGACGATCGAGGTCAGGATACAGGCGCCGCAGATGGCGAGCGGATAGAGCATCGCCGCACCCAGAGCGGCGGTTCCGCCGAAGAAGATGGCAGCCAGCACCATGGTGGCGACGACGGTCACCGCATAGGTCTCGAAGAGGTCGGCGGCCATGCCGGCACAATCACCGACATTATCGCCGACATTGTCGGCGATGGTGGCCGGGTTGCGCGGATCGTCTTCGGGAATACCGGCTTCGACCTTGCCCACGAGATCGCCGCCGACGTCGGCGCCCTTGGTGAAGATGCCGCCGCCCAGACGGGCGAAGATCGAGATCAGCGATGCGCCGAAGCCGAGCGAAACCAGCGCATCGATGACGATGCGGTCGTTGGGCTGCAGGCCCATCGGGCCGGTCAGAATATAGTAGTAAATCGACACGCCGAGCAGCGCCAGGCCAGCCACCAGCATACCGGTGATGGCGCCCGACTTGAAGGCGATGTCGAGACCGGCGGCGAGGCTGTTGGACGCCGCCTGCGCGGTGCGCACATTGGCGCGCACCGAGACGTGCATGCCGATGAAACCGGCGGCGCCCGAGAGCACGGCGCCGATCAGGAAGCCGACTGCGGCGGTGATCGAGAGCAGCCACCAGGCGAGCACGAGCACGACCACGCCGACGATGGCGATGGTGGTGTACTGGCGCGCCAGATAGGCTTGCGCGCCTTCGCGGATGGCGGCGGAGATTTCCTGCATGCGTGCGTTGCCCTGATCGGCTGCAAGAACCGATCGTGTCGCCCAGATGGCGTAAAGGATTGAAAGCAAGCCGCAGGCGATGACGGCAGAAATGATGGTCATTGCCGAATTTTCCTCGATTGATGGCCCAAAAGAACCCCTCCCTGGGCCGTTGGTGCGGGGAGCGGATAAGCCTAGGCGGAATCCGTCCTTCGCAGCGGTGTATGCGAAACAGGGCTCGGAACGTCAAGATATTGTTCGGTTTTTACCCTGCTTTCAGCCAAAAGGTTTAGGCCAGAACATTCCCGTGGCCGATGCCTTGCTATTAGATCGGTTGAATGACGCTGCGTCAGTCAATGCTTTGCCCGCAGTCCAGCGAAGGTCAGTCGCCAGTCTCCTGCCCCATCTTGCGCGCCGTGTAGCGTTCGATCGCCGACAGGCCGTCATAGATCAGCACCGCAAGGGCAGCGACGATCAGGCCGCCTTGCAGGACGAAGGCGAGATTGTTGGACAGCAGGCCGGCGATGATCACCTCGCCCAGCGTCTTGGCGGCAACCGTCGAGCCGATCGTCGCCGTGGCCAGGCTGATCACCACCGACAGCCTTATTCCGCCCAGAATGATTGGCGCGCTCAGCGGCAATTCGACCTTGACCAGTCTTTGCCAGCCCGTCATGCCGGCGCCGCGCGCGGCCTCCATGATGTTGCCCGGCAGCGTTGTGAGGCCGGTCAGCGCGTTCTCGAAGATCGGCAGCAGGCCGTAGAGGAACAGCGCAATTAGCGTCGGCTTCTCGCCGAAACCGACGGCGGGTACCGCCAGCGCCAGCACCGCCACCGGCGGAAAGGTCTGGCCGATATTGACCAGGCTGCGCGACAGCGGCAGGAACTCGGCGCCCGCCGGCCTGGTGACCAGGGTGGCGAGTGCGACCGCAACGATGGTGGCGGCGACGGTGGCGATCAGCACGGTCCTGAGATGCAGCAGCGTGAGCGTCAGCAGGCTGCCCTGATTGTAGATCGCCGGCGCATTGTTTTCGGTCAGCGGCTTCAACAGCGGCTCGAACCAGCCGGGATTGGTGACGAAGGCTATGAGAAGCACCACCAGGGCAAGCCTGAGCAGCGAAGGCAGCCAGGCTTTTAGACCGGCCCCTTTCATGCCGGCCTCGCCGCGCGCTTCACCAGCCCGTCGACGGTGACGCGGCCGAGCAGCTTGCCGTCTTCGCCCTTGACCGGCAGCGCCGGCCGGCCCGACCACAGAAGCTCGGCCAGCGCGTCGCGCTGGCTGGCGTCGCCTGGGATCGCCTCGCCTTCGGCAGTCCCCTTTTCCACGGCGTCGCGCACGCGGCCGAGCGACAAGAGCCGGAACGGCTTTTCGCTGGCGCCGACCAGGGTTTCGACGAAGGCGTTCGCGGGCCGCGCCAGGATCTCTTCCGGCTTGGCGTATTGCACCAGCTTTCCGGCATCCATGACGGCGATCTTGTCGCCCATGTGGACCGCCTCCTCCATGTCGTGGGTAACGAGGATGATGGTGGTGCCGAAGCGCTTCTGGATTGCCAGCAGGTCCTCCTGCGCCTTGGTGCGGATGATCGGGTCGAGTGCGCCGAACGGTTCGTCCATCAGAAGCACATTGGGCTCGGCGGCGAGCGCGCGGGCGACGCCGACACGCTGCTGTTGCCCGCCGGACAGTTCGTGCGGGTAGCGCGGGCCATAGGCCTCGGGGTCGAGCTGGTAGAGTGTCATCAACTCATCGACGCGGGCCTTGATGCGGTCCTTGTCCCAGCCCAGCAGGACCGGCACGGTGGCGATGTTCTGCGCAACGGTGTGGTGCGGGAACAGGCCGTGGCCCTGGATAGCGTAGCCGATGCTGCGGCGCAGCTCGTAGCCGGGCAGCGTGCGGTTGTCGTTGCCGTCGAGCTTGATGACGCCGGCGGTCGGCTCGACCAGCCGGTTGATCATTCGCAGCAGCGTCGTCTTGCCGGAACCGGAGGTACCGACAATGACGCAAACCGTGCGCGGCTCGACGACCATGGACACGTCGTTGACCACGGTCGTCGCGTCATAGCGCTTGGTAATGCCTTCGATCTCGATCATGCCGTTTCAACCCTGCGCCTGGTGGCGGTCATTTCGATTACTGCGTCGAGGATGATGGCCGCGGCAAAAGCCAGCGCCACCGTCGGCACGGCGCCCAGCAGCACCAGGTCCATCGCCGTCTGGCCAACGCCCTGAAACACAAACACACCGAAGCCGCCGCCGCCGATGAGTGCGGCGATGGTGGCCAGGCCGATGTTCTGCACCAGCACGATGCGGATGCCGGTGAGGATCACCGGAAAGGCCAACGGAAACTCGACGCCGAACAGGCGCTGGCCATCGGTCATGCCCATGCCGCGCGCTGCATCATTGGCCGCGCGGGGTACGCCGGCAAGCCCGACCACGGTGTTGGCCACCACCGGCAGCAGCGAATAGAGGAACAAAGCCACGAAGGCGGGCGCGGTGCCGATGCCTCTGATACCGAGCGCTGCGGCACCCGGAACATGCGCGGCGACCCAGCCCAGCGGCGCGATCAGCAGGCCGAACAGCGCGATCGAGGGTATGGTCTGGACGATGTTGAGCACATTGAGCACGCCGGCCCGCAACCGTTCGACGCGGTGGCACAGGATGCCGAGCGGCAGGCCGACGATCACCGCCGCCGCCAGCGACCCCAGCGCCAGTGTGATGTGCTTGGAGCCTTCGGCCCAGAAACTATCGGCGCGGTTTGCATATTCCTTGAGGATCGACAGGCTGTCCCACTGCCCCGATATCAGCAACAAGCCGATGGCCAGCGCCGCGAGGACGAGCACGCCGATGCGGGCAGGTGGCGACAGGTTGAGCCTGGTCAGCACGTCGGCGAGCAACAATGTGAAGGCAAAGATCAACAGCCAGAACCCGGAAGCCGGCGAGATGCGGGCGAAGGTGTTGCCGGCCGGCGTCAGGAAGGTGCCGGCGACACCGATCAGGATGGCAAGGGCGGCGAGCGCCACGACGCTTGCGGCCAGGCGCAGGACAAGCGGGGTCTTCAGCAAGGCAACAATTGCGGCCACGACGATGATCGCCAGCAGCAGCGGCCCGACTGTGGCCGGCAGCGCGTCCAGGGTCGAGCGCGCCTGACCGGGAACGATACGATTGGCGCGGAAGGTGGCGAACGGGGCCAGAAACGCCGCATAGGCAACGATCGCCGCGATAACCACGCCGAGCTTGTCGAAACGCAGGGTCATGGATGCCCCTCATGAGGAGCGATTTTCCACGTTGCGCAGACTACGCTGGTGATCGGCGAAATCCGATCTCCCCCCTTGCGGGGGAGATGGCCGGCAGGCCAGAGGGGGGTGTGAAGGATCGTCAGCTTTCGAGCGTCGGCCTGTTCGGAAGCAACCCTGTCGAGGCACGCACCTGCTACCGGTTGTGAGGTCGGCGGGACAGCACCCCCCTCTATCCTGCCGGACATCTCCCCCGCAAGGGAGGAGATCAGCAGCTTCCAGAGAGGGGTGTCTCGCACCAGCGTCACGATCAGCTATGCGCTGACTACTTCAAAAACCCGTTCTTCTTCAAAAAGTCCTCGGCGACACCCTTGACCGGCTCGCCGCCGACCTGGACGCGGCCGTTGAGTTCCTGCAGCGTGACGAGGTCGAGCTTGGCGAACACCGGCTTCAACAGCGTCTCGATCTCCGGATGCTCTTTCAGCACCGCTTCGCGGATGATCGGCGCCGGCTGGTAGACCGGCTGCACGCCCTTGTCGTCGGCGAGCACGACCAGGCCGGACGGCGCGATGCCGCCGTCGGTGCCGTAGACCATGGCGGCGTTGGCGCCGTTGGTCTGGTTGGCGGCAGCACCGATTGTCGCGGCGGTGTCGCCGCCCGAAAGCGTGATCAACTGCTCCGGCTTCAGCGTGAAGCCGTAAGTGGTCTGGAACGCCGGCAGGGCTGCCGCCGAATTGACGAACTCAGCCGACGCCGCCAAAACCACCGTGCCGCCGCCGGCGACGTATTTGCCGAAGTCGGTCAGGGTCGCCAGCTTGTTGGTCTCGGCAACCTCCTTGCGCAGCGCGATCGCCCAGGTGTTGTTGGCCGGTGACGGCGACAGCCAGACGATCTTGTTGGCATCATAGTCGAGCTTCTTGGCGGTCTCATAGGCCTTGGCGGCATCCTTCCAGACCGGATCGTCGGCCTTCTCGAAGAAGAAAGCGGCATTGCCGGTGTACTCGGGATAGATGTCGATCTCGCCGGCAGTGATCGCCTTGCGTACGACCGGCGTGCCGCCGAGCTGGATGCGGTCGGTGGTCTTGATGTTGTTGGCGTTGAGCACAAGCTGGATGATGTTGCCGAGCACGCCGCCCTCGGTGTCGATCTTCGAGGAGACGACCACCTGGGCATTGGCGGAGGCGGCCGTGATGCCGAGCGCCAACGCCGCCCCGGCCAGAATCTTGACTGAAAACATTGTGAAAACCCCTTGCTTTGGACCGAAATGCGGTGGCCGCATATGAGCATGGCTCCAACGCCCCGTCGGGGCACACGGTTTCATAACAATGGGTACAGACGCAATAATTTTGTGCGGTCGCCGCGATTTCGGCCGACGCCATGCTGACAGGTCGTGCCAAGCCAAAGATAGAACCGGATCAGGCGCGGGCTTTGCGTGATCCGGTCAGTTTGAGCGCGCCAAGGGCGACGAAGCAGAGGGCGACGACCGGGAAAACCAGCCAGTTCAGCATCTCCCAGCCCCACGCATTGTAGATGGCGCCCGACATTAGCGAGGCGAAGGCGACGGAGCCGAACAGGACGAAGTCGTGGAAGCCCTGCACCTTGCTCTTTTCGGACGGATGGTAGCTGTCGGCGACCATGGAGGTGGCGCCGATAAAGGCAAAATTCCAGCCGAGGCCAAGCAGGATCAGCGCCGTCCAGAACTGCCACAAATGCAGGCCGGACAATGCCACCGCGGCGCAGCCGACGAGCAGGACCAGGCCGGTTGCGACGATGCGTTCGGCGCTGAAGCGATGGATCAGCGATCCGGTGAAGAAGCTCGGCGCAAACATCGCCATCACATGCCAGGAAATGCCGAGCGTGGCGTCGTCCGTCGACAGGCCGCAGCCGACCATGGCCAGCGGCGCGCCGGTCATGACGAAACTCATCAGCGCATAGCTGCCGACGGCGCAAAACAGTGCCGCGACGAAACGCGGCCGGGTGACGATCTCGGACAGCGGCCGGGCGTCGCTTGACGCGACTTGCGCGTGGCCGGGAGCCTTGGCCGGGATGCGCAGGAATGACAGGATGATGGCGCCGGCCGCCGCCAGAACCGGAATGGCCACGAACGAGCCGGCAAACATCACCGGCGCCAGCAATTCGCGGGTGAAGATGACGATCTGCGGCCCGAGAATCGCGGTGATGACGCCGCCGGCCAGCACGAAGGAAATGGCGCGCGCCTTGAATTCGGGCGGAGCATTATCGGCGGCGGCGAAGCGGAACTGCTGGACGAAGGCGCCGCCGACGCCGATCACCAGCAGCGCGAAAGCGAACAGCCAGAAGCTGGCGTGGAACAGAGCCAACGTGGAGATGACGCCGCCAAGCGCGGTGACGATGGTGCCGGTCATGAAACCGCCGCGCTGGCCGAGCCAACGGATGATGGCCGCGGCCGGCAACGCGCCGAGCGCCACGCCGATGTTGAAGCCGGTGATTGGCGCCGTTGCCAGCGACTTATCGGGGCCAAGCAGATATTGCCCGGCCAGCCCGCCCATGGAAATGGCAATCGGCGCGGCCGAACCGATAATCGCCTGCGACGTCGCCAGGATGATCGCCGTGCGGCGCGCGTCCCGTGCTGCGCCGGCGACGGTGCCGGTCACAATGCGTCCTTGCCGCGCCCCTCGCCCCGCACCCGGCGCGACACACGGTCGAGCACGGCGTTGGTCAGCTTCGGCTCGTCTTCCTCGTAGAAGGCCTTGGCGATGTCGACATATTCCGAAACGATGACGGCCACCGGCACGTCGTCGCGCTTCATCAGTTCGTAGACGCCAGCGCGCAGGATGGCGCGCAACGTCGAATCGAGTCTGGACAGCGGCCAGTCTTCCGTCAGCGCCTGGCGTATGATCGGATCGATGGTCGTCTGGTTCTCGACGACGCCGGCCAGGATGGCGCGGAACCACTGCGCGTCGGCCTCGCGATAAAGCGCGCCGTCGACTTCCTTGCCGAGCCGGAACGCCTCGTATTCGGCGGTGATCTCGAAGACGCCGCTGCCGGCCACGTCCATCTGGTAAAGCGCCTGCACGGCGGCCAGACGGGCGGCGCCACGCTTGTTGGCGTGGCGTATCGCGGGCTGGCCGGGCGAAGCGGGTTCGCTCACGATTGCGCTCCCAGCTTCTCTTTGAGCGCGATCATGGTCAGCGCCGCGCGCGCGGCAAAGCCGCCCTTGTCACCCTCCGAGCGCTTGGCGCGCGTCCAGGCCTGCGCGTCGTTCTCGGTGGTCAGGATGCCGTTGCCGATCGCAATCGCTTCCTGGACCGAGAGATCCATCAGCGCGCGACTCGATTCATTGGCGACGATGTCGAAATGATAAGTGTCGCCGCGGATGATGGTGCCGAGCGCGACAAAACCATCATAGTCCTTGCCGCCCTCGCCCATGCCGTCGAGCGCAAAAGTGATCACGGCTGGAATTTCCAGCGAACCGGGAACGGTGACGACGTCATAGGTCGCGCTAGCTTCGTCGAGCGCGCTCGTCGCGCCGTCGAGCAGCGCGTCGGCAAGATCGTCATGAAAGCGCGCCTCGATGATCAGAAGGTGGGCCTTCTTCTTCGGGCGAATGAACGCTTTGCCGTGTTGGGATGTGCCAGCCATAAATGTCTCCGGGGGTAGCCGGTGACTTAGGCCGAAGCCGGTTTGATCGCAAGCGGAAGATTGCTGGAGGCGAAGCCTGGCCTAGCGCGTCTTTGGGCTGGGCGTCGGCAGCGGGCACTCGCTGCAGAGGCTTTCAGCCCAGACGAGAACAGCTTCGTGATCCACTACACGACCCCCGTCTACATCGGCCATTGCTTCGCGCGTAAGCCGCTTTTTCTGTTCGATTGTGAGTCTTGCGGCCATCAAAGCCCCTCTTTCGCCGCCTCGACTAGGCGCGCGGCGTAGCGGGCCATGGTGTCGATCTCGAGGTTGACCTTGTCGCCGACCTTGCGCTCGCCCCAAGTGGTCACGGTCAGCGAATGATGGATCAAAAGCACGTCGAAACGGGTGCCCTCGACCTTGTTGACGGTAAGCGAGGTGCCATCAAGTGCGACCGAGCCTTTTGGCGCGATGAATCTCGCCAGTTCGCGCGGCGCCTCCAGCGTAAAGCGCACCGCATCGCCCTCGTCCTTGCGTTCGACGATTTCGGCCATGCCATCGACATGGCCGGAGACGATGTGGCCGCCGAGCTCGTCGCCGATCTTCAGCGCCCGCTCCAGATTGACCCTGGTGCCTGATTTCCAGCCCGACGCCGCGGTCAACCTCAGTGCCTCTTCCCAGGCTTCGACCTCGAACCAGCGGGCGTTCGAGCCATCGTCGGGCAAAGCCGTGACCGTCAGGCAGACGCCGCCGCAAGAGATCGAGGCGCCAATGGCGATGGTCGCGGGATCATAGGCAGTGTCGATGCGCAGGCCGACACCTTCGCTCAGCGGCTTGACGGCCGCGACGGTGCCGATATCCGTGACAATTCCGGTAAACATCGATGCTGATCCCTAGAGGTCCCTTATCCATTCCGCATAGACATCTTCCCCGAAGCGCATCTCGCGCAATTTGCGGAAGCCTGCCGGGATATGGTTGGCGTCGATGGGCGATGCAATGCCGCCCTCGCCGATCGCTTCCGGTCCCTGGAACAGCACGATGCGGTCGACCAATCCCTCGGCGAGGAAGGCGCTGGCCACCTTGGCGCCGCCTTCGACCAGAACGCTGGCCATGCCGAGCGCGCCGAGATCCTCGAGCAGTTCCGGCAAGGCAATGCCGCCTTCATGGGTTTCGGTGCCGATGAAGCGCACACCGGCACGCTCCAGCACCGACCGCCGCAGCGGGTCGGCCTCCAGACTCGCGGCGATATAGAGCGGCACCCGGTCGATGCCGGAGACCAGCTTCGAGGCTTCGGGCAGCCTGATCTGGCGGTCGAGCACGATGCGCGCCGGCGAGCGGTTCTCCAGCCCCGGCAGCCGCACGGTGAGCGCCGGATCATCCTCCAGCGCCGTGCCGATGCCGACCAGGATGCCATCGGCTTCGGCGCGCATCAGATAGACTTCGCGGCGGGCGACATCGCCGGTGATCGCGACCTGGCCGGCGCCATGCCTGCCGATCTTGCCGTCGCTGGAAAGCGCAAGCTTCAGAGTCACTTCCGGACGCTTTTTCAGGGATCGAATCAAATAGCCGGCCATCTGCTCGGCGGCTTCCTCAACCAGCACCTTTTCGACCACTTCGATGCCGGCGGCGCGCAGGATGGCATAGCCCTTGCCGGAGACGCGCGGATCGGGATCGCTGGCGGCGCCGACGACCCGCGCCACTCCGGCATTGACCAGCGCGTTGGCGCAAGGCGGGGTGCGGCCATGGTGGGCGCAGGGCTCCAGCGTGACATAGGCCGTGGCGCCGCGCGCCAACTCGCCGGCTTCAGCCAACGCCTCGGTCTCGGCATGCGGCCGGCCGCCGACGGCGGTGACGCCGGTGCCGACGATCGTCGGCCCGGCGCCATCGTCGCGAACGATGATGGTGCCGACGGAAGGGTTGGTCGACGTGCGGCCGGCATTTCTGCGCGAGAGCCTCAGCGCTGCGGCCATGAAGCGGCGATCGAGGGCCTGCTGATCGGCCTTCCCTGACGTTTGGCTTGCCATGCTCAGCCGGCGTCCTCTTCGCTCTTCAGCTCGTCGCCTTTGAGTTCGTCACCTTTGAGCTCACCCAGCACATCATGGAAATCCTTGGCCTCGCGGAAATTGCGATAGACAGAGGCGAAGCGGACATAGGCGACGTCGTCGAGCGACTTCAGCGCTTCCATGACGAGCCGGCCGACCTCGCCCGAGGCGATTTCAGTCTCGCCGGAGCTTTCGAGCTGGCGCACGATGCCGGTGACGGCGCGGTCGATGCGCTCGGGATCGACATTGCGCTTGCGCACCGCGATCTCCACCGAACGCAAGAGCTTGTCGCGGTCGAACGGCACCTTTCTGCCGGACTTCTTCACCACCACGAGGTCGCGCAACTGGACGCGCTCGAAGGTGGTGAAACGGCCACCGCAATCGGGACAGACGCGCCGCCGGCGGATCGCCGCGCCATCCTCGGCGGGGCGCGAATCCTTCACCTGCGTATCTTCGGACTGGCAATAGGGACAGCGCATGGAGAGCCTTCAGGTTGGCGATTCTGGCGGAACGATAGGCTTAGAGGTTTTTGCCGGGACGGCAAAGGTTCGGCAACGGCCGCTCGCGCCCTCAGAGATAGCGAGGCGGGAGGAAAATTGCCAGCCGCGCCAGATAGGTCAGGGCGCGACGTCCTTGGTCGGGAAGCCGCAGGACGTTCCGAGGTTGCGGTAGGCCTTGGTGAAGCCATCCATCGGGATGCTGGCGACAGCCTGCTTGCCGAACGTCACATCGAGCGAGATGACCTGGCGCATGGCCCGCAGCAAAGCGAGACTGGTCTTGACCTGGTTGTCGACGGTCCAGCTCGGGCGGCCGGCATCATTGGAATAGACGGTCGCGGAAACCTTGACGCCGGGGTCGCCAAAGGTCGCGGCGATCTTCTTGCCGGTCGGCAGGTCCTTGTTGGCGATCGTGAACATGATCGCCGGATAGGCATCGGGCGGCAGGGCGTCGCCAGTCGAGATCGAAAGCGTCAGCGTGCCGGCATTGCCGTTGCCGTCGAGAAAGGCCGTGGAGGCCGCACAGGTCTTGTGCGAATCCTGGCCGGTGTCGAGCGCATCAATGATGGTGGTCCACCTGCGAAAGGTGTTGGTGCCCGGGATATCCGTGCCCGGCTGCGTCTGCTCCTGGGCGATCGCGCCCGACACGGCGACAGCGGCAAGCGAGCCGAGAAAGGCCAGAACGGCAGGATGGAACATGCGCATCGTCAGATCTCCAACAGGCCGCGCCGCCCGGACAGCAAGCGGCGCAGAGCGCGGGATAAAAGACGAAGCGCCGCTGGTGGTCAACCGAGATAGGGATAGAGCGGGAAACGATCGGTCAGCGCCACGACCTTTGCCTTCACCGCCGCCTCGACCGCCGCATTGCCTTCGTCGGAATTGGCGACCTTCAGCCCGTCCAGCACTTCGGCGATCAGCTTGCCGATCTCGCGGAACTCGGCCTGGCCGAAGCCGCGCGTGGTGCCGGCCGGCGTGCCCAGACGCACGCCAGAGGTGACGAAAGGCTTTTCCGGATCGAACGGGATGCCGTTCTTGTTGCAGGTGATGTTGGCGCGCCCGAGCGCTGCCTCGGCGCGCTTGCCGGTGGCGTTCTTGGGCCTGAGATCGACCAGCATCAGATGGTTGTCTGTGCCGCCGGAGACGATGTCGAGGCCGGTTTCCTTGAGGCTCGACGCCAGCGCCTTCGCGTTGGCGGCGACACTCTCGGCATAGAGTTTGAAGCTCGGCTTCAGCGCCTCGCCGAAGGCGACCGCCTTGGCGGCGATGACATGCATCAGCGGCCCGCCCTGCAGGCCGGGGAAAACCGCCGAGTTCATCTTCTTGGCGATGTCCTCGTCATTGCACAGGATCATGCCGCCGCGCGGGCCGCGCAACGATTTGTGCGTGGTCGTGGTCACGACATGGGCGTGCGGCAGCGGTGACGGATGCACGCCGCCGGCAACCAGGCCGGCGATATGGGCCATGTCGACCATCAGATAGGCGCCGACCGCATCGGCGATCTCGCGAAAGCGCTTCCAGTCCCAGATGCGCGAATAGGCGGTGCCGCCGGCCAGGATCAGCTTCGGCTTGGTCTCATGCGCGGTCTTTTCGATCGCGTCCATGTCGAGCAGATGGTCGTCCTTGCGCACGCCGTAGGAAACGACCTTGAACCATTTGCCGCTCATGTTGACGGGCGAGCCGTGCGTCAGGTGGCCGCCGGAATTCAGGTCGAGGCCCATGAAGGTGTCGCCGGGCTGCAAGAGCGCCAGGAAGACCGCCTGGTTCATCTGGCTGCCGGAATTCGGCTGGACATTGGCGAAGTTGCAGCCGAACAGCTTTTTGGCGCGCTCGATGGCGAGTTCCTCGGCGACGTCGACGAACTGGCAGCCGCCATAATAGCGCTTGCCCGGATAACCCTCGGCGTATTTGTTGGTCATGATCGAGCCCTGCGCCTCGAGCACGGCGCGCGAAACGATGTTTTCCGAGGCGATCAGCTCGATCTCGTGACGCTGGCGGCCAAGCTCGTTGCGGATCGAGCCGAAGATCTCCGGATCGGCATCTTCCAGCGTGGTTTCGAAGAAGGATTCGAACTTGTTCGACGCTGCCGCTGCAGTTGCCATGGCCTGAAATCCTTCGGTTCGGGGCATTTATCTATGCATATCGTTGCCCCGAAACCGCTGCACGGTTCCGGGCGACATGCATTGCCGCGCCATTAACACAGTTGTTTTCGCCTCGCCACGTTTGCAGCGCGAAATTTGCTGGCCGGATTGCGCCAGAGCGGCCCTGTACCGCTATTTTCGCTCCTGCCGCCCCTGCAGCAAGGCTTCGGTGAGCGTGATCTCGGTAAACAGCGCCCGCGCCGTATGGTCGTTGATCGCGCCGCTGCTTAACATGTCGCGCACGGCGATGCGCTCGGCCTCGATGCCGGCAGGCCGCATTTCGAGCTCCAGCCGCCCGGCTTCGCGGGCCTCTGCCCGGGCGTCGTCGGCCTCGTCCGAAGTGGCGATCGGGCGCCGGTAGCCGGCGACGATGTTTTCGGCGGCGGCAAGCCTGGCGCATGGCCGGCGCCACCAGCCCCGCCTCGTGGGACTTCGAACGGAAAGGCCACTTGCGGTGGCCTTTCCTGACTGAGATCAGCCGCTTAAAGCGAAGAGGTGATCTGCAGTTCGCTGGCGCCATCGAGCGCGTAGACGTCGTCGCGGAACTGCACGACTCCCGAACCCGTCGACCAGGCCGACACATAGAGGAAGTGGACCGGGACCGGGTTGACGACCTGCACCGGCGTGTTCTCGCCGGTCTTGATGGTCGCCTCGAAATGCTGGCGGTCCCAGCCGGGTGTGTCGCGCAGGATCCATGTGACGAGGTCGCGCACGTTCTGGACACGCACGCAGCCCGAGGAATCGAAGCGCATCATCTTGCCGAACAGGCTCTGCTGCGGCGTGTCGTGCATGTAGACGCCGTCGGGGCTGGGGAAGTTGATCTTGACCGAAGCCATGGCGTTGCCGGAGCCCGGATCCTGGCGGAAGCGGTATTTTGCGGCATCGTCCGTCGACCAGTCGACAGTCATCGGATCGACTTCGCTGCCATCCGGCGCAAACAGGCGGATGTGGCTGTCCTTGAGATAGTCGGGGTTCTTCCGCATCAGCGGAATGATGTCCTTGCGCACGATCGAGACCGGCGCGTTCCAGTAAGGATTGACGATGATCTCGTTGATCTTGGAATTGACCACCGGGGTCTGGCGGTCGATCTTGCCGACGATTGCGGTGTGGCGCAGCACGACGCGATCGTTTTCGACCGCCTCGATCTGTGCCGCCGGGATATCGACCAGCACATAACGGCTGCCCAGCGTGCCGGCCTTTTCGCGCAGGCGCTCCAGATTGGTCTGCAGCTGACCGAGGCGGATCTGCGCCGAAACGTTCATCGCGGCATAGGTGTATTTGCCCATGGCGCCGTCGGCCGGCAGGCCATGGCGCGCCTGGAAGCGCTTGACCGCGGCGTCGACATAGGAATCGAACGACGTCGAAATGCCGGCGCTCTGCGCCAGGTCGCCCGAAACCATCAGCCGCTTGCGCAGCGGCACCACGTCCGGATCGTCGACGCCAAGCTGCAGCTTCTTTGTCGCCGGCACCTCGCCCCAGCCGCCCTGGGCGACGATGTTCTGATACTGCGCCACAGCCTGTTCGGTGAAGGCGACCGTCTGTAGGCTGAAGATCGGCAGCGTCGAGGCGACCTTGCCGCCTTCGGAGGCGCGGGCGTCGAACTGGTCGTCCCAATTGCCACGGTTCGAAGACTTCAGGATGTCGTCGATGACATCCTGCGCGCTGGCGGCATTGGCAACCATGGCAACGGCGAGCGCTGAAGCTCCGGAAAGGAAAAAGCGGCGGCTGGTTCTCATGGACGTTCCAGACATTCTTGTCGTGTTGGCTTGTAGCGTTTGGCTGTTGCAGCGTTCGGCTACGTGCTCGATTTTGGGCGATATCGCCCGCACTTTAAAGTTGGCATTGTTAAGAATTAGCCAACCATGACCTGCGTCACCTGGCCGTAAAAACCGGACGGCGATGCGACCTTACAGGCGCGCGAACAGCTTTCGCCGCCGCATACCCACACCCCTCGCTTCCACCGCGAATATGGCGGCAACGTGGCTTTGCGCCGAATTTGGAACGCCGGCGGCCCGAAAAGAAAAGGCCGGTGCTTTTCGGCACCGGCCTGTTGGCTGAGACTTTCCTCCGGCCGCGCTTCTTCCGGCGCAGCTGCTATTCAATGGCCCGCTGATTACATCCGGTAGGCGATGGTGTCGTTCCAGAAGCGGTCGAGGCGCTGCAGCGCGCGGTTCATCTGCTTGAACTCTTCGCTGTTGATGCCGCCGACCTGTTCGATCGAGCCGACATGGCGCTCATAGAGACCGGCGACGACTTCCGCCACTTCATTGCCCTTCGGCGTCAGCGAAACGCGGACCGAACGGCGGTCGATGCGCGAGCGCTGGTGGTTGATGAAGCCGAGATCGACCAGCTTCTTCAGATTGTAGGAGACGTTCGAGCCGAGATAGTAGCCACGCGAGCGCAGCTCGCCGGCGGTCAGTTCGGAATTGCCGATATTGAACAGAAGCAGCGCCTGGATGGCATTGATGTCGGAACGGCCGTTGCGGTCGAACTCGTCCTTGATCACGTCAAGCAGACGGCGATGCAAACGCTCCACCAGCTGAAGCGATTCCATGTAAAGCGAACGGATAGCCTCGCGGCGATCGTCGGATACGTTGGCGGTCTTCGCCGCCGGACGCGAATTGATCATTGTCTTTGCCTCTCGTTTGTCGCCCTGGTGATTTTTTGTTTTTCACCTTGATTGCGACACTATCGAATACTCATAAAATTCGACTTAAACGCTAGGGCTAACAAGAGCTTACCGGTAATAGGTTTCGCAAGACGCTTAACGAACGGTCACCCGAGCAAGGATAATTAACCTAAAGATTTAGCCAATGGCTGCGGGGCGGCGTTTCAGGGGCGCGCAGGGCGCTTGCGCATCCAGATAACGACGCGGAAGGCGATGTAGAGCAGCGCGACCGCGGCATGCGACAAGACGATCAGCGGCCGGTGGCCGTACAGATCGGGGAAGCCGGCATACATGATGGTCTCTGTGACAGCACAGATGAACCAGATCACCGGGCCCCACGACGCCAGCATCCAGAGGCCGGCGGCGGCGAAGGGGAAGAACACGGCCAGCATCACCGCCACAACCTGCCAGTGCACCGGCATCAGGTCGAAGCGCCACAGCGGGCCGGGATAAAAACCGATCAGCCGGATCCAGTACAGGATGCCGAACAGCAGGCAATAGCCCGCAATGACGCGCTGGAACCAGGCGAAGATGATCTCGACGCCCGAGGGCTGCAGCACGATGCGCCGCGACGTGACCTCGCTCACAGTTCGAGCTCCCGTTCGAGCGGCGCGAAATAGGCGTCCACCGAAGCAGCGTCGACCTCGGCCAGGCTTGCCGGCCGCCACTGCGGCGTCGAACCCTTGTCGACGAGGACGGCGCGGATGCCTTCATAGAAGTCGTGCCCGGCCAGCATGCGGTTGAGGATGCGGAACTCCATCTTCATGCAGGCCTCCATCGACAGCGTCAGCCCGGCGCTGATCTGGCGCCAGGCGACATTGAGGCTGGTGGGCGAGCGGGTGCGGATGGTGGCCAGCGTCTTGGCGGCAAACTCGTCGGCGCCGGCCGCCCGCTCCAGGCTATCGAGGATTTCGGCGAGCGAGGGTTGGGAAAAATGCCGGGCAATGGCTTCCAGCACCGGCTGGCCGGTCTCGCGCCTGGCCGGCACGAAAAAGCCGCGCAGCACCGATTCCGGATCGCCATTGGCGCAGAGCCGGTCAAGAAAGGCAGCCTGGTCAGCGGCCTTGATGGTGTGGGTGGCCAGGCCAGACCACAGCGCATCGCCATAGCGAATGCGGTTGCCGGTCAGCGCCAGATACATGCCGAAGCTGCCGCCAAGGTCGGGCAGAAGATGGCTGCCGCCGACATCGGGGAAGAAACCGATGCCGACTTCGGGCATGGCGAACTGGGCGTTCTCGGTCAGCACGCGCTGCGAGCCGTGGAACGAGATGCCGACGCCGCCGCCCATCACGATCCCGTCGATCAGCGCGACATAGGGCTTTTTGTAACTGTTGATGCGGGCGTTGAGCCGGTATTCGTCGGCGAAGAACCCGACCGGCGGCTTCACGGCGCGGGCCTCGTAGACGTGCATGATGTCGCCGCCGGCGCAAAACGCCCTGCCCTCGGCCTTGACGATGACGACATCGACGCCGGTATCGCGTTCAAAAGCGTCGAGCGCCTTGTCCAGCGCCTTGATCATGCGATGTGTCAGCGCATTGAGCGCCTGCGGCCGCGTCAGCGTGACGACGCCTGCCTTGCCCAACCGTTCGAAGCGGATCTCGTCGCCGCCGCCAAAATCCATCGTCAGAGAATCCCTCCCCGCGCCTGCGGGACTGAAGTGCTAAAGGTGGCGCATGGGTGCGTCAACCGGCGGGCGCGGTTTGGATTTTCGCAAGGCAACGCGACCGTGCTTTGCCCCCGGCAGAAATGCGCGCAAAATTGCCGGGCAAAACAGCCTTTCTTCTGATGCAGGGACAACGCATGACGCTTGAAACCGCAGCGCCGAGCCATGGCTGGGGGATGCCGAAAAAGTTCGACCCGGATGATGTTCTCAGCCGCCCGCTGATGGCCAATCTGGCGACCGTGACCGCTGACGGCGCGCCGCGCAACGCGCCGATATGGTTCATCTGGGAGGACGCTGCGATCTGGCTGCTCGGCTCGACCGGGGCAAGTGCTGTCAAACACCTCGAACGTGACCCGCGCTGCGCCGTGGAGATCGTCCATTTCGACAATGAGGCCGGCATCCTGCTGCATCTCGGCCTGCGCGGCTCCGCCACCATCGAGCCGATGGCGCCGAACCGCTTCAAACGGCTGCTGCACAAATATCTCGGCCCGGAGGCGACCTGGAACCGCTGGTTCATCGACAATGTCGCCGACATCGGCCATCCGGACGGGCGCCTGATCCGGCTTGCCCCGAAGAGCATCTTCACCAACAATGTGTCGTTCTTCAAAACCGGCCCCGAGCTGGCGTGGCCGCCGAAGCCGTAAGCCGCGCGTTATCGACTGGCACAATCGTGTCGCATTGGTCAGCGGCAAGGCCTCGTGGTAAAAGCCGCCCCGACCCGGAGTTTTTGCGATGAACAAATTCACCCCCGCGACGAGCAACAAATTCGCACCGGCAAAGCCCGCCGGTGCGCGCAGCGTCGACGAGATCACCGGCAGCCGCCGCTTGCGGCGCATGCGCAAGGCCGACTGGTCGCGCCGCCTGGTGCAGGAAAACCGGCTTACGGTGAACGATCTGATCTGGCCGATCTTCGTGATCGACGGCAAGAACAC
Source organism: Mesorhizobium sp. M0037 (assembly GCF_040323635.1). Lineage (NCBI taxonomy): Bacteria > Pseudomonadati > Pseudomonadota > Alphaproteobacteria > Hyphomicrobiales > Phyllobacteriaceae > Mesorhizobium > Mesorhizobium sp. M0037. The sequence goes on along the minus strand of NZ_JAMYVB010000001.1, from coordinate 323,596 downwards.
GCGCGAGCCGATCGCCGCCATGCCCGGCGTCTTCCGCCTGTCGCTGGACCTCGCCGTCAAGGAGGCCGAGCGGGCCGCTAAGCTCGGCATTCCGGCGATCGCCACCTTCCCCAATGTTGAACTCAGCCTGCGCGACCTGACGGGATCGCACATCCTCGACCCGGAAAACATCGTCAACCGCGCCACCCGCGCCATCAAGGACGCGGTGCCGGAGATCGGCATCATCACCGATGCCGCGCTCGATCCGTTCACCTCGCACGGCCATGACGGCATCTTGCGCGACGGCATCATCGTCAATGACGAGACGGTGGAACAGGTGACCGCCGCGGCCGTCATCCAGGCGGCGGCCGGCGCCGACATCATCGCGCCGTCCGACATGATGGACGGCCGCATCGGCGCCATTCGCGACGCGCTCGACGCCAATGGTTTTCAGGATGTGGCGATCATGTCCTATGCGACGAAATTCGCATCCGCCTTCTATGGCCCCTATCGCGAGGCGGTGGGCACTGCCGGCCTGCTCAAGGGCGACAAGAAGACCTATTATCTCGACCACGCCAATTCCGACGAAGCGGTACGCGAGGCCGAGCAGGACCTCGCCGAGGGCGCCGACATGCTGATGGTCAAGCCTGGCCTGCCCTATCTCGACATTATCCGACGGCTGAAGGATGAGTTCCAGATGCCGACCTTCGCCTACCAGGTTTCGGGCGAATATTCGATGATCAAGGCGGCGGCCGCCAATGGCTGGATCGACGGCGAAAAGGCGATGCTGGAATCGCTGCTCGCCTTCAAGCGCGCCGGCTGTGACGGCATCCTGACTTACTTCGCGCCGGAAGTGGCGCAAATGCTGAAGGGTTAGCCGGAACCCTGATACACCGGGTTCCGGCTTTTCCTCACGCCTTCGGCAAATAAGGGATCGTTCCAGCGAGATCGGTATCGTCGATCAGCTGGAAGCGGCTGTCGCTGCCCTTCTGGCGCTCCGCCACAAACGGGGCGTATTGCGGGTCGTTGGTGAAGGCCTCGGCTGCCATTGCCGATGGAAACGCCATGATGGCGATCAGGCTGGTGTCGAGCGGATTGCCTTCTAGCGTCTTCACATTGCCGCTGCGGGCGAGATACTTGCCGCCATGCTTGTGCACGAGGTCGTGCACCGAAGCGGCATAGGCCGGCACCCATTTGTCGTCCTTCACCTTGATGTCTGCGATCACGTAAGCGGTCATTGTCCAACTCCTCATGGATCGGCACCGGACTGCCCGGTGACGTGACCGCTGCCTCGCATGGGGGTGCCGGAGTGCTCCAGTCACCGAACTGTACCGGGGGGTGCCAGTACAGCTTCTGTACTGGCTGATCTCGGGTTTTCTGAATAAGGTCCGGCAACATCTTTTGGAGGTCACCACATGACACAAGCCGGATACAAGCAATTCTGCCCGCTCTCCATGGCGGCGGAGCTGTTGTGCACACGCTGGACCATGGTGCTGTTGCGCGAACTGGTGGCGGGATCGACCCGCTTCAACGATCTGCGCCGCGGCGTGCCGAAAATGTCGCCAACCCTTCTGTCGCAACGGCTTAGGGATCTCGAAGCGGGAGGTATCGTCGAGCGGACCGAGATCGCGACCGAGAAGGGCGTGTTCGAATACCGGCTGACCGAGGCCGGCCGGGATTTGCGCCCGGTTGTCGAGGCGATGGGCTTCTGGGGCCAGAAATGGGTCGAGGCCAGGCTGTCGCTCAAAAACCTCGATCCGTCGCTGCTGATGTGGGACATGCGGCGCAATCTGAACCCCAGTCCGCTGCCGGACGGGCGCACCGTGATACAATTCCTGTACCATGACCTGCCGGCGTCAAAACGATCGTGGTGGCTGATCGTCGAAAAGCAGGGCGAGGTCGATCTTTGCTGGTACGATCCGGGCTTCGACGTCGATCTCTACGTCTCGACCGATCTGTGCACCATGACCTCGATCTGGATGGGGCTGACGACAGTTCACAAGGAACGCGACAAGATCAGCCTGACCGGCGATCTCGACGTCGCCGGCAAGATGCAGATCTGGCTTGGGCTCAGCCCGTTTGCGGTGATGCCGAAGCGCGTGGCGGCTTGAGGTCCCTGCGCATTCCACAGATCGGCTTGCCTCTAAAAATACTAGTTGCAAGATGCAATCAGCTTGAATACTGATTGCAAATTACAACTGGTTATTGAAGGGAGTCTCCATGTCCATACTTCGCGTCAATGCCTTCACCTTGTCGTTCGACGGTTTCGGCGCCGGTCCTGACCAGGACCTCAAAAATCCGCTTGGGGTTGGCGGCGAAGATTTGCACAAATGGATGACCGGCACCCGCACCTTCCAGGAGATGGTCGGCAAGAATGGCGGCAGCACCGATGTGGACGACCGGTTCACCGTCCGCAGCTTCGACAATGTCGGCGCCTGGATCCTCGGCCGCAACATGTTCGGCCCTATCCGCGGCCAATGGCCGGACGAGAGCTGGAAAGGCTGGTGGGGTGACAACCCGCCTTATCATGTGCCGACCTTCGTGCTGACCCATCACAAGCGCGACCCCATTGTGATGGAAGGCGGCACCATTTTCCACTTCGTCACCGGCGGCATCCACGCCGCGCTCGAACAAGCAAAGGCTGCGGCCGGCGGCAAGGATGTCCGCGTCGGCGGCGGCGTTTCCACCATCCGGCAATATCTACAAGAGAAGCTCATCGACGAGTTGCATCTGGCGGTGTCGCCGGTGTTGCTCGGGAGGGGCGAGAGCCTGTTTGCCGGGCTGGATATGCTGAAGCTGGGTTACCAGTGCACCGAGCAGGTGGCGACAGCGCTCGCCACGCATGTGACGATCAAGCGGGTGTAGTGGCGAAGTGAAGGCGCAGGCTTCTTTCTCCCCGTTTTGCGGGGAGAAATGCCCGGCAGGCAATGAGGGGCAGCGCTGCTTTTGGAGGTTAGCAGCGTCCGACGGCTGTGAATTCGTCGATGCCGGCGCTGCCCTCATCCGCCCTTCAGGCACCTTCTCCCCATGAAACGGGGAGAAGGAAAAGTGCTCAATACTTCTCCGGCACGTAAAGCTCGCGCGGCAGGACCTGGCGCTCGTACTCCGGATTGAACACCCGCTCTGGCAGCGTGATCTCTTCGTGCGGCACCTCCTCGTAGGGCAGTTGCTTGAGCAGGTGATCGATGCAGTTCAGCCGCGCCCGCTTCTTGTCGTTGCCTTCGACGATGTACCACGGTGCCTCTGGGATGTTGGTGCGGGCAAACGTCTCTTCCTTGGCCTTGGTGTACTGCTCCCAGCGCACGCGCGACTGCAGGTCCATCGGCGACAGCTTCCACTGCTTCATCGGATCGTGGATGCGCATCATGAAGCGCATCTGCTGTTCCTCGTCGGTGATCGAGAACCAGTATTTGACCAGCGTGACGCCGGAGCGGACCAGCATGCGCTCGAACTCCGGCACATCGCGGAAGAACTCTTCGACCTGATCGGGTTCGGCAAAGCCCATCACCCGCTCGACGCCGGAGCGGTTGTACCAGGAGCGGTCGAACAGCACGATCTCGCCGCCGGCCGGCAGATGCGGCACGTAGCGCTGGAAATACCATTGTGACTTTTCGCGCTCGGTCGGCGCCGGCAGCGCCACGACGCGGCAGATGCGCGGGTTGAGGCGCTGGGTGATTCGCTTGATGACGCCGCCCTTGCCGGCGGAATCACGGCCCTCGAAAACCACCACCAGCTTCTTCTTGTGGTAGGCAACCCAGGACTGCAGCTTGATCAGTTCCGACTGCAAGCCGATCAGGTCGCGGAAATACTGCATGCGATCGATCGACGGCGGATGCGCGTTCTTGTAGATCTTGGCGATCTCCAACGACAGCGCCGGCTCCGAGATTTCCAGCTCATAGTCCTCGTCGAGCGTGTCGGCGAGTTCGGCTTCCAGCCAATCCCTGGCCGCAGAATTCTGCTTTAGTTCATTCATTTCCACTGCTCCGCTTGCCGGCTGACATGAAACCCTGAGCCGACTTGATATAGGCCGGCAATGACGGTTTTATTGCAAGCCGCCGGCCAGCCGGTCTTCACTGCAAAGCAGCGAGGCATTGCCGATCCAGCGCCCTGGCATGGCGACAAGCCGCTCAAATTGTCCTACAAATAGCGGACCCGTTCGGGCTTCCCCGCCCTTTCCTGCTAAAACCGCCTCCCCACCAAAACTACGAGGATCAGACATGGAATACCGCACGCTTGGCCGTTCCGGCTTGAAAGTTTCGGCGCTGACCTTGGGAACCATGACCTTCGGCGGCAGCGGGCCGTTCGCTGCCGTCGGCAATTCCGATCTCGCGGAGGCCTCGCGCATCATCGACACTTGCATCGATGCCGGCATCAATCTCATCGACACCGCCAATGTCTATTCCAACGGTCTGTCGGAAGAGATCATCGGCGAGGCGCTCGGCGGCAAGCGCAAGAACGACGTGCTGATCGCCTCCAAAGCGCGCATGCGGATCGGCAAGGGCCCCAATGACGAAGGCCTGTCGCGCCATCATCTGATCCGCGAATGCGAGAAGAGCCTGAAGCGCCTCAGGACCGATGTCATCGACATCTATTTCCTGCACGAATGGGACGGCGCGACGCCGCTCGAGGAAACCATCTCCGCGCTCGACACGCTGGTTGCCCAGGGCAAGATCCGCTATGTCGGCTGCTCCAACTATTCCGGCTGGCAGGTCATGAAGGCGCTCGGCATCAGCGACAGCCAGCACCAGCCGCGTTTCGTCACCCAGCAGATCCACTACACGCTGGAAGCACGCGAGGCCGAGTATGAGCTCTTGCCGATCTCGGTCGACCAGGGCCTTGGCGTGCTGGTGTGGAGCCCGCTCGCCGGCGGCCTGCTGTCGGGCAAATACCGCCGCGACAGTCCGACGGCGCGCCAGATCGGCGGCTGGTCGGAACCGCCGATCCGCGACGAGGGCCGGCTGTGGCGGATCGTCGACGTGCTGGTCGACATCGGCGCCACTCGCGGCGTCTCGGCGGCCCAGGTGGCGCTGGCCTGGCTGCTTGGCCGGCCGGCCGTCAGTTCGCTGGTGATTGGCGCACGCAACGAGGCCCAGTTGAAAGAAAATCTCGCCGCGGCAAGCCTGACGCTGTCCTTTGATGAACGCCAGCGTCTCGATGCCGTCAGCCGGCCGCCGGTGCTCTATCCCTACTGGCACCAGCAGTTTACGGCGAAGGACCGCTTCGGCCCGGCCGATCTGGTTATGGACCGCAGCGTCATCTGACTTAAGGGCGCCGGAAGCCGCTAGCCCGCGATAAACCGCCAGACCTGCGGATCGGGCTCGATCTGGCCGCTGAGCACGAAATATTTGTAGAGCACGAGCAGGCAGATCGCCTGCTCGGCCCGCTCGTCGGCGAATTTGCGGCAATAGGCGTTGGCCGCCGCAACGATGCGCTGGGCCTCGGCCGGATGCTGCTCGAGATGATGCACCCGCTCGGCCAGATCGCTGAAGTCGGGCGCCAGCGGCACATAATGGACATCGGGCTCGAGCTGCCCCTCGGCGAACCAGGTCTCGTAAGTCGGCGGCGGCATCAGGCAGAGCGAGTTCGAGCTCATGATCCATTTCAGATTGGTCGCGACATCATTGCCTTCGAGCGAGATGATGTAGCGGTAGCGGCGCTGCTGATCGATGCTGAGATAGGGCTTGCGGTATTCCGCAGGTGCTGTCGCCCTCGGCGTGCCGACATCGCAGAACGGCAGATTGCGGGCTGCGTCCAGCAACAGCGTGCGGATCGGATTGTTGAGTTCGCCGCGCCAAACGACGAGCGGATGCTTGTCGGCGAAGGCGACATCGTCGGCCGGCATGTAGAAATGACGGAACTTGTTCAGCTTGAATAGGACGCCGTTGCCGTTGTCGCCGGCTATCGGCCGGTCCTTGACGATCGACGGCATCTTCGGCACTTCGATGACGTCGCCGAATTCCAGGTCGATGCGCAGACCTGGGTCGAAATAACGGGTGAACTCCTTCAGATCGTAATAGTACATGCTGCGGTCCGACGGCAGCCGGCTGACCGGCACGGCCTCGGGGCTGGGGCTAAAAGGCTCCCGCAGCGTGTTGTAGTAATTGAGCCGCTGGCGGACCGATGCGTCGGAAAGCCTGGCCTGATCGAGCAGCCGGCCGAGCCGGCGCCGGAAAAGAACCGGCGGCGCGATGTCGCGCATGGCGTTGCGCGCATAGTAGATCAGCTTCTGTGCGTTTCTTTGAAGCGTGGCCATCGGTCGTTTGATTCGAAATCGGTCGGCGGCGGCTCCAGCAACTGTCCCGCAGCCTTTTCTAAACCATTGTGTTCGCCATCACGCAAGTCCAGAACCGCTGGCATCTGCCCTCGCGGCGCTGTTGTGTTTGCCGGCCAATGCTTCTAGGCAGGATCAGGCACAGCGAAAGGAAACGATATGGCTCGACCACCGAATTACGGTCAGGAACGCAAAGAGCGCGACCGGCAGAAGGCCGCCAAGAAGGCGGAGAAGCTCGCCGCCAAGGTCGCGGCCAAGGAGCGCGCCGAGCCTGAGAACGAGGCAAGTTCGAAAACCGACACCGAGACAGAAAAATAGGCAAGACAGGATCACCGGCCCACGAAACGGGCCGGATCCTGGCAAAATGCCGGTCTGATCAGGCCGATGTGATCAGGCCGGGGCCTTGTCGCTGACGAAGACGTTGACCTCGCGCGCGGCGGCGATGAAGGCGCGTCTTGCTATCATCGCCGGCTTGTCGCCGGCCAGCGCGTCATGGCAGGCCTGCAGCGCTTCGCGGTGCTTGGGGCTGCGCTTGCCGGGCCAGCTGTTGAGCAGGTAATCGGAAGCCTCGCGCACCGTACGCAAGAGCTGAGTGCTTCCCTCCGTGCCCGACTTAACGGTCACGGGTGTTTCAAATCGGTTGTTTTCCATGGCCGCCTCTTACGCCATCGGCGTCCGCGAAGCGAGGCCGAAAGCGGATCGCGACGGCGTTCTTTCGTTTTCGTGACCAGTATCAAGCGGCGACGACGGCAAAACCCCTGGCGCGCAGGCCGCGCCGGTCATTGTGCAACGACGTCACCAGGCGGGCGCGGCTGCCGGCGATATGGGCGGAAAGTCGCGCCGCCGCCGCATCGGCATCGCCGGCCCGCACCGCTGCCAGAATGGCGTGATGCTCGCTCCAGGCGCGGCCAAGGGCCGCCTCGTCGCGCACCTCCAGCCAGCGCGCCCGCGACAGGCGCGTCATGGCATCGCGCACGGCCCGGAACAGGAACTCGTTGCCGGAGAGCCGCGCCAGTTCGATATGGAAATCCATGCCGACGCGGTGCCATTCCTCGCGCGGCGTGGCAGTGTCGCAGGAGTCCAGCATCGCCTCGATGACATCGGCTGCGCTCCTGTCGGCCAGCGCCGAAGTCAGCCTGACCGCCGCGACCTCGACGGCTTCGCGGTACACCGCGATCTGTTCCAGTTCGGCAAGGTTGATCGGCGACACGGTCCAACCGCGCCCGTCGCGGCAGATCAGCCCTTCCGTCTCCAGCCGCAGCAAGGCTGCCCTGACCGGCGTGCGCGAGGCGCCGAAGCGGCTCTCGATCCAGCGCTCCGTCAGCCGCTCGCCAGGACCGATCTCGAGGCCAAGGATCATCTCGCGAAGCGCTTTTTCGACGATCTGCATCTGCGACATAGTTGCTTCCATTGCTGGCGATCGGCCTTGCCCGTTGGTCTTGCCGATCACATTGAGAGCGCCTGATTGACAGCAGCCGGGCTTTGCGTCCATGAGGTACCAAGTTGGTATCCCAAAATGGTATCCGCAGCAAGCGGACAGGACAGGACATGCCGCAGGACAGTGCAGCGCAGGCCGCCGAAGCGGCTTCCACCTACAACATTCATTGGCGGCGCAACCTGCTCGTGTGCTTTGCCGGATCGTTCAGCACGCTTGTGGCGATGACGCTGTTGCTGCCGTTCCTGCCGCTCTATGTCGAACAGCTGGGCGCCGTGGGCCACGCGGCGATCGTGCAATGGTCCGGCATCGCCTTCGGCGCCACCTTCCTTGCCGCGGCCCTTGTCGCACCGCTGTGGGGGCGGCTCGGCGACCGCTACGGCCGCAAGGTGATGCTGGTGCGCGCCAGTTTCGGCATGGCGATCTGCATGTCGCTGACCGGCATGGTGCAGACCGTCTGGCAATTGGTGCTTTTGCGCCTGCTGATCGGCTTTGCCGGCGGTTATTCCTCAGGCTCGACCATACTTGTCGCCATGCAGACGCCGAAGGAGCGCTCCGGCTGGGCGCTTGGCGTGCTGTCGGCCGGCATCACCGCAGGCTCCCTGGTCGGCCCGTTGCTTGGCGGCGCGCTGCCGCCATTGATCGGTATTCGCGCCACCTTCCTCATCGCGGGCGGCGTCATTTTCCTGGCGGCGCTGGCGACGACGTTCCTGATCAAGGAGATGCCTCGCCCGCCAATGCAGGCACAACCCAAGGAGAAACCAAAGGGCGGTTGGGCGCAGATCCCCGACAAACGCCGTGTCGTGGCGATGCTGGCAACCGGCATGCTGTTCACCTTCGCCAACATGTCGATCGAGCCGATCATCACCGTTTACGTCCAGCAACTGGTCGCGGACGCAAGCCGGGTGACCCTGGTCTCAGGTGTCGTCATGTCGGCGGCCGCACTCGGCGCCATCCTGTCGGCGTCACGGCTGGGTAAGCTCGCCGACCGCATCGGCCACTGGAACGTCATCGTCGCATCGCTGGCCGTCTCGGCGCTGCTGTTGATACCGCAGGCCTTCGTCACCGAGAGCTGGCAGTTGGTCGGGCTGCGGTTCTTTATGGGTCTGGTGCTGGGCGGGCTGTTGCCCTGCATCACCAGCGTCATCCGCCACAATGTTCCCGATGGGGTCGGCGGCAATGTGCTGGGCCTGGCAATCTCGGCGCAATATGTCGGCCAGGTTGCGGGGCCGCTGCTGGGCGGCTTCGTCGGCGGCCATTTCGGCATGCGCGCGGTGTTTCTCGGCACGTCGGTGCTGATGGCGGGCGGTGCCGCGTATAATTGGCTCGCCCAGGCGCGCCGCACGCGCGACATGCTGGCGATATCGGAAAAATCCTGACAGACAGGTCGCGCCGCCTATCGTCAATCACGGAGCCCGAGAAATGAGCATCGCCGAGTCAGCACCAGCAAACAGCGCGCGCATCCTCGTTTTCGCCGGCGGCATTGCCGGCGCGGCGGGCGTGGCGCTGTCGGCGGCTTCAGCGCATCTCGGCGGCGCGTTCGTCGGCACGGCCGCATCCTTCCTGCTCATGCATGCGCCGGTGTTTTTGGCCGTCGGCCTCGCCGGCGCAAACCGGATCTTGCGGATCGGCAGCCTGGTGCTGCTCGTCGGGCTTGTTCTGTTCTGCGGCGATCTGCTGGCACGGGATTTCGTGGGATCGCGGCTGTTCCCGATGTCGGCGCCGATCGGCGGCACCTTGCTCATCGCGGGCTGGCTGGTAATCGCGGCCTCGGCGCTCGTGCGGCAACGGTCCTGACGAGGCAAGAACCCTGCCCCATCAGATATCACACGAGGCTTAATCCTGCCGGTTTTCCGGCAGCAGGTCGCGGTTGCGCTTGGCAGGCTTGGTCGGCCGCCGCCGTTGCGGCTGCTCCGTGGCAGGCGAGATACCCCAGTAATTGCGATAAATGTCTTCGAACAGATGTTTCACGGGATGCATGTTCGTTCTCCTCTTCAAGAACTTGAATCGATCCAATCAGCTGGCACGAAAATGTCTGGCCGATCAGCTGCGCTTGCGTTTCACAAGGTATTGCAGGTCACGCCTCCACGGCCCGACCTTGTCGCGGCGCCTGCGGGTGGCGGCGTCGGAGACTATGCCCCAATCATTGCCGTAGATGTCTTCGAACAGATAATTCACGGGATGCATGGCACCCTCCTCTTGAATCGATCCAAGTTGTACTTAATGAATCCCTTGGATCGATTCAAATATAGACCCTCTCCGCCGTCCGATCAAGGGAAAATTTGAACCGATCCAACGAAAGTGCTAAACAGGCTCCGGTTCAGGAGACGAAAATGACGGCATTGACCTCCGGCAAGACGAGACCAGTGCGGCTTGCCGACATCGCCAAGGCGGCCGGGGTCTCGCACGGTACCGCGTCCAACGTGTTCGCTCGCCCGGAGATCGTGCGCGAAGAGGTCCGCGAGCGGGTCAAGGCGGCGGCGGAAGCGATGGGCTATGCCGGCCCGGATCCCAAGGGCCGGCTGCTGCGCGCCGGCAAGGTCAACGCCATCGGCGTGGCAACGGCAGAACCATTGTCCTATTTCTTCGACGATCCCTTTGCCCGCGTCATGATGGCCAGCATTTCGCAGGCCTGCGACGCCACCGGCGCCGGAATTTCGCTGGTCTCGGCCGCCAACAGCGAGCAGCTCGCCTGGAACATCCAGAGCGCCCTAGTCGACGGCTTCATCGTGTTCTGCATCGAGGGTGGGTCGCGGCTGGTCGAACTGGCGCGCGAACGCAAACTGCCTTTCGTGGCGCTTGATCTCGATTCGGAAAATGAGGCGGTCGCTGCGATCGGCGTCGACAACGTCGCCGGCGCGGGTCTGGCGGCGCGCCATCTGGCCGAGTTCGGCCATCGCAGCTTTGCCGTACTCGCCCTGGAATCTGCCGACGCTGGCTTTGGTCCCGTCACGCAGGAGCAAGTCGAGACGACATCCCTCTACTCGGGCACACGCGACCGTCTGCGTGGCTATTTCGGCGAGCTCTCCCGCTTCGGCATCGACGTCTCGCAAGTGCCAATCTACGAAACCCTCAATGACGAGGCGAGCGTGCGGGCTGGCCTCGATCATATTTTCGCGCTGCCGCAGACGCCGACGGCAATCCTGGCCATGTCGGACAAGATCGCGCTGCATGCGCTCGACTGGCTGCGCGAGCGTAACATTGCCGTGCCGGGCGATGTGTCAATCGTCGGCTTCGACGGCGTGCCGGAAGGCGCCGACTCCGAGCCGCCACTAACCACTGTCGCCCAGCCGATCGCCGAGATGGGCCGGCTGGCCGTCAAGGCGATCCTCGAAAATGACGGCTCGCAGCACCGGCAATTGCTGCCGGTCGATCTTGTGGTGCGGGGGTCGTCCGGCCCCTCGCCTGCTAGCTAGGCGGCTGATGTGGGATCATCGGCTTAGCCTTGGCATCGCGGGCATGCCGAAGGTCTGGTGAACGGCTGGCGCTTCTTTGCGAACCGGCTTTTTGCCCAAGCCGATGCCGGACAGCCACTCAAGATAGAAGGCGAGCGCGAATTGCATGGCGATGCCGGCCGAAATCAGCAAGGCGTCATAGGCAAAGCCGCCCGGATTGATCAGCTTCATCACCTGCGCCGCCATGGCGATCAGCGTGCCGGCGAGGAACACCGGCAAGGAGCGCTTGCCGAGCAGCGCTAGCGGGTGATCCGGGCTGAGACGGAACAGGTTCGAGAAAGCCGGCAGGGCGACGATCAGATAGCTCACCGCCAGTATGTACAGGAGCCGCGGCAGCGACAGGAACGTCTTGTCGAAGCCGCCGATCACCACGGGCAGGTTAAACCATGTTATCTCGCCCCAGAGCGGGCTGTGCACCCAGACCGCCGCTGCCGCGACATAGGTCGCCGCGGCGCCCACCAGCCATCGGTTCACCGGGAACGTGCCGCCGCGCCTGACATGCAGCATGCCGGCAAGGCCGATGTTGAACAGGAATTGCCAGGACAGCGGGTTGAGGAACCAGAAGCCGGGCTCGGGATAGTTCGGCGGCGCGATCTGCCAGAGGCCGGCGGCAAGCCACAGCGCGCCGGAAAAGACCAGCGCCGGGAGCGGCCGGTAGCTGACGAAGAGCAGGAAAAGCGGCGCCATCAACAGCAGCGCCGCATAGACCGGCAAAATGTTGTTGTAGCCAAGCTGGTGGCCGAGCGTGACAATGCCGATCATGACCTCCGGCGCGTTCTTCATCAGCGGCTCGATGTTGATCAGCTTGAGCAGTTCCGGCCGCCGGCCGTACACCGCCGCGGCGCAGAACAACGCCATCACAACCATGGTGGTGACGATGTGGGCACTGTAAAGCACGCCGGCCCGGCGCCACATCTTCAACATCGCCAGCAGCCGGCCGCCCGGCTGGAACTTGTTGCCATAGGCGAGTGCGACCGACATGCCGGAAATCAGCACGAAGGCTTCCGCCGCGTCCGAGAATCCGAAATTCTTGTAGGTCAGCGTTTCGAAGACGGTGCCCGGCACGTGGTCGATATAGATGGTCAGGAGTGCGAGCGCACGGAACACGTCAACGCGCGTGTCGCGATCGGGGATACGCGGAGCGCGATCGGCGATACGCGGGGCGCGATCGGGCGGAACTGGCAGGGTCATCGACAAAAGGCCTCAAAGGAGAGCAAGGGTGCTCGCGTTGTTCATGCCGGGATGCGACCATCGGCGCACACCGCTTCGATTCCTCCCGCAGGGAGCATATCGGCGCAGAAACGGTCTGAAATGAGCCTGTTGCAATCACATTTCGCGGAGCGTGAAAATATTCCGTTTTGAAGCTGGCAAAGGACCAATGTCTCCGTGAAATCAATGAGATATGAGCGTGCATCGATATAGCGACGAGAACGCCTTTCTGCATCAGGATCTGGCGTTTCCCTACCGCCTCCTCAAGCCGGAGAATGCCGGCGGCGAGAGCCTGTTTTTACTGCACGGATCGGGTGTCGACGAAACGACGATGGTGCCGATTGCGAGGCAGATCGCCCCCAACGCCACGCTGGTCGCGGTGCGTGGCCGCATCCGCCAAGAAGACGGCTTCCGCTGGTTCGAGCGGATCACGCCGACCAGTTTTGAACAGGCGAGCATCCGTGCCGAAACATCGTACTTTGCCGCCTTCGCAAGCGAGGCCGCAAAGCGCCACGGGCTCGACCTCGCCCGGGCGACTTTCGTCGGCTATTCCAACGGCGCCAATCTGGTTTCCAGCCTGATGCTGCTCAACTCTGACCTAGTCCGAAAAGCAGTGCTGCTGAGAGCGATGCCCGTGCTTGACGATGCGCCGGCAACCGATCTGACCGGAACGCGCGTCCTGATTGTCGCCGGTGCCGCCGACGAGACCTACGGGCCGTTTGCGCCGCCACTGGTGAGGCTGCTCAACAAACATGGCGCCGAGGTCGATGCGCGCATCGTGCCTTCAGGTCACGAAATCGGCGACCCGGATGCCGCCATCGTCCGGCAATGGTTGGCGGGACCAGCATTGGTCGCACGCCAGGCAGGCTAGGAGACCTTGGTAGACCGCATCGGCGCCCGGCGGAACAGCTGAGCAGATGCTCGTCGCCTAGCCCTGTCCCATCCGGTTCCAGGCATCGAGCCCGGCGATCTTGTAGGCTTCGGCCAGCGTCGGATAGTTGAAGGTGTTGTTGACGAAGAAATCAACCGTGCCGCCGAGGTTGATCACCGCCTGGCCGATATGGATCAGTTCGGTGGCGCCTTCGCCGACGATGTGGGCGCCGAGCAGGCGGCGCGTTTCGACCGAGAACAGCAGCTTCAGAAAGCCGGAGTTGACGCCCATGATGTGGCCGCGCGAGGTTTCGCGGAACCGCGCCAGACCGACTTCATAAGCAGCGCCGCTCTCGCGCACCTGCTCCTCCGACTGACCAACGGTGGAGATTTCCGGCACGGCGTAGATGCCATAGGGGAAGGTTTCCGGCGGCGGTGGCAGTTGCACGCCGAAGGCGTGGCAGGCGGCCACCCTGCCCTGCTCCATCGATGTCGAGGCAAGGCTGGGGAAACCGATGACGTCGCCGGTGGCATAGATGTTGGGCGCACTGGTCTGGAAGGTCTGCGGATCGACCTTGATGCGGCCCCGGGAATCGGCCTCGATGCCGACCACGTCGAGGCCGAGGCTGCCGAGATTGCCGCTGCGGCCGGCGGCGTAAAGCACGATCTCGGAGCGGATGGTGCGGCCATCGGCGAGCGTCACTTCGGCATAGTCGGGTTTTGAGACGATTTCCTTGACCGTACTGCCGAGGCGAATGGTCATGCCGCGGTCGCGCATCTGGTGGATGAAGTCGTCGACGATCTCGCGGTCGACGAAATCGAGGATGGTGTTGCGCGGCTCCACCAGCGTCACCGGCACGTCGAGCGCCGAAAAGATCGTCGCATATTCAACGCCGATGACGCCGGCGCCGATCACCGTCAGCGTGCGCGGCAGATGGTCGAGTTCCAGCATCTCATCGCTGTCGAAGACACGGATCTTGTCGAAAGGCACGTCGCGCGGCCGGTGCGGCCTGGTGCCGACCGCGATCAGGGCATTGGTGAAACCAACCTCCGAGTAGTCGCCATTGTCTGCCGTCAGGCTGACCTTGTTTCGGCCGACGAATTTCGCCATGGCGCGCACGCTTTTGACGGCGTTGCGCATAAACTGGTGCTGCAGCACCTCGACCTCGTGGTCGAGCGTCTTGTGCAGCCGCTCGACCAGGTCGGCGATGGAGATGTCCTGCTTGACCCGGTAGCCGCGGCCGTAAAAGCCCCGCTCGCGCCAGCCGGACAGGTTCAGCACCGTCTCGCGCAGCGTCTTCGACGGGATGGTGCCGGTGTGCACCGAGACGCCGCCGAGGCGCCGGCCCATGTCGACCACCAGCACCGATTTGCCGAGCTTGGCCGATTGCACCGCGGCGCGGCGCCCGGAAGGGCCGCTGCCGATGACCAGCATGTCGTAATCCATGTAACCCCGTCCCCTCGGCGTCTTGTTGCGCCGCAGCAAGCTAACGCCATCCGTCCACCAAATTCAATCGGCTCAACCTCGTCACACTGCCGAGCCGGACCGATGGACGAACCGATCTTGATTCCGCCCGCGGTCTTCACCATTTCAGTGGCGGCGCACCCTAGCGTGGCGCCTGTTACGAGGACATGACATGAACGCGCGCGTACTTGACGGCGAAATCATCACCAGCAGGCTCGACGACGTCAGGGCCTATGACGGTGTGCGCACGCGGCGCATCCTGGCCTTCATCATCGACTATTGCATCGTGGCGCTGCTCACCATTCCGTTCGCGATCCTGGTGGCCGTGCTTGGCCTTTTGACATTCGGTCTTGGCTGGGCGCTGTATTCCATCCTCGTGCCGGCGGTCGCCATTCTCTACATCTGGAACACGCTGGGCGGTCGCAACCAGGCCACATCAGGCATGAAGATGATGGGCATTCGGCTCGATCGTCTCGACGGCAGCCGTATCGACGGCCTCACCGCCGTTGTCCATTCGGTGCTGTTCTGGGCGAGCACGGTCATCCTGACGCCGCTCGTCCTCCTGGTGACGCTGTTTTCCGATCGCAAGCGCACACTGCACGACCTGCTGCTTGGCACCGTCGTCAGCCGCAGCGACCGTTGAACCGGCGTTCAACCGACGCCAACAGGCATTTGTGCGCAAATGTGAAGGGGTCCGTTCAACCCCGCCTTCACAATCCTGTTGAATTTTTCGCCAGCCAAGCCAAAGGTAGAGCGATTCGCAGGAGTGTTCCCAAGGTTCGATGACGCACCATCCGACCCAGTCGCCGCAGTTCTTCCTGACCGCGCCATCGCCGTGCCCGTATCTCGAGGGCCAGTTCGAACGCAAGGTGTTCACGCATCTGGTCGGCGACAAGGCGCCGGAGATGAACGATCTGTTGACGCAAGGCGGTTTCCGGCGCTCGCAGAACATCGCTTACCGTCCCGCCTGCGAGACCTGCCGCGCCTGCGTCTCGGTGCGTATCCTGGCGCAGGAGTTCACCGCCAGCCGCAACATGAAGCGGGTGATCCAGCGCAATTCCGATCTGATCGGCGCCATGCACGACGCGCAGCCGTCGACCGAGCAGTATTCGCTGTTTCGCGGCTATCTCGACGCTCGCCATCGCCGCGGCGGCATGTCCGACATGACGGTGCTCGACTACGCCATGATGGTCGAGGATACCCATGTCGACACCAAGGTGATCGAATACCGGCGCCGCGGCCCCGACACATTCATCACCGGCAAGGGCCAGGGCGAGCTGATCGCCGTGGCGCTGACCGACAAGATGGCCGATGGCCTGTCGATGGTCTATTCCTACTTCAATCCCGAGTTCGAGGACCGTTCGCTCGGCACCTTCATGATCCTCGACCATATCGCCCGCGCCCGGGCCATGGGCTTGCCCCATGTCTATCTCGGCTACTGGGTCAACGGCTCGCGCAAGATGAACTATAAAATGCGCTTCATGCCGCAGGAGCATCTCGGCCCGAAGGGCTGGGAACGCTACGACCACGAAGCGGTCACGCGCTGATTTTTCTTCTTACCAAATCCTGATCTAAACATTTTCAGCCGAGACGATGCTGGTCTTTCCGCCCGTTGGCGGGGCGATTGCGCCGACCGGCATCTGCTCAAATCATTGCGAAAGCCGTTGCATGTCCTCTCACAATGCCCACACCAAAGGACTTCTGCTCACCGCGCTTGGCGGGCTGGCGCTGACCATCGACATTCCCCTGATCCGGCTCGCCCATGGCGAAGCCTGGACGATCCTTTTGCTGCGCACCGGCTGCACCTTCGTGGCAGGGCTGATCGTATGGGCCATCTGGCGCTCGTTCAGCAAGAATGCTCCGCAGCTGATACCCGGCTGGTCGGGGCTCGTCGTCGCCACCCTCTACGGGCTCGGCGCAATCGCCTTCATCACTGCCGTCTACAACACCTCGACCGCCAATCTGGTTTTCATCCTGGCCTTCTCCACCATGTTCTCGGCGCTGCTGTCGTGGCTGTTCCTGAAGGAGCGACCAAAGCCGCTGACGCTTGCGGCAATGGCGCTGATGATCGTCGGCATCGCGATCATCGTCGGCGATTCCGTCGGCACGGGAAATCTGTTCGGCGATGTGATGGCGCTGTGTTCGGCCTTGGCGATTGCCTGCGCCATCACCGTTTCACGCGCCAGCGGCAGGGATATGGGATTCACCGCGCTGACCGGCGTCCTGCTGCCGTTCGGGCTGGCGGCGCTCATGGTCTCCAAGACCGGTTTTCAGGTGGAGGCGCCATGGTGGATCGTTTTCAACGGCGCCGTCATCATGCCGTTCGCCTTCTTCTGCCTAGCCAACGGGCCGAAATACATTTCAGGCCCGGAAGTGGCGATGTTCTATCTCCTGGAAACGGTTCTGGCGCCGGTCTGGATATGGATGATCTTTGCCGAGACGCCGTCGCGCAACAGCTTGATCGGCGGCGTGATCCTGATCGTCACGCTGGTTGCCCATTCCCTGTGGCAGTTGCATGAAGGGCGCAAGCGCCGGGCAACGCTCGCCGTCGCTTACCCAGCCTGACTTTTCTTCGCCGGGCCGGCGACAATCTCGATCTGCGGCGGCCCGCCTTCGAGCTCGGCCGCCGCGTCGGGAACGGTGTCTTCGGCCAGTTCCACCTCGCGCAGCCATTCGCGCCATATCGCCACCAGCAGCGCCATCAGCACGGGGCCGATGAACAGGCCGAGAAAGCCCATCGTCTTGACGCCGCCGATCAGGCCGAAAAAGGTGGGCAGGAAGGGCAATTTGATCGGTCCGCCGACCAGCTTCGGGCGCAAGGTCTTGTCGACGATGAACAGCTCCACCGCGCCCCAGATGAACAGCGCCAGACCCGCCATCGGCGAGCCGCTGGCGGCGAGGTAGATCGACACAAGCGTAAACGACAGCGGCGCGCCGCCGGGGATCAGCGCCATGACGCCGGTGAGCGCGCCGAGCGTCACCGGCGAGGGCACCCCGGCCAGCCAGTAGGCGATGCCCAGCACCAGCCCCTCGCCGATGGCGATCACGGTCATTCCGGTAACGGTCGAGGAAATGGTCGCCGGCACGACGCGCGAAATCCGCTCCCAGCGCGTCGGCAGGATGCGTTCGCCGAGCCGGTCGATCTGGCTGGCAAAGTGTTCGCCGTCGCGGTAGGCGAAGAACAGCGCGATCATCATGAACAGCAGCGTCAGCAACAGGCCGAAGGCGCTGCCGCCGGCAGCCAGCACGCCGCGATAGATGCTGCCGATATTGGCGCCGCTGACCAGCTGGATCAGCTCGCCGATGCCGCCGGGATGGCCGAAATTGTCGATCCACTGTTCGTTCAGCCACTCGCCGACGACAGGCAGCGAGGTGATCCAGTGCGGTGTGACCGCGCCGTGCCTGTTGGTCTCGATCGCCCAGCCCACCCATTCGCGGACCTCGTTGATGGCGTAGGTGCCGGCGAGCGCTATCGGCACCACCAGGAAGGCGAGGATGAACAGGATGGCGAGCGTCGCGGCGACGGTGCGGTTACCGCCGACACCGGCAAGCAGCCGGCGGTAGAGCGGCCAGCTGGCAAAAGCAATGACGAGGGCTGCCAGCACGGGAAACAGGAACCCGTGGAAGAAATAAACGCCGGCGGCGACGATCAGCACCAACAGCCAGCGCGCCGCCGACAGCGGCGGGATGACGGCGGCCCGCAGCGGTGTCGACAGGCCGAACAGGCGCTGCTGACGTTCCGGCTTCTGGATCTTCGCTTCCTTCAAACGGTCAATTCTCCCCAGCCTACACAGCGTTTATGCACTGTTATAGTGCCGCAATCGTGACGATAGTCCAAATGCCTTGGGATCTCCCCCCTTGAGGGGGAGATGGCCGGCAGGCCAGAGGGGGTCGCCGCGCATGAAGCGCCAGCCTTCTCTGCCAGCGAAAGGGTGTCGTGTCAGGACGTACCGACCCCCTCTGTCGCCTTCGGCGACATCTCCCCCTCGAGGGGGGAGATTCCTACCCAAATTTCCCCGTCCGCGGGAATCCCTTCGGCACCATGCGACCGGCCGACGCTCTCGCGCCGATCCATTCCGCCAGCTCCTCGCGCGACCTGACGAAGGTGCGGTCTGCGGAATCCTGCCACGACAGGCCGCTCGCCAGCGTGAAGGGTTTCAGGTCGAGCAGACCGCCATCCTTGTATTTCTGCAGGCGAACGCCCTTGCCGCGGCCCATCTCCGGAATTTCGGAGAGCGCAAACACCAGCATCTTGCGGTTCTCGCCGACAATGGCGAGATGATCGCCTGACACGGGGACGCAGGCCTTGGCCTCGTCGGGCGCCTTGACGTTCATCACCTGCTTGCCCTTTCGGGTGTTGGCGACGACCTCCTCCTCCGGCACGACGAAACCATTGGCATCGTAGGAGACGAGCAGCAGCTTGCGCTTCGGGTCGTGGACGAAGGCGGTGACGATGTCCTGGTCGTTGTCCATGTCGACGATGATGCGGATCGGTTCGCCATGGCCGCGGCCGCCCGGCAGCCGGTCGGCGCCGATGGTGTAGAATTTTCCGCCGGTGGTGAAGACCAGGATCTTGTCGGTGGTCTGGGCATGGAAGGCGAGCTTGAGGCTGTCGCCTTCCTTGAAGGTGAGCGTGGAATGGTCGGCCAGATGGCCTTTCATCGCCCGCAGCCAGCCCTTTTCCGAGACCACCACGGTGACCGGCTCGCGCTCGATCATGGCGTGCGCAATGTCGGTCAGATCATGCTCCGGCGCGTCGGCGAACTGGGTGCGGCGCTTGCCGAGTTCGGTCTCGGGGCCGAACTTGTCGCGAACCTGCGTGACTTCCCATTTGATCGTCGACCATTGCTTGGCGTCGGATGCGAGCAATGCCTCGATCTGCTTCTTCTCGGTGGTGAGACCGTCGAACTCCTTGCGGATCTCGAACTCTTCCAGCTTGCGCAAGGCCCGCAGCCGCATGTTGAGGATGGCTTCGGCCTGGGTGTCGGTGAGCGACCAACGGGCCATCATCACCTGCTTGGGCTCATCCTCCTCGCGGATGATCCTGATGACCTCGTCGATGTTGAGATAGGCGATCAGGTAGCCGGCAAGGATTTCCAGCCGCTTCTCGATCTCGCCAAGCCGATGCTTCGAGCGGCGGATCAGCACATCGCGCCGATGGTCGAGCCACTCCTTCAGCACTCCCTTCAGCGACAGGACGTTAGGCACCTTGCCCCGCGACAAAACGTTCATGTTGAGGGGAAATCGGCTTTCGAGCTCGGTCAGCTTGAACAGCGATTCCATCAGAATGCCGGGATCAACCGAACGGCTCTTCGGTACGAGCACGATGCGGACGTCCTCGGCGCTTTCATCTCTGACATCCTCGAGCAGCGGTAATTTGCGCGCGATCAAAAGCTCGGCGATCTTTTCGATCAGCCTGGCCTTCTGGATGCCGTAGGGGATTTCGGTGACGACGATGCTCCAGGTGCCCCTGCCCTGATCCTCCTGGCCCCATTTGGCGCGCACGCGAAAACCGCCGCGGCCGGTCTCATAGGCCTCCAGGATGGAAGCGCGGCTGTCGACGATGATGCCGCCGGTCGGAAAATCCGGCCCCTGGACGAACTCCATCAGCTTTGTCACCGGCGCGTCCGGCTGCTCGATCAACTGCAGCGCTGCGTTGCAAAGCTCGGCGGCATTGTGCGGCGGGATGGACGTGGCCATGCCGACCGCAATGCCGGAGGAACCGTTGGCGAGCAGATTCGGGAAGGCGCCGGGAAGCACTACGGGCTCCTCGTCCTCCTCATTGTAGGTTGGCCGGAAATCGACGGCGTCCTCGGTGATGCCGGCAAGCAAATCGCTCGCCACCTCGGTCATGCGCGCCTCGGTATAGCGCATGGCGGCGGCGTTATCGCCGTCGATATTGCCGAAATTGCCCTGCCCGTCGACGAGGGGATAGCGCATGGAGAAATCCTGCGCCAGGCGCACCAGCGCGTCGTAGATCGACTGGTCGCCATGCGGATGGAACTTGCCCATCACGTCGCCGACGATGCGGGCGCATTTGGCAAAGCCCTGGTCGGGGTTGAGCCTGAGCAGCCGCATCGCATGCATGATGCGGCGATGCACAGGCTTCAGCCCGTCGCGCACGTCAGGCAGCGCCCGGTGCATGATGGTCGAGAGCGCATAGGCAAGATAGCGCTCTTCCAGCGCCTTCTTCAGATCGACCGGTTCGATGTGGTCACCGCCGCCATTTTCAGGCGGCAAAATCCTTTTTCCCATGCGGCTGAACTAGCCGAGCGGGTGATTCGCGGCAAGGCGGGGCTGCGGAAATCCGCACTTTGCAGCCTTTGGGCTTACGAGGGCGGCTCAAGGTCCGACAATGGATGTGACGGACTTCATGTTCCCCCTTGCCGTCCCTGTGCAACAGCAACGGTAGCAGTGCTGTTGCCAACCAACATCAATCTGTTACACGCCCTCTCTAAGGCAGGAGACGGTACGCAGGGGAGCCCGACCTTCATGACATATTCACCGCGTCGGGCGAAGGCTCCCGCTCCGATTTGCCTTTCGCCGTGATTTTCGACAACTCTGCGGGAAAGCGCCTTTTTCCCGTCCAGTTCGTCACGGAATGGTGATGGCGTAGAATTGAGAAAACACTTTTTCAGGACTCTCTCAGGGAACTCGCGATGACAATCCAACGTTCGACACTCAAGAAACTTGCTTTTTCGACCTTTTTGCTGACGCTGCCGCTGAATGCCGCCTTTGCGCAAGACACGGCGGTTGCCGACCGACTGAAGGCCGCACTTGCCGTCCAGGGCGTCGATATCACCTGGACCGGCGTTACCGGCGACAATTCCAGCATGGTGCTACAGGGCGTGTCGGTCAAACCGGCGGCCGAAAAGGAGGCGCTGCCGATCGGCGACGTCAAGCTCGAGGGCGTGACCGAAGCCAATGGCGGCTTCGATGTCGCGACCATCACGACTTCGGCCTTCGAGCACAGCAAGGACGGCGTCACGCTCAACCTCACCCCCTTCGTCATCCACGACGCCAACATCCCGGCTGAGGGCGCTACAGGCCCGCTCGGCTCGATGATGATCTACAAGTCGGCCGAACTCGAAAACCTGACGGTCAAGGTTGCCGACAAGACCGCCTTCTCGGTGGATGGGCTTGCTGTCCAGATCACGCCGCCGGCCGACGGCAAGGCGATGGAGTTTTCCGCCACCACGGAAAAGTTCAACGCCGACCTGACCCTGGTCGACGATGCGAAATCCAAGGAAGCCATCGAGGCCCTCGGCTACCAGAACATCTCGGGCAATATCGAAATCGGCGGCACCTGGCAGCCGAGCGACGGCAAGATGGACCTGTCGAAATACGACATCTCGGTCGAGAATGCCGGCACGCTCGGCATGACCTTCGGCCTCGGCGGCTACACGGTCGACTTCGTCAAGTCGCTGCAGGAGATGCAGAAGAAGATGGCGGCGCAGCCCGAAGGGGCTGACAATTCGGCGCAAGGCATGGCCCTGCTCGGCCTGTTGCAGCAGCTCTCCTTCAACAGCGCATCGATCCGCTTCGATGACGATTCGCTCACCGGCAAAGTGCTTGAGTATGTCGGCAAGCAGCAGGGCATGTCGGGCAAGGACATCGCCAACCAGGCCAAGGCGATCGTGCCGTTCGGCATGGCGCAGCTCAACAATCCCGAACTGACCGCCGAAGTGACGGCCGCGGTGAGCAAGTACCTCGACGATCCGAAGAGCCTCGAGATTTCGGCCGAGCCGCCGGCAGCGGTGCCGTTCGCGCTGATCATGGCCGGCGCCATGTCCAACCCGGCCGACCTGACCAAGACGCTGGGCGTCCACGTCAAGGCCAACGAAGACTGATCGAAGTTCGCTCCCTTCTCCCCGTCACTATACGGGGAGAAGGTGCTGGCAGGCAGATGAGGGGCGGCGCCAACGCCTGCAAATTGTAGTTCGATGCTGAACCGATTGTCAGAAGGCGCCAACTGCTAAGGCCGTTCGCCAATCGCCTGCATGCGTGCTGCCCCTCATTGTCCTGCCGGACATTTCTCCCCGTATAGAGACGGGGAGAAAGGGCAGCTGCAACGCTGCCGTCAGTCCTTCTTCACTGCCGCGACACGCAGCGACAGATCACGCAACTGCTGCGGCGAGGCTTCCGAAGGCGCGTTCATCAACAAATCGTAGGCCTGCTGGTTCATCGGGAACATGGTGATCTCGCGCAGGTTCTTGGCCCCGACCAGCAGCATGACCACGCGGTCGACACCGGCCGCCATGCCGCCATGCGGCGGCGCGCCATACTGGAAGGCGCGATAGAGGCCGCCGAAGCGCTCCTCGACCGTGGCGCGGTCCAGCCCGACCGTCTCAAACGCCTTGACCATGGTCTCGGGCAAATGGTTGCGGATACCGCCAGAGGCGATCTCGAAGCCGTTGCAGACCATGTCGTACTGGAAGGCCTTGATGCCGAGCAGGTCGTCGCCGTTGAGCGCGTCGATGCCGCCTTGCGGCATCGAGAACGGGTTGTGGGCGAAGTCGATCTTCTTTTCCTCCTCGCTCCATTCGAAGAACGGGAAGTCGACGATCCAGCACAATTCGAAGCGCTCGCGGTCGACAAGGTTCAGTTCTTCGCCGGCACGCGTACGCGCGGCACCGGCGAAGGTGACGAACTTCTTCGGATCGCCGGCGACGAAGAAGGCGGCGTCACCCGCTCCGAGTCCCAACTGCTTACGAATTGCCTCCGTTCGCTCTTGCCCAATATTTTTTGCTAGCGGCCCGGCACCTTCAAAGCCAGACGGATTATCCTTACGCCATTGCTCAATTTTCGCGGCCGCCTGAGCAAATTTGGCATTCTCAACGGCATCCCCCTTGTCATCAAACTGCTCGTATCCGAGGTCTTCGAGAGACGGTTGGCCACGCCAGAAGATGTAACCCAGGCCCGGCTGGCCCTCGCCTTGCGCCCACGAGTTCATTCGGTCGCAGAAGGCGCGGCTGCCGCCGGTCTTGGCGGGAATGCCCCACACTTCGGCCTTGGGATCGTTGGCCAGGATGTTGGCGAACACCTTGAAGCCGGAATCGCGGAAATGATCGGACACGGCTTGCATCTCGATCGGGTTGCGCAGGTCCGGCTTGTCGGAGCCGTATTTGCGCATCGCGACATCGTAAGGGATGCGCTGGAATGTCTGCGTCACCGGCTTGCCGTTGGCGAAGGTCTCGAAGACGCCCCGCATCACCGGTTCCATGGTCGACAGCACGTCGTCCTGCTCGACGAAGCTCATTTCGAGGTCGAGCTGGTAGAATTCGCCGGGCAGACGGTCGGCGCGCGGGTCTTCGTCGCGGAAGCAGGGCGCGATCTGGAAATAGCGGTCGAAGCCGGAGACCATGATCAGCTGCTTGTACTGCTGCGGCGCCTGCGGCAGCGCGTAGAAGGTGCCGGGATGGATGCGCGAGGGCACCAGGAAGTCGCGCGCGCCTTCCGGCGACGAGGCCGTCAGGATCGGCGTCGAGAATTCGGTGAAGCCGACATCGGTCATGCGCTTGCGCATCTCGGCGATGATCTTGGTGCGCGCCACGATGTTCCTGTGCAGCGTCTCGCGGCGCAGGTCGAGGAAGCGATACTTCAGGCGGATGTCCTCGGGATAGTCCGGCTCGCCGAACACGGGCAGCGGCAGTTCCTTGGCCGCCGACAGCACTTCGATCTCGCGGGCAAAGATCTCGATCTCGCCGGTCGGCAGGTTGGCGTTGGTGGTGTCCGGCAGACGCGCCTTGACCTCGCCGTCGACGCGGATGACCCATTCGCCACGCAGCGTCTCGGCGACCTTGAAGGCGGGCGAATCCGGATCGGCGACGATCTGGGTCAAGCCGTAATGGTCACGCAGATCGATGAACAGCAGGCCGCCGTGGTCGCGCACGCGATGCACCCAGCCCGACAGGCGAACCGAAGAGCCGACATCGCTCTTTCTCAACTGGGCACAGGTGTGGCTGCGGTAACGATGCATTGTCATGTCAAAATTCCGGGGTGCTGAGTTGTGGCCCGAGCATCAAAGCCCGGTCCAAAATTTGCGCGAAAAGCGCATGGGAGGCCGGATTTGTCAAGGCAAGCCGGGTTTGGTTGAGATCTTGGCCCTCTTTCGGCTTTCAACCGTTCCGGGCTAGGAGCCCAGGGCAGATTGGCGGAGGCGCTGCGCAAGATGATTGATGACCAATGAAGCGCCGGCGGAGGACGTTGCGGCGCGATGAAGGCGTATCTCCGCCCCCGGCAATGGCGGCACATAACGGCCGGGATTGATACCGCGCAGGCCCGGCGCCAGCATGCTGCCTTTGACCACGGTGATCGCGAGGCCCTGCCCGACGATTGCTTCCGTAGCAGCCAGGCTCGGGCTGACATAGGCCAACCGCCAGGGACGGCCGGCTTTGTCGAGCGCCTCGATGGCCCAGGCGCGAAACAGGCAATCGGGATAGGACAGCGCGACGGGCAGCGGATCGAGCTCTTCGACGGCACGGGTGGAGGCGGCCGCCCAGATCGCACGCTCGCGGCATATCAGATCGCCCTCGGAGGTACCTTCCGGGTGCATGGCGATGACGGCGTCGAAAGATGAGCCGAGGCGTTTGAGCAGCAAGGCGGTGAGACCGATCTCCATGTCGACCTGCACGAGCGGAAATCGCTGGGCAATATCGGCAAGCAGGCTTGGCAGGATTTTGGTGCCATAGTCTTCCATCACCCCGATGCGAACGTGCCCGGCCACACGCTGATTGGAAACGCGTGCTATCGCCTGCTCGTTGAGGGCAAGGATACGGCGGGCATCGGTCAAAAACCCCTCCCCGGCCGCGGTTAGTTCAACCCGAGCGGTCGAGCGGCGAAACAGCGCGGCGTCGAGGCGTTCCTCAAGGCGCTTCACCTGCAGGCTGACGGCTGCCTGCGTTCGATTGAGCTGTTCGGCGGCGCGCGTGAACGAGAGCCGGTCGGCAACGACGATGAAAGCGCGCAGCAGTTCGGGATCCAGGGTGTTCATAGCCAAGCATTATCAAACTCATTGCACTTATTCGATTCCTTTCGACCCGCCTGCCCGATATCGCTGGCGCCGAACTGGCCAGGTTGGGACAAGAATGGAAATTCTGGGCGTGCTGGCGGCGATTCTTTCTAGCGCTCTTGGCGGCACCGCTGTCGGCGCAACCCGATATCTCGCCGGTACGCTCGATCCGATTACCATCGGCGCGGTGCGGTTCAGCGGCGGCTTTCTGGTTCTGGCCGCAGTGGCGCTCTGGCGGCGGGACAAATGGCCTGCGAAGAGCGACTGGCTTGGCGCCGGCGCCCTGGGCCTGCTGTTCTTCGGCCTGTTTCCGGTGCTCTTCAATGGCGCCCTTGTCTACACCACGGCGGCGCGCGGTGCGCTGGCGCTTTCGACACTGCCGCTGCTCACCATGCTTGCCGGCGCGGTTCTGCGGATCGAGCCGCCTACCATGCGCAAGATCGTCGGCGTCCTGATCGCCATGGCGGGGGTGGCCGTCGCGCTCGGCACCAGCCTGGCGACTGCTCCCGCAGGCGCATGGCGCGGCGACCTCATCATGGTCGCGGCGGCGTTCTGCATGGCGCTCTACAGCGTCTGGTCACGACCATTCCTGTCGCGCACCACGCCGATCCCGTTCGTGGCGTTCGGCATGGGCGTGGGGGCCACCTGCCTGTCGGTGATTGCCGCCTCGAACGGCGGCCTGGCGCGGCTTGCGACGCTCAATGCACCGCAATGGATCGCGAGCGGATATCTCGCCATCGTCTGCGGTGCCTTCATTTTCTTCCTGTGGGGGTTCGCGCTCGGGCGCGCCGCGCCGACACTGGTTGCCGTCTCGGTCGCGGTCAATCCGGTGACGGCGTCGATCTTCGCCGTCGTCGTCCTGGGCGAACAGGTCGGCGCGAACCTGCTTGTCGGGCTCGTGGCGGTGCTGACTGGAATAGCAATCGCATCGGGAGCCACCAGAAGATTCGGCCTGTGACGGTCAGCCTCTTGCGTGAACAGCCCGCGCACGGCGCTACTTCAAGCGAAGTGGATTTCAGCGACCTGGCGTTCGAAGTCGGCGAGGATCGCGGCCGGCGCGGTCTTTTCGACCACGAGGTGGCGGATCGCCTCTGGCCTGGCGACCCGGTAGGGTGCGGCTGTGGCTAGTTTGTCGTTGGTTACAGCGATGACGATGCCTGCGCTGTTCTTGGCCATCGCCCGCTTTACCTCGGCCTCAGCCGAATCGAAGGCCGTGACGCCGCGCGACGCATCGAGGCCGCAGGATCCGAGAACAAACAAGTCCGCGCCAAGCTGCGCGACGGCGGCAAGCGTGTCGGCGCCGACGCAGGCGCCGAGATGGCGGTCGAACCGGCCTCCCAGCACAATCAGCTCGATCAGGGCGTGGTCTGACAGCACCGAGGCGATTTCGAGCGAATTGGTGGCGACGGTCAGATCGATGTCGCGCGGGATGGCCCTGGCGATCGCGGCATTGGTCGAGCCGCTGTCGATGAACAGGGTCTGTCCGCGCGAAAGCAGTGCCACGGTCGCGCGGGCCAGCCGCGTCTTTTCTTCGACCGCATGGCCGGCGCGCAGGCCGACCGGCGTGGCCGCGAAGGGTGCGGCCGCGACCGCGCCGCCATAGACGCGGCGGCACTGCCCGGCCTTGGCCAACTCCCTGAGGTCGCGGCGAACCGTGTCTTCCGAAACGCCGAAGCGGCCTGCCAGCTCGCCGGCCAGCACCCTTCCCTCGACGGCCAGGCGATCGCGAATAATTTGATGCCGCTCATCGGTCAGCATTGCATGATCCTGTTTTTTTCCATGCACGTTCTTGCACGATTTGCATGTTTGTGCAAGATGTCGGCATGTCAAACAGTGACAACCGTCGACTCTCTTGCCTTGAAAGCATCTTCATGACCTTTGGCCTCCGCCTCGCTCCGCAACACCGGGTCTACGCCGGCTTTGCGATCTATTCGTTCGCCATGGGTCAAATCTTCCCGCGGCTGCCCGACATCAAGCACGCCATGGGCATCGGGGACGGCACGCTCGGGCTAAGCCTGATCGGGACGCCAATCGGCACCTTGACCGCGCTAACGCTGGCGGCGCCGATCCTGGAGCGCATCGGCTTCCGCCGCGCGCTGCTCGGGCTGGTGCCGCTTTTGTCGGTTGTCTTTGCCATTGCCGTGCATGCGCCTGGGCCGCTTGCGCTGTTCCTGATGCTGTTTCCGGTCGGCCTGATGATCGGCAGCGTCGAGATCATTCTCAACGTCGAGGCCGACAGAACCGAATTCCTGCTCAAGCGCCGGATCATGAACCGGGCGCATTCGTTCTGGAGCATTGGCTTTTTCGGCGCTGGCCTGTTCGGCGCCGCGCTTGCGCATCTCGGCATATCGCCGCAACTGCACCTGGCCATTGTCGTACCGATGGTGGCGACAGGAATCGCGCTGTTTCTCGGCGGTTACGAACCGGCGCCGAGCCGCTTCGCCGGCAATGACGAGACGGCGCCAACGCTGGCGCGGCCGACGCTGCCGATCCTCGTCCTCGTCGCGGTGACACTGTCGGCGATGCTGATGGAAGGCGCCAGCATCGACTGGTCGGCAATCTACATGCGCACCGTGTTCGATGCGGGCCCTTTCGTCGCCGGCTTCACAGTGGCGCTGTTTGCATTCTCGCAAGCGAGCACGCGCTTCTTTGCCGACTCCTTTGTCGACCGCCACTCGCCGAGCGTCGTGGCGCGGGTGCTGCTGGCGACGATGGCGGTGGGCGTGCTGCTCGTCTTCTTCTCGCCTGCCCCGCTCGTATCGATGCTGGGCTTTGCGCTACTTGGCATCGGCAGCAGCGTGCTCTTTCCGCTGGCGATCTCGGCGGCAGCCCAGCGGACGGACCGCTCCGCGACGATCAATGTCGCGGCGCTGTCGCAGATTTCCTTCGTCGCCTTCCTGCTCGGCCCGCCGCTGCTCGGTTTCGTCTCCGACCATTGGGGCATCCGCTCGGCCTTCGGTATCGGCATCCCGTTCATCATGCTCAGCCTGCTGACCGCCGGCTCGCTTGGCCGAAGGGCTGCCCGGGGCAAGCCTGCGCCGGCGAGCGAAGCTTTGGCGAGGGCCGACGGAGCTTGAACGGCCGCACCTGAAGCCACACACCTGTTGGCGGCGGGACAAGCCACTGGCATTGGCCACACCGATGGTTCAGAACTGTGGAGCCACCCAAGCAACGGTTCCGTATGTCCTCCATCCGCCCGCTGATCCCGCTCCTCATCGCCGCCGGCATCCTGCTTGGCGGCAACGGGCTGCAGGGCACGCTGATCGCGTTGCGCGGCGCGCAGGAAGGGTTTTCGGCCTCCGACATCGGCCTGATGGGCACGTTCTATTTCGCCGGCTTCCTGCTTGGTTGCCTCGCAGTCACCCGCATCCTCAAGGCAGTCGGCCATGTCCGGACGTTTTCAGCGCTCGCCGCCATCGCCGCTGCCAGTACGCTGCTCCTGGTGCTGGTGATCGACCCGGTGATGTGGTGCGCGGTGCGCTTTGCCGGCGGTTTCTGCTTTGCCGGCCTGTTCACCGTCATGGAAGCGTGGCTGAACTCCGGCGTCGAAAACAAGGATCGTGCGCGGGTGCTCGCCGTCTACCGCATGGTCGATATCGGCTCGGTAACCGGCGCGCAGTTCCTGATCCCGATCTTCGGCCCCGGCGGCTTTGCCATCTTCGCCATCATGTCGATGATGATCACGCTGTCGCTGGTTCCGGTGTCGCTCGGCGACCGCTCCAACCCGACGCCGCCGGAAGACGTCAAGCTCGATCTCGCCCGCGTCTGGCGGATTTCGCCGCTCGGCTGCTTCGGCTGCATCTGCGTCGGCGTCACCAACAGCGCGTTCCGCACGCTGTCGCCGGTCTATGCCGAGCAGATCGGCATGTCGGTGGCCGATGTCGTCACCTTCGTCAGCGTCGGCATTTTCGGCGGCGCCCTTATCCAGTATCCGCTGGGCTACCTCTCCGACCGCTGGGATCGGCGCGCGGTGCTTCTGGCCACGACATGCGGCGCCATGTTCGCGGCGCTGGCGCTGGTCTTCGTCGCCGGCGCCGATCCGACCCTCAATTTGATCATCGTCTTCATCTTCGGCAGCTTCGCCATGCCGCTCTATTCGCTGTCGGCGGCGCATTCCAACGACCGCGCCGACAAGGGCGAGTTCGTGCTGATCAATGCCGCCTTGATGCTGTTCTATTCCTTCGGCGCCATCGGTGGCCCCTTCGCGGCCTCGACGGCCATGCAATATTTCGGACCGGGCGCCCTGTTTGTCTTCAGCGCAGTCGTCTACGCCACCCTCATCGCCATCATTCTCTACCGCATGCAGGTGCGCGGCAGCGTGCCGGCGGGCAAGCGCAGCCGCTTCACGGCCCTGCTGCGCACATCGACCGTCTTCGCGCGGCTGGCGCGCAGAAATGGCGATTCCGACGGATCGGCCGATACTTGACCGAAGGGCGGCTTGACGAAAGCGCCCATGGCTGAAATTGAAAGAGAACCTTACCCGTTACTAAAAAGCGATTTGATGCACGTCATCACCACCCAAAATGAGCTCGAGTCCGTTCTCGCCGCTTTTGAAAAGTCGGATTTCGTCACCGTTGACACCGAATTCATCCGCGAAACGACATTCTGGCCGATTCTGTGCCTGATCCAGATGGCGGCGCCCGGCGTGACCGCGCTGATCGACCCGCTGGCGCCCGACATCAACCTCGCCCCGTTCTTCCGGCTGATGGCCAATGAGGCGGTGGTCAAGGTTTTCCATGCCGCGCGCCAGGACATTGAAATCATCGTCCATCTCGGCGACCTGGTGCCGCATCCGGTGTTCGACACCCAGGTCGCGGCCATGGTCTGCGGCTTCGGCGACAGCGTCTCCTACGATCAGCTGGTGCAGCGCATCACCGGCGCACGGCTCGACAAATCCTCGCGTTTCACCGACTGGCGCCACCGGCCGCTGTCGGACAAGCAGCTCGACTATGCGCTGGCCGACGTCACCCATCTGATCGACGTCTACAAGCACCTCAGCGCCGAACTGCAGCGGGAAAACCGCGCCCATTGGCTGAACGAGGAAATGGAGGTGCTGACTTCGCGCGAGACCTACGATCCGCACCCCGAAGACGCCTGGAAGCGGCTGAAGATGCGGCTGCGCAAGCCGCAGGAGCTGGCGATCGTGCAGACGGTGGCGGCATGGCGCGAACGCGAGGCGCGCGAGCGTGACGTGCCGCGCGGCCGGGTGCTCAAGGACGACGCCATATACGAGGTCGCCCAGCAGGCGCCGCGCGATGCGGCAGCCCTTGGCAAGCTGCGCACCACGCCGAAAGGCTGGGAACGGTCATCGACGGCAACGGCGCTGCTCGGCGCGGTCAACACGGCGCTCGCTTTGCCCCGCGAAGAAATGCCGAAGCTGCCCAAGAGCTTTCAGCCGCCCGAGGGCTCCAATGCCGCCTCCGAGCTGTTGAAAGTGCTGTTGCGGATCGTCGCCGAGAAGGAAGGCGTCGCCTCGAAAGTGCTGGCGTCCAGCGACGACATCGACCGCATCGCCGCCGAGGGCGAGGATGCCGACGTGCCGGCCCTGCAGGGCTGGCGACGCGCCGTGTTCGGCGAAGCCGCACTGAAGCTGGTGCGCGGCGAAATCGGCATCAAGTTCGACAAGCGCAAGATCGCGGTGTTCGATTTGTAGACCCCCACCCCGCTCCGCTGCGCGGAGCGACCCTCCCCACAAGGGGGAGGGTAAACAACTGCCCTACACCGCTCCGAGCAGGTGCAGCGCGAACCATATCCATGCCAGCAAGAGAATGATCGCGCCGACGTAGAAGGCGCGGCTGCGAAACCGCAGATTGTTGCTGGTGAGGTGGACCCAGGCGTGGCCATAGCGGGAAATCACGAAAATCCACATCAAGGCCAGGGTCAGATAATTGACGCCATTGGTCGCGCGCAGCGCCAGGCACAGCACATAGAACAGCACCGGCAGTTCGAACTGGTTGATGAGATTGTTGGCAACCGTGACGCTCGACCCGGGCTCGGTCGTGCGCACCTTGTATTGACCGACCTTGGCCTCGCCCGATTTGACCGCGCCGTAGCGGCGCCGGCCCATCACGACATAGACGATATAGACGAGGAACACCTGCGCCAGCATCGGCCAGAAAATCGCGGTCTGGCTCATGGCGTTGCCCCTGCTCTGTCGTTCATGCCTGTGGACGCCGCTGGGCGGCAAGGATCAAAAACGCGATGACGATGACGGGGATCGCCAGCAGCGCGAATTTGGTGACGATCAGCGACGAGGCGAAAGACAGAGAATCCGGGTTGGCCGACAGCGCATCGGACAGAAGCCGCGCCACCGCAATGTTCTGGGCGTAGTCGGCGCACGTGTAGGGCAGCACGATGACCAGCGCGAACAGTGCCTGAAGCTGCACCGGCATGGCACGAAAACTCTTCAGCCGCCGCCCGGTTGCCAGGATCAGGCTGACCATGGTCAGCGACAGCAGCGCCGGGAAGAGAAGGTCGAAAGTCAAATAGTGCCAGACCAGGATGATCTCGCTGCCGCGCCGGCCGAGTGCCGTCAGCCAGGCCATGCCCTCGTCGGGCGTGAACCCGCCAAGGCGCACGTCGAGCGACGGCAGGCCACCGCTCAGCCGGCGGAAATAGAAGAATTCCAGCAGCGTCATGATGATGAAAACCGCCGCGGCGGCAAAGCACAGCGCGCCGGCATGGCGCGCCAGCCGCAGCACGATCGTCGCCTGGTGGCGCCAGAGCATGTACCGCTCTGGCTGCCGGTCAGGCTCCGCCAGGATAGTTCGGGCTTTCGCGGGTAATCGTGACGTCATGGGCGTGGCTTTCACGAAGTCCGGCGTTGGATATGCGCACAAAGGTGGCGCGTTCGCGAAAATCGGCAAGGTCGCGGCCACCGACATAACCCATAGCGGCTTTTAGCCCGCCCGCAAGCTGGTGCAGCACGCCAGACGCAGGTCCCTTGTAGGGCACCTGCCCTTCAATGCCTTCCGGGACCAGTTTCAGCGTGTCGCGAACCTCGGCCTGGAAGTAGCGATCGGCCGAGCCGCGCGCCATGGCGCCGACAGAGCCCATGCCGCGATAGGCCTTGAAGGAGCGGCCCTGATGCAGATAGACCTCGCCCGGGCTTTCGTCGGTGCCGGCCAGCAGCGAACCGATCATGGCCGCACCGGCGCCGGCGGCAAGCGCCTTGGCCAGGTCACCCGAATATTTGATGCCGCCGTCGGCGACGACCGACACGCCTGATCTATGCGCCGTCTCGACCGCCGACATGATCGCCGAAAGCTGCGGCACGCCGACGCCGGCGACGATGCGCGTGGTGCAGATCGAGCCCGGGCCGATGCCGACCTTGACGGCATCGGCGCCGGCGTCGATCAGCGCCTGCGTGCCTTCGGCGGTGGCGACGTTGCCGGCCAGGATGCGGACGGAATTGGAAAGCTTCTTGGCCCGCGTCACCGCATCGAGCACGCGCTGCGAATGGCCATGCGCGGTGTCGATGACCAGGAGGTCGACACCGGCATCGATCAACCGCTCGGCGCGCTCGAAGCCGTCATCGCCGACGCTGGTGGCTGCCGCCGCCCGCAGGCGCCCCTGCGCATCCTTGGTGGCGTGCGGGTTGAGCTGCGACTTCTCGATGTCCTTGACGGTGATCAGGCCGACGCAATTGCCGGACTTGTCCACGACGACGAGCTTTTCGATGCGGTGCTGATGCAGCAGCCGCTTGGCCTCGTCCTGGTCGACATTCTCCTTGACCGTGATCAGGTTCTCACGGGTCATCAATTCGTAGACTTTCTGCCCCGGATCGGAGGCGAAGCGCACGTCGCGGTTGGTCAGGATGCCGACGAGGCGGCCGATCTTCTGGCCGCCGGTGCCGCCATTCTCGACCACCGGAATGCCCGAGATGGAATAGGTGCGCATCAGCGCCAGCGCGTCGGCCAGGGTGGCGTCGGGGCCGATGGTGACCGGATTGATGACCATGCCCGATTCGAACTTCTTGACCTGACGCACCTGCTCGGCCTGTTCGGCCGGCGAGAAATTGCGGTGGATGACGCCGATGCCGCCGGCCTGCGCCATGGCGATGGCAAGCCTCGCCTCGGTGACGGTGTCCATGGCGGCCGACAGGATCGGCACGTTGAGGTCGATGTCGGTGGCGATGCGGGTGCGGATGTCGGTCTCACCGGGCATGACCTCGGAATGACCGGGCTGCAACAGCACGTCGTCAAAGGTCAGCGCCAGCGCGCCGGTGGACGTTTCGATGATTTTTGCCATGGCCAGTCCTCGGATACGAAAAGCGCCGGGAGAATACAAAAAAGCGCTGGACCGAAATGGACAGCGCCGACTCGTTTCTTCCCTTTCAGGATTGGCGCTGGCTGGTAACACGTCGCGGCGTGGTTGAAAAGCCGGTCGTGGCCTATTCGGCGGACTTGCCCAACAGGGCATCGAGCAAGACATGGCGCGGTGACCCGAAAGGATTGACGACCGTTACGCCGCCCCAGGTGAAGCCGTCCTGCAGATCTTCCGACAGCAGCAGCCGGCAACCGGTTTGCGAGGCAACAGACAGGATGGTCGCATCCCAGATGCCGAAATGGTGATCGGTCGCAAGATCAGCCGCGACCGTCATCACCTCCGGCGTCGTGCCGACAACCGGAAACGCGTCGCGCCAGCTCAACAGGGCGTCGCGCGCTTGTGCACGTGATCGTCCGGCCTTGCGTGTGAGAACGGTGAACAATTCGCCGAGCACTTGGACTGGAATGACGGCTGCCTCTTGCGCAATGTCGTGCAGCAGGCCGAAAACGATGTCGCGCTTCTCGGCTCCGTTGATCCCCTCGGCATAAACAAGGATGTTGGTATCGAGCGCGACCTTCACCGCTCGTCCTCGTAAAGCTCGTCGCGGCTCCAGCGCCCGGCTTCTACAACAGGCTGGCGTTCGAGGCGCGACAGCAGCGCTGTGCGCGAACGAGACGCCGCAGGGTCGGGCTGCCCTGCAGGCACGATCCGCGCCACGGGGCGCCCATGGCTGGTCACGACATAGCTCTGTCCTTCGCGGACACCGCGCAGGAGGAGCGAGAATTTGCGGTTGGCGTCGGCTGCGGAAACGGCTTCTTCCATGGCATTGTCCATATAGTAGTTATATTCACTACAGCATAGTGAACCCGGTCAATTTTCGCAAGTTCATTCAATGTGGCGAAACGCAGCGACGCCTCTTGTCCGCCCATGGTCGCACAAAAGTGACAGCAAATTAATGCGACATCGCGCCTGAGGCGTGATAACCGCCCGTTTGTATCGGCTTGCCCGCCTTTTCATTGTTTGGATTGGCCGGCAGGCACATTTAGACCAGTTCGGACGCGTTCGTTGAACCGCATCATTCCGCTCATTCTGGCGGTCGCCTTGTTCATGGAAAACATGCAGAGGTCATGGTCTGTGCGGATTTGTGCACCCTCCCCCAGCGCATTTCATAAGATTTTTCATAAGACGCGAACTGACGCTTGCAGGCGGTCAATCGACACCTTGACGGAAATACCGCGTCGACCCCACGATGTCGCACAACCTAACAGGGCATCGCCATGGAACGTTTATCGACGGAGCAGACTTATCTGATGCTCGGCCTAGGGCATCGCAACTCACTGCGCTCGCGTATCAAATCAGGCGAGTTGACGCCCATCGTTGACAAGGGCCGCAACTACTATGATCGGGCCGAGGTCGAGCGCTACCTGGCGAAGAAGGCGGGCACCGCACCAACCATCTTCACGACGCCCAGCGAGACGATGCTGACGACAGGGGAACCGGAAGGCGGGTGGCCTGTCTAATCGCGCCCCGTGTGGCAACCTTGCGGCATATCATGCCCGTTCGTATGATCGCCCTCTTGAGGGGATCAGCATCACATGACAGCAGACCACGACGTTAAGCAGGCCAACCGCATCGCCGCTGCCCTCAGAAAAGTCGAGCAGGACATACCTGCCCATGTGCGGGAGGAGCTTGAACCGATAGGGGAACGACTTCGTGCCTTGGGCGGGAACGACAGCAGAAATGCCGTCGAAACAGGCAAGACACTGAACCTCGCAGCGAGCAAGCTCAAGGCCGAAAAAGGGTTCATGGCGTGGTGCGTCGTGAAGCGGCCGGATGACTCGCACTCGCAGATCATCAACCTCCGAAAGGCGGCGGACATTTGCGAGGCGTTCCAATTCACAAACTTTGCGAATCTGACCCCGTCGTCGCTCTACCTGCTCGGTGCTCGGGGCAAGAACGATTCTATGGTGCAAAGGATCATTCAGCGTGCGCGCAGTGAGAAGGTGCAGCACAAAACAGTTCAACAGGCGCTCAAGGACGGTATCCCCAAACCGCCAGAACCCGACAAGAAGAAGGAACCGTCGACCAAACACATCATGACGCGCAAGGAGCTTGAGAAGTTTGCCGAAATGTTGGGCGAGTATCTGAAAGCATGGGAACACTACGGTTCCATGATCGTCGCGGTGAAGGAGAAGGGTCTCGACTTACACGCGTCTGTTCTCGGTATGAAGGGTTGGATGGAGATCATCAATGTTGTCGAGAAGCTAGAACCGATTGACGACAGGCGAAGTCAGGACGAGTTGCGCGACCAGAAATTGAATGAGTACCTGGCAGACGCGTATAGGCGCGAACTTGAGGCCGCGCGTGACCTGCTTGCGAGACATAAAAGACAGGAACCGTACCGTCTTGCCATGAGGGCCGCTAAGGCCTCACCTGATAAAGGGCAAGGTTTCATACTTGAACCGAAGTTCGACCCATATGACGCGGCAGAGGATGCCGCTGGGATTATGCCTGCTGAACCTGACGCTTAGGCGGCCCTCACCAGAAGGCGATCAGTCGCGCTAACACGCCCTGCTTCTTCGGGCGCGCTTTCACGAGGCCGAGGAAGGGCGAAACGTCGGCGGCCTTGATCGCACAGCGACGCTGCAACTCTTCCTCGGTGAGTCTCACCTCAGCTTGCCGCGCTTCCTTTTCGACCTGCAATCGAATGGCACGGGCCGCAAGGGCGCGGGTGTGCGCTTCCCATGCTGTCATTCCTAGCGGGATGTTCGAATGAACCTCGCCAATACGTATGCCGCTCATAAACCCCTCCACGATTTGCTTGTCTCGTTCGCCCATGAACGCGGCCCCCTGAACTGCGCAGTTGCCTCGCGAGGCCCGCCGCGCAGCTTCGCCATGTGTGCCTCGACCACCGCAAGTTCGGCCTCAAGCACGTCTGCTGGCGTATGGGGTACGACGGGGGCAGCTCCCGTATTTTCTGCCCCCGCCGCATACGGCACCTCATGCACCGTAATAGATTGCGCCTGCGCCTCGAACACACGCTGAACCACAATGGGTGCCTCTGGCGCATCGACCAGAACGGCAACGTCTTCACGAACCCGAACAGCGCCAACCTCAAGCGACTCGCCGTCGATCTCGACAAGGTACCGCTCCCCTGTGGCAAGCACTTCGCGCTGTAGCTCGATGGTGTCAGGTTCAACGCCTGCCTTGAGGAACTTGCCGCAGGGGATGGCGATCATGCGAATGAAGTGCTTGCTAAGGGTCGGTACGAGCAGCGTGCCGTCGTGAAGCTCAACGCTGAAGTCGTCGGGCGCGCCTTCGTCGTCACCCATCGGAACAAACTGCTTTTCAAGGCGGCGCTCTTGCGCATCTATCCGAGCTTGTACGTCGGCGATCCTCATGCGGCCTCGCCATCGCGGGTTGCGACGCTAAGGCCTGTTAGCTCACGCTTCGGGCCTGACACCCGCCCATCGATGATCTTGCCCGCTTGATCGGTGAGCGCCTTTTCGAGGCGCTGGTTCTGCGTCAGCAACAAATTGATCTGTGCCGCCTGATCCCCATTGATGACGCCGAGCACAACGTCGAGATCCTTTTTGGTGATGCTGCCATTGGCGAACAGTTGAAGGGCCGCCGCCCTGCGCCCCTCGACAGGTTGCTCCAGCAACGCTTCGACCGCCTCGGGGTCGCCCTGAAACGCGTCGTCGGCGTCAAGGCGCGCCAGTTCGACAAGGGCCGTGCTCGCCTTCAATCGTATGTCTGGCAGCGGGCATTCATTCGACAGTTCAGCAAGCTGTGTGACGGCCTTTTTCAGGTGTTCACGAGCAAGCTCGCCTAGCGTTTTCTCCTCGGGAATGCCGGCAGCAGTACGCGCTAGTTTGCGCCAACGTTCGATCTGGGCTCGGGTGGGTGACATCGAGAATGCCCCTGTGGCAACGTGTATTCGTCATGAATAACGCGAAACTGTACAGTTGAACAGGGGTTCTGTGCGAATCTATATTGACATTTTTACGCTGCGCGTGAATGATGCGCAGTAACGTCGTGCTCACACCCTGGTGGTGTCCAATATCGACGCCGAAGTCCAAGCCCAGGCGGCGCGGCATCCTTTCCCAATCGGATGCCGAACAATGGCCAAACTCATCTTCAAATCAGGCGCACGTGCTCACCTTCGACGGGCGTTGCTTGAAGACGGCCCTGTCACCAAAGCGAATGTGGAAGGCGTGCTCGATCTCGTCGCGTCGTGCCCGCAGCTATTCGCCAAAGACGCATCCAACTTCGAAGAGAATGACGACGACGCGGACGAGTTCCTGCGCCTGTCACGCTCCCCGTCCCATGAGGACCGCGAGGATTTTTTGGACCGGTTCAAGGAACTCGCTCGAAGCATTGAGCAACTCGGCAGAGACATTCGGAGACTGAAATGAGGATCACCGACGAGCAGGCCCGCATCGAGTTGGCACGCATCAAGCGCGAGGGCGCAGGCGGCCCGCCGCAACCCGATCCCCTCGCAGGTTCGCTCGATCAGATTCAGAAGAGTCTGAAGATGAAGGCCGATCTGGCGGCCGCTCAGGCAGCGAGTTCGACGGGGGATTACGCTTTCGATGATGCCCGCGAGCGCGCCTACAAGAACGCCGACTGGAACCGCTGACATGTTCCTAATCAAGGGCCTCGCGTCAACGCCAACGGTCGACACCGAGAGTCATCTCGTCGCGCTGAAGTCGTTGGTTTGGACCAAGGGCCTTGTTCCCCTGCTGTACGATCACGATGAGAAACAAGTCGCAGGCCGCATTCTCGATCTGGCGTGGAGCGATGCTGGCCTGCTGATCACCTGCGAGGCTGAAAACAAGTACGCGAACCAACCAGCGTTCAGCGTGCGCTTCGCCGTTCGCGAGCATGAAATCATCGGCCTTGGCGCGTCGGCATATGCGCTCGTGAAGCGCGCCGTATTGCGGGAGGTCTCGCTCGTGTCGCGGCCCGCCTGTCAGGGGGCGCTTGTGACGTCCTGCGAGAAGATCAAACCCGCTGAGGTCGAGGCCGTCAAGGACTGGAACGACTTCGCCGAACGCAGCGCGCAGCGCAAGGTCGCGTTGAACCTGCTGCTCGCCGAAATGAGGGCAGGCGCATGAAGATCAACGTCGCACCCCCAATGCGCAACCCCATTCGCCCAGCGGACGAAAGTATGTCCGTCATGCCGAAATGGGAACGCTCCGACGTGATGCACAGGGGCACCAACGCGGACGAGCTTGACAGGTCGCAACTCGACTGGATGGCGAACGGTCTACCAGATCAAGAACCCGTCACCGCGACGACGGGCGCGCCGACCATCGCCAATCACCACCCATCGGCACCCGACCAGACGGCATCAGGGTTCGCGATCACGGCCGACGCACCCGCCACCAACATGAAACCGAACAAGAAACAGGGACGCAAATAATGTTCACGTCACACGATCTTCGGAAGGCGCTTATCGAGTCCGGTTGGCCTGCTGCGGCAATCGCCAAGGGCGCGAAGATTCCCGAGAACGTCGCCATCAATTTTCTCGAAGGCACCCGCGACATCGCGGCGGGCGATATGGCGCGTCTCGACACCTGGGCCGCCATTCACACGGGGACAACAAGCACAGGGAAGCAGACCTTCA
Source organism: Mesorhizobium sp. M0037 (assembly GCF_040323635.1). NCBI lineage: Bacteria > Pseudomonadati > Pseudomonadota > Alphaproteobacteria > Hyphomicrobiales > Phyllobacteriaceae > Mesorhizobium > Mesorhizobium sp. M0037. The sequence goes on along the minus strand of NZ_JAMYVB010000001.1, from coordinate 284,001 downwards.
CACGCTACCCCGGCCCGGCGATCCCAATGGGCACAATCATCGCCCCCGATGCTCGCACCCTGCCGTGTGGCCCATGGTACGCGGACAACGCCCCGCTCCCGACGCTGACGGTCACGGATGAAGACGTGACGCTCGCGAACCTCGCGAAGCTTCGGCACGGCGATGTGACGGGGGTCGGCAAGAACATTCAGGCGGACAAGGTGATCGCCGGCGAGCAAATCGTGAAGAAGGCGAAGGCGGCCTAACACGCCCCTGTGGCACAGGAAGCGACCATGGCAGACAACCCGTTCAAACCCGTCAGCAATTTCATGGTCGGCAACCGTCGTGCGACGGTCGAAGATTACGACAACTGGATACAGAACTCGGCCGATGATTTGGCGCGCCTCATGGTCGAGCGCGTCAAGTTCATGCACCCGAATGTTGATATCGGCGACGAGGCATACAACTGCGCCATACGTTCAATCGTGCTGAACCTCATGCCCGCGCAAGGGGGCAAGCAATGAGCAAAGCGGGCCAGCACATGCGCGACATCCTGCACCGTCAACAGCAGGACGAACGTGACGAGGAAGCGAAGGTGCAGCGCACGCTGTCGAAACGCAGCGCGACATACGTCGGTCGCGGGCATTCGCACGACAGGCCCGAGGTGCAATCGAACGATACGACGGCGGCCAGGTTCTTTCGCGCCTTCTCGAAAGGCGATTTGAAATGATCCGCCACCCAAGAACCTTCCTCGTGAGTGAACTGTGGACCAGCGGCCCGAGCACCGGGTTCCTGCCGTATCCGCGCCGCATGTCGTCCACCCAGTTTCGGTGGTTGGTACGCGGCACCTTCGGTCGGAGATGATGCCATGACGCTGCAATGTGATCCGCGCAAATGCTCGAACCCGTCAACGCCCCTGCTCGACACGGTGCAACCCGCGACGGTACGCGGCCCCGATGGCAAGGTGATTGCAGCATGAGTATGCGCTGGTCGCACGGCGAAGGAATGACCAACGTCGTGGCGACACGGCCCCCGCCTGCGGAGCTTCGATGCTACGTGTGCCACAGGGGGCCGGATCAAGTTGCGCTCGAAATCGCAACGCTCGAACCGCGCCAGTTCAAATGCGATCCGACGACGCCGAATTGCGAGCGTTCGGTGCGGCATGCCAAAACGCGCAGGAGCAAGCGTTGAATGGCAAATCAACCGCTCAAACTGAACACCCAAACTGTGCAGGTCAACGCAGCGACTGCCGAGATGGGCCGCATAATGAAGGTCGAGAAATCCGACCGCGAGCTTTCGGCAGCGCGCGCCCTCAACGCCAACCCGTCGCTTGAAGATCGGTCCACACGCGCATCGACCATTCAGTCGGCCCTTGGCACCGTCGGCACCAATCTCGAAACGAGCGTTGCCGCAGGGGGCACACAGGCAGCGGCCTCGATCCTCGGCGCGGGCACAGGGTTCGGTGATGTCGCAGCGGGCATTCTCGCCGCAGCAGGTGGCAGGTTCGGTGACGCGGCCGCCGCGCGTATTGCCAACGCAGCAGCAAACATATCCGTCAACGTACGCCAACCAGGTGCAGGGCCGAATGTTGGGCACCAAGGCATCGAGGGCGATGGCGGGGGCGGCATAGGATCGAGATAAGGAATCGTCGCACCGCTGCCAAGGCGATGCGATGAAGGGGGCGGCCGATTGAAAGATTGCGGTTCCCGAATCTATCCTGTGGCGGGTTCATACGCCGCAGGTGTTGCGAACCCCCACGCCATTGCGGTCGGCGTGGGGGTTTCGCGGTGCGGGGGTATGTTATGCGCGTCGAAGTCACCGAACGCGCCCACGGGTTCCCTGTGATCAGTACGCGCCCTATCGTGCACCGATTTCGATTCTAGGGGGAGATGCACATGAGCAAACCAAACACGCCATCCGAGTTCTATGAAGCGATCGGCCTCGCCGTAACGCAATGGAGCCGGGTTGAGGATGCCTTCTGTGATGTTTTTTGCCGTCTCGTTCTCTGCGCAATCTCCGGCAAAGGCACAGGGAACCCGACAGGCGAAGGGTACTTCATTCTCGGCAACGTGTTCTATTCGTCGACCAATTTTCGTGGGCGAATGGAAATTATGGATCACATGGTTGGTCGTCTTGTTTTAAAAGAACCGGCCCTTCTCGCGGAGTGGAATCGGATCAAGAACAAGGCCAGTGTGCTTTACGCCCGGCGGAACGTCCTCGCCCATGGCACCGTTTGGGGAAGCCAAGAGCCCGAAACTATCCGGTACTCGATCTTTGATTCTAAAGCCCGGCAAGAGATGGATTACACGAGGATCTGCGCCGCCACCCCGTCATTCTCTCGCTTCGCGGAACGCATTACTGCGTTCGCGATTGCCGTGAACGCTCATTTAGCTGGCCGCGTGTGAAGGGACTAGGTCAGCCCGACGCGGTGGGTGCAGACTTCTCCAAATCCCTAAGCAGTTTCTCCAATTTGTCAGGCCATGGGAACTCGGCATCGTCCAACCAGTTAGGATGCGGCTCCACGCCAACACCGTTTGAATGAAACGGCATGCCAAGCCATATCTCCGCCTGCAACATATTGTTTCCAAGCTCGTACAGCCAATCCGTGGTGATGGACTTAGGTGGGGAAATCTTGACCTGCGGGTCAGTCCACGTCTCGGCCTTGATGAGAATAACGGCGTCTTCACTAGGCGAGTAGCCGTAAGGTAGGTCGTGGATGAGCCGGTTACGATCACCATTTAGTAACGCAACCTCTCGCCGGATGACCTCAAGCTTGGCCCTGTCATTAGTCGTCGTCGTTCTGAGAGGTATGAGCCGCTCTAGCATGTCGAGTCGAGTCCCGAGACTCTTCACAGGCGAGAGCAAAGCAATCAGCGCACTGTGGTCCAGTCCCGCCAGATGGCCGATTGCTAGGTTGACTGCCCTGTCCATCTGCGTCTGCCGCACATCAACGAAGCCAAGGGCAGGCAGGAAATGCTCAGGAACTAATGTACCGGGAACGGATAGAACCATGCCAGACCCCCTCAAAGCCTCAGTCATCAAGCACGCGGGCTAACCAAAGTAGCATCGAATGCCGCGCCTGTACGAATCTGATTACGGTCGATCTGCTATTCCCAATTGTCAGGGACCTCGATTCCGAGACGGCGAAACGCGTTGTGGATAGTGTCCTTCGGTAACACTCCAAGGGGTTTCCAAAGGAAGAGGCCGAAAGCAACGGATAGGCGAATGCATCTGAAGCTTGCACGTTCGATGTCCTTGAGACTGACCTCCTTCTTTTCAACACCCTTCAAGTTTGGCCGCTCCTGTCGGGTAAGGACAATAGTTGCGGCTCCGAACTCGGGTTCCATCATCTGTAAGGCGGTGCCGTGGATGCACCAATTGCGGTCGGCCAATACGATGTGCATCTCGTCAGCAATCTCCGCAGCGTATTCGCCTGCGTGCGTCAGATGCGACGCCTTTTGGACTGCTTGCCTGAAGAATCTAATTTTGTCACCGGCGTTCAACGGGATTTTGGGCCGAAGAGTGGAACCGCCATGTGTGGTAAAGAGCGACGAGACACACTTATCTAGGCCGAGTTCTGCCAGCGCCCAAGTCATCGCCAACTTACCGATAGCGGACTCAAACTGAGTAAGATCTTTTCTGTCCATGCTTGAGCACCCCCTCGACAGGATATACTATTTCAGATTGAGGGAAGAAGCCCATTCAAACCGTCGACTTCATGGGCACCAATGGGATAGGCGTTCCACCTTCGCATCGCGACCTGGGTGCCACACGAGCGCGTACCCATCATGCAGCATCACGTCGCCAACATCGACGCCGCCAGCGAAGACATGCGCTAGAGTGCGCCCATAGGAATCGCCTGACCCGTCAGCGTTGAGGCCCGGGATGAACGTCACCTCCCCTGTGGCAAGCAACGCCTTCATCCTGTCGCGCGCAGCAACGGCCAGGTCGCGCTCATGATCACAGCGCGGATGGACGAACTCGGGCGAGTCCACACCGAGGAGACGAATGCGAACCCGGTCTGCCACGATGGTGTCACCGTCGATGACATACACGCTTGCCGCAGCGTGCGGTGCAGGGTCGAGAGGGCTCGCCAATCCAGACGCCCCCGCGGCAAGCGCTGCCACTGCGATGGTAAGCGCAAGCATGATGACTGCATTGCCACCGTGCCCTGATCCTCGGATAGTTTCCGAAACCCTTTGAGACTGTCGCATGCTAGCTGGCGCGACCCTTCGTGTTTGCAACGGCAGCAAAACTAGCCACGGTCTACAACTGTCTTGAAGTCAATAATATCGTTGTCCGTCAGGGTCAGGAGCCTAGACTCAAGGCCGAGTTCCGAGCCTAGTAAGCGACACAAATCCAACAGCCTTGCCAGTGTTAGAAAGCCAAAATCTAGAGCGTCATCGTGCCGGGGGCGTTCCATAAACCGCCTCAGTTCCTCGTCGTCGCGCCGAAACGAGAAACCGGCAGGAGTACCCGTCTCAATCTCTCTCATTTTTTGCATATCATCGTACAGCGGGAATACTACTCGACGAATTGATCCGAAAATCCCCGAATCCTTCCGAAAATAAATGCCATCACCTGTCACCGGATTGGTAGTCCCCAAGCAATGAAGGGCAACCGCACGGTAAGTAGACATTCTTCGCAAAAGAAGATCACCACTTGCCTCCTCGAACATTGAGCTAGCGAGCAAAGTCGAAAACTCGGAATCAGACTTGCCCAAAATTTTGGTTTTCAGCTTCTTGGTGTCAAACGTTCCAACTCCGCCGAGCAATAGTCTAAACGCAATGGAGTTAACAGCGTCCCTAAGAGAGAAAAGGCTGTCCAAAAGTGCGCTGAACTCCAGACCAATATTCTGCGAATGTTTGTTCCTGAAAAGGATCGACCTATCATTCTCTTCAAAATCCAAAAAGTGCGAATAAGACGAGAACAACTTTTCAAAGCGCCGATGAGCGACTCGCATTTGAGTACGCAGACGCCGGACCATTCCTTCCTCATCGTACTTGCCATTTTCGTTGAAAACGTTGCCAACTCCGGACCAATAGATCTGCTGAGTACTGGTCAAATATTCCCTATCCTTGACCGCAAACAGAACGAATTGGTCAGCAATTGGATCGTTTAGATCTCTGTCACTGAAGGACATACTATGGGCTAGAACGCGGATGTTTTTATAATCGAACAGAACGGAGCCGATTTTGCTGTCGCCAAGTTTGAACGAAGCCACGCGATGCGGACTCACCGTGAGCAACCGGCAACTACGCTCCGCGTCCACAATCAACCTCATTCCACCACTTAGCCAGAAGACCTGGGCTGGCGGAGTGAGCAGATGGCGCCTATCGGCAGACTCCGTTTTGGCTTGCATCTTTCATGTACGCTCCAACTAACCAAGCGGACCTTATAACCTGCGGTGCCGGTTTTGGTAGTGCGGCGCTGGCGACTTCGTCTTCTCTCCGGTCCAGATTGCTCGACACATCCCGTGATTCGAACTGGACATCCTGCCCCACGCTCACGCCCTTGCCCCTGTGGCACGTTCGCGGATCAGCATCAGGCACATTCTCACCAGTACTGCCGCCTGCGCACGCATAGTGCCCTCGGCAGGCAAATCGGGAATGATGTCGAGCAGATCATCGTATGTACGCTGCGGGTCCTCCAGACAGCTGCCATCCGCGCAATCAGCGCCGCAGATCATGCGAACGGTGCGCCCTAGTTGCCAAGCGGCCAAGTCTGCATCGGCCTGCTCGTCGGAGACAGGCACAGGGGTGCCCCAACAATCAGGGTTGGCAAGCATTGTTGCTGCTAGCGTTGCGTGCTGCTGCATGGAGGATATATCCTTTTGGTTTCAGTGGGGTACGCATTTCATTGCGGTATTGCCTTTGATGCTGTCAAGGGTGCCGCGTCGTGACCGATAAGGTATGCGTTTCTGTCACCTCGACACGCGCACGACGCGGCCAGTACTTGTGAACCAAGGTTGTCGGGCCGACCGTGATCAGTTCGAGTTCGAGGGGCAGGCCGTGCAACTCGTGCGATGCGGCGTAGACGTGTCCAATCCCTGTGGCAGCGAGGAGATGATGCAGGCGGCATTCCGCGTCGAACCCGACATGAGGATCAGCGTCCCAGAGATGGAGCGTGTCACCGATCAGCGCGCCTTGCAGATGCGGTGGTGCGTCCGTCAGCATAAATGTGAGGTAGACATACGGCCCGGCCTTTATTGCGCGTCCTGGCGTGTCTTGCATTAGCCGGCGCCCGCTATCGATCAGCGTCGCCGCGTATCGGCCTGATGGGATATGTGGCCGGTCGGGTTTCGCATAATCCGGTTTGAATATGGTGCCGGGTTCAGGTGCGGAAGGCGCTGGGATGTCCTGCCACACGAGGCCGAGGTCGGCGAATCTGGTGGGTGGCAACTGGTTCACAGTATATCCTTTACGGTATAGTCTCATTTAGTTGGGTGCTAAAAATAACGCAACGATCACCCCTTGATCAATACGTTAAAATGCAATAACGTCATTGTCAATTGTGATCTTCGTTTCCGATTGTATTTGCGAAAGGCAACACAATGACTGAAATTCTTAGACCAACCTTCGTCTCGCAGGTGGGCGCCGATATGAGCGCACATATGCGCCAACTGGCCTTCATGAGGCGCATTCCGATCACCGAAATGTCCCAGCAATCGAATGTGCCCTATCCGCGTTTCAGGTATTGGATGCACAACCCGGGCGTCGTTCCGAACGGCGACGATTTCGCCAAGCTAGTCGCCTATTTCATGCCGGAATATAAGGTTATGCCTGCTGTCGTGGTGCCGGTTGCGGCCGCACCATCAGTTGAGCCGACCGCCCAAGTCGCCTAGTATGAACCCGCGCCTAACAGCGCCCGAGACCCGCTTCACTCGTCAACGCGGCGTGCCCCTGCGGCATGCAAACCCTGCCTTGATGGCGCATTTGCGGGGACGCGAGAAATGAGCACCGACACATAACCGCCTGTCAAAACGACAACGCCCCCACTCGTGAAAGCAGGGGCGTCAAACGTGATCGGTCAGATTCAGGGAACAACGCACCCCGAATATATTGCACCCGTCACAGAATGTCAACGCACAGTGACAGGTCCAAATTTATGTATAACCCTAAATATAACCTCGCTCTACAGGCGTTAATACTGTTGGGCGCGTCGGGGCATATTGTCGCCGATGCGAAAGATAAGCGCCCTATGTTTCCGCGTAGTGCGGGCTGGATCGAACCAGAGCATCAATGTGATGCGGAGACGGCCGTTGACGCATGGGAGAAGTGGGGCGACCTCGCTCGAGGCGTCGGCGCTATCATGGGCACAACCCTGCTGACGTTCGACTTCGATCCGTTCGAGCGCGCCGCAACGTATGACGAAGAACTGAACGCGAAGCGCAAGCTGTGGCGCGCAGCGACGGGCAACGCACTGCTTCGCCTCACATTCGGCGAACGGTCACGCAGCGGCCGAGGTGCGCATTTCTTCGTGAGGGTTACGAAAAGCTTCGCTGATCGGCGTGGCGTGCGCATTCTCAAAAAGCTGTATGCCATCGACGTGCTATCAGGCCCGTCGAGATATTGCGATGTCACGGGCGACAGACTTAACGACCTGCCACCGTTTGATGACGATGGCGACGGCTTCGTTGAATACGTGCTGGCAGGCATCGAGAAGCAGCACCCCGAGGAATGCCACACAAGCGAAGGCGAGAACGTTCCGGGCACCTACCCGATAGCGTGCTTGGCGGAACTGCTGACGTATATCCGCCTCGACCCCGAATACTACAAAGGATGGGTCGATGTCGGCATGGCGCTTTGCACAGAGACAAACGGATCGAACGCAGGGTTGCGCCTATGGGATGAATGGTCGCGTGCCACAGGCGGTGCGAAATACACCGGTATCGATGCCCTTGCGCGAAAATGGCAGGGGTTCAAATGCCCCGGTAAATTGGGCGTCGGTTCTATCGTCTACATGGCACAGCAAGGGGGCGCCAACATCGCGCAGATCAGGTTGAAACACTCGCCTGTAGCAAACGTCGTGATCCCCGATGGGTGGGCAACGAAGCGCGGAGGGGCAACGTCGTGAGCGCTGTTGAACAGTACATCAAGAATTCACGCGCCTTGGGTTATGCCGACACAGCGAGCATTGCCGCGCTCATTGAAGCAGGGTTCGAGCGCGTTACCATCGACGCAGCGCTGATACGTGTGAACATGAACGGGCACGCGCACGAGATGCCTGGCGATATCAGCGTTGCTGCACAGCAGGCCGCGCAGCGTGCTGCAGCGGAAGAGGCCGCCCGCATCGTGCTCAATCGCGCAGCGCCAATGGAAAGCGCCCGCGAGTTCGTAAAGCGACAGTGCACAGCGGGCAGCGCGATCACGCTTAAATACTGGCGCCGAATATTCTATTTCTGGAACGGGTCGTACTACAAGCTCGTGGACGACAAATCGGTCAGGCAGGCGATTTGGGAATTTCTCGACTCGGCAAAGGTCAAGGAAATCGACAAGCAGACAGGCGTGACAGTTTATTCGCCGTTTAACCCGACATCGAACGCCGTTGACAACGTCGTGGATGCGCTGACAGCGCTTGTTGGCGTGAACGCTGCAATTGCCGCGCCTGCATGGTTGACGGCAACGTCACCCGTCACGGAGGGACGCGATTATATTCCGTTCAAGAACGGGCTGTACCATCATTCGACATCGACCTGCTTGGCGTGCAACCCGCATTTTTTCAATACTGGCGCGACCGACGTCCACTTCGATGCTGCCGACACAGGGTGCCCGAACTGGATGGCATTCGTGCGTGAGGTATGGCCCGACGATCAGCAGTCGATAGACACGCTGCAAGAGATCATGGGTTACTTGCTGACCTCGGACACGTCGATGCAAAAGATCTTTATGTTCAATGGCCCAGGTCGCGCGGGCAAGGGCACGATTTTGCGAATGATCGGCCACCTGTGCGGGGCATCAAATGTCGAGGCGCTATCGCTCGACATGTTGGCGCAACCGTTCGGCATGGAAGAACTGCTCGACGCAACAGTCGCCGTCGTCGGCGACGCGAAAATCAGCAAGCACACAGACTCGGGCGTGATCGCCGAGCGCCTCAAAGGCGTGTCGGGCGAGGACGTTGTTCCGGTGCAGCGCAAGTACAAAGGCAAGGTGACAGCTAAGCTGAACACCCGCTTTGTGATTTCATCGAACGGCCTGCTCGGCATCACCGACAACTCGGGCGTGCTGCCCTCGCGTATCATCATGATGCGGTTCAAGATCTCATTTCTCGGACGCGAAGAGCGCACACTGTTCGACCTGAAACTGCGACCCGAGGCGACCGGCGTGCTGAATTGGGCGTTGACAGGTTTGCGACGTTTGATGGCGCGCGGGAATTTCATCCAGCCTGAGACGTCGAAAGATAGCATAGAGACGATGCAGCTTCTCGGGTCACCCGAGATCAATTTCGTCAACGAATTTTGCCACAGGGGCGGTACAGCGCTCGAGGTGCGAAAGGACGAGCTTTATGCGGCATGGCATCGTTGGTGCCTGCAAAACAACTGGAAACCTGGCACCAAGGAAATGTTCAGTAAGAACCTGCTGTCGGCGTTTTCGGGGCAAATCGACAAGGCGCGGATAAAGGATGTCGAAGAATCAGCGAAGCAGGGGAAGCTTGTACAGTATCAGGCATACCTCGGAATAGCGTTGAATGACGACCAAATTTCGGCGAGGCGCACTGAGTTTCCCCTCATCCAGACAGCAAAATAGTAGCTCGTTGCAGCGTTGCAGGGGCGTTGCACGGTGCAACGACAATTGTTAGTTCCCTATCTTCGTCTGTGATGAGACATACCTTTTCATTTTACCCCTGCAACACAATGCAACACCTTGCAACATATGCGTTTCGCCGAAACCGAACCCCTGCAAAACCCCTGCAACGCCTCGCAATAGTCGATCTCGACGCCGAAACAGTACGAAGTGACGCGCCAACTCCCCTGTGGCATAAGGAACTGGATATGAGCGCCCGCAAGCCCAATCCGTATCAAGAGCGATGCCGCATCCATGTGTTGGAATGGGCGAAAGGCAACGCGTACCACGAACCGATCAACGATGAGTGCTGCCCGGATGGCAGCTGCTGCAATCCTGAGCTCTTCGAGAAGGACGCCGCAAAGCGCTGGCAGCAGTATCACGAGATGTATGGCCGCGAGAACTGACGCCGTGGACAAGGACGCTGACAAGGAAGCAAACAAGCTGCTCCACACGCTGGACGAGGCGACGCAGTTTGCAAAGGACTCCCACCTGCCGGATCAACTAAAGGACGAAATCGCTAAGAAGCTGCGCGACACTCACGCGGTGATATCGCGCTGGTTGTCGAACGCGCATAGACTCAACTGAGGCACGACCGCCACCCTGTGGCAAGTACGCGTCTTATGACCAAACCTTATGACTATGGCGCTCGATCGCCTCAACCCCACCAAACGCGCCGGTCTACATGTTTGCGACAAACAATGGCGGCCCCTCAATCAAGTCGAAGCGCCCCGGGGCGAGCGACCTCGACGCGACGACTGACGCGAAACCGACCGCAATCCGACCGCAGGGCGTCAGCACGTGGGGTCGCCGCGTTCGATGCGACATGACATACCCCCCTACCCTTTAGTTTGCTGACCGCGCTGCCTTTCGTGGTGCGACCTGTCAAAGGCCCCACCGAAAAATGGCGAAAAGACCGAACAGGCCGACGGGCACCGAACCGACAACCCAGTTCATCGATGGCGCCCAAGACGCCGCAGGGTGATTGCCGTCTCGGACCCAGTGCGCTGAGCCCCAACCGCCAAGATATGCCATCAGCCATGCGGCGATTACCAACACGCCACCCATAAAGTCGGCCCAATTCATTGTGCTGCCCTCCCCCATTGCTAGCGACAATACCATCGGTCAGTCTAACTGGCGTCGCGCGCCTTTGCATAGGCGTTGCCGATGCGCTTGGCGTCGAGCGTCGAATAGTCAGGCGAGTAAATCAAATCCACGTTGCGGCCTTGGCACTCGCTGCACTTCATCCGGGGCAGCAGGTCGTCGCGCATGGCAGGCGTGTCGGGGCCAAGCGTGTCGCGCAGGCGCACAAGGTCCAGCTCCTGCTTGTGGCCGCAGCCGGTCCTGAGGCAGTGCGCCGTCACCAGCATGCCGTCAGCGATCAGCGATCGGAAGGTGTGACCCACGAGGGTGAACATATCGGGAACCCCGGATGCGAGCAATGGGGTGCGCGCCGCCCGTACTGGGTACCAGGGCGCGCGGCAGCGTTGTTCAACGTGCAACGATGACCCTACGCGCTAACGGGCGCTGCTAGGGTCGCTAGGTGGGTCCACCTAGCAAGACAAAGCAGGCGCTAGTCAGGCGGCAATTTTGGTATGAATCCGTACAGTAGTTTTTGATTGAAGAGAGGAGTTCGGCGGGCCTATTAATTCGGCGTTTACCATTGCTTTCGGGAGGGATGCGATGGTTGCAACACCCATAGAAATCGCTCGAGCGGCCACTGCGAAAGCGGCCAGCCTGCTGATGTGGCAGAAGTCCATGGCGGACCCCCCTGGATTTCGCCGGGACATGGACAAATCGCGCCTGGCCATCCGAGCCTCTCGCGAACTGCTGAAGCGCCTTCGTCATCGTTATAGCGACGATGTGGCGCGAGGCTGGGAAGATGCCGACCCCGCACCTGTTGCCGTCTCCGCTTTTCAGGCCGACATCCTCCGCTCTGCATTCCGAGCCATAGTCAAGGAAAGGGGCGTGCCTGAGTGTCAATGGCGCGATCTGGCCGAGGCCCTGGTCCATGATTTGACCGAGTGCGAGAGGATCGAACCTGCCTTGGTGGATTGGATCGTCAGCAAGTAGCACCGCCCGCGAAATGGCGCGCTGTCAGCGCCCATTGAACGATATCGAGTTGGCGCGCGCCCTCGCATGGAAGTCAGAGACGCCGCTGCAATCCGCGATCATGAGCGGGCGTGCGTGCAAGCAGTTTGGCTTCCCGGACCAGTGACGACCAGCTAGGCCCTACGAACATTATCAGTTCACGGGCTTGAGCCTCGCTAATTCCACCCTCTTTGACCACGACCAATGTCTCCGGCCTGGTTGCCGTCTGCTTGCCAGCCTGGTTCACTCGCGAACCCTCCTAGGCGCCTAACTCAGGTAAGATGAAGAAGGTTCCCCGCGCGTGATTCAGTGTCTGAAAGCGTACCGAAAGTAGTACCCGGCCTAGAAATGGCCGGTGCAGTTGGGCATGCTTGCGGGGGGTTAACCGCACCGGCCACTGCGGGAAGACAGGAGGCCCCCCGCACTGCCTAAGATATAGGCATATTAGGAACCGAGCAAATTATCCCGCATTGCCACCTTGAAGGCTCAACCGCGAAGCCAACTTAATTCCGGGAGTATGGGCGGATTGGTGAAAGCGATGTCGAACCCCGGTAGCGGTGAGTATCTTTGGGCTTTGGACCTTGCCGACCTGCGCAAGGAGTTTGGAAACTTCGTTCAAGAGCACGGGACAACACCCCTTGAGTGGGACGAGCACACCAAGCTGTTCCTTGAAGAACGAAGGGAACGCCGCCGGGAGCCGGACTCTCTCCAGGGGAATGGTTAGTGCTGCACGGCGTTCATGATGGCGGCACAGGCACCAAGGCCAGTGAGGCTGTACATGGTTGGCCTGTCCTTGGCGAAGCCTCAAGGGACAGATAGTTCCTTAGCCTTCTCCGCAACCAGAAGATCCGCATCCCCCTGCGCTGTGCTTTTTTCTATACTCGCCCCTGCGCGAACGCGATACGATCGACGCCATTGTTCGTTGCAAACAGATCGAACCCTTTAAGCGCGCGGGTTTGCGGCGTCGGTCATAAGTACCACCCCTAAAACCGACGCGAGAAACATGCCACAGGGCGTCAAAGGGTGCGCGTCATGCCCCCTGTGGCAACCGCCTCTATCTATGACCCCATCTATGACCGATGTCCGCGAACCCGCGCGACACTGTTTGCATTGCACAGATTGGCGTCCTAGCGCCCTGTCTCTAATGCGCCAAATCCGCTTGAAGTCTGGAAGTCTTGTGAAAATATGCAAAAGGAAGCACAATGAGACAGACAGGTCTTCGTCACGGGAGGACAAACATGCTTACCCGAGTCTTGGCTGTTGCGCTGTATGCCGTACTTACCTGCCAGCCCGCGTCAGCAGGGCCAAGCCCAGCCATCCCCGTGCCAGTTGAGGGCGGGCTTATGGAGTCCAAACCGCTCCAATGCACTCAATGCGATCAGAATTTCTGGGCAGCCCAACGGAAATGTTCAGCTAAAGCCGAGCAGGACGCAAGAGACGCCTGTGAACGTGATGCCGCCACGACAGGCGCCGCATGTCGTAAAACGTGTCAGATGGGGGAAATCTACAATGACCCCGCAACGCGTTGACTTTGCTTTAGCGCGCTCGCCGCAATCGAAAGTCGTTCCCCACGCTTGTCAGGGTTCTTCCTGCTGGGACCACGCATTGTACAAGCCACTAGGCTAAAACTGTTTCTCAGTCGCCTTGCAATATCCTTTATAATCGACCCCCGACTGGCTGTCCTCTAAGCTGCCTGTCAATTCACCGTTGTATCTATCTATTGTTATGTTCACGGTAAGCTCGGAAGTCTTTCGAAGAAGAGTTATCGAAGCATCGTCGGCGAAAGCGCGAAAGCTGCGACCAGCTCTATATAAATTTACAATTGCACTTCCATCAGACAAGTTTATCGCAAAAGCGGCATCGTCACGCAGGGAGTGTCCTTGGCACGGGTCCCAATAGTGAATTGAGTCAATAACTGCTGAGCAGCGATATTGTATGTCACACTGCAGAGATAACGTTTTAGAGGCTTCGGCCTGTTCGGGCGGCTCGGATTCTGCGTTTTCCGATTTAGATTTGAATTTCTTCAGATAATCATCAAGCGAGCTATCTCCCGATGAACCAAGTATACTTGATGAAACACTTGGAAGGGACGATGAAACAAGCACTGCGAAGGCAATAAAGAGGAGCTTCGTCTTCTCCCTCATTCTTGATGAGAGCGCTGACTTAACGGCGACGGACATCAAAATGGCGCCACGACCCCCAAGCGGCGCATAAGATCCACAATGACGCATGTTGGAAGATCCCTTCATCGTCCTTGCAAGAGAAACATACCGTCTGGCCTACCGGTGAGAAAGTCAAGGCTCAGGCCGCATAGACGGGCGCCCTGTTGCCTGAGCCAGCCCAGTTTCGGGCGCTGTTGTACCCCCCAAGAAATCCCGCAACGCACATAGCTTGACGCGGTCGATGAACCACGACTTAACCGACTGTGTCCCCGACCGCTTTATTCAGTCACACTTTTTGGACCTGCCGGCGCCCGAGCGGCTGCTAGAACTGTAGGACGGAGGTTCAACCTGACATCGACGGTTACACCTTTGACTTCCGCCAGCCGGCCCACCACGCGTCCCATTGAGAGCAGAACCAGCGTTCGCCTTTTGCCGGGTTGACGACCGTCTCGTTGTAATAGCGCTGACCGGGCATGTGATAGATGCGCTCCCCTGTCGTGACGCTGATATTACCCTTGATGTTGCATCCACTTGGTACGGACGCCCTGGAATCTCCCTGCCGATGCACAGTCGGTAGCGGGTGCAGTTCGCCCTGCGGGATGAAGTAGCTGGTAGCGGCAACACCGCACAACAGGACCGGGATTAGCGCCCGCTGCTCTAGCAACGAACGCCTGCGCCTAGGCCGAGAAGTCTTTTTCCCACGGACGCCCATACCCCTCTCCCCTCGGGGAGATTGCGACTAACGTACGTCCGAGTCCAGACGGATGATGCTCGGCACAGAAGCTCGCCAAACCTACGCAAAGGTCCGTGACGATCGCTGACATACCTTGCTACAACGAAGGCGCGACCAGTTCGGCGAGCTTGGCCGCCACTTCTGCCATCGAATTTTCCCCCGTGCTTAGGCCGTTTCGCGAGGCCAGCAAGGGACTGACGTTTCGAAGAGCCTCGTAAGTCGTGTTATGAATAATGGGCACGAGTTGGTCAGTCGCGAGAAGCGCCGAAAGCTCGCGGTCTGCAACGCCGCCTGTCGGAAGGCGAAGTAGCAGCGCGGGAGTCACCAGGACGATCCCGACGCGCGACTTTGCCAATCCCCTGTCAATTTCGCGGAGGTACGACGATCCAAGAGGAATGTCCTTTTCGCTAAACCAGACGGAGACGTTGAGCGCTTTGAGCAGGTTGTAAAGTTCCGTTGCATCTTCCTGTCGGTCCGCCCACGCATGACATAGGAACACATCGCGAAGATCGGGTGCAACAGGAAGCTCCGCTCGCTTCTCGACGGTTTCGCGGATCGGCGTGAGTGCCCGCACCTCGGCAATCGTGTACGCCACAGACGAACCAGATCGGGACCATCTTGGCCTTGCGCTGCTGCTGGACCCGCCGCCGCTACTCCGGCTGACCCCGCCGCCGCCGAAAGAGGGGTAGGACGGTCGCGAGTACGAACCGTAGCTGCTGCCGTATCCGCCACCGTAGCCGCCGCGGCCACCGCATTGAGGGCATTCCGCTCGACCGCTCGCAGTGCGATGGCCTCGTCTTGGTGCTGTGCATCTTGCCATGGTGTTCCCCCTCAATACCGGCACTTGTCACACGGCGCGGTCAGCAAACGCAAGGTAAAAGGGTAAACGTTGTGCAGTACTCGTGGGCGAACGCACTGACGGGGCAAGTATGGGAACCTGCCTGCACGTTTCGCGTCAGTCGTACTTCGACATCACTCGCCCGGTTCAGGGGGTTTGTGCCACCACCATTTGACGAAGCGAGCAATCGCGATGAAACCGGCGACAACGCCGAATAGGCTAGCGACAAGCGTGAGCGCCTGTCCAAGGTCGAGGGTGATTATCATGGGAGCGTTCCTTTCAAGACAGATCTCGCCATTGAGAAAAGTTCTAAAAGGAACAGCTAAGATAGGCGCAGGGCCGCGGCGCGGTGTCAACAATGAAATTAGAGTGATCCCGGAAACTGTGGGAAACACCGTTGCACAGGCGCTAGATCGCGGATCGGCGCCGCCCCCGTTGAACACAAACAGATCGATCCCTGCCGGTGCGCGGCGGTTTCGGCGTCAGTCATAAGACGCACCCCTAAATAAACTACCCGGGGCCGGTGAAAGTTGCGCGTCATGCCCCTGTGGCAATGTACGTTGCCCACTGGTCGTGCATCACCCTGCGCTCGTCCAAACGGTCGTCGCGGTCGTAGGCCCTGCTTACTTCTGTTCCCGTCAGGTGCCCGAGGCAACGCTGCGCCATATCGTCAGAGAACTTGCCGACTTTCGTTGCCCATCCGATGAATGAGGTGCGAAAGCCGTGCGGTTTGAACCCGTCGTTGATCAGCGAAGCAAAGATGTGCTGGGAGATCGGGCGGCCTTTTCGCTGGCCGGGGAACACGAGCGTATCCGGATCGCGGTTGGTGCCAATCGACAGTAGCAGGGCACGCGCGGCCTCGCTGATCGGAATGCGATGATCGGTGCGTGTCTTGTAGCGTGCCTTCGGAATCGTCCACAGGGTCAAGTCGGCGTCGAACTCGCGCCAGGTGACCTCCCGTACCTCGCGCTGACGCGTCGCAGTGAGAATGCAGAACAGCAGCGCCCTCCCCGGCACGGTGCCAAGCTCGCCCAACCCTTTCGCAAACGCCGGTACGTCGGCAAACGGCATGGCCGCATGATGTTTCGTCTCGTGTGCCCTGTCGTGTAGGACGTGCCGTACCGCTTCGATACGCGCCGGGTTGAGGCGTTCGGGGCAGATGCCGCTCACCATGGCGTAGTCCATCACGCGCTCGATAAACGACCGCAGGTAAGGGCCTGTCGGCGTGTCCCACGTTTCGCGGATAGCGTCGCAAACGTCGTTGGTCGTGATGTCGGCGCAAAGCTTCGCACCAAACGTCACGAGATGGTTCCGCAGATATCCCTTGTACTTGGTCGTGATATCGTAGGTCCAACCGCGTTCCTTTGCGGAAATGAACTGTGCCGCGACGCCTGCAAAAAGGCCTGTCACCTTGGCAACTTCGGCCACGACATTCGCCGCCTTCGCTGCCTCTCGCGCTGCCTCACGGAGTACAATCGGATCGCCCCCTGTGGCACGTACCTTTCGCGCCGCCTCGGCATGCTCCCGCGCGTCAGCAAGGCCGACGCTTGGATATGCGCCCAACCCCATCTCTCGACGTTTGCCTTCGAAGGAATAGATATAGATCCACGACCTGCTCGTCCCCTGCACCCGCAGGTAAAGGCCGTCCCCATCGCTGTGCACCCCGTTCGCGATCTTCGCACGCTTCAACCACGTATCTGTGAGTTTCTTTGTCGCCCGCGCCATGACATATCGTCCCTTCAAACATCAACTTATGAATGCCATGTTTAGGTCACTGCAACTTATGAAACAAGGCGTGGCCCTAAAATGCTTTCATAACACGCGTCAGTGTTCGGCGATGTGCGGACAATGTGCGCAAATGTGCACCCGCAACCCGCAAAGCCTTGGGCTTCAACGGATTGAGACGGAATAAATGTCCCCTAATGTGCGCACCACGCCTCTGATTTTGGCGGTCGCCTTGTTCATGGAAAACATGGATTCGACCGTCATCGCGACATCGCTGCCGGCGATTGCCGTCGACATCCACACCAGCCCGATCGCGCTCAAGCTGGCGCTGACCGCCTATCTGGTGGCGCTGGCGATCTTCATTCCGATCAGCGGCTGGATGGCCGACCGGTTCGGCGCAAAGACCATTTTTCGCGCCGCGATCGGCGTCTTCATCGTCGGCTCGGTCTGCTGCGCCATCTCCAATTCACTGCCGGCCTTTGTCGTCTCGCGCTTCCTGCAAGGCATAGGCGGCGCCATGATGACGCCGGTCGGCAGGCTGGTCCTGGTGCGCGCGACGCCGAAGAGCGAGCTGGTCGCGGCCATGTCGTGGCTGACGGTGCCGGCGCTGGTCGGCCCGCTTGTGGGACCACCGATCGGCGGCTTCATCACCACCTATTTCACCTGGCATTGGATCTTTCTGATCAACGTGCCGATCGGCCTGGTCGGCATCTGGCTGGCGACGCGCTTCCTGCCGCGAACCGACTCGATGGAGACGCCGCCGCTCGATTTCGTCGGTTTCGTACTGAGCGGGCTGGCGGCCTCCGGCGTCATCTTCGGCCTGTCGGTGGTCAGCTTGCCCTATCTGCCGCCGGCGACCGGCCTCATCACCGTGGCGGTCGGGCTGATTTCCGGCGTGCTCTATCTCCTGCATGCGCGGCGCGCCAAGAACCCGCTGCTGGCGCTGGAACTGTTCCGCAACCCGGTGTTCCGCTCCTCGGTGCTCGGCGGCTCGCTGTTTCGCATCGGCATCGGGGCGGTGCCGTTCCTGTTGCCCCTCATGTTCCAGATCGGCTTCGGGCTGACGCCGTTCCAGTCGGGCATGATCACCTTCGTCTCGGCCATCGGCGCCATTGGCATGAAGTTCGTCACCGCGCTGATCTTCCGGCTCGCCGGCTTCCGCCGGGTGCTGATCTGGGGCTCGCTGATCGCCGCCGCATCGATCGCCATATACGGCCTGTTCACGCCGGAGACGCCTTACGCGCTGATGCTGGCGATATTGCTGGTCGGCGGCTTCATCCGCTCGATGTTCTTCACCGGCGTCAATGCGCTCTCCTACGCCGAAGTGTCGGCCGAGGACACCAGCAAGGCAACGCCGATCACGGCGGTGTTCCAGCAGTTGTCGATCGCGCTCGGCGTGGCGCTGGCCGGCGGCATCCTGGAAGTCTCGACCTCGATCCATGGCGGCCCGCTGATGCTCGGCGATTTCCACATTGCCTTCTTCATCGTGGCGGCAGTGTCAGCGGCGGCGTCGGTATCGTTCATGCGGCTGGCGCCGGATGCCGGCAACGCCGTGTCGGGTCATGGCCGGATGACGACGCCGAAGACACTGGAGCCGGTGAGCACGGCTGGGAAGTAAGGGGCGGCGCGACGAAAATCGTCGACGTCGGCGATCCTTCACACCCCCCTCTGGCCTGCCGGCCATCTCCCCCGCAAGGGGGGAGATCGGATATCACGCGGCTTTCGCCAATCTTGCAACTTTGAAGGAATGGCGAGGCGGTCGCAGCTGCCAATCTCCCCCCTTGCGGGCGAGATGTCCGGCAGGACAGAGGGACGGAACGCTACGAAGCGTCTTTCACGCCGTGCCGTCTCTGCCCTTAAAATCCTTCGCCAGCAGATACAACTCCACCGACTCATCGCGCGACGCCGGCGGCTTGACGTGATGCACTGAGCGGAAGTTCTTCTTGAGCATCGACAGCAGCTCGTTCTCGGCGCCGCCCTGAAACGTCTTGGCCAGAAAGTGCCCGCCCGGCTTCAGCACCGACAGCGCGAAATCGGCGGCCACTTCGCACAGATGCATGGTGCGGATGTGGTCGGTTCGCTTGTGGCCGGTGGTCGGCGCCGCCATGTCGGACAGCACGATATCGGGGTCGCCGCCCAGCGCTTCGGCGAGCTTTTGCGGCGCCTCGGGGTTAAGGAAGTCCATCAGCAGCACCGGCGCGCCCGGTACCGCATCCATTTCGAGATAGTCGATGCCGATGACATGTGGATTATCAGCCGTCGATTTCGTCCTCGCGGCCGCCACCTGGCACCAGCCGCCGGGGGCCGCACCGAGATCGATGACCTTCATGCCGGGTTTCAGCAGATGATGCTTGTCATCGATCTCGATCAGCTTGTAGGCCGCGCGCGAGCGATAGCCGTCGGCCTTGGAGCGCTGGACATAGGGATCATTGATGTGGCGTTGCAGCCAGCGGCGCGACGATTCTTTCAGGCCCGACTTCTTCTTGATCCGCGTCTTGAGGACACGAATGCTGGCGGAGCCCGGCTTTTCCGGCTTCTTTGTCATGACTTATTTTCTTGTTTGAGTTTTTGCACTCGCCGAGTTGCCGCCGTTTTTCGGCGGCTTCGCGTTTCGCGAAGGGCTTCCCCCACTCCGTCGCCGCTTCGCCGCGCCACCTCTCCCCCCTCCGGAGGGAGAGGAAAGGCGCTGGTCTGCATAAGTTCGCGCCCTTCCTCTACCCCGTCGATCGGGGTAGAGGTGTCGAGCTAAGCTCGACGGAGTGGGGGTCGACCGTTCACCAAAGCAATGCGGATCATGCTCGGCCCCGCCCACTGTTGCGCCAGACGCCGTCATCGGCCATCAGCTCGCTCAAAATCCCTTCGCGTAAGCCCCGGTCGGCGACGCGCAGGCGCTCCGACGGCCATACCGCGCGGATGGCTTCGAGTATAGCACAGCCGGCCAGCACAAGATCGGCACGGTCGGCGCCGATGCACGGGTTGGCGCAGCGCTGCTGGAAATCCCAGCCGACCAGTTTTTCGACCATGCGGTCGACGCTGTCGCGGTCCATCCACAGCCCGTCGACGCGGCGCCGGTCGTAGCGTTCGAGGTCGAGATGGACGCCGGCCAGCGTCGTCACCGTGCCGGATGTGCCCAGCAGATGGAATTTCGGGCTGGCCAGCACGTGGCTCAACCGGTTGCGGCCATCAAAGGATTTTAGCCGCACCGCGACGTCGTCGACCATGGCGGCAAAGATCTCGCGCGTCACCGTGCGGCCGCCAAAACGCTCGGCCAGCGAGACAACGCCGACCGGCAGCGACGTCCACGACACGATGTGGTTGGCAAGCCGCGGCGAGCGCTGGCCGGTGAGGTCGATCAGCGCGATTTCGGACGAGCCGCCGCCAATGTCGAACAGCACCACGCCTTGCGTGTCGCGCTCGACCAGCGAGCCGCAGCCGGATACAGCAAGCCGCGCCTCGGTCTGGCGGTCGATGATTTCCAACTTCAACCCCGCCTCTCGTTCGACGCGCTGCAGGAATTCGACGCCATTGTCGGCGGTGCGGCAGGCCTCGGTGGCGATCAGCCGGGCTTTCCTGATCTTGCGGTTGCGCAATTTGTCGCCGCAGATCTTCAGAGCCTCGACGGCGCGGTCCATCGCCGCCTGGCTCAGGTGCCCATTCGCCGTCAGCCCCTCGCCCAGCCTGACGATGCGCGAGAAGGCGTCGATGACGCGGAACTGGCCATGGCGCTGCGGCACCGCGACCAAAAGCCGGCAATTGTTGGTGCCGAGATCGAGCGCGGCAAACACCGGCAGTTCCTGCATCGGCGGACGATGCATTGGCTGTTCCGGTCGGGATTGTGGCGCCGAGGGCAAAGGCACCGGCGCTGGAGCGGCCGGGCCGACTGAGGCCGGCGCACTAACCGCTTCGGCCGTTGCGAGAGGGCTGTCGTCGCGCGCAAAAACCTTGCGCCCACGCCGGCGCTTGCGCCGCTTTCTCGCCTTGCCTCGCTGATGCTGGGCTTCGCCGGCCTGTCCGTTACCGGACTGAGGCCCCGCCTGGCGGGGCCGCCCGGCGGATGG
Source organism: Mesorhizobium sp. M0037 (assembly GCF_040323635.1). Classification (NCBI taxonomy): domain Bacteria; kingdom Pseudomonadati; phylum Pseudomonadota; class Alphaproteobacteria; order Hyphomicrobiales; family Phyllobacteriaceae; genus Mesorhizobium; species Mesorhizobium sp. M0037. Next base: position 262,633 of record NZ_JAMYVB010000001.1, on the reverse strand, counting down.
GCTTGGCCCGCCTGACGGCGGCGAAGCCCTGGACACGCCCACTTCCGGCGCGCCAGCGCCGGTGTCGTGGTCTTCCACTTCAGTTCCTTCCGGCGCCGCGCGAACCGGAAAACCGGACGCAGCAGGCGCTTAAAAATTTTAAGTTGCCGCCAGAGTAGCAGCGCCGGACCGGATCACCAAGAGCAAGGGGCCAAATTTTGCCGGCTGCGTCCTGCCAGATCCCCGCTGCTTTGCAGCGTCCCGGCGTTCGCTAGCCTTTCATCTTGCCACTGGCACGACGAATTCGCCGTTGGCGAACCGGCTGCTCACCCTTGCCGGTTGAATAGCCGGCTTCAATGAGGCATTTCTGAAATGAGGGGGAATTGGTGAATCGCGGACGTTTTAACGCCCGCCTGGGCGATGGGCAGCAACACATGACGACAACTCCATGAATTGGGGGGCCACGAATTGGAAGCGCTATCTGTGGCCGGTCATCGGTGTCGCGGCGGTCATCGGGTCGCTGTTGTTGCTGTGGCATGAACTGCGCGGCATCTCGATCGACGATGTCTGGGACGGCATATCCGCCATCCCGACGCGCGGCTGGATGCTTGCGGCACTGAGCTCGGTGGTCGCCTATGCCTCGCTCGCCGGCTACGACCACATCGCGCTCTTGCATATCGGCAGACGAGTGTCGTGGCTGTTCGTCACCTTCTGCTCCTTCACCACCTACGCGCTGTCGCACAATATCGGCGGCTCGGTGTTTTCGGGCGCCGTGATCCGCTACCGCGCCTACGGCACCAGGGGGCTGACCGGCCAGGATGTCGGCATTCTGGTGGCGATCTGCTGGATCACCTTCGTGCTCTCCAGCATTCTGGTCGGCGGCCTGGTGCTGGTTTTCGAGCCTGCGATCATCGACCGCTTTTCCGGCGCCCCGCACCACGGCCTGGCGATCGCCGCCGGCATCGCTTTGCTGATCCTGGTCGGCGCCTACATCTTCGGCAGTTGGCTGCATCTGAAGCCGCTGAAAATCGCCGGCTTCCAGCTGCACTATCCGGCGCTGCCGATCGTGGCGCGGCAATTGCTGATCGGCCCGATCGAGCTTCTGGCAGCAGCGGCGATCATCTTCTTTGCCCTGCCCGTTGCCGGCAATCCCGGCTGTTTCGCTATCCTCGGCGTGTTCCTGGTGTCGTTCTCGGTAGCGCAGATCTCGCACGCGCCGGGCGGGCTCGGCGTGTTCGAGGTCGTGTTCCTCGCCGGCCTGTCTGATATGGACCCGGTCGGCGTGCTGGCGGCACTTCTGGTGTTCCGGCTGTTCTACCTGATCATCCCGTTGCTGATCGCGCTCGGCGTGGTGCTGTTCTTCGAACATTCGCAATACAGCCGGACGGAGAGCTGAGGATCATTGGGTGCGGCGCGCCACCCGGGCGTAATTGCCCCTATGAAACGCTGTGATTGAAACGCAGCTTAGGCTTGACTATTTTCCGGCGCCGGCTACAAGGCACGCGCGGCTGCTTCGGCGGCCCACCAGCGCGACAGCGCCTGCTGGGGAATAGGTTAACGGTAGACCCACGGACTCTGACTCCGTTAGTCCTGGTTCGAATCCAGGTTCCCCAGCCAAGGCACGTCATGCCCACTGACAGCCAGTACATCCTCGAACGCATCCGCCAGGGATGCGTGGAGTTGTCCGACGACGAGTTCGCCATCGACAGGCTGGCAAAATATGTCGGCAACGGGAGAATCCGCTGGCATGTCGAGTTCCGTGGGCATCGCATCGAGCTGACAACCGGCCAGATCAAGAAGCAGCCTACCTTTCGCAGGAAAATCCTCGAACAGGCTGGCGTGCTGCCGCCGCAGCGTACCGGTGCCGACTACCGGCGATGGGCACTCGATCTGAGGCGAAATGCCATCGAGCTTCCCTGGCGCGACAGGCCGGTCGATGCGGGTTTTGCCATCGACCGGCTGACCAGCCATGGGGATGGGCGCTGGACGGTGGAATATCAGGGCAAGGCGATAAAATTCACGACGACGAAACTGCGCCGGCAACTCAGTTTCCGCAAACGCATGCTGGCCAAGGCTAAGGTGCTGCCGCCGGAATTGGCCCCGCCTGCCTATCGCAAGTGGATGGACTCGCTCATGCAAAACGCCACAGAGGCGGTACCGCAGGCCGGCGAAGCTTCGGCGACGGAGAAGAGTTGGCTTGACGACCTGCCGGAGCTGGCCGGCTGGGAAGATGAAGCGCCGCCCGAGAATTGATTGGGTTCCAATGATCATGAATCGGGCGATGCTTCTCCGGAACTGCGCGATTGGGCAGCGGACGTTCTGGGGATACAGACCGATATCCAAATGCCGGCCAAAACCGCCCAGCGATAACCCTCCCGCCAAGCCTCATATTTCCCCGGCAGGAGTTTGGTCGCCGCCCAAGCCAGCGGCCGACGCCGCTCATTCAAGAGATGGCCTGAGGAGGCGCCGGCCAGGCGGGCATTGGGGTACCCGCCGACGCTACATTAGCATTCACGCATAGATTTGGTATGGCGCGAACGCGGAAGGCCGGCTGCCTTCACAGCAGCATTCCGCAATTTTTCCCAAGACCCCGAACCCGCAACGGTGCAAGGGTTGGAACGCCCAGCGTTTCGGCGCGGCTTGCCTGGAGACAATCATGGCGACGTTTCTTACCGCTCTCGCATCCGAAGGTCCGCCAGCCGACCGGGCGAAAGACATGGACCTGTATGGATGGTTGATCGGCAGTTGGGACATGGAGACGCTCCACCACCGCAACGACGGCACAATTCAGAAATGGGATGGCGAGTGTCACTTTGGTTGGGTGCTCGAAGGCCGCGCCATTCAGGACATCTGGATCAGGCCCAGGCGCCCTGCCCCGTCCACCATGTATGGCACGACCTTGCGCGTCTTCGATCCCGGGATCGGTGGCTGGCACATTATCTGGAACGATCCGCTCAACCAGGATTACTCGCGCCAGATCGGGCGGGCCGAAGGCAAGGACATCGTCCAGATGGGCGCCGACTCGCGCGGCCTGCAGGCGCGGTGGCGGTTCACCGAGATCACCGCCGACAGCTTTCACTGGATCGGCGAGGAGAGACGCGCGGAGAGCGACCCCTGGCGCGTGACCTATGAACATTTCGCCCGCCGGGCGGGTTCCTGAAGCACGCTTGCGCATTCAGCCCCTCGTGCCTACGGGCGAGGTACGACCATAGATTAGCGATAGCTCAATTAACACCAAACGAGTATCTCAAAACCCGCCGGTACAAGCGCGCCCAAGAACCTTCATATGTACCGAGCGCGAACTGAGGCTAGACAAGTGAAGATTCCAATAGCATTGTTGGCACTGGGACGGGGCTCGACCGGCAAGCGCAAACGATGCTTGTCGGTGGTTGGCAACTGCTAAACCGTACAGCCGTAATTGCCACGGCTGCGAGACCAAGGAGTCCCAAGGATGCCGAACTCAAGCCAAACCAGCGATCAATGGTGGGTCAACGACCAGACGCCGGACAACCCGTACGGCAAAAGCGAAGATTACGGGGCCTTCCTCACCTACCTTGGAGCGCTGGACCGGTCGATAACGCCGGCGATCGCGGCGGGAACGCTGAGGATAAATGTCTCCGAGCTCAATGACCATCCCGAATACAAGGCCGCCGCGATCGGCGCCTTGCAGATGTGGGCCAGTGTCACCCCGTTGAAGTTCGAAATCGTCGACAATGCACCATACAACAGCGCAACGGACTGGATGCAGGTTGTCAGCCCCGAACTGGGCGAAGAGGACGACGGCAGCGCCTATTCCAACGACCGCTATGTCAGCATCGGCCAGCGTTTCCACGACACCGAGGTCAACAAGACGGATATTGGCGGCTATGTCTTCGATTCCTTCATCCATGAATTCGGTCATGAGTTCGGGCTGAACCACCCCGGGCTCTACAATTACAGCGGCCCCGGCGGCGTACAGATCAATTATCTGAACAATGCGACCTGGACCTACGACCGTCAGCAATACAGCGTCATGTCCTATTTCGACGGGATCGATGTCGGTGAAACCAGCCGCTGGTCGGCGTCAACGCCGATGATGGCCGACATCGAGGCGGTCATCCGCCGCTTTTTCTCGACCGTCGACGAGAACGGCGTGCGCACCTATCAGCATATCGATCTCAACACGGGCGACAACGTCTACGGCTTCGGCAGTGCCGTGGACGGCTACCGGCTGACCTCGTCGGGCATGCAGCACGATATCGGTTTTGTCATCCATGACACCGGCGGAACCGACACGATAGACTTCTCCGGCTAGACGGCCGGCACGATCCTCGATTTGCGCGCCGGACAGTTCTCCAGCGTCAACGGCCACAGCAACAATGTGTCGATCTTTGCCGGGCACAACGCCGATGGCACCGATTATTACATCGAGAACGGCATCGGCAGCAGCTATGATGACGTCCTGATCGGCAATGACGGAGCCAACGTGCTGGATGGCCGCGGCGGCGGCGACCACATGGCCGGCAATGGCGGCGACGACACCTACTTCGTCGATTCCCTCGACGACATCGTGCGCGAGGAAGCGAATGGCGGGAATGACACGGTCGTTCTGCTGAACCGGAACTTGAATATCCGGAAAATCGCCAACGTCGAACACATCATCTACGCCGACGAGTCGACACTCCAGCCTGGAGACGGCGGCACCGAAACCGCACTGACCATCGGCGACAACACGATGACCAGCGTCATCTTCGGCGACAATGGCAACAATACGCTCGACGGCGGCGCCGGCGACGACACGATCTTCGGCCAGGGCGGCGATGACCTCATCATCGGCGGCCGCGACTCGCTCGCCAGCCGCGACATCAACAACACCATCGATGTCGCCGACCTTCCAGACCAGACCGAGAGCGACGACGGCAATGACACGCTCTATGGCGGCCGCGGCAACGATACGATCCTCGGCGGCCAAGGCAACGACATCCTCGACGGCGGCGACGGCGACGATACGCTGAGCGGCCAGGATGGCGTCGACATATTCCGGGGCGGCGCCGGCGTCGACACGGTCGACTTCAGCAAGGAGAGCCCCTTCCAACTGCTCGTCAACCTCGAGACGAACGTGGCCAGCGGCGGAACCGCCACGGGCGACACCTTCTACAGCATCGAGAACCTGATCGGCTCCGATGACCGCATCGACCGTTTCATCGGTACGTCGGCGGCAAATCATTTCTGGGGCCGGGGCGGCGGCGACTATTTCAACGGCGGCGGCGGCAACGACATACTGGATGGCGGCAATGACGGCGACATCCTGTACGGTGAAGCCGGCAACGACACGATCATCGGCGGCGCCGGCCAGGACTATCTGGATGGCGGCGCCGGCATTGATACGGTCGTCTACGAAGGCAGCTCCGCCGGTGTGACGATCGACCTCGCCAATGGCACGGCCAATGGCGGCGACGGCGATGGCCCGGTGCAGATCGTCGGGCGCGGCAGGAGCACCAGCTTCATCGTTCAGGAAACCGGAACCTACTATATTGTGGAGGGCGAATGGTCGGACTCGGCTCCTGGCGATGGCTGGGTCGAATCCGTGCCGGAGGGCTCGACTTACAAGCTGAACGTGTCGGTCGAATTCCCGCCGGCACCAGCTCAGCCGGGCGTTGCGGGCGCCGATACGCTCAACGGCGGCGGCGGCAGCGACCTTTTGGATGGCGGGCTGGCTGCCGATACGCTGACCGGCGGCGCCGGCGACGACTATTTCCGCTTCTCGACAGAACTCGGGAACGGCAATATCGACTGGATCAAGGACTTCAAGGTCGCCGACGATACGATCCTGCTGGACAACCTCATCTTTGCCAGCGTTGGCGGCGACGGCGCCCTCGTTTTGGGCTCATTCTACAAGAGCGCAGCCGGTGCTGCTCATGATGCCGACGACCGCATCATCTACGACACCGACAGTGGAATATTGTCTTACGACGCCGATGGTTCCGGACAGGGAGCAGCCGTACAGTTTGCACACCTGAACACAAATCTGGACCTTTCGGCTGCAGACTTCATCGTCATCTAACGCGTTGCCGGGAGGGGGGCCGTCAGGCTGCCCTCCCGCATACCCCAGCGCAGTGAAAAGGGAGAGGACGCGATGACCGACCGCCGCACAGTGTTAATGGCCGCCGGAGTTGCGGCAGTCGCCGCGGCCACCGGGGCAGCGGCAGCGCAATCGCCAGATATTCGCGCGCCAGATATTCGCGCAACAGATATTCGCGGGGCCGTCACCTTTGTGGGGGGCAAGGCTATCCCGGAAGGTCATCTCGAGATCTATCTTGAGGATCCCGCCATTCAGGACAGTGGGCGACGCCGCGCCGCCAAAACCAGCCTCAAGAGCGAGGGCGGCTCAAAGACCATAGAATTTTCCTTGCCCCTGCCCGCAAGCTCGACCGCTTCACCAACGCTGCAGGTCGTTGCGCGCCTGGAGCGTGCGGACGGCTGGCTGGTGGCGCGGGGCAGCGCGCAGTTCCAGGCCGGCTTGCCCGTCCATGTCACACTCAAGGCAGTTATCTATTGAAGGGACGAGATGCCATATCCTGATTGCGAGCCTGCATGCAGCTGACGCCATCGACGCCGCTTACGCTGGTCGGAATCCTGGCGTCCTTTCGACGTGCGTTTTCGGGCATCGTCCTGATGAGCGGGGTCGTCAACGTGCTGACCCTGACCGGCTCGTTCTTCATGTTGCAAGTCTATGACCGCGTCGTTCCGGGTCGCAGCGTGCCGACGCTGGTCGGCCTGGCGGTGCTTGCGGGAACATTGTTCGTGTTTCAGGGAGTGCTGGAGCTGATCCGCTCTCGCCTTATGGTGCGGCTGGGACAGGGGTTGGACGCAAAGCTGAGCCCGTCGGTCTATTCGGCGCTGATGCGCCTGCCGCTGCGCGCCAAGCCTTCCGGCGACGGGCTGCAACCCCTACGGGATCTCGATCAGGTCCGCTCCTTTATCGGCAGTGCCGGACCGACCGCTTTGTTCGACCTGCCATGGATGCCGCTCTATATCGGCATCTGTTTCATTTTTCATTTCTGGATCGGCGTTACCGCGCTTGCCGGCGCCGTTGTCCTGTTTGCACTGACGCTTCTGGCCGAATTCCGGACCCGCGGCCCGACAAGGATCGCCGGACAGCACGCGGCCGTCCGCAGCACGTTGGCCGAGGCGACAAGGCGCAATGCCGAAGCCATGCAGGCTATGGGTTTTGGCGGGCGTATCGCCGAGCGGTGGTTTGCCGTCAATGCCGAGTACTTGAACGCCCATGCGGCAGCCAGCGATGTCGCGGGAACGCTTGGCACGATTTCCAAGATCCTGCGATTGATGTTGCAGTCGGCAATGCTGGCGATCGGCGCTTATCTGGTCATCAAGCAAGAGGCGACCGGCGGCATCATGATCGCAAGCTCGATCATGATGGGCAGGGCGCTGGCTCCGATCGAACTGGCGATAGCGCATTGGAAGGGTTTCATTTCGGCGAGGCAAAGCTGGGCACGCCTGAAGCAGCTGTTGTCCGCGCTGCCGGAAGGCGCAACCGGCGTGACCCTGCCTGCCCCTGTCAGCGCGCTGGCGGTCGAGAATGTCAGTGTCGCGCCGCCGGGCGAACGGACGCCGGTGGTGTGGGATGCAAGTTTTTCACTGGCCAGGGGATCTGGCCTGGGGGTCATCGGCCCGAGTGCTTCCGGCAAATCATCGCTGGTGCGTACGCTTGCAGGTGTCTGGCTGCCGGCGCGCGGCGCCGTGCGGCTGGACGGCGCGACGCTTGACCAGTGGCCGGCCGACGAGTTGGGCAAACATATCGGCTATCTGCCGCAGGATGTGCAGTTGTTCGACGGCACGATCGCGCAGAACATCGCCCGCTTCGACCCGGATGCGTCGTCCGACATGGTGCTTGCGGCAGCCAAGGCCGCCGGCGTGCATGATCTCGTCGTGCATCTGGCCGACGGTTACGACACAAAGGTCGGCGAAGCCGGCGCCTCGCTCTCGGCGGGGCAACGCCAGCGTGTCGCGCTGGCGCGCTCTCTTTATGGCGATCCGTTCCTGGTCATCCTGGACGAGCCGAATTCCAATCTCGACTCGGAGGGTGAAGTGGCCTTGTCCGCAGCGATCCAGGGCATCAGGGAACGCGGCGGCATCGTTATCGTCGTCGCGCACCGGTCCAGTGTGCTGGCCAATGTCGATACGGTGCTGGTGATGGCCAATGGCCATGTGCAGGCCTTCGGTCCGAAGGACGAGGTGCTGAACAAGGTCTTCCGATCGGCAGCGCCGCTCAAGGTCGTTGCCGCCACGGAGCGAGGCGTTCCGGCATGAGCGAGGACAGATCCGCTTTGCATCATCGGCAGGTCCGCCGCTATCTCGTGGCTGGCGTTGCTACCTGTCTGCTGCTTGTCGGAGGTGTTGGCGGCCTGGCGGCAGTGACCAAGATGTCAGGTGCGGTGATCGCAGCTGGCCGGCTGGTGGTCGATTCCAATGTAAAGAAGGTTCAGCATCCGACGGGCGGCGTGGTCGGCGAGATCAGGGTGCGGGAGGGCGACCGGGTCAAGGCGGGCGATATTCTGGTGCGGCTGGACGAGACGACAACGCGCGCCAATCTGGCGATCGTCTCAAAAGGTCTGGATGAGTTTTATGCACGGTTGGCGCGCCTGGAGGCGGAGCGTGACGGCAAGGACACGATCAGCTTTCCGGACGTTTTGACATCGCGGCGCGACGAAGCCGGTGTCGCCGCATCGATGGCCGGAGAACAATCGCTGTTCGATTTCCGGCACCAGGCGCGATCCGGCCAGCGATCTCAATTGCGCGAACGGATCGCCCAGTTGACGCAGGAGACCGCCGGCCTGACCGAGCAGCGGCAGGCGAAACGCCGCGAGATCGAGCTGATAGGGATCGAGCTGGAAGGGGTGCGGTCGCTCTGGCGTCGCAAGCTGATAGGGATCGAGCGGATGACGGCGCTGGAACGGGACGCGGTGCGGCTCGAAGGCGAGCATGGCCAGTTGACCGCGGGAATAGCCCAGGTGAAAGGCAAGGCGTCCGAGATCGAACTGCAGATTATCCAGATCGACCAGGACCTTCGCAGCGAGGTCGCAACCGACTTACGCGAAACCCAAGGGAAGATCTCCGAGTTCGTCGAACGCAAGGTGGCGGCCGAGGACCAGTTGAAGCGCATCGATCTGCGCAGCCCGCAGGATGGCGTGGTGCTGCAGTTGGCCGTGCATACGATCGGCGGGGTGATCACGCCCGGCGAACAGGTGATGCAGATCGTACCGGTGACGGACGACCTGACCGTTGAAGCGCATATCGCGCCGCAGGATATCGACCAGGTGACGATGGGCCAGAATGCGATTTTGCGCCTGTCGGCCTTCAATCGGCAAACCACGCCGGAGCTGACCGGGACGCTGTCGCGGATCTCGGCGGATCTCACCATCGAAGAGCGCACCGGAGCAGCCTTCTATGTGGCGCGGGTGACGCTGCCCAAAACCGAGGTCGCCAAGCTGCGCGGGCTGGCGCTGGCGCCAGGCATGCCGGCCGAAGTGTTCTTCCCGACGGGCGACCGGACGATGCTTTCCTATCTGGTGAAGCCGCTGTCGGATCAGATCCAGAAAGCTTTCCGGGAAGAGTGAAGCCGCACCTGTGAGAGCTGAAGCCTCGGGACCGGCTGGTTGCCGGTCCCCAAGGGGTAGCCCCTACTCCGCTGCCTTATACCCCGCGATGCCCTTGATCTCGAGGAAATCCTCCAGCCCGTATTCGGCATATTCGCGGCCGTTGCCGGATTGCTTGTAGCCGCCGAATGGCAGGCCGGCGTCCCATTGGGGATAGTTGATGTAGACAGTGCCGGTGCGCATTCGGGCGGCGACTTCGCGGGCCTTCTGGATGTCCTTGGCCTGGATGTAGGACGCCAGCCCATAGACAGTGTCGTTGGCCGTGCCGATCGCCTCTTCCACTGTGTCGTAAGGCATGATCGCCAGCACCGGTCCGAAGATTTCCTCGCGTGCGATGCGCATGTCTGATGTGACATCGCCGAACACGGTCGGGCGGACGTAATAGCCGCGGTTGAGTTCGGCCGGACGGCCGGGGCCACCGGTAACGAGCGTCGCGCCTTCATCTATGCCGGCCTGGATCAGGTCCTGGATCTTGTCGTACTGGATTTGGCTGACCACCGGGCCGAGCTTGGTGCCGGCCGCATCGGCCGGGCCGACGGTCAATTTTTCGGCCGCCGTCTTGGCGTAGCCGGTCGCCTCGTCATGGCGGTCGCGCGGCACGAACATGCGGGTCGGCGCGTTGCAGGACTGGCCCGAGTTGCTGAAGCAGCCGGCGACGCCCTTGCTGACGGCCTTTTCGAGATCGACATCGGGAAACAGGATGTTGGCCGACTTGCCGCCGAGTTCCTGATGCACGCGCTTGACCGTGTCGGCGGCCGCCTTGGCGACCAGGATGCCGGCGCGGGTCGACCCGGTGAACGACATCATGTCGACATCGGGATGGCTGGACAGCGCCTGGCCGACGCCCGGGCCGTCGCCGTTGACGAGGTTGAAGACGCCCTTGGGAACGCCTGCCTCGTCGATGATTTCGGCAAAGATGATGGCGTCGAGCGGGGCGATTTCCGAGGGCTTCAGAACCATGGTGCAGCCGGCGGCAAGGGCGGGGCCGACCTTGCAGGTGATCTGGTTCAGCGGCCAGTTCCACGGCGTGATCAGGCCGACGACCCCGATCGGCTCCTTGACGATCAGCGACGAGCCCTTGACGTGGCGGAATTCGAACGACTTCAGCACCTCGGCCATCTTCCGCAGATGTGCCAGGCCAATGCCGACCTGGCTGTCGAGTGCCATCTGGCGCGGCGCGCCCATCTCGCGCGATACGGCCAGCGCCAGATCGGCGCTGCGCTTCTTGTAGACCTCGATTATGCGGTTGAGGATATCGAGGCGCTCCTCGACCGAAGTGAAGCCGAATGTCTCGAAGGCGCGCTTGGCGGCCGCAACCGCCTTGTCGACATCGGCCTTTGAGCCGAGCGAAATCTGCGCGAAAGCATCTTCGTTTGACGGGTCGATGACGTCGAGTGTGCTGGGCACGACAGGATCGACCCACACGCCGTCGATATAGAACTGCAGATTGTGTGACACGGGCTTCTCCTCGGGGGATTCTGAATTGATGGGGGCGATCGCCAGATCGTCGTATCGGGGATAACGATGGGGCAAGAGCGATGTCAAACGCAAGGGCGGGCGATTGAGCCTACGGCTACAGAAGCGTGTGCCCCGCCGCGACCAGAAGCCCCCTTGCCGCGGCTTCATCCTTGGCTTTGACGAGCAGATGGTCACCATCGAAGGTGGATACCAGAAAAATGCCGAGTTCGCTTTCCGACAATGGCTTTATCACCGACAGGACGATGCCGGTTTCGTCGAAGGCAAAGGGACCTTGGAGTTTCAGGGCGACCCAGTCCCTGTCATGCTTCACCCCGTCCGGCACCCGATCCTGCAGGCAGACGACCGAAAGCTCGTCCTCTGTCCTGGTGATGCTGACGAAGCCCGGCCCGTCCGCCCAGCCGGGAATGCTGTCTTTTGCTTCGAGGCGCGAAACCGCATACCGCCCCGTGAGCGGCTTCAACCGGACCCTGACTGCCATCCGATCCTCCCTGTTATCGGCCATCACCCAATTTCTTGCTCATATAGACCGTCATGCCGTTCATGAACGGCTCCTCCCGGTTGATCGTATAGCCATGCCGTTTGTACAACAACACATTGGCCATGAAGGCGCCGTTGGTCAGCAGGCGCAGCTCGAAGCAGCTGGCCTCCAGCGCCTTCTGCTCCGCCCGTTCCAGCAACAGCCGGCCGATGCCCCTGCCCTGCGCCTGTGGCGCAACGCAGACATTCTCGATCCAGAGATGATCGTCGGCCAGGATGGTCTCGATCATGCCGACGATGCGGCCATTTTCGATGGCGAGATCGAACGGATGTTCGGCGACCGCCTTGTCATAGTCGGCGCGCATCGGCAGCGGCTCGCGGCCGATCAAAGGCACCCATTTGGCATAGGCGGCACGCACAATGTCCTTGATGGCGGCAGCGTCCGCCGGTTGGGCCGGCCGAAACAGGATGGAAGAATTGGACATGGCAGAGGCTCCAGACATGAAAACCCCGCCGGCAGACATCGCGGGCGGGGCTGGAACGAACGAAGCGGTTTAGTGTGCCGGTCTTTGTCGTCGCGCCTTGCCGCTCCGCACTGTGCAGAGGCGACGTCGCTGGGCGATGGCGAGCGAGAAAATGGACATGACGCCACGCTGGAGTGCAAGACGCAGAGCGTCAAGCTGCATAACCGAGCCAGTCATCATGTTTGCATGGCACAGGCTAGATTGAAGGCATTGCCGACCGTTCGCAAAAATCGATCATTCCAACAAGAACAATTCGTTGTAAAGATCGATTCTGGAATGACATTCTCCTGAGGTACTTGCCCGGAGAATTGCATTGTCTTCCGCCGCCCAGCTAGCGAACGATATTCCGATCAGCCTGATATCGGCCGACCTGGCCGTGGGCCGGAAGCGGCTCGATTCCGTGTGGAATGGCGTCATCCCCGGGATCGTGCTGGTGACGATGATCACTGGGGTGGCCTTCTCGGCCCATAATGTCTCCGGCTTCGCGCTGTTCAGCCCGATGATCCTCGCCGTCGTCGCCGGCATGATCTATTCCAACGTGCTCGGCACGCCCGCCCACGCCAAGGCCGGCATTGCCTTCTCGCAGAAGCGCCTGCTGCGCTTTGCCATCGTGCTGCTCGGCTTTCAGCTGACGCTCGGCCAGGTCGTCTACATCGGCGCCGGCGGCGTCGGCATCGTGGCGCTGACCCTTGGAGCGACCTTCGTCTTCACCATTACGCTTGGCCGGCTGATCGGCGTCGACGCCAAGCTGGCGCAACTGATTGCCGCCGGCACTTCGATCTGCGGCGCTTCGGCCATTGTCGCCACCAACATCGTCACCGATGCGCGCGACGAGGACGTCACCTACGCCGTCGCCTCGATCACGCTGTTCGGCACCGTCGCCATGCTCGGCTTCCCGCTGCTGGCGCCGGTGCTCGGCCTCGACCAGCACGCATTCGGCCTGTGGGCCGGCGCCTCGATCCACGAGGTGGCGCAGGTCATCGGCGCCGGCTTCCAGAACGGCGCCCAGTCCGGCGAGATCGCCACCGTCGCCAAGCTTACCCGCGTCGCCATGCTGGCGCCGATGGTCGTCGCGCTCGGCCTGATGACGCGCCGCAAGAGCAATGGCGATCGCCCAAGCGACCAATCCGGTGCGCGGCCGCCGATGCCGTGGTTCGTCGCCGCTTTCATCGCCGTCGTGGCGCTGAACAGCCTGGTTGCCGTGCCGGCCGAAGTGAAGTCGGCCATGGCGTTCGCCACCATCATCATGCTGACCATGGGGCTCGCCGCCATGGGTCTGCAGGCCAACATTTCGCAGTTGCGCTCGCGCGGCCTTCGCCCGCTGGCGCTCGCCTCCTGCGCCTTCCTGTTCATCGGCTGCTTCAGCCTGATGCTGGTGAAGTTCGCTTAATCCTCGAACGAACTCGCCGCGACATAGATCGCGGCAAGCGCCTCGATGCCGTCCTGGTCGTCCTTGGCGAAGCGGCCGGGCGTCGGGCTGTCGAGGTCGATCAGGCCGAAGACGCCGTCATTGTCCCTCAGCAGCACGACGAGTTCCGAGCGCGAGTCGGCGTCGCAAGCGATGTGGCCGGCAAATTCATGCACATCCTTGACCAGCATCGACATTTCGAGATCGATGGCGGTGCCGCACACGCCCTTGCCGACGGCGATGCGCACGCAGGCCGGCTTGCCCTGGAACGGTCCAAGCACCAGCTCCTCGTCGGACGCCAGGAAATAGAAGCCGGCCCAGTTGAGATCGGGCACCATCTGGAAGATCAGCGCCGATGTGTTGGCGGCGTTGGCGACGGAGTCGCTCTCGCCTTCCAGCAGCGCCTTCAACTGGGTGGCCAGTTCGCGGTAGAAGGCTGGCTTGTTGGTGCTGTCGATGCTCTGGGCCGCAAACATGGCGTCGTCTCCATTGCCGGCGGGCCAAAAAGCCCGCTACATTTCCTGTCTGCCACCAATGACGCTCCCGGGAAATACACAATTGTGAATACCGACCGTGCCAGCCAAACACACGACCGGGCGCAACCCGCAGCGAGCGAAGGTCCCCTCACCTTCGCCGTGCTGGTCTTTCCCGGCTTTCCGATGATGGCGTTCAGTTCGGTGATCGAGCCATTGCGCGCCGCCAACGTGCTGGCCAAACGCGATTGTTACCGCTGGGTGATCGTCGGCGCCGACCAGGGCACGGTCGAGGCATCCAATGGGGTTGTCATACAACCGGGATTCTCAGCCTCGAGCGCACCGAAGGTCGACCGCATCGTCGTCTGCTCCGGCGGCAATGCGGACTTGCTTGTCGCGGACGATGCGGTTGCCTGGATCCGCAGGAGCCTGCGCGCCGGCGCCCATATCGGCGCGGTGGCCGACGCCGCCTTCTTCCTTGCCAGGGCCGGCCTGCTCGACGGCCATGCCTGCACCTTGCACTGGACCAGCCAGGCGGCATTCACCGAGGCCTTCCCGGATATCGAGCTCCGGCGCGATCTCTACGTCATCGACCGCAAGCGCTTCACCTCGGCCGGTGGCGTCGGCAGCCTCGACATGATGCTGGAGATCATCACCAACGATTATGGCGGCGAGCTCGCGGCGGGCGTTGCCGAATGGTTCGTGCACAGCCCCTTGCGTTCGAGCGTCGACCGCAAGCTGATGCCGCTCAGGCTGCGCACCGGCGTCCAGAACGAACTGGTGCTGTCGGCCATCGCCATCATGGAGGATGCGGTGGAAGAGCGGCTCGGCATGACGGAGCTGGCGGCAAGGCTCGGTGTCTCCTCCGACAAGCTGGAGCGCAATTTCCGCGCCCAGCTCAGCATTTCGCCCAATGGATATTACCGGCGGCTCCGGCTGCGGCGCGCCGCCGACCTGTTGGCCCATTCGACGCTGATGGTGCGAGACGTGGCGCTGGCCTGCGGCTTTGCTTCGATGTCAAGTTTTGCCCGAGCGTTTCGCGAGGAGCATGGGCACGCGCCGAAGGCGATGCGGCGGCATTAGAGGGCGCTGCGCGCTAACGCGGTGAGATGCTGGCGGGACAGCGCCCCCCTCTGTCCTGCCGGACATCTCCCCCACACGGGGGGAGATCAGATGTCGCCTCGGCTTTCGCCAATCACCAACGTTGCAGGGCGAGCGGGACGCGAAAGCTGCTAATCTCCCTCCTTGTGGGGGAGATGTCCGGCAGGACAGAGGGGGGCGCGAAGGATCGCAACATTGCCCTTTGTATCCATGCCCTTCTTGCGGCATTTCGCACGACATCTGCGGATTCCCGCACAGACATTTTTCGGCGCATGGCTATGGTCTAGCCCTTCAGGAGGCGCACCCAATGAGCATCGTCGTTTTCGACCCCGACAGCACCGAGGATGTGGATTTCAAGGACCGCATGCGCCACCCGGTCGCGGCTGACTCCGCCGGCGGCATGTGGCTGTCGGACACCGAGCCGTCCTTCATCGATGCCGACGCGCTGCGCAAGGGTCGGCTGGCGAAACTGCGCGGCTGGATGCGCGAGGCGGGCTATGGGGGCGTCGTTTTGTTCGACCCCTACAACCAGCGCTATGCCACCGGCTCGCGCAACATGTTCGGCTATTTCCTGCGCAACTCGACGCGGTATTTCTTCATCCCGACCGACGGGCCGATCGTGCTGTTCGAATACCCGCAGAGCTACCATGTCTCGATGGTGCTCGACACGATCGACGAGGCGCGCCCGTCCAAGCTGGTATGGTCTTCGGTGTCGGGCCGCGACGACGAAACCGCCGGCCCCTTCGCCGACGAGATCGCCGAGCTTTTGAAGAAACATGGCGGCGGCTCGATGAAGCTCGGGCTCGACCGCTGCAGCCATTTGCAGGCGCTGGCGCTGGAAAAGCGCGGCTGCGAGGTCAAGGATTGCCAGGGCGAGATTTTGGCGGTGCGCGCGGTCAAGACGCCTGAGGAGGTCAAATGCCTGCAGGTGTCGATGGCCGGCGCGGAAGCTGCCGTCTACGCCGTGCGCGAGGCAATCAAGCCCGGCGTATCCGAAAACGATCTGTTCGCCATCATGTATGGCGAGGTGATCCGCCAGGGCGGCGAGTTCATCGAGACGAGGCTCCTCACCTCGGGCCAGCGCACCAATCCGTGGTTCAACGAGGCCAGCGGCCGCAAGATCCGGCCGGGCGAGCTTCTGGCGCTCGATACCGATACGATCGGCTGCTATGGCTATTATTCCGATTTTTCGCGCACCTTCCGCTGCGGGCCGGGCAAGCCGACCGACTATCAGAAATCGCTTTACCGCATGGCACACGACCAGGTTCAGCACAACGTTTCGATCGTCAGGCCGGGCATGGCTTTTCGCGAGATCGCCGAAAAGGCGTGGAAAATCCCGGACCGCTTCGTCGACCAGCGCTATACCTCGGTGATGCACGGCGTCGGCATGCATGGCGAGACGCCGTTCATAGCGCACGCCATGGACTATGAAACCTACGGCCGCGACGGTGTTGTCGTGCCCGGCATGGTGGTGAGCGTGGAAAGCTATATCGGCGAGAAAGGCGGCCGCGAGGGCGTCAAGCTGGAGGACGAGATCCTGATCACCGACACCGGCACCGAGCTTCTGTCGCGCTTTCCCTACGAGGATGAATTTCTGGAGAAGCAGGTTTGATCGCAGCGTCCCTCACTAACGTCAGCGCGGTATCGCAAACCTTCGGGAATAGTCGCGGCAGCTATGCCTTCGTCATCCTAGGGCGAAGCAAGGAGCGCAGCGACGCGGCGCAGACCCTAGGATCCATGCCGGGACTCATCCGCGCCCCAACGGTGCAAGTTCTGCTCCGCCGCACTCTCCGACCAGCGTCACGGCATGGATCCTCGGGTCTCCGCGACGCCGCTGCGCGGCTGCTTCGCCCTGGGATGACGAAGTTCGGAGGACGCCGACCAATCTTCATCGCTTGCGCTGCCCTTGCGAGAAGAACGGCGGCGGCGGTCGCGAACCCAGGCCCGTCCACATGAAAAGCCCCATCTCGATCAAACGCGGCACGGTCGCCGCGGCGTTCATCGACCTCCAGGAAGAGCATCGGCAGGACAAGCGCTATCTGGTCGAAGGTTTTGGCGAGGTGCTTGCCAACGTCCAGCGCCTGCAGGCGGCGGCGCGGCGCAACTTCGTGCCGCTGTATCACTGGGCCTATATCGTCGATACCGCCAAGGCGCGTCCGTTCCATCCGCTCGACGCCGACGGCAAGTCCGCCTTTTCCGACAAGACCGATCCGCTGACGGAGATTTGCCATGAGGTGGCGCCCGCGGCCGGCGAGACGATGCTGGTCAAGACGCAGGCCAGCGCCTTCGGCGCCGGACCTGGCGCAACCGAACTCAAGGCGCGCGGCATCGAATGGCTGATCGTCGCCGGCGTCTGGACCGAGGCCTGCATCGACGCCACCGTGAAGGACGCGGTGGCATCCGGCTTTCGCGTGCTTCTGGTCAAGGATGCCTGCGGCAGCGGCAGTGCCGCCATGCACCAGACCGCCATCCTCAACCTTGCCAACCGGCTCTATGGCGGCGCCGTCACCAACACGATAGACGCGTGCCGGCTGATGGCGGGCGACACCATCGATGCATGGCAGGTCGAAGGCTCGGTACCGCTGCGCTTCACGTTTGAAAACGCCGAACGGCTCTACGGCGAGCTCTGAGAGATGGGCACGGTCCACAAGCTCAAGACCGCCAGGCGGGGGAAATACGCCACCCTGCTCGATCCGGCGCTGTGGGAGTATATCGACCTGGTCAATGACTGGTTCCCGCCAGAAATCGCCGAACTTCCGATCGCCGAGCAAAGGTCGGTCTATGATGCGATGTGCCGCGCCTTCCATCAGGGTTATCCCAAAGGGGTTTCGGCCAGCGGCGGCATCATCGCCGCCGATGCAGGGCACGCCATCCCGATCCGCTACTATCGGATGGCGGGCAAGCCCGTGCGCGCCGTCATCGTCTACTATCATGGCGGCGGCTTTGTGCTTGGCGGGCTCGACAGCCATGACGACATCTGCGCCGAGATCTGCGCCGGCACCGGTTTCGACGTTGTCTCGGCCGACTACCGGTTGGCGCCGGAACATCCCCACCCGGCCGCCTTCGACGACGCGCTGACCGTGTTCGAATGGGCGGCGGTGACAACGGACTTGCCGATCGTGCTCGTCGGCGAAAGCGCCGGCGGCAACCTTGCCGCCGCGGTCGCGCACGCGTCTCGCCGCCACCTGCGCCGGGCGGCCGGCCAGGTGCTGATCTATCCCGGCCTCGGCGGCGACGAGAGTGCCGGCTCCTATGTCGAACATGCCGAGGCACCGTTGCTGACGCTGCGCGACATCGCGTTCTACCGCACCATTCGCGCTGCCCCGGCACAGTCGCCCGACGACCCGACTTTTTCTCCGCTGAAAGACAACGACTTCTCCGGCCTGCCGCCGACTGTCATCATCACTGCCCAGTGCGATCCGCTGTCGTCGGACGGCGAGACCTATCGCGACCGCGTCGTTGCCGCCGGCGGCCGCGCCTGGTGGTATGAGGAGAACCGCCTCGTGCACAGTTTTCTGCGCGCCCGCAAAAATGTTCCGCGCGCCGGCGAGGCGTTCGTGTGCACGCTTGCAGCCATCGCCGCCGTCGCCGTGCTCGGCAAGAACGACTGGCCGTATTGAGGCGGCGAAGCGCTGATCTCCCCCTCGTGGGGGTTGAGGAGTGGTCCGCGTAGCGGATGGAAAGCCAATTGCTTGGCTTTCCGAACGACGAAAGCCGGCAGGCCAGGGGGGGCGCGAAGGATCGCGGCCCTTCAATATCCTAAATCAACGCAACGATTATCTGCGATGATACTTCAGTCGGCAGACGGGATGGCGGGACAGCGCCCCCCTCTGTCCTGCCGGACATCTCCCCCACAACAAGGGGGGAGATTGGCCATCTACCACTGCGGAGCAGTGCACAAGAATTGCGGAAAAGCGAACATTTCCCGGTGTCGGCCCGCTTTATCATCACCTGCTCAGGCAACGGCGCCTCGGCGATCGCATCCGCCCCCAGCGGAAGCGGACCGTCGGGGCGCCCGACAAAAAAAAGGGAACGACGATGAAATTCATGCTGACCGACCGTAATTTGCACCCGCAGGCGAAGCCCGTTGCCGATGATTTCAGGACAGGCGGCGTCAACCGGCGCGAATATCTCGCCATCATGGCCGGCTTTGGCGTCAGTGCTGCCGGCGCGCTGGCGCTGGGCGGCCTCAGCGCGTCACCTGCCCGGGCCGAAGAGCCGAAGCGCGGCGGCACCTTGCGCGTCGCCATGAACGTCAAGGGTTTCAAGGATCCGCGCACCTTCGACGGTGTCGAGATGTCCAATGTGGCGCGCCATTGCAACGAATATCTGGTGCGCTGGAACCGCGACTTCACCTTCGAGCCGTGGCTGCTCGAAAGCTGGGAAACCAGCGACGACGCCAGGACGCTGACGCTGCATGTGCGCAAGGGCATCGCCTGGTCGAATGGCGACACCTTCAACGCCGACGACGTCATCCACAATCTCACCCGCTGGTGCGATGCTTCCGTCGCCGGCAACTCGGTCGCCGCGCGCATGGGTGCGCTGGTCAATGCCGACACCAAGAAACCGGTCGACGGCGGCATCGAGAAGGTCGACGACTTCACCGTCAAACTCAATCTGCCGAAGCCCGACATTTCCCTGATCGCCGGTATGGCCGACTATCCCGCGCTGATCATGCACCGCTCCTATGAGGGCGGCGACGACCCGATGAAGGCGCTGGCGATCACCACCGGCCCTTGCGAACTGGTCAGCTGTAATGCCGAGACCAGTGCGGAGGTGAAGCGCAAGGACAAGCCCTGGTGGAAGGGCGACTTCTACCTCGACGGCATCAAATGGGTCGATTACGGCTCCGACCCCAACGCCATGCTGTCGGCGTTCGAATCCGGCGAAATCGACACCGACCACGAGACCGCGTCCGACGCCGTGTCGCAGACCGAGCAGATGGGCTTGTTGAATTCCGAGATCGCCACCGGCTCGACCATCGTTGCCCGTTTCAATGTCGGCAACGCACCCTATGACGACGTCAGGGTGCGCCGCGCCGCCCAGCTTGCCGTCGACAATTCCGCCGTGCTGGCGCTCGGCCTCGGCGGTCGCGGCAAGCCGGCCGACAACCACCATGTCGGCCCGATGCACCCGGAATTTGCCGATATCGGCCCGGCCAAGCGCGACATGGATCAGGCCAAGAAACTGCTCACTGAAGCCGGCAAGGCCGACCACGAATTCGAGCTGATCTCGGTCGACATCGAATGGCAAAAGAGCACCGGCGACGCGATCGCCGCGCAGATGCGCGAGGCCGGCCTGAAGATGAAGCGCACCGTGCTGCCGGCCGCGACCTTCTGGAACGACTGGAGCAAATACCCCTTCTCCACAACCGAATGGCTGGGCCGCCCGCTCGGCGTCCACGTGCTGGCGCTCGCCTACAAATCGGGCGCCGCCTGGAACGAAAGTGCTTACGCCAGCAAAGAGTTCGACGAACTCCTCGACAAGGCGCTGGCAACGCCGGACGCCGCCCAGCGCAAGGAGATCATGGCCAGGATCGAGCAGAATTTGCGCGATTCCGGCATCATCATCCAGCCCTACTGGCGCTCGGTCTACCGCACCTACCGCAAGGGCGTGCAAGGCTGCGAACAGCACCAGTCGCTGGAACAGCATTTTGAGAAGGTGTGGCTGGAGGGGTGATCGTTCGGGGACGCCGCATACCGGCTGGCACCTGAGCGGTATGTCGCTCAGGTAAATACCTGCAGCGCACTCCGAGCATTTACGACGGTGTTTGTCTTGACGCGGCGATCGTGGATCGGTCTGGTGTGTCGACGAGGCGCCGCTGTGGGCTCGCGTCATTCCGGAGAATACACATGCGCGCCCGTTGGGCTTTCATTCTTGCACCCATTATTCCGGCGATCCTGCCCGGCTACAATTGGCATGCGAACCACCCTGAGACGGGGCCGTTGTCGGGCTTCATCTTCGTAACCCTTGTTTTCTATGTTGTGGAGGCGGTGGTAGGAATTCCGGCCTTCTATGTCCTCACCCGACGGCGCTGGCAGTTTTTTTGGGTATACGTCGTCGTTGGCTTTCTGGCAGTTTTTGTTCCAGCGTTTGTCTTCGGCCTCATTAAGTGGAGTCCTCCATTGGGAATCGGCGGAGTTCTCTATGCATGCTCCTTCATAGGGATACTCGGTGGCGCTACAGGGCTGATCTTCTGGCTTTTGGTGCGCCCAGACAAGGACCCTGTCGAACAGATTGCTTCGCACTTTACCTAGGTCAGCACCCCAAGATTGAGTTCAAGGCCTGATACACTTTGGCCGCGATATTTTGCACGAGAACGCATGGACCACTTCGACCTCGGCACCTATCGCCGTCCAATCTCCACCGCCTCGGCCGAGACGCAGCGCTGGTTCGATATCGGGCTGAACTGGTGCTACGGCTTCAACCATGAGGAAGGCATAAAGTGCTTCGAAAAGGCGCTGGAGACAGATCCTGATTGCGCATTCGTGCATTGGGGCATCGCCTATGCCGCCGGGCCTTTTTACAACCTCACCTGGAAGGAGCACGGCAAGGACGAGGCTAACCGTGCGGCCAAACGCTGCTTCGACCATGTCCAGCTCGCGCGGGATGTGGCGATCACCTCGTCGTGCCTGTGTCGGACGAGCGCGGAGGCGGGGCCAAGCTGTTGTCACTGAAATCCCCGCCGCCCGACCAGCCGAGTCGGCTTCGCCTTCTAAGAGAAAATCTCCGCCAGTTCGTCTACGCTGGTGCCTTCCCTAACCTGGCGAAGTTCAACATAGGCGACCGCAATGGCCACCGATGCCACCGTGGACACGACCGTCGCGATAAGGACGCTTCCGATAGCGCCGAAAATCAGGGCGACCGTCGAGAGGCCGCTGAAGAAAGCGAAAATCAGGCCGATCAGCAAGGCAAACATCATCTGGAAGGCAAGCGCCGCCAAAAACAGGATCAGAAAGACACCGAACATCGGCCAGCGGCTGCCCTTTGTCAGAGCACGGCTGCGCGACATCGCGCCAAACATGCCAAGCCGCTCCTGCATCAGCACCGGCACGGAAACCGATATGCCGAGCAGCCACCTGATGCCGGCAACGAGCAACACCACGAAGGCAATGATCGCTCCGAAGATCGGCACCAACATTCCGGCGATGCCCATCACGATGAGGCCAAGGATCATGGCCAAAAAGACAATCAGCCCCACCCCCAGCGTCGGGAATATGCTGCGCAAGGCTATCTGGATGCAGTCGCCGATCGCCGGGCGCTTGCCGTTCAGGTCCTCTATCGTCGCTTGCACCAGCGAGGACTGGAACAACAGCGCGCAAACGAAATAGATCAGGCTTAAAACGAGCGATAAGAACGAGCTGCTCATAATGACCCACTTCGCGCCGAGTGGAGGTGTGGCGATGTAGCCGTTGGGGCCGCCATTCCAGTGGTTCGACAGATTGAGCGCAACTGCTGGGAGGACCAGGAAAAGCGCCGCCAAAGCAATCATCAGACCGGGATTGCGGTCGATCACGGCGAAGGTGTTGTTGAAAACCCTGCCGATCTGGAACTTCTCAAGCCGCGCCGACGCCGTCGATGCCACGATTACCCCTTCCGGCCCGAGCTAGATCCCGGCCAATCGCGCCAACATGACTGGCTGTTCTCGGGCCAAAACCTTCGTTACGAGAAGATCTCCGCCAGTTCGTCGACGCTGGTGCCTTCCCTGACCTGGCGCAGCTCGACATAGGTGACGGCAATCGCCACCGAAATCACCGCCGAAACGATTGTCGACAGCAGGCTGCTTCCGATGGCAGCGGCGATGAGACCGGTCGTGCTGATCCCGCCGCTCGCAATAGCAGCCTGAAACAGCAAGGTGAAAACCACTTGTAGCCCTATCGCAACAATGCCGAGGACCAGAAACAGCGCGAATATCCGCCAGCGGCTTCCCTTCGTCAGCGCCCTGCTTCGCGAAATCGAGGCGAAGACGCCAGGCCTTTCCTGAACTGCGACGGGCACAGCCACCGATATGCTGATCAGCCACATGGCTATGGGGATGAGCGACAGAAGTGCAATCACACCGCCGACGATGGGGATGGCCATGGTGATGACCGTTAATATCATCGCCACCAGAAACATTGCCACGATGATCACAAGACCAATTCCGAGCGTGGGGAGGAAGCTGCGCAAGGCTATCTGAATGCAATCGCCAATCGACGGGCGCTTGCCGTTCAAATCTTCGATTGTCGCTCGTACCAGCGCCGCCTGCGCCAGAAAGGCCAAGATCAGGAGCACCAGGCCGGCAATCATCGAAACGGCACCATAGCCCGCCATCGCCGATTGCTCGAAGCTCGCCCCAGGTACTGCTATCTTTGCAATCTGTCTAAAGCTCCAGATGTTGTACAGCAGCGCAGGCAGCGTCGAAAAAAGGCCGACGATGGCGGCAAGTGGGACGAAGCTTCGTCCGATTACCGAAAACGTATTGCTGAAAGCCCTGCCGATGCTGAACCGTTCCGGCCGCTCGCTCGCGATTGACGTCATGTTACATTCCCCCCGACTAATGGATACCCGAAATCAGAAAGTATAAATCACCGATATTGATACTTGCGGTTGCCGCCGCTTGCAATTGCCTTGGCGTATTGTCAGTGTCGGCCCGCGAACCGCAGGTTGCAGGGGGGGCGAAAAGGTGACTGCTGCACAGCCGGACGCTGCGCAAGCCGAATGGCTGGCCAAACTGCACAAGCAGTTGCTGTCAGAGGATTCGATCCAGTTCGACCTGCCGGCCTACAGACCACCCGAGACACCCGAGTGGCTGAGACCGCTGGGCGAGTTCCTGAAATCGCTCGGCCCGTACATGATCTACCTGTTCTGGGGCGCGGTGATCACAGGTGCCGCGATCATTCTGCTGCTGATTGTCCTTGAAGTGAAAGGCGTCGCCTGGCGCCTGCCCTGGTGGCGCAAAAAGAGCGTGACCGAGGCGGAAGCGACATGGCACCCCGACGTTGGCGCCGCGCAGGTCCTGCTGTCGGAAGCCGATGCGCTGGCCGCCCGGGGCGAGTATGACGAGGCGGTGCATCTCCTGCTTCGCCGCAGCGTTGCCGACATTGCCGGCCGCCTGCCCGACTTCCTGCGCCCGTCGCTGACCGCGCGCGATATCGCGGGAGCGGCGTCGCTGCCAACGCGGGCGCGTGGCGCCTTTACCCAGATCGCGCGCATCGTCGAGGCCGCTCTGTTCGCGCGCCGGCCGGTCGGGCCCGAGGGCTGGCAGGAGGCGCGCAGCGCCTATGAGCGATTCGTCTTCAGGGATGCCTGGACGTGAGTGACGCGACAGCCGACATCGCCCAGCAGGAACCGTTCAGCCGCAGGACGCTGTTCTGGGGCATTTTCGCCAGCCTGCTCGCGGCCGCAGGCTTCTTCCTGTTGTCCACCTATGCGCCCGACTTTCGCCAGCCGAGCGTCGGTGGCGCAACGCCGCTGTCGAAGAGCGGCATCGGCTATGCCGGTCTGGCGCAATGGCTGAAGCTGACCGGCGAAGCGCCCGACATGGCGCGGTCCGACAGCGATCTCGAGACCGAGATGCTGCTGATCGTCACCATTTCGCCCGACAGCGACCCGGATGCGCTCGCCAACATCATCAAGCTTCGCAAGGGCCTGGATACGCTGTTCGTTCTGCCCAAATGGGCGACCTTGCCGCTGTTCCAGCATGAGGGCTGGGAGATGAAGATCCAGCGGCTGCCGGATGTGATGGTCAACGACTGGCTCGGCCGCATCGCCAAGGCGACGCTCGGCGAAGGTGAGACCATGGCCAAGCAACTCGACGTCGCAGGGCAAATGGTCAGCGTTCCCGGCCAGCTGCAATGGGTGGCCGACGAACACCCGCTGATTGCCGCCGGCAACGGTAAGGCCGTGCTGACCGAGGTTGAAGACGAGCGGTTCTACATTCTGACGGACCCCGATCTCATCAATAACGCCGGCTTGAAAGATCCCGACAAGGCGGCGGCGGCGCTCAAGCTGATCGAGCTCCTGCAGCCCGAAGAGGGTGCCGTCATGTTCGACCTGACGCTGCATGGCGTCGGGCGAAAATACGATCTCGCCAAGCTTCTGGTCGAGCCGCCCTTCCTGGCGCTGACGCTGACCATCCTGGCGGCGGCGGCACTTGCCTTCCTGCATGGCCTTGGCCGGTTCGGGCCGCCGCGGGCCGATCAGCGCGCCATCGCCTTCGGCAAGCGCGCGCTGGTCGATACCACGGCGATGCTGTTGCGCCGCGCTGGCCGGCTGGAGGAACTGGGCGACCGCTATGGAGCACTGGCACGCGTGCGCGCCGGCGCGCTGCTCGGCGCGCCGCACGGTTTGCAGGGCGAAGCGCTCGACCGCTGGCTCGATTCCCGCGACAAGGACGAAGCCGGCGGTTTCACGACCCGCCTGCAAGCTGCGAACGCGGCAAAGACCCTGACACAAATGCATGATGCAGCCGAAAAGCTGCACGACTGGACGGCAAGGAGGCTCGGTGAACGTCGATGATGTGAAGGCCCTGGCGACACAGATCAGGGAAGAGGTGGCCAAGGCCATCACCGGGCAACACGATACGGTCGATCTGATGCTGACGGCATAGTTCGCCGGCGGGCATATATTGCTCGAAGGACCGCCGGGCACGGCCAAGACGATGACGGCGCGCTGCTTTGCCCAGGCGCTGGGGGTCGCCTATGGCCGTATCCAGTTCACGCCCGACCTGATGCCCGGCGATATCGTCGGTTCCAACATCTACAATTTCCAGACCGGGCAATTCACGCTGACGCGCGGCCCGATCTTCTGCGACCTTTTGCTCGCCGACGAAATCAACCGCACGCCGCCCAAGACCCAGGCCGCCCTTTTGGAGGCGATGCAGGAACATGCCGTCACCTTCGACGGCACCACCCATGCGCTCGGCCAGAATTTCATGGTGGTGGCGACGCAGAACCCGATCGAGCATCAGGGCGTCTATCCCCTGCCCGAGGCCCAGCTCGACCGTTTCCTGTTCAAGCACCGGGTGAGCTACCCCGGCCCGCAAGAGGAAAAGGCGATCATCATCCATCATGGCGGCGGCACCGCCTCGCACGATATCAAGCAATACGGCATCACCGCCCAGGCCGACCGCAAGACGCTGGAAAAGGCGTTGGCGACCGTCGGCGAGGTCACGATTGTCGACGACGTCGTGGACTATATCGCAAGGCTGGTGCGGGCCACGCGCGCCAGCCCCGATCTGGAAGTCGGTGCCAGCCCGCGTGCGGGCGCCATGCTGGCGAGAGCCGCACGCGCCCGGGCAGCGCTCGACGGGCGCGCCTATGTCATCCCCGACGACGTCAAGGCGCTTGCGGTGCCGGCGCTGCGCCATCGCGTGATCCTGTCGCCGGCGGCGCAGATCGACGGCCGCCTGGTCGAGCAGATCGTCACCGACTTGGTCGACCAGACGGAAGCGCCACGTTGATCTATCCGAGCGGCCGGGCAGTCTGGGCAGGTGCGGCAGGTGCAATACCGGCCTTCCTGATCGCGCTCGCGCTGCCGTCGCTGTGGTATCTCGGCCTGTTGTGGATCTGCGCGCTGCTTGCTTTCCTGGCCGTGGACGCCGCCGCCGGGCGCGGACGCGCTTCCCTGGATGCCAGCATCCATGCCCCGCCGCAAGTCAGCGTCGGCGGCCAGTTCACCGTCCATGTCACTGCCGGGCTCAGCAGACGGTCGCGCGCGGTGCAGGCGCGCCTCGGCCATGACGAGCGGCTGGCCCCGCTGGGCGGCACCGGCGGCGCGTTGACCGCCGAGGCCGGCAGCGCATCGCTCGATCTCAAATTTCAGGCGCTGCGGCGCGGCATTGCCAGGTTCGATCGCCTGTGGGTGCGCTGGCGCGGGCCGTTCGGGCTGGTCTGGAACCAGGTCGTGCTGCCGATGGACGGCAAGGTGGCGGTGCTGCCCAACGTCAGCAGCGCCCGCGACGAGGCGATCACGCTTCTGCAGCGCCAGGCGCTGCCCGATGGCCATGCGCAGCGCCGCGCCGGCCAGGGCCGCGAATTCGAGGCGCTCAAGGACTACCAGCCCGGCATGGGCCGGCGCATGATCGACTGGAAGCGCAGCGCCCGCCACGGCAGGCTTCTGGCGCGCGAATTCCGTATCGAGGAGAACAACAACATCGTGCTGGCCATCGATAGCGGCCGGCTGATGTGCGAGCCCGTCGACGGCGTGCCGAAGGTCGACCGCGCCGTCACCGCAGCCTTGCTGTCGGCGTTCATTGCGCTGAAGGGCGGCGACATGGTCTCCCTGTTCGGCTTCGACGCGCGGCCGCGCGTTTCCAGCGGCGCCGTGCGCGGCTCCGCCAGCTTCGCCATGATCCAGAAGCGGGCGGCGGAAATCGACTATTCCACCGAAGAGACCAATTTCACCCTTGCCCTGACGACCCTTGCAGCAAAGCTCGACCGACGCTCGCTGGTGATCATCTTCACCGACTTCGTCGATCCGATCAGCGCCGAACTGATGCTGCGCACAGTAGGCCGGCTCACCGAACGCCATCTGGTGCTGTTCATGATGATGAAGGATGTCGAGCTGGAGACCTTGGCCGACATGCCGCCGGACACACCAGAGGATGTGGCGCGCTCCGTCGTCGCCGGCGGGCTGCTGCGCGAAAGGCAGGTCGTCATCGGC
Organism: Mesorhizobium sp. M0037; assembly: GCF_040323635.1. NCBI lineage: Bacteria > Pseudomonadati > Pseudomonadota > Alphaproteobacteria > Hyphomicrobiales > Phyllobacteriaceae > Mesorhizobium > Mesorhizobium sp. M0037. The sequence continues at coordinate 234,891 of NZ_JAMYVB010000001.1, read as the reverse complement.
AGGCTCAGGCTGCTCGGCGCGCATGTCATCGAAGCCGACCATCAGAGGCTCGGACCGGCGCTGGTCGAGCGCTATCTCGAGCTGAAGCGAGAGGATCTGTTGTGAACGCGCTGGTCGGCAAGGATGCGGTGCGCCAGTCGCTGGCGAGCTTCCGTTCGGAGCGCGAGGCCGACTGGAAGGCGTTCGAGGCGCTGCTTGCCCGGGTCGAGAAACGTGCGCCACGCACGCTGTCGGAAGACGAACTGCTGTCGCTGCCACTGCTCTACCGCTCGGCGCTGTCCTCGCTTTCGGTGGCGCGGGCGACGTCGCTCGACAATGCGCTGGTCAGCTATCTCGAAGCGCTTTGCCTGCGCGGCTACTTCTACCTCTATGGCGCACGTCGCGGCCTGCGGCAGCGCATCGGCGACTTCTTCCTGCATGACTGGCCACACGCCATTCGCGATTTGTGGCGCGAGACCTTGCTGTCGGTCGTCCTGACCTTTGTCGGCGCCGGCGCCGGCTACTGGCTGGTGGCCAAAGACAAGGGCTGGTTCGACGCCATCATTCCGCCGAGCCTGGCCGGCGGGCGCAACCCGGATGCCTCGGCCGAAGTGCTGCGGCAGGTGCTTTATGACGGCACCGAGAATAATTTCCTGTCGGGCTTCGCCGCCTATCTGTTCACGCACAATGTCCAGGTGGCGATCCTGGCCTTCGCGCTGGGCTTTGCCTTCGCGGTGCCGAGCGTGCTCTTGATCCTGATGAATGGCTGCCTGCTTGGCGCGATGTTCCAGATCTACGTCGCCAAGGAGCTCGGCCTGGAGTTGGGCGGATGGCTGTCCATCCATGGCACCACCGAGATCTTCGCGATCGCCTTGGCGGGCGCCGCCGGCATGCGCATCGGCACGCGCATCGCCTTCCCCGGCGAACTGACGCGGATGACGGCTGCTGCCGATGCCGGGCGCGTGGCCGCCACCACCATGGTCGGCGTGACGATCATGCTTTTGTTTGCCGGCCTGCTCGAAGGCATCGGTCGGCAGGTGATCACCAGCGACGTGACACGCTACGCCATTGGCGGCGGCATGCTGACGCTGTGGCTTTGCTATTTCTATGTGTTCAGGGTGGTGCGGCATGGCGACCGCTAGGCGTGCTGCCGTCTCGACCATACGGCCGCTGATCACGCCGGAAGGGGTCGGTCTCCGGATCAAGCTCGCCGATGCCGGCACTCGCGCCGCCGCCTTCCTGCTCGACTTTGTCATCATCATCGTCACGGCGATCGTGATCTCGATCATTGCACTGTTCGGGCTGGCCGGCCTCAAAGGCGAAGGCGCGCAGCCGCTGTTCATCGTCTGGATCATCCTGATCTTCTTCCTGCGCAACGCCTATTTCATCGTCTTCGAAGCCGGCCGCCGCGCCGCCACGCCCGGCAAACGGATGCTCGGCATCCGGGTGGCGTCGCGCAGCGGCGCCGGCCTGTCAGTCGATCAGGTCATTGCCCGCAATCTGATGCGCGAGATCGAGATATTCCTGCCGCTGTCGATCATCCTTGGCCGCAGCGAGATGGGGCTCGCCGACACGCTGTCGACGATCTTCGGAATGGTGTGGACGCTGTTGTTTGCGCTCTTCCCGCTGTTCAACCGCGACCGCATGCGCATCGGCGACCTGTTGGCCGGAACCTGGGTGGTCGAGGCGCCCAAACTGGCGCTGGTCGAAGACCTGTCGCAACGCCAGGACACCACTACCCGCGCCTTCCGCTTCACCCAGGCGCAGCTCGATGCCTATGGCATCGCCGAACTGCACAAGCTGGAAGAGGTGCTGCGCCGCGACGACTATTTCGCACTGAAAGCCGTGGCCGAGACGATCGGGCGCAAGATCGGCATGATGGTCGAGCCGGTCGATTCCAGGGCCTTCCTCACCGCCTATTATGGCGAGCTGCGGGCACAGCTTGAGCGCAAGCTTCTGCTGGGGACGCGTAAGGCGGATAAGTACCAGCGGTAGATCGGAGTTCGGGATGCCGGCTCAAGTTAGCGAAGCGGAAAAAGCCAGAATAGAACGCGCCATTCAGGCGGCAGTCTCCGGATCCTGGAAGGAATTTGCAGAACTCACCGACGAACCGTTTCCAAACGATGCATCGATGAGGGAGCAATTCGGAGATACTTCTTCCCGACTTCAGCAAGCCGACGGAAATTGGGAAATGACCTCAGGCATAGGTATCGTGCCTGACGGCAGCGCGCGCCTGATCACAGTCTTGATCAAGGCGCCGCCCACCGTGGATATTGTCCTGACGCTGCACAGCACGAGCGATCGGGATGACAGCACGATCAGCATCTGGACGTTCTTTCAGCAGGTGAATTGGGGCGATTAGGCCTCGCCTACCCCACCCACTTCTCATAGTCGGACACCAAAAGGTGCACCGGCGCGACATCCTCGTCGATGTTGGAGAAGCGGCCGATCGGCTCGCGGAAGACGTTGTCGGTGAGATCGTCATTGACGGTCGAGACCTCGCCGATCAGCACATCCTTGCCCTCGGCCCAGAAGGCGTGCCAGACGCCGGGCAGCAGCGTCACGCTCTGGCCCGGGTCGAGCTTCAGGAGCCCGCCTGCCGGCAGCCTGTGGATGGTGCCGTCGACCGGCACCGTCACTTCGGCCTTCGGATCGATGCCGCCGTCGCGATCGTGCATGAACAGTTCAAGCACGAGCTTACCGCCGCCGCGGTTGATGATGTCCTCGGCCTTGATGTTGTGGCGGTGCATCGGCGACAGCTGATCCTTGCGCGAGATCATGATCTTCTCGGCGTAAAGCATGCCCATGCCCTTCTTCATGTCGGCATAGACGCCGTTGCGAACGGTGAACAGGAACAGGCCGAGTTCGTCGAATTTTTCCTGGCCGTAATCGGTGATGTCCCAACCGAGCCGCGAGGTGAAAATGGCGGCGGAGTCGGCCTTGCGCGCCTTCATCTCTTCCGGGCTCCAGTAGGCGAAGGGCGGCATGATGTAGCCGAACGAGCGGATGAAGGCGTCTGCATCGCGGATGATGTCGTTGACGGTGGAGCGTTTCATGATCGTGATCCCTTCGCGTCGCGTTCCCTGGAGTTATCTGAAGCGCATAGCCGAACAGCGCTGCGGTGTCGACGCAAACTGCGTGCTGGCCCCATGACATCCGTGCGGATCGGGGCCATAAGTCAGCCAGATTTCCCAGGGTGATATTTCATGCAAGGCATAGACGACCTCGACACGCCGGCGATCCTCATCGACGCAGCCCGCGCCGAAGCCAACATCACACGAGCGCAGGCGCATGCCGACCGCCACGGGCTGAAACTCAGGCCGCACATCAAGACGCACAAGCTGCCTTATTGGGCGAAGAAGCAGGTGGCGGCCGGCGCGGTCGGCATCACCTGCCAGAAGATCGGCGAAGCCGAGGTGATGGCCGATGCCGGGCTGACCGATATTTTCCTGCCCTACAACATCCTTGGCCGCGCCAAGCTGGAGCGGCTCAAGGCCCTGCATGGCCGTGTGACACTGTCAGTGACGGCCGACAGCCTCGAAACGCTGGAGGGGCTCGCCGCCACCTTCACCGATGCAGGGCACCCCCTGCCCGTCCTGGTCGAATGCGACACCGGCATGGGCCGTTGTGGTGTGCAAAGCGCCGCCGAGGCGCTGGCACTGGCGAAGTTGATCGACCAAGCCAAGGGGCTCACCTTCGGCGGGCTGATGACCTACCCCGCGGCCGGCCGCGCCGCCGAGGCTGAATCGTGGCTGGCCGGCGCCAAACAAACGCTCGCGGCATCGGGCCTCGCCTGTGAACGCATCTCCAGCGGCGGCACGCCTGACATGTGGCGCTCGGGCGAGGACAGCGTGGTGACCGAATACCGCCCCGGCACCTACATCTACCTCGACCGCTACCAGGTCGCCAAAGGCGTCGGCACGCTCGACGATTGTGCGCTGACGGTGCTCGCCACCGTGGTCAGCCATCCGACGCCGGCCCGCGCCATCCTGGACAGCGGCAGCAAGGCGCTGTCCAGCGACACGCTGGGGCTCGCCGATTTTGGCGAGCTGCTCGGCATGCCCGGCGCCCGCGTCACCAGCTTGAGCGAGGAACATGGCACGGTCACGCTTGGAAATGGTGCGAAGCTTCGCATTGGCGAGCGCGTGCGCGTGGTGCCTGATCATTGCTGCGTGGTGACCAACCTGTTCGACCAGGTGCATCTGATCGACGGTGACAAGGTGCTGGAAACGCTGAAGGTGGAAGCGCGTGGGCGGATGGAGTGAGGCTTTTCGTTTTGGAGGCTCGCCCTATTTCGACATTGACGAATTGTAATTTATAACTTACTAGTCCCCATGGCAATCCTGAAGCAGACAGCCACCTTTCGGAGGTGGCACCAAAAGCTGAAAGACGGAAGAGCCAAGGCGGCAATTGCCGTTCGGCTGCAACGTTTGATTGTAGGAAATCCCGGCGACGTGGCCCCAGTGGGTGAAGGCATCAGTGAATTGCGCATTCACTATGGGCCCGGCTATCGCGTTTATTTCACAAGCGCGGTGAAACGGTCATCCTGCTCCTGTGCGGCGGGGATAAAAGTTCACAAGAAACCGACATACGGACAGCAAAGCGCCTGGCCGTAGAATGGAGTGACGACAATGGTTGAAAAAATCTATGATTTCGATCCCGCCGAAATGCTCGATTCCGATACGGCAATCGAGGCGTTTCTGGCAGAGGCAATGGAAACCGGAGACGCCAAATTCGTCGCGTCCGCCCTCGGTGTCGTTGCCCGCGCCAAGGGGATGAGCAACATTGCCAGAAAGACCGGCTTGGCTCGCGAGCATCTTTATACCTCGCTCAGCGAAAACGGTAATCCTACGCTGGAAACCACACTGGCGGTCATGAAAGCATTCGGCTTTAATTTGGCCCCAAAGCACGGTGCAACTCAGGTCTAATCTACGCCAGCGCGCGTCGAGCGCGAGGTTGTTCGGGCCAACTGAAATCAGGACTGATAAACCGGACCCAGCGCCGCCTTCAGCGGATCCAGCGCGTCGCCATACAGCTTCCAGCGCTCGACCGAGGATGAATAGATCGGCTGGCGCACCTGCCAGCGGCTCGGCGTCCGCACGGTGCGCTCGGTTTCGTTGAAACGCAAGCAGGCATCGTCCCACTCGATGCCGAGGAATCCGATCAATCCGCGGGCGCGATTTTCGAAATCGGCGACCGTTTCTTCGTAGGGCATGTCGTGGATATCCAGCGGGATGACCTTGGCCCAATGGCGCATCAGGCGCTCATACTGCCGGTAATACTGCCCAAGCTTGGTCAGATCGGCGTTGTAGCCGTGCGCCTCGGAAAAATTATGCATGAAACAGGACGCGCAATTGTCCATCGGGTCACGCCGGCAATGGATGATGCGGGCATTCGGCAAGATCAGGCTGATGAAGGCCAGCAGCTCGAAATTATGCGGCATCTTGTCGACGACAAGCCGCGCCGTGTTGTTGCGCTTTTTGAGAGCGTCGAGATATTTCGATCCAAGCTCCTTGGCCTTGGCCGCAGTGAGCGCCGCCATGGCCTCGGTGAAAATGGCTGGGTCGAGCTTGTCGAACCCAAGTTCGCCGGCAAGTGAACGAATGGTCGACAACTCGCCGGCGCCATGGATATCGCGATGGCTGGCGCATATCTGCTCGGTCAGCGTCGTTCCCGACCGTGGCATGCCGACGATGAAGACCGGGCGTCTGGATGGATTTCCCAAATTGGCTCGCGCCTCGAAGAAGCCGGCGTCGAAGGTGTCGATGAAGCTGTCGTAAAGCTGGGTGTGCCGGTCGATGTCGAAGTCATTGCCGGAAATCGCCTTGGCCCTCGCGAAATGGCGGATGGCCGGGCCATAATCGCGCTGATCATTGAGCATCTTGCCGGCGGCGTGGTGCAGCACTACCCGCTCGCGATCGGTGGTTGTCGGCAATTCCAGGCGTTTCAGCACCAAAGGCAACGTCGGATCGTCCTTGACCGCCCGGCGCGCAAGCGCCATTCCAGCCAGCGCCTCGACATGGCCCGGGTCGATGGCAAGGGCCTTGCTGAAGCATTCGACCGCCTCGGCCGGCCGGCCAATGTCGGTGAGCAAATCGCCCATACCGGCAAGTGCCATCACCGACTGGCCGTCGATAGCCAGCGCCTGGCGATAGAACCCTTCGGCAATGTCGCCCTCGAGCTGGCTGCGGTAGGAGCGGCCGAGATTGCACAGCGCTTCGATGAGCCCTCCGTCGAGCTCGATCGCCTTTCTCAGATGTCTGCGCGCCTTGTCGACGTTGCCGGTGACATTGTAGGCATTGCCGAGATTGTTGCGGAAGATGGCGTTGTCCGGTTCGAGCTTGACCGCCCTTTCCATATAGGCAATGGCGGCGTCATGATGCTCGGCCTCGATGGCGAGCGTGCCCATCAGGTTCAGCGCCATGGCATTTTTGGGCTGCGTGCGAAGCACCGTCTGGTAGCAGAACTCGGCCTCGCGAAAACGCTTGCGCCGTTGCAGGTCGATGCCGCGCTGCAATGTCTTTTCCGCCGGCTCACCGGCGGTCGGCAGCGAGGCTGGGATCATTGCCGGCAGGCCCAGGGGTTGCCGGCGTGGCAAGAGCGGCATCCGTCAAATCCCGGTCGCGGCCTGCGACGAACCAATCAGAACTTCAGGGTAACGCCAAGCTGGAGATTGTGGGAGTACAATTTGGCGTTCTCGTATGTGCCGCCGCCATCATTGTCGTCTAGATCCACGCTTGTCACGGCCTTAAAGCGGTAACCGAAATCGAGGTCGACATTCTGCGTTACCGCGTAGGTAACACCGGCGCCCACCTGGCCGGCGAAACCCCAGCCGCCAGGCCCGTATCCAAAGGCGTGGCCATCAAAGTGAGTATCGGCGGTAACATAGGCCGCGCCGAGACCGCCGCCGACATAGAGTTTGGCATCACCAAAATGCGCAACATCGGCCCAGACGTTGGCGAGAAGATAGGTGGCCGACAGATTGCCGGAAGCCGGATAGTTGCCGACGCCCGTGTAGCTGTATTCGCTTGCCTTGTAGCGCGCGTAGGACAGTTCGCCTTCGACACGAAACACATCGTTGATGCGCCGACCGACAGCGCCGCCGATTACGAACCCGGTATCAAGATCGACTGAATACCCAGTACCATTGTAGTCCGTTTTCACATGGTTCGGGAAACTGGCGCCGCCGAAGAGCGTGACGTACCAGAGATCCTCTGCCCTCGGAACGTCGACGATCGCGTCGGCGGCGTACGCCGAACTCCAGCCAAGCGCCAATGCAAATGTCGAGACGCCAGCCAACAAGCGCAGTTTCATCGCCGATTCCCTCGCTACAACTAGTGACTGGTATCACTCTTGCTTCGCGGCCGAGCTGTCAAGAAAGCAAACGAGATCAAGGAGCCAAGCGAAGTCGGGAACAATCTTTTGAGAATTCTTGTTGCTGCACCGCAACATAGCAGCACATGCTAATGTTTGGCGGCAGGCGTATGGCTTCGGTTTTGAAAATCGCGCTAGTCGGCCTGCCGTGCTGCCACCCTGCGCATGGCGATCACCCGCCGGCGGCGGATTTCGGTGCGCATCGCCGTCAAATGCAGCGCGAAGAACAGCACGGTGAAGCCGAGCGCCATCACCAGCAGCGGCCATAGCAGGCTGGGATCGATCGTCGGTCCGCCGAGCCGGAACACCGACGCCGGCTGGTGCAGCGTGTTCCACCAGTCGACCGAGAATTTGATGATCGGGATGTTGATGAAGCCGACGAGCGTGATGATGGCGGCGGCCCAGGCGGCGCGGCTGGCGTCATCCAGCGCACGCGTCAGCGCGATGATGCCGAGATACATCAGGAACAGGATGAAGACCGAGGTCAGGCGGGCGTCCCAGACCCACCAGGTGCCCCACATCGGCTTGCCCCAGATCGAGCCGGTGACCAGCGCAAGTGCGGTGAAGGTGGCGCCGATCGGGGCTGCCGACTTCAGCGCGACATCGGCCAAGGGATGGCGCCAGACCAGCGTGCCGAGCGCGGCGACGGCCATCACCGTGTAGCACATCATGGCGAGCCAGGCGAAAGGCACGTGGATATACATGATGCGCACCGTGATGCCCTGCTGGAAATCCTCAGGCGCGGCAAAGCTCATATAGAGACCGATGGCGAGCAGGATCGCGGCGATCGACGCCAGCCACGGCACCAGCCTATCGGCCAGCCCGACAAAGCGCGTGGGGTTGGCGAGGTCGGTCCAGCCGGCGAGGCGTGAGGAGGTATCGCTCATAAGGTCTAGATAGACCGGCGGCGCGTTCGGGGCAATCGAGGGAGTGTCGCAGTCTTATTTACCCTCCCCCTCGTGGGGAGGGTCGCTGCAAAGCAGCGGGGTGGGGGTGGCGGGCACTACCCCACCCGGACCTTCGGTCCGACCTCCCCACAAGGGGGAGGTAAAAAAGCTTACGCAGCTTCGATATTCACCGTGCGGCTGAGACGGCGGACTTCCTCGTCGTTGAGCAGGCCGCCGGCGCGCAGCAGGCTGGCGAAACGGCCATTGCGCAGCGACAGTTCGGCGAAGCCGCCCATCTCGACCACCTTGCCCTTGTCCATGAACACGACCAGGTCGGCGTCGCGGACGGTGGTCAGGCGGTGGGCGATGATGAAGGTGGTGCGGTTGCGCCTCAGTTCGTCGATGGCTTCCTTGACGCGGTCCTCGGTCTCGACATCGAGCGCGCTCGTTGCCTCGTCGAGCACCAGGATCGGTGCGTCCTTGAGCACGGCGCGGGCAATGGCGATGCGCTGACGCTCGCCGCCTGAAAGCTGGCCGCCGCGCTCGCCGACGACGGTGTCATAGCCGGCGCTCTTGGCAAGGATGAAATCCTGCGCGGCAGCCGCATTGGCGGCGGCGTGAACCTCGTCATAAGTCGCCTCGGCACGACCGACGCGGATGTTGTCCTCGATCGAGCGGTTGAGCAGGCCGGCATCCTGGAAGACGGTGGCGATCGAATGACGCAGCGACTTGCGGGTCACCGTGCGGGTGTCGATGCCGTCGATCAGGATACGGCCATGAGACGGCGAGAAGACGCGCTGCAAGAGGTTGATCAGCGTCGTCTTGCCGGCGCCGGTCGGGCCGACGATGGCAACCGTCTGCCCGGCCTGGACCTCGAAGGAGACGTCGTCGACGCCCTGCCGCGAATTGGCAAACTCGAAGCCGACATTCTCGAAGCGGACATGGCCGGTGACGTTGGTGAGGTCGCGCAAGCCGTCCGGCTCGGCGGAGTCGGCGGCCGAATCCTCGAGGTGATAGAAGTCCTCGAGCTTGGCGCGGGCTTCGGAAATCTGGTTGGCGAAAGCCGACATCTGGTCGAGGCGGGCAATCAGCAGCGTGGCAAAGCCGGTGAAGGCGATGACGTCGCCGATCTTGAGCTGGCCATGGGTGACCAGATAGGCGCCGATCAAAAGCACAACCATCATCGAAATGGTCGACGACAGGCGGTGCAGCGCATTGGCCATCGCCCACCAGTCGAGCACCGGGTTCTGCGCGTCGAGCAGGTTCTTGACATAGCGGCGCAGCGTATCGGCCTCGTGGCCGAGACGGTTGTAGCTCTGCAGCACGGCGACATTGCTGACCGAGTCGGTCACATGCGCGAACACCTGATGGTAGTGGCGCTCGACCGCGGCCTGGCCCGCCTTGGTGCGCTTCATCACAAGCCGGCCGATGCCGACATAGAGAACGCCCAGCGCCATCAGCACCAGCGACATGCGAAGATCCATGCTTATAGCGGTCGGAATCAGCAGAGCCAGCGCAACAGCCGTCGACAGATGCTGGCGCATGAATTCAAGCCACAGGCTGAACAGCGTCTCGACGGCGCGCAGCAGCGTGTGCAGCGCGTTGGAGGTGCCGCGCTGGTGGTGCCAGGCGAGCGGCATGGTGATCACGCGCTCGAACGACTGGCACAGCACCTCGCTGCGCCGCTTGTGGGCAAAACGGTCGGCGCCGCGCGCCACCAGCACGAAGGCGACGATGTTAAAGGCGCCGAGACCGGCCCACAGCGCCAGCGTCGAAAACACCGAACCCTTATCGGAGATGGCGTCGATTACCCGGCCGAACATGATCGGCTCGAGGATGGCGATAATGGCGAGCGCGACATTCGCACCGCAGATAAACGCAACGCGCTTCCTGTCGGCTGCGAGATAACCCAGCGCTCTCCAGTAGATTTGCAGAAGTGACACTTCAGCTACTCCGCCCAAAACATTATTGTGCACCGCACCATTTCTTGACACGTACCGGTTAACGGGTCGCAAAACAATGCCCGTCTACCTCTTCCGTTCCCATTCTGCGAACAAAAGATGACGACGTTGCGAAATCTGCCGTGATCACCTAACGGTTTGAGATAAAAGGTGAAATGTCAGTCTTGCGGCAAAATCATGGCAACAGCTGGCCCTGCCACATTTTTAGTCACTGCACGCTTGGACCGCCGTTATCGGGAAGGCACGCCGTTCTGCGCCAGGAGCATGTCGAAGTAGAAAACGCGCGCCTCGAAAGGCGCGCGTCAATAACCTGAAGCCTTTGATTTTACGAGGGTATCTTGACGACCACCTCGGTCTTGTCGCCGGCTTTCGGCTGAAAACCGGAAGATTTTGTCTTGGTTCCATTGACTTCGAGCGAGATTGATTTGGCCTTTTTGTCGCGGATGACGCGAACCTTGATCTCCGACCCCAGCATCTTCAGCGTGGCAGAATAGCCGTCCCAATGGCTGGGCAGTTTCGGCCGGAACGTGATCTGCTTGCCCCGCCGCTCAATGCCCAGAATGCCTTCGACCGCAGCACGGTAGAGCCATCCCGCTGAGCCCGTATACCAGGTCCAGCCGCCGCGACCGCCCTTGTCCTCACCGGAATAGATGTCGGCGGCAACGACGTACGGCTCGACGCGATAATGCTCGGCCGATGCATCGTCGAGCGCATGGTTGACCGGGTTCAGCATCGAGAAGCAGCGATAGGCATCGTCGGTGCGGCCCATTTCGGCGAGCGCGATCACGAACCAGGTCGCCGCATGGGTGTACTGGCCGCCGTTCTCGCGCACGCCCGGCGGATAACTCTTGATGTAACCAGGGTCCTTTCTCGTGTTCTGGAAGGCCGGGGTAAACAGTTTGACGATCTTGAGCTTGTCGTCGACCAGCAGGTTCGTCGCCTGCTGCATCGCCGTGGTCGAGCGCGCGGGGTCGCCCTCGCCGGAGAGCACGCTCCACGACTGCGCGATGGAGTCGATCTTGCACTCGTCCGAATTGTGCGAGCCAAGCGGCGTGCCGTCATCGTAGCTGCCGCGGCGATACCACTGGCCGTCCCAGGCGGTGCTTTCCAGCGCCCGCTTCAGCACATCGGCGTGTTTTGTCCAGGCCTGCGCCCGCTTGGTGTCGCCCTGCCCCTTGGCCACGGTGGTAAAGTCGCCCAGCGTCTTCAAAAGGAACCAGCCGAGCCAGACACTCTCCCCCTTGCCGGCTTCGCCGACGCGGTTCATGCCGTCGTTCCAGTCGCCGCCGAGGATCAGCGGCAGCCCGGCCGGGCTGCTGCGCTTGACCGCAAGGTCGAGCGCGCGCGCGCAATGGTCGTAAAGCGAAGCGCTCGTCTTGGAGATTTCCGGCGTGAAGAAGGCGTCGTGCTCGCCCTCGCCCAACACCTGCCCGTCGATGAAAGGCAGCTGCTCCTTCAGGATCCCTGTATCGCCGGTCACCTCGATGTAGCGATTGGTGGCATGCGCCAGCCAGACCACATCGTCGGAGATCATAGTGCGCACGCCGGCGTCGGTGCGCGGCAACCACCAATGCTGGACGTCGCCTTCGGGGAACTGCCGGCGCGCCGCATTGAGGATCTGGTTGCGCGCCAGTTTCGGATCATGCGCAAGCAGGGCCAGCGTGTCCTGTAGCTGGTCGCGGAAGCCGAAGGCGCCGCTTGCCTGATAAAAGGCCGAGCGGGCGCGGATGCGGCAGGCCAGGCTCTGATAGGGCAGCCAGTGATTGACCATGGCGTCGAGCGCCTTGTCGGGCGTCTCGACCTGGATGGTGTCGAGGAAGCCGCGCCAGACGCGTTCATTATCGGCCAGCCGCTGGTCGAAATCCTTGCCCGAATGGGTCTGCACCAACGCGCTCGCTTCGGCTGATGTAGCGGCGTCGCCAAGCAGCCAGACCAGCGTGACGTCGCCGCCGGCAGGGATGTCGATGTCGCTGGCGACAGCTGCGCACGGATCGTCGCCGGCCTCGACGCGGCCCGACAGGCCGGCGCCGCTGACGACGGCGTGCGGGAAGGCGCTGGTGCCATGCCTGCCGATGAACTCGCCGCGATCGGCTGTCACCGAATGCACCGGACCAGTGGCGGCCAGGAAGGCCACCCGGTCGCCGAAATCGAGACCGTAGGGGTTTTGCGCCAGAAGCGCGCCAGTCGCTGGATCCCTGGACGGGATGATGGTCGCAGCCGTGCTCGAGCGATGGCTGCCGAGGACCCATTCGGCATAGGCATAGACGCGCAGCCGCGCCGGCGCCGGGCCTGAGTTCTGGATGCGCAGCCGCGTGATCTTCACTGGATCGACGGGATCGACGACGTGCGTCAGATCCATCGACAGCGGGCCGCGTTTGGACCGGAAGGTGGAGAAGCCCTGGCCGTGCCATGTCTCATAGGTCATCGAGGGATCGCGGACCACGGCAGCCAGCGGCGAGAATGCCTTGCCGCTGGCCTGGTCGTAGATGTAGATGCCCTCGCCCGGCCGGTTGGTGACCGGATCGTTCGACCATGGCGTCAGCTGGTAATCGCGGCTGTTGCGGCTCCAGGTGAAGGCAGCGCCTTCGGCCGAGACATGGAATCCGAACGAGGCGTTCGAGACGACGTTGATCCAGGGCTGCGGCGTCGAGCGCCGCCCGGCAAGGCGGGTGACATAGTGGCGGCCGTCGCCCTCGAAACCGCCAAAGCCGTTCCATTGGCTGAGGCCGCTGCCGTCGGCGCTGCTGTCGGACGCGGCATGGTATGCAGGCGCCGCCGGCACCGGCAGAGACGGCTCGCGCAGCGACGCGGGGGCCACCGGCTGCAGGGCATCGCGTGCTTGCAAGGCTGCCGCCTCGGCGCGTTCGATCTGGTCGAAGATGGTGCCGTTGCGCGTGTGCAGAACCACGCGGGCAACCGCCAGCAGCGTCTTGTACGTCGCCTCGTCCATCAGGTCGCGGCGCACGGCGAAGATGTGCTGGCGCGGCCCGAGTTCCTTGCCGCGCAGGCGGCTGTTTTCGCACAGCGTCTCGACCGCGCGCTGCAGGTCCTGGACATAGGACGATGCCTGCTCGTTGACGACCACGAAGTCGATCATCATGCCGCGGGCGCGCATATACTCCTGGAAGCGCAGCGCCTGGGCGACAATTTCGAGGTCGGCCACGTCGCCGATGCGGACCAGGAAGATCGGGAAATCGCCCGAAATGCTGGTCGGCCACAGGCTGGACTGCTTGCCCAGCCCCGAAGCGATGGATTCGCCGGGAAGGCGCAGGAACGGATCGGGATAGATCAGGAAGCGCGCCAGCTTCTGCACGTTGGCGGCGTCGGTCAGGCTGAGACCAAGATGGCGGGTCTGCACCTGCGAACGCGTCCAGGCAAGCATCGCCTGGCGAGCAAAACTTTCGGGATGGTCGAGCCTGGCGATGGCCTCGTCCAGTTCGGCGCGGTTGGCGCCGACGGCGGTCCAGAAGGTCAGCGATATCTTCTTGTTGGCCGGCACCCGCACCTGGCGGCGCAGGGCCGCTACCGGATCGAGGGTGAAGCCGTGGTGACCGCCAAGCTTGGCGCCGGGATCGAAGGCCGCCGCTTCCGCGATGGTACGGCCACGGCCGATGAAGGCACGGCGGTCGGTTTCGGCCTCGGCATCGCGCGCCGACCCGGACGGATCGGTGACGAAATGCACCATGGTGACGTCAGGCTCGTTCTTCTCGCGCTTGCGCCTGGTGGCAAAGATGGCGCCGTTATTGGCAGCGATCTCGGTCTCGATAAACATTTTCGAGAACGCAGGATGGGCATTGTCGGAGGCTTCGTTGCCCAGCACCAGCTCGGCAAAGGAGGTCACCTCGATATGCCGGTCAGTGGCGCCGTCGTTGTAGAGCGTGACGCGCCGTCCCTCGCCATTGCCTTCCGAGATGACGATGCATTCGACCTCCGAACGCAGCGAGCCCACTGTTTTGACGAAGCTCGCCTTGTCGTCGGAAAACAGCGTTTGCACTCTCTCGCCGGTCGCCTGCTTCGGCTCTGCGGTGGCCGACCACCAGTCGCCGCTGCCGGCGTCGCGCAGGAAGATGTAGGAGCCGAGCCGGTCTTCGGTCGGGTCGGGCTGCCAACGGGTGACGGCGAGTTCGCCCCAGCGGCTGTAACCGGAACCGGTGGCCGAGACCATGACGGAGTAGCGGCCATTGGACATGACGCTGGTGGCGCGCAACGCCCTCAGCGGGTCGAGGACGATGCGCGAATCCGGGCTCTCGACCTCGGTCTCGTCCTTCGAGCGCTCGTCGGCTTCGGTCCTGACCGTGGCGGTCGGGATGTCGCGCGGCGCCCTCTCCTGAAGCAGGAGTTCGGCAGACTCGATCACCGGATCGCTGTGGAAGCGGTCGCGCAGCCTGCCCTCGAAGATGGCGTCGGCAACGGCGGCGATCGACATGCCGGAGTGATGCGCCATGTAGTTCAGGACAACGGCATGGTCGGTGCCTTCCGGCACGCGCTGCGGCGTGAAGTCGACGGCGTCATAAAAGCCATGCCGGCCGAGAGCGCCGATGGAGCGCAGCCTGGCCAGATTCTGGACGGATTCGCGCGGTGTGAACTGCGCCGCGAGGATCGTGGCGTAAGGCGCGATCACCGTGTTCTGGCCAAGGCCGCGCTTGAGACCAAGTCCGGGCACGCCGAAATTGGTATACTGGTAGGTCAGTTCGCGGTCGCGGGCATTGTAGGCCGCTTCCGAAATGCCCCAGGGCACGTTCTTCGAACGCGCGTACTGGATCTGGCGCTTGATGATCAGCTTGCTGGTCTGGTTGAGGATCGACCCCTGCGGCTCCTTCATTACCAAAGGCGGCATCAGATACTCGAACATCGAGCCCGACCAGGACATCAGCGCACCCTGGAAGCCGATCTCGACAATCGGCCTTCCAAGCCGGAACCAATGCTCCGTGGGCAGGTCACCCTTGGCGATGGCGAACAGGCTGGTCAGCCGCGCCTCGGAGGCGAGCAGATCGTAGCAGCTCTCATCGAGCTGATGCTCCTCGACCCGGTAGCCGATTGACAGCAGTTTGCGCTCCTGACGCATCAGGAAAGAGAAATCCATCTCGAAGGCATAGCGGCGGCAGCGTTCGCGCAGCGCCAGCAGCTTGGCGCGCAAGGCTTCGACGGCGTTTTCGTCGCTGTGCGAGTCATGCACATGCGCCTCGCAGGTCGCTTCCAGCCGTGCCGCCCAGTCGGCGATAATGTCGCTCCGCTGCGATCCGGCCTCGGTGTGGATGGCGGTGGCGAGCTTGCGGATCTCGCCGGCAAGCACGGCCAGGTTGATCGTGCGGATTGAGGCCATCTCCGGCTGCGCCTTGATGGTCATGACGGCGCGCCGCATGCCGTCGAGGCGGTCGGCCAGACGCTGGCGCAACGGCCGCAGTTGCCGGCGGTCGTCAGGCAATTCCTCGAGGCTCTCGTCAAGGATGCTCACCGTGTCGAGGACGCCTTCGAAATCGCCCTGCAGGTGAACGGACGGGGCTTCCGCCCATTCGGCGCAGGCAGCCGCCACCGCGACCAGATGTCCGGCGAGATTGCCGCTGTCGACGGCCGAGATGTAAAGCGGATAGAGCGGCTTGAGCGTCGTCGTGTCGTACCAGTTGAAGAGGTGGCCACGGTTGCGCGGCATGCTCTCGATGGTCGTCATCGTGGCGTCGATCCGGGTGATGGCGTCGGAGAGCGCAATCCAGCCGAAATCGCGTGCCGACACCACCGACAGCAGGTAGACGCCGATATTGGTCGGCGACGTCCGCGGCGCTACAACCGGAGCCGGGCTTTCCTGGAAATTGTCGGGCGGCAGATTGTGGTGCTCGGCCGTGACGAAGGTTTCGAAATAATGCCAGGTGCGGCGCGCCACGGTGCGCAGCGCGTGGATGTCGGCCTGCGATATGCGCAGGCGGTCCTCGGTCTCGGCCGAGCGGCTGATCCAGCAGGCAACCGCCGGCGAACCGATCCAGAACAGAGCGAAGAAGAAGGCGACGAAGGCACCGGTGGAATCGGCCAGCACGGGGATAGCGAGACCGACGACGCCGATGATCACGGCGCCATACATCATGCTGTAATAGGAGCCGATATCGTTGTCGCCGCCCTTGTGCGCCTGCGACGCGGTGCGCCATTCCAGCAGGTTCTGGCGGCTGACGAACAGGCGGTAGAGCGTGCGCACGATGGCGTCGCCCATCATCCAGGCATTGTGCGCCATCAACAGCACTTTCAGCGCCACAAGGGCCGTGCCGAAGACGGTGTCGTGCGCCAGCGCGGAGAAATGGCCGCGCGGCGTCTGGTCGCCGCTCTTGGGCAGGACGGCGTTGACGACATCGAAGGTCGGCGCCATGAACAGCGACAGGATCAGCAGCGCCTGCCACTGCGCGGCCTGCGTGAAGGGCAGCAGCGTCCAGCCGGCGATCGCCGCCATCACCCAGAAGATCGGGGTCAGCGAGCGGCGCAGATTGTCGACCATCTTCCAGCGCGACAGCGCCGGCACGCCGGAACGCGGCGAGAAGATGAAGCGCAGCAGCTGCCAGTCGCCGCGCGCCCAGCGGTGGTGGCGCGAGGCGTCGACCGAGTAGCGGGTAGGATAGTCCTCGACCAGTTCGACATCGGTGACAAGTGCTGCGCGCGCCAGCGCACCTTCGAGCAGATCGTGGCTGAGGACGGTGTTTTCCTCGATGCGGCCCTGCAGCGCCGCCTCGAAAGCGTCGACGTGATAAAGGCCCTTGCCGGTGAAGGAGCCGTCGCTGAAGACGTCCTGGTAGAGGTCCGAAACGGCAAAGACGTAAGGATCGAGACCGCTGTTGGACGAGAAGACGCGCTGGAAGAAGGAAGCGTCGTCGCCGCTGGTGAGCGAGGCTGTGATGCGCGGCTGCAGGATGGTGTAGCCGGCGGTGACGACGCGCTTTGTCGCGTCGAAATGCGGGCGGTTGAGCGGATGGGCGAGCTTGCCAACCAGTGACGACACGGCGTCGCGCGTGGTGCGCGTGTCGGCGTCGAGCGTCATGACATAGACGACCTTTTCCGGCAGCGGCACGTCGAGCGGCAGGAAGGTGGTGTCGCTGTCGCCGCGCAAGAGAAGGTTCAGCTCATGCAGCTTGCCGCGCTTGCGCTCCCAGCCCATCCAGGCGCCCTGCGCCTGGTTGTAGAGCCGGCGGCGATGCAGGATATAGAAACGCGGCGCGCCTTCCGAGGGATAACGGGCATTGAGCCTGGCGATCTCGTCGCGCGCATATTGCAGGATCTCGATGTCGGCGGCGTCGATCTCGGTCTTGGAATCCGGCCAGTCGGACAGCAGCGCGAAATGGATTTCTTCGGCCGTGTTGGCGAGGTGATGCACCTCGATGTTGCGGATGTTTTCCTCGACATCATCGCGCGAGCCGATCAGCGACGGCACCACGACCAAGGTGCGTGATGCCGCTGGAATGCCGTGCTTGTAATCATAGCCGACGAGCCGCGTCGGCTTCAGGAACAGTGAAACAACGGTGTTGAAGAAGGCGAGCGCGCCTTCGCTGGCAGGCACCGCAAACAGCGCCAGCATCAGCGTGATGGATTCCACCGACAGGCCAAGATGGGCAAGCGCATTGCCGGAGACAACCAGCAGTAGCACCGTAAGCAGGAAGACCGGCACAACGATGCCGAGCCAGCCCGTGGCGGTGAAGGCGCGCTTGAAGGTCACATGGAAGGGCGGCCGGTAGCCGATGGCCTTTTCCAGATCCGGCCGGCGCGGGCCGACCAGGAAGAAGCCGACATCGGTATGCATGGCCGGATCGGCTGATGCATCCGGCACGCCGGAGGCATCGGTGACCCCGGGAACATGGCTGGCCAGTTCGATGGCCTTTTCGGCGACACGGAATTCGGACAGGTCGGAGCGGCGCGCCAGTTGCTCGATCGACGTGCGGTACTGGTCGCGCGAAAAGAAATCGAGCGCGGCGAAATCGGTGCGCTCGCGCAACAGCGTGTCGATGCGGCTGACGCCCTCGAACCACACCGTCCAGTCGACGTCGTTGATGAGGCGCAGGCCGCGGATGATGTTGCCGGTGGTGACATTGCCGCTGGACAGCGTGCGATGCTCGGAAATGATGATTTCCTCGGCGTCGGAGCCGGTTTTCTCGAGCTCGACCTCCAGCCACTCCAGCGCCCTGCCGGCATTCTGCGAGCCATCGCGCAGGCGGTAGAGCAACTGGGTGGCGAAGGTGGTGTCCTGCGCATGCGCGCCGTAGCCCGACAGTATCTTCCGGCGGTCTGCATTGTCGTCGGTCGCCAGCACGCGGTCGGCGACCTCGTTGGCGATATGGCGCATCTGCCTGGTGCGGTCGACGCGCACGGCGATGCGGCGCAGATTCTCGATCAAAACGAAGCGCAGCAGCGACGGCAGCGCCCACAATTCGCCGATCTTGAGCGGCTCGACCGACTGAAAACCCTCGACGATGGATTTGAACATGGTCGCCGAAACCGAACTGTCGGAATGGGCGACATAGCTCCAGGCCAGGGCCAGCGCGCGCGGCACCGCGGCGCGGTTGGCGACTTCCAGGGTCGGCAACTGCCGGTAGAAACGGCGCGGCAGGTCGCGCTTCACCTGAAAAATGGTCTCCTCGACGAGATAATTGTTGTCGAGCAGCCATTGCGCGGCAGGCGTGATGGTTTCGCCCTTGGCCTGGGCGGCATTGGTCGAGCGGTAGACTTCGAGGATTTTCTTGGCGCTGTCGCGGATGCGGGCCTGGAAATCGAATTGCGTCAGGCCGAACAGGTCCTTGATGTCGCCCTTGGCGAGGCTTTCGCCCAGCGCGCGCAGCCGCTCTTCGGGCAGGAAATTGGAGCGTATCGGCTCTTCGGTGATGACCGGGAAGCCGGCGCTGGACTTTTCGATATGGGCAGGATTTGTCTGGATATTCATTGAAAATTCCGCATGGGGGACGCGATGCGGCGCCACCGCCACGGCAATGTCCCTAAAACCGATTCAAATGCAATTGGTTGCATGAATACACTGGCCGAAAGTTTTGCTTCGCACCACGCCAGAGGCGTTATCCCTTCGACATTTTAAGTGGGGCTTTCGACAACTTAAGGACGAGCACCCCTGCCCTCCCGTCCGCCTTGGAACGACGGAAGGATTCGGGCTTTTTCGTGATCCAGACAACAGCTTACGCCAGATTTCTCCGGCGTGCGATCATGTTTGGCAACAGGCGTTAATCGTTGTGCTGGCGGTGCGGCTAGCCCAGGCTGGCTATCCGGACGACGAACACGATCGTCGGCCGCACCGGTTCAAGCCGCAGTTTCGCGGCCTGCGGTCCGAGCAACAGCGTGTCGCGAGGTCCAAGGCGCGACGATGTCGCGCCGGTCACGCCGACCTCACCGTCGAACGGCAGGATCAGGGTCATAGCGCTGGTCGGCCGGATATCGGTCGGAACCGAAACTATCAGACGCTGGACCGAGTGCGTTGCCCGCCCGCGGCGGGTCATGACGTTGAGGTCGGTGATCGGACCGGAGATCAGCGCGGCCGTGGTCGGCACATCGGCCGGGAAGGACAGCGGGGCGGAAGCCGCCGTCACTTCGGCCGGCCGCCGGCCAGCAATGTCGAGGACGATGCCCTCGCCTTCCAGCACGGCCAGCGTGCGGTCGACGCCGGCAAAGCCCGAGAACGGCCCGCTATCCTCGACTCGCGCCATCGAAACGCGCCAGTCGAAATCGTCCAGCCCGGCGCCGTCCGGCGAGACGGCGATCTCGGTGGTCGTGCCGCCGCCATTCTTCCACGGCATGACCCGGTAGTCGGCGGCCCATAGGATGCGCATCATTTAAGCCAATCAGCCTAGAATACCGGGCAGATTGAGCTGGTGCTCCTTCGCGCACTCGATGGCGATGTCGTAGCCGGCATCGGCGTGGCGCATGACGCCTGTCGCCGGATCGTTCCACAACACGCGCTGCAGGCGCCTTGCGGCGTCCGGCGTGCCGTCGGCGACGATGACCATGCCGGCATGCTGCGAGAAGCCCATGCCGACGCCGCCGCCATGATGCAGCGACACCCAGGTTGCGCCCGACGCGGTGTTGAGCAACGCATTGAGCAGCGGCCAGTCGGAGACGGCGTCGGAGCCGTCCTTCATCGCTTCCGTCTCGCGGTTGGGCGAAGCCACCGAGCCGGAATCGAGGTGGTCGCGGCCGATGACGACGGGCGCCTTGAGTTCGCCCCTGGCCACCATCTCGTTGAAGGCGAGGCCCAGCCTGTGGCGGTCGCCGAGGCCGACCCAGCAGATGCGCGCCGGCAGGCCCTGAAAGGCGATGCGCTCACGTGCCATGTCCAGCCAGTTGTGCAGATGGGTGTTGCCGGGGGTGAGTTCGCGCACCTTGGCGTCCGTCTTGTAGATATCCTCGGGATCGCCCGAAAGAGCAGCCCAGCGGAACGGGCCGATGCCGCGGCAGAACAGCGGCCTTATATAGGCCGGCACGAAACCCGGGAAAGCAAAGGCGTTCTCGAAGCCTTCGTCCTTGGCGACCTGGCGGATGTTGTTGCCATAGTCGAGCGTCGGCACGCCGGCATTCCAGAACGCGACCATCGCCTCGACATGCTCGCGCATTGAGGCGCGGGCGGCCTTCTCGACAGCCTTGGGATCGGAGACGCGCTTCTCGCGCCACTCAGCCATCGTCCAGCCCTTGGGCAGATAGCCGTTAATCGGGTCATGCGCCGAGGTCTGGTCGGTGACCATGTCGGGGCGGATGCCCCGCTTGAACATTTCCGGCACGATGTCGGCCGCATTGCCGAGCAGGCCGACCGACTTCGCCTCGCCGGCCTTGGTCCAGCGCTCGATCATTTCCATCGCTTCGTCGAGCGTCTCGGCCTTCTCGTCGACATAGCGGGTGCGCAGCCGGAAATCGATCGAGTCCGGATTGCATTCGATGGCGAGGCAGCAGGCGCCGGCCATGACGGCGGCAAGCGGCTGGGCGCCGCCCATGCCGCCGAGGCCGCCGGTCAGGATCCATTTGCCCGTAAGGTTGCCATTGTAGTGCTGGCGGCCGGCCTCGACGAAGGTCTCGTAGGTGCCCTGCACGATGCCTTGCGTGCCGATATAGATCCAGGAGCCGGCCGTCATCTGGCCGTACATCATCAGGCCTTTTTTATCGAGCTCGTTGAATTTGTCCCAGGTCGCCCAATGCGGCACGATGTTGGAGTTGGCGATCAGCACGCGCGGCGCATCGGTGTGCGTCCGGAAGACGCCGACCGGCTTGCCGGACTGGACCAGCAGCGTCTCGTCTTCATTGAGGGTCTTCAACGAGGCGACGATGCTGTCGAAATCGTTCCAGGTGCGCGCGGCCCGGCCGATGCCGCCATAGACGACGAGCTCATTGGGGTTTTCGGCGACATCGGGATCGAGGTTGTTCATCAGCATGCGCAGCGGCGCTTCGGTCGTCCAGTATTTGGCGTTGAGCTTGTCGCCGCGGGGCGCGCGCACTTCGCGGATGTTGTGGCGAGGATTGTTCATCATTGTCCCTTTGGAGTAAGGCGGCGTCTCAGCGCCCGGCCCAGTCAATGGCGGATTGGAGGATTTTCGTCAGTGTGGCGCGCATCGGCGCGGCGAACTCGGCATCATAAGGCACCGGCCAATTGTCCGGTTCGCCCTTGCCCTCGGGCTCGCGCAAATAGCCGCGATCGGCAAGTTCCATTTGCAGCGCATGGTAGCCGCCTTGCGGATTGCCGAAATAGCGGGTGATCCAGCCGCCCTTGAAACGGCCGTTGATGACATTGCTTTCACCGCTCTCGGCCATGATCTGACCAACCAGCGCCTGCAGCGTAGGATTCGCGGTCTGGCCGTCATTGGTGCCGAGATTGAACACCGGCAGCGTGCCGTAGAACAGGCGCGGCAGCACCGACCGGATCGAGTGGCAATCGTAAATGACGACCTTCTCATGCAGGCCGCGCAGCCTGACGGACTGAGCCGCCAGCATTTCATGGTAGGGCACGAAATACGCTATGCGGCGTTGATCGATCTCCGATGGCGTCGGTTCCGCGCCGGGCAGATACAGCGGATCGCCGTCGAAGGTCTCGGTCGGGCATAGCGTCGTTGTCGTCTGCCCGGGATAGAGCGAGGCGCCGGAAGGATCGCGGTTGACATCGATGACGGTGCGCGAGATCGACGTGTGCACGACAGTCGCGCCAAGGCCGGCGGCAAAATCGTAGAGATTGTCGATCCACCAGTCGCAATCGCGGCGGCCGAGCCAGGGCGAGACCAGCCGATTGTCGATGCCGGCGAGATCGATACCCGTGTGCGGGATCGACACCAACAGGGGTGCCGTGCCTTCGGTCACTGTCAGCCAGTCGGTCATGTCAGACTCCCGAGATCGAAGGCAATGTCACCGCGCTCGCAGCCTTGATGGCAGCGCCGCTGCGCACCATGGCGATGGCCTTTTCCATATCGGGATGGAAATGTCGGTCATTGTCGAGATGCGGCACTTCTGCTCGGACCAGCTTGCGAACAGCTTCCAGGGCTACGCTCGATGCCAGCGGTGCATGGAAATCGCAGCCCTGCGCGGCGGCCAGGAGTTCTATGCCGATGACGGCCGTGGCGTTTTCGATCATGCCGATCAGCCGGCGAGCGCCGTGTGCGGCCATCGATACATGGTCTTCCTGGTTGGCCGAGGTCGGGATGGAATCGACACTTGCCGGATAGGCCTTCTGCTTGTTCTCAGAGACGAGCGCCGCCGCCGTCACCTGCGGGATCATGAAGCCGGAGTTCAGGCCGGGCTTCGGCGTCAGGAAGGCCGGCATGCCGGACAGCGCGGGGTCTACCAGCATGGCGATGCGGCGCTCCGACAGCGAGCCGATCTCGCAGACGGCAAGCGCGATCATGTCGGCAGCGAAAGCCACCGGCTCGGCGTGGAAATTGCCGCCTGAAAGCGCAGTATCGTCCTCGGCGAAGATCAGCGGATTGTCGGTGACGCCATTGGCCTCGGTGCCGAGCGTATCGGCGGCCTGGCGCAGCACGCTGAGCGCCGCACCCATCACCTGCGGCTGGCAGCGCAGGCAGTACGGATCCTGCACGCGCTCGTCGCCGACGCGGTGCGATTCACGAATGGCGCTGCCGGCCATCAAGTTGCGCAGCGCTGCCGCCGTCTCGATCTGGCCGGGATGTTTGCGCAGGAGATGGATGCGCGGATCGAAGGGAGCGTCCGAACCCTTGGCGGCGTCGGTCGACAGCGCGCCGGCGACCAGCGCCGACTGGTAAAGCACTTCGGCCTCGAAGAGAGCGGCCAACGCATAGGCGGTGGAGAACTGCGTGCCGTTGAGCAGCGCCAGACCTTCCTTGGCGCCCAGCGTCACCGGCTCCAGGCCGTGCGAGACGAAAGCGACCTTGGCCGGGAAGCGGCCATGCGGGGTAAAGCATTCGCCAACGCCGATCATCACTGCCGTCATGTGCGACAGCGGCGCGAGATCGCCGGAGGCGCCGACCGAGCCTTGCGCCGGCACCACGGGAATGACGTCGTTGGCCAGCATCGCTTCCAGCAATTCGATGGTTTGCGGCCGCACGCCCGACGCACCCTGCGCCAGGCTGGCGAGTTTTAGCGCCATCATCAGCCGGACAATCGAAACCGACATCGGCTCGCCGACACCGGCGGCATGCGACAAAACGATGTTGCGTTGCAGGGTTTCCAAATCGGCGGCCGGAATGCGGACGCTGGCTAGTTTGCCGAAGCCGGTGTTGATGCCATAGACCGGCTCACCCTTGGCGACAATACGGGCGACAGCCTCGGCGCTGGCCTTGATCTTCGGACGGCAGGCAGCGTCGAGCTTCGGCACGGCGCCACGATAGATGGTGCGCCAGTCGGCCAGCGTCGCATTGCCGGGCTTCAGGTTAAGTTCGGTCATTGTCCTCTCCAGATGCGGGCATGGAGCGGGTTGAAGCCCATGCGGTAGACGAGTTCGGCCGGACGCTCGACGTCCCAGATCGCCAGGTCGGCGGATTTTCCTGCCTCCAGCGTGCCGGTCTGGCCGAGCAATCCCAGCGCGCGGGCAGCCTCGCGAGTGGTGCCGGCCAGGCATTCCTCGACGGTCAGGCCGAAAAGCGTCGCGGCCATGTTCATGGTCAGCAACAGCGAGGTCAGCGGCGACGTCCCGGGATTGTTGTCGGTGGCGACCGCCATCTTGACGCCGTGCTGGCGAAACAGGCCGATCGGCGGCTTCCTGGTTTCGCGGATGAAATAGTAGGCGCCGGGCAGGATGGTCGCCACGGTGCCGGCCTTGGCCATCGCTGCGGCGCCGGCCTCGTCGGTGTATTCGAGATGGTCGGCCGACAGCGCGCCATAGCGGGCGGCAAGTTCGGCGCCACGCAGGTTCGACAGCTGGTCGGCATGGAGCTTTACCGGCAGGCCAAGCGCCTTGGCCTTGTCGAAGACGCGGGCAATCTGTTCCGGCGAAAAGGCAATGCCCTCGCAAAAGCCGTCTACGGCGTCAGCCAGGCCCTCGGCGGCGATTGCGGGCAGGATCGTGTTGGCGACGAGATCGACAAAAGCGTCCTTGTCGCCTTTTGCTTCCGGCGGCAGCGCATGCGCGCCGAGGAAGGTGGTGCGGACCGTGACCGGGCGTTGCTTGTCCAGCTGCCGCGCGGCGCGAAGCGACTTCTGTTCATTTTCGAGATCGAGCCCGTAACCCGACTTTACCTCTACCGTGGTGACACCCTCGGCCATCAGCGCATCGAGGCGTGGCAGCGTCTGCGCAACCAGTGCGTCTTCGCTCGCGGCACGCAGGGATTTGACCGAGGAGACGATGCCGCCGCCGGCACGGGCGACTTCTTCATAGGTGGCGCCGGCCAGCCGCATCTCGAACTCGTTGGCACGGTTGCCGGCATGGATGAGATGGGTGTGGCAGTCGATCAGGCCGGGCGTGATCCAGCGGCCTTCGCAATCGGTAGTCTCGCCGCCCTGAGCCAACGCTGACGGCATGTCGGCTTCCGGACCGGCATAGACGATGACGCCGTCACGGGCGACGATCGCGCCCTTGTCGACAATGCCCAGTCCGGCGTCGCCTTCGGCCATGGTTGCCAGGCGCGCATTGCGCCAAAGGTGAAGGCCCCCTGCCCGGCTTTTGTTCTGTGCCGCCATCATCTTTTTCCGTTTGATTGGATGGCGATTATGTATATACATATTGAAAAGCACTGCAAGTGCAATTGTTCAGGGAATGCGGAGAAAAACGTGACGGCGATCTTTGCGGAACAGGCGCTGCTGCCCAATGGCTGGCACGACAAGGTGCGGATTTTGTTGAACGACGGTCGCATCACGGCAGTCGAAGCCGGCACGTCGATACAGGCTGACGACGAACGCCACGCCATTCTGGTGCCGGGCATGCCGAACCTGCACAGCCACGCCTTCCAGCGCGGCATCGCCGGGCTTGCCGAACTGCGCGGTCCCTCCGCCGACAGCTTCTGGAGCTGGCGCGAGGTGATGTACCGCTTCGCGCTGTCGATGGCGCCGGACCAGGTCGAGGCGGTCGCCGCCCAGCTTTATGTCGAAATGCTGGAGGCCGGATTCTCGCGCGTCGGCGAATTTCATTATCTCCACCACGATCGCGACGGAAAACCCTATGCCAACCTTGCCGAGATGGCCGAACGTATTGCCGCGGCCGCCGGCGAAACCGGGATCGGCCTGACGCTGCTGCCGGTGTTTTATGCCCATTCCTCCTTCGGCGGCGCTGCGCCCAACGAAGGCCAGCGGCGATTCATCAACGATGTGAATCGGTTCGAACGCTTGCTTGAGAAAAGCCGCGAATCGGTTCGTGCGTTGAATCAGGCTGTCGTCGGCGTCGCCCCGCACAGCCTGCGCGCCGCGACGCCGGAGGAACTCAGCGCTGTTGCCGCCATTGCGCCGGACGGACCGATCCACATCCACGTCGCCGAGCAGGCGAAGGAGGTCGAGGATTGCCTGGCGTGGTCGGGTGCGCGACCGGTCGAATGGCTGCTCGCCAATGCCGGGATCGACAAGAGTTGGTGCCTGATCCACGCCACCCACATGACCGAGGCTGAGACAACCGGCATGGCCAGAAGCGGCGCCATTGCCGGGCTTTGCCCGATCACCGAGGCCAATCTCGGCGACGGCACCTTTTCAGCACCTCTGTTCATCGAACATGGCGGCCGCTTCGGCGTCGGCTCGGATTCCAACGTGCTGATCGGCCTGCCGGATGAATTGCGCCAGCTCGAATATTCGCAGCGCCTCGCACACCGCGCCCGCAATGTGCTGGCGGTGGCCGGCGGCTCGACCGGGCGGGCTCTGTTCGACGCCGCCCTCGATGGCGGCAGCACCGCACTCGGCGCCGGCCCGTCGCGGATCGCCGCCGGCGCCGCGGCTGATTTCGTCTCCCTCGACGAAAACCATCCTTCGCTGGCCGGAAAAAGTGGCGATGCGATCCTCGACGCCTGGATCTTTGCCAATGGCGGCAAGGTCGATTGCGTCTGGGTGCACGGAAAAAAACAGGTCAGCGGCGGCCGGCATGCAGTGCGTGAGACGATCGCCGAGCGCTTTCGCCATGTGATGACGGCGCTTTCGGCATGAGCATATCAGAGACAGCGGCGGTGGAAGGCGGCGGTTCGCTGCACCAGCGCATCCTGTCCGACATCAGCGAGAAAATAATGTCCGGCGCCTGGGCGCCGGGTCACCGCATCCCGTTCGAGCACGAGTTGACGGCCGAATACAATTGCTCGCGCATGACGGTGAACAAGGCGCTGTCGCAGCTGGCCAAGGCCGGGCTGATAGAGCGCCGCCGCCGTTCGGGCAGCTTTGTCCGCCAGCCGCAGTCGCAGGCCGCGGTGCTGGAAATCCACGACATCAGGATCGAGGTTGAGTCGCTTGGCCTGGCTTATCGTTACGAGCGCTTGGCGCGGCAGAAAAGGCGCAGCAGCGCCGAGGATCGCGCCTTGCTGGAACTGGACGCAGCCGGACAGGTGCTGGCGCTCGAATGCCGGCATTTTGCCGGCAAGCGGCCGTTCGCGCACGAACAGCGGCTGATCAATCTCGCCGCCGTCGCGGAAGCCGCCGAGGAGGAGTTTCTCGACATCGCCCCCGGCCCTTGGCTGATCGGCCGCGTGCCATGGAGCGAGGCAGAGCACCGTATCCGCGCGGTCGCGGCCGACAGGCACATTGCCGAATCGCTCGACATCGCCGCCGGCGCGCCCTGCCTGGTGGTCGAGCGCCGGACCTGGGGCGCCGAGCACCCGGTGACGCAGGTGAGGTTCACCTACGCCGCGGAGAGCCACACGCTGGTGGCGCGGTTCAGGCCTTCGCAGGGGTGATTACCCTCCCCCTCGAGGGGAGGGTCGCGGAGCAAGTGCCGCAAGGCGGCACTGGTGACGCGGGGTGGGGTCGGTGCAGCCTCGCCGGCCCCCCCCCCCCCGGGCCGGCGCGCCGGGGGGGGGCGTCGCCCCGCCCCCCCCCCCCGGGGGGGGGGGGGGTCCAGCGTGCCGCGGGGGACACCCCCCCCCGCGGGGGGGGGGGGGCGGCGCACCCCGCCCCCCGCGGCGCCCCGGGGGGGGGGGGGGGGGCCCGGTGCAGCCTCGCCGACCCCACCCCGTCTCGCAGTCTCCGCTTCGCTTCGACTACTCGCCGACCCTCCCCTCGAGTGGGAGGGTAAGGCACCGCGCTCTAAATCGCCGCCGTAACAATAATCTCGACAGTGTATTCCGGCCCTGCAAGCTTGGCCTCACCCGTGGCGCGGGCGGGCGTGTTGCCTTGCGGGACCCACTTGTCCCATTCCTTGTTCATCTCGGCGAAGGTGCCCATATCGGCCAGCCAGATGATCGCCTGCAGGATCTTGGTCTTGTCGGTGCCGGCCTTGGCCAGCAGTTCGTCGATAGATGCGAGGATCGACCTGGTCTGTTCGCCAACGCTGGCGCCGGGCGTTCCGACCTGGCCGGCGAGATAGACGGTGTTGCCGTGGATGACGATCTGGCTCATGCGCGGGCCAACATCGATGCGACGAATGCTCATGGGATGGTTCCTTCGTTTGTCGGTGCGCCTGTTTAGAGTCGCTGCCGCCTCCGGGCAAGGCCAACAGCGCGAAACCTCTTGAGCCTGGGTTGGATCTTGGGCCGCAAATGTCTATCTGCGCCGAGGGATTTCTTTCCGGCGCGGATTGCCGGCCTCGTGTGAGAGTGGCAAGACTTCGCGCCAAACCAGGTTGAGAGGATGAGAGCCATGGAATATCGAGAAATCAGCGAGGACTATTCGGTCTCGGGCCAGATCCAGCCCGAAGATGCCGCCGCCATCAAGGAAGCCGGTTTCAAGAGCGTGATCTGCAACCGACCGGATGACGAGCAGCCCGACCAGCCTTCGGCCGACAGCGTCAAGGCGGCGGTCGAAGCCGCGGGGCTGGCCTTCCGCTACATCCCGGTAATCAGCGGCCAGATCACAGCCGAGAATGTCGAAGATCAGGCCGAAGCGCTCGAAGCGCTTGAGGGACCGGTGTTTGCTTATTGCCGGTCTGGAGCGCGCTGTACCAATCTTTATGGGCTGATCCAGCAGTCGAAGGGCTGACCTGGGGAATCAGCGGCGTCTTCTGGCCATCAGTTCGCGCACCCCAAAGAAGATAGCGAAAACGGCGGTGGTCATGGCAATCTGACCAAGTGGGACAGTGTTGGCAACGAGCAAGACAAAGCCCACAAGACCGATCGGAACGCCGATAATGCACCACCAGCGGGATTTCGGATCTGTGAATATGCCTCGTACGAAGCCTCCAAGTGGAGATGCCGGAGGTGACCGGAAGGGATTGATGTAAAAGGGAATTTGGAACATTGCGTCGAAGCCCTTGGGATGCCGCGCGAAATAGATAAAACTACCTATTGTGTACAGCACTAGTCCAACACCAAAGAGAACAATAGCGACGAGCTGAAAACTGACCATCTTCCCCACAGCCTGAACTTTCCAAATGCAAATGAACGGTATCGAAGTGCCGATATCATATCCACTCAAATCGGTAGCGCGCCGGTTTCCTTCAATGTCTCAAGCACGATCGCTGTCTTCACATGCTGCACCGATTCATCCGGCAGCAGCACGCCATTGACGAATTCCGACAGCGATTTGAGGTCGGGCGTCACCACCTTCAAGATATAATCCATCTCGCCTGTCAGCGCGTGCGCCTCCTGCACCTCCGGCAGCCGCGCCAGCAGCTCGCCGAAGCGCCTGGCATTGTCGCGGTTATGGGTGGCGAGCGTCACCGAGATGACGTTGACCAGCGAGAAGCCGAGCTTGTCGCGGTCGAGCACGGCGCGATAGCCCTTGATGTAGCCGTCTTCCTCCAGCCGCTGGCGGCGGCGTGAGCATTGCGATGCCGACAGGTTCACGCGCTCCGAGAGATCGTTGTTGGTGAGCCGCGCGTCGCCCTGCAAGAGAGCCATTATCTTGCGGTCAAATTGATCGATGCGCGCTTCATTCATCGATTCATCTCCAATCATGCATGAATTATGCACGAGAAGATCATTTCAAGCGTTTGAATGCAAGCACCGTGCGGTCGCTTCGCACTATCATGCGTCATCTCGTGGTCCGATGCGGCCACCATCCGTTTGGAGGAATGCCATGGGTCCCTTCCCGCACCACGCCCCGCCCGCAAAGATCAGCAAGGAAAACCCCGCCGGCACCGACGGTTTCGAGTTCGTCGAGTTCGCGCATGCGGAGCCGCAGAAGCTAGCCGAACTGTTCACCCGCATGGGCTATGTCGCGGTGGCCAAGCACCGCACGAAGGACATCACCGTCTGGCGCCAGGGCGACATCAACTATGTCGTCAATGCCGAGCCGGGTTCGCATGCGATGAAATTCGTCGACAAGCACGGCCCCTGCGCCGCCTCGATGGCCTGGCGCGTGGTCGATGCAAAGCATGCGTTCGAGCATGCGGTATCGAAAGGCGCCACGCCCTACGACGGCAACGACAAGGCGCTCGACGTGCCGGCCATTGTCGGCATTGGCGGCTCACTGCTCTATTTCATCGAAGCCTATGGCAAGAAGGGCTCGGCCTATGATGCCGAGTTCGAGTGGCTGGGCGAACGCGACCCGCGGCCCCAAGGCGTCGGCTTCTATTTCCTCGACCACCTCACCCACAATGTCTATCGCGGCCAGATGGACAAATGGTGGGACTTTTATCGCGAATTGTTCGGCTTCAAGCAGATCCATTTCTTCGACATCGACGGCAAGATCACCGGCCTCGTCAGCCGCGCCATCACCTCGCCCTGCGGCAAGATCCGTATCCCGCTGAACGAGTCCAAGGACGACACCAGCCAGATCGCCGAGTATCTGAAGAAGTACAATGGCGAAGGCATCCAGCATATCGCTGTCGGCACCGACGACATCTACGCCGCCACCGACAAGCTTGCCGACAACGGGCTGAAGTTCATGCCCGGTCCGCCGGAGACCTACTACGACATGTCGTACAACAGGGTGAACGGGCATGACGAGCCGATCGAGCGGATGAAGAAGCACGGCATCCTGATCGACGGCGAAGGCGTGGTCGACGGCGGCATGACCAAGATCCTGCTGCAGATATTCTCCAAAACCGTGATCGGCCCGATCTTCTTCGAATTCATCCAGAGGAAGGGCGACGAAGGTTTTGGCGAAGGCAATTTCCGCGCGCTGTTCGAGTCGATCGAGCAGGACCAGATCAAGCGCGGCGTGATCAAGGTCGATGGCAAGGCGGCGTGAAAACCGTAAGCTCGTTTGCGGCTCGATCGGCTTTGATCTAAGTTCCGATCACAAGAGGTCGAGCCGTGAACGTCTCCATAACCGAAGCAAAGGCCAAACTATCGGAACTCGTCGGCCGCGCGGAAGCCGGCGAGGAGATAGTCATCACTCGTCACGGCAAGATCGCGGCGCGGCTCGTGGCACCAGTTCGAGAAGACTTGTTGTCGCGCATAGGTGCCCTGAAGGGCAAGATTTGGATTTCTGACGATTTCGACAAACTCGGCCCTGAATGGAACGAGTACACCAGATAAAGGTCAGAGGCCCAGCCGCTCGACCTCTTCCTTCCTCACCTTCAAATCATAATCGAGCAAAAACTCGTCCAGCTGCGGCGGCGCGACCGAGCTGCCCGAGAGCATCGCGTGAACCTGGCCGCGATGGTGGATGTCGTGGAGGAAGACATGGGCGAGAATGTCGCCGATCTTTTCGGGGATCATGCCGTCCTCGCGCCGGTCCGTGATGACCTGACGGTCGAGATCCGCCTCCGACAGCTTCTCGCAAAAGGCGATTAGGCGTCGATCTGCTGCGACCTGGGCGGCAAACAGCGCCTGCGGCACATCGAACGGCACGTAGTCGTCATAAGCGGCCGCACCGACGCCGCCTTCTTCGAGAAAATCGAGATAGAGTTGATCGACCGCGAGGATGTGGTTGAGCGTCGCCTTGATCGACGGGAAGAAGCTTGTGCGCTCGGCTTCGAATTCGCCGGGCTTTAGCTGCAGCACGGCGCGATAGAGCCGGTCGTTCGACCAGAGATTGTTGCCGGCCATGCGGCTGAAATGCTCGAGCAGGGTCACGCGTTCATTCGTCTGATCAGGCCAATGCCAGCCGCCATCACCGCGAAGCCGGCGACAACGATCAGCAGCAGCCGGTTCATGCGCCGCCGCATCGCCTGCGTCTCCTCGTCCCGCGCCACATTGGTGTTGGTGATGGTGCGGAACATCATCGCCTTGCGCGGGTAGCCACTGCGGTTGGTCAGATCGGGCGAGCGCGCCTCGATGCGGTAGCTCAGCCGGATCGCCTGGATGAAGACCACCAGAATGGCCAGCGCCCAGACGCCGGCCAGCAGGTAGAACGCCTCTCCCGTCACTATTGCCCCCTCTTATGCCTGGGACTTCTCGACCTTCTGCTCGATGGCGCCGAAGATCGAGTTTCCGCTTTTATTCTTCATCTCGATACGCACCGTATCGCCAAAGCGCAGGAACGGCGTCTTGGGCTCGCCAGACTCAATGGTCTCGATCATGCGCAGTTCAGCGATGCAGGAATAGCCGGCGCCGCCGGCCGCCACCGGTTTGCCCGGCCCGCCATCCAGCTTGTTGGAGACGGTGCCGGAACCGATGATGGTGCCGGCAACCAGCGGCCGTGTCTTTGCGGCATGGGCAATCAGCGCCGGGAAGTCGAAGGTCATGTCGACGCCGGCATTGGCACGGCCGAACGGCTTGCCGTTGACGTCGGCGAGCAGAGGCAGGTTGACCTTGCCGCCATCCCAGGCGTCGCCGAGTTCGTCCGGCGTCACCGCCACCGGCGAAAAAGCCGAGGACGGCTTCGACTGGAAGAAGCCAAACCCCTTGGCGAGCTCGGGTCCGGTGAGCGCGCGCAGCGTCACATCATTGACCAGCATGACCAGCCGGATGGCGGCGCGCGCCTGGTCGAGGCTGGCGCCCATCGGCACATCGTCGACGATGACGGAGACTTCCGCCTCCATGTCGATGCCGAAGGCTTCGTCCGCCGTGCGGATCGGCTCGCGCGGCGCGATGAAGGAATCCGAGCCACCCTGGTAGATCAGCGGATCGGTCCAGAAGCTTGCCGGCATCTCGGCGCCGCGGGCTTTGCGCACCAGCTCGACATGGTTCACATAGGCAGAACCATCGGCCCATTGATAGGCGCGCGGCAGCGGCGAATGGGCGTCATGCTCATGGAAGCGTGCCGACGGCACCGCATTGTTCTCCAGCGATTCGGCGATCGTCGCCAGGTGCGGCGAAATCCGCTGCCAGTCGTCGAGTGCGGCCTGCAGCGTGCGCGCCAGGAACGAGGCGTCGGTGAAGCGCGTCAGGTCGCGCGAGACGACGACAAGCTTTCCGTCGCGCGCCCCGTCCCTCAATGTGGCAAGCTTCATACGGTTTCCTCTCCTGATGCGGCTTTGGCGCCGTCTAAGTTCACAACAAGGCCGTCGCGGGCAATCGTCAAGTCACCCGCCCACGATTTCCTGACGGCGGCCTCCCAGTCGGCCTCGCCGATCTCGGTATCGTCGGCCGGAATGAGGTGGTTGAGCACCAGCCTCTTCACCCCGGCATCGCTGGCGATGCGACCTGCCTGCTCGGCAAATGAGTGGCTGGCAAGCAGATGCTCTTTCAGCCGCGCGCCATTGCCGGTCCTGGCGACGAGCCCCTCGATGCCTTCTTGTAGCATGGCCTCATGGACGAGAATGTCGGCATTTCGGGCAAAGCCTGCGAGCGGCGGAAAGAAGGCTGTGTCGGCCGAGAACACGACGCTATTCGCACCATGCTCGAAGCGCAGCGCGAAACAGTCGGTCACCGGCGGATGGTCGACGCGCAGTGCCGAGACCTTCAGGCCGCCCTTCGAGAGAATCTCGCCCTCGCCGAATTCGACGATCGAAACCAGATCGCGAATGTCCGGCCTGCCCTCATCGACGATGCGAATTTCGATGTCGAACTCCATCGCCTGGCAGAAACGGCGCCAGTATTGGTCGGTGCCGGGCGGTCCGAACAGCGTCACCGGGCTGGCGAGCCCGGCGGTCCAGGCGGTGTGGAGCAACGGGCCCAGTTCCAGCACATGGTCGGAATGCAGATGGGTGATGAAGACCAGGTCGAGCGCCTTCAGGCTGACGGCGGAATCGACCAGACCGCGCGTGACGCCGAGCCCGCAATCGACGACAATGGTTCGCCCGCCCAGTTCCAGCAGCGACGAACTCGGCCACGGCCCGCCCGGCCGCAATGCCGGGCCGCCTTTCGAGCCGAGAAGCAGCAGCCGGTCGCTCATCGGGCTGATCTCAAGACCAGTCGCCCTCCACAGTGCCGTTGAAGCGCTTCTTCAGGTCGGTCCAGCAGTCAATGTAATTGTCCTGCCTTGTTTCAAGCTCGGCGCCGTAGCGGGTCAGCATTTGCGGGAATCGGGTCTCGAACATGAAGGCCATCGTGTTGTCGAGCTTGACCGGTTTCAGCTCGGAGCGCGAGGCCTTTTCGAAGCCAGGTGCGTCGGGGCCGTGGGCCAGCATCAGATTGTGCAGGCTGATGCCGCCGGGCACGAAGCCTTCTTCCTTGGCGTCGTACTGGCCATGGATCAGGCCCATGAACTCGCTCATGATGTTGCGGTGGTACCAGGGCGGCCGGAACGTGTCTTCCGCCACCAGCCAGCGCGGCGGGAAGATGACGAAGTCGATATTGGCGGTGCCCTCCTCGCCGCTCGGCGCCGTCAGCACGGTGAAGATCGACGGATCGGGATGGTCGAACAGGATGGCGCCGACCGGCGAAAACGTCGCCAGATCATATTTGTAGGGCGCATAGTTGCCGTGCCAGGCAACGACGTCGAGCGGCGAATGGCCGATCTCGGTGACGTTGAAATTGCCGCACCATTTCACCGTCAGCCGGCACGGCGTCTCCTTCTCCTCGAACCAGGCGCTGGGCGTCTTGAAGTCGCGTGGGTTGGCCAGGCAGTTGGCGCCAATCGGGCCGCGGTCGGGCAGCGTCAGCTTGGCGCCGTAATTCTCGCAGACATAGCCGCGCACTTCCTTGTCGGCGAGCTCGACCTTGAACACCAGACCGCGCGGCAGCACGGCGATCTCGCCGGGCCGAAGCTCGATGATGCCCATCTCGGTGACAAAGCGCAAGGCACCGACCTGGGGGACAATCAGCAACTCGCCGTCGGCGTTGAAGAAATGGTCGTCGACCATCGAGCGGTTGGCGACATAGACATGCGCCGCCATGCCGCTTTGGCCCAGCACGTCGCCGGCGGTGGTGATGGTGCGCATCCCTTGAATGAAATCGGTCGGCTCCTTCGGCATCGGCACCGGGTTCCAGCGATACTGCCCGAGCGCCAGTTCGTGGTCGCCGACATTGGGTGCTGTCTTCCACAAGGGATAGCTCGCTGCCTTGAAGCGGCCGGTGTGTTTTACGCTCGGCCGGATGCGGTAGAGCCAGGAACGCTCATTGGTGCCGCGCGGCGCGGTGAAGGGCGAGCCCGATAGCTGTTCGGCATAGAGCCCGTAAGCCGGCCGTTGCGGCGAGTTCCGCCCCTGCGGCAGCGAGCCGGGCAGCGTCTCGGTTTCGAAGTCGTTGCCGAAGCCCGGCATGTAGGAAAAGGTCATCCGATCCTCCCTGACCCCGGCCCCGCGAAGCGCTGCTTGCCGGCGATGTTGACCAAACTGGTTTCATTTGTAACCATCGAAAATGTAACTATCAACGGGCGAATGCCGCATCCATGGTGCAGATGGAAATCCTCGAACTCGAAAGCTTCCTGCCCTATCGGCTCTACCGGCTGGCCGACGCCGTCAGCCGCGAATTTTCAAAAATCTACCGCGACCGCCACGGCCTGACGCGGCCGGAATGGCGCACCCTGTCAGGGCTCGGACAGCGCGGCACCATGACGGCGACAGCGCTTGGCGAACAGTCGGCCATGCACAAGACCAAGGTGTCGCGCGCCGTCGCGGAACTGGAGCGAAGGCGCTGGCTGGTACGCACAACTGACGAGAATGATCGACGTGTGGAGCACCTGGCGCTGACGAAGGCGGGGCTGGCGGCCTATGGCGAAATGGTGCCGCTGGCGAAGGCGTTCGAACGGGAGTTGCTGGAGAGGTTGAGCACAGAGGAGCGGACAGCGATTGTGAGCGGCGTGGCGGCGCTGGAGGGAGCGTTGGGTGAATAAAGGGTCTGCTCCGCCGTGATCCTTCACACCCCCCTCTGTCCTGCCGGACATCTCCCCCGCAAGGGGGGAGATCAGATGTCGCGAAGGCTTTCGCCAATCTCCAATGTTGCGGAGGTGGCGAGGCGTCAAAGCTGCCAATCTCCCTCCTTGCGGGGGAGATGGCCGGCAGGCCAGAGGGGGGTGCTGTCCCGCCGGCTTCTCCAGCTAGAACGTGCCTCTGCGCCTACCAATCCATCACCACCTTACCCGAACTGCCGCTCCTCATCGCATCGAACCCCGCCTGAAAATCATCGATACCGATCCGATGCGTGATCAGGCCGCTGACATCCAGCGGCCCCTGCACCAGGGCGATCATCTTGTACCAAGTCTCGAACATCTCGCGGCCGTAAATGCCCTTCAAGTGCAGCATCTTGAAGATGACCTTGTTCCAGTCGATCTCAAAGCCGGTCGGCGCGATGCCCAGAATGGCGATCTTGCCGCCATTGTTCATCGTGTCGATCATGTCGCGGAAGGCGGGCGCGGCGCCCGACATTTCGAGGCCGACGTCAAAACCCTCGGTCATGCCCAGCGCCGGCATAACGTCGCGCAGTTTTTCCTTCGAGGCATCGACGACATGCTGGACGCCGAGCTTTTTGGCCAGCGCCAGCCGCACCGGGTTGATGTCGGTGATGACGACTTTTCGCGCCCCCACACATTGGGCAACGAGCGCGCCCATGATGCCGATCGGCCCGGCGCCGGTGACCAGAACGTCTTCACCGACCAGGTCGAAGGACAGAGCGGTGTGGACGGCATTGCCCAGGGGATCGAAGATCGCGGCGATCTCGTCGGGCACATCGTCGGGGATCGGCACGACATTGTGCTGCGGGATCGCCAGATATTCGCCGAAGGCGCCGGGGCGGTTGACGCCGACGCCGAGCGTGTTACGGCAGAGATGCCCCCTGCCGGCGCGGCAATTGCGGCAATGGCCGCAGACGATGTGACCTTCGCCGGAGACACGCTGGCCGACCTTGTATTCGGTGACCGCAGCACCAAAATCGGCAACCGTGCCGACGAATTCATGGCCGGTCACCATCGGCACCGGCACGGTCTTCTGCGCCCACTGGTCCCAATTGTAGATGTGGACGTCGGTGCCGCAGATCGCCGTCTTCTTGACCTTGATCAGCACGTCGTTAGGGCCGATCTCCGGCACCGGCACCTCTTCCATCCAGATGCCCGGTTCGGCCTTGGCCTTCACCAGCGCCTTCATCATGTTCGACATGCTACAACTCCTTACCCTCCCCCTTGTGGGGAGGGTGGCCCGAAGGGCCGGGTGGGGTCAAAAACTGGCGGAGGTCGTGACCCTGCAGACCCCCACCCCGCCTCCCGCCCGCTTGCTTCGCAAGCGGTCGAAAGTCGACCCTCCCCAAAAAGGGGGAGGGTAAAACTCTCAGCCAATCACGCCCAGTTCCTTGCCGACCGCCGCGAATGCTGCCACGGCGCGGTCGATGTCGGCGGTGGAATGCGCCGCCGACATCTGGGTGCGGATGCGCGCCTGGCCTTTCGGCACCACCGGGAAGGAAAAGCCGATAACATAGATGCCGCGCTTCAGCATACGCGCCGCCATTTCCTGCGCCAGGCTGGCATCGCCCAGCATCACCGGGATGATCGGGTGATCGGCGCCGGCCAACGTGAAGCCGAGCTTGCCCATCTCGGACCGGAAGCGCGCCGCATTGGCATAGAGGCGCTGGCGCAGGGCGTCGCCATTTCGGATCAGCTCGAACACCTTGATCGAGGCGCCGGCGATCGCCGGCATCAGCGTGTTGGAGAAGAGATAGGGCCGCGAGCGCTGGCGCAGCCAGTCGACCACCTGACTTTTGCCCGAGGTGTAGCCGCCCGACGCGCCGCCCAGCGCCTTGCCGAGCGTGCCGGTGATGACGTCCACCCTGCCCTCGACGCCGCAATGCTCGGCCGAGCCGCGGCCGTTCTTGCCGACGAAGCCGACGGCATGGCTGTCGTCGACCATCACCATGGCGTCGTATTTGTCGGCGAGGTCGCAGACGCCTTTCAGATTGGCGATGATGCCGTCCATGGAGAACACGCCGTCGGTGGCGATCAGCCGGAAGCGGCTGTCTTTCGCCTCCTTCAGCCGGGCTTCGAGATCGGCCATGTCGTTGTTGGCGTAGCGGAAACGCTTGGCCTTCGACAGTCGCACGCCGTCGATGATCGAGGCATGGTTCAGCGCATCGGAAATGATCGCATCCTCCTCGCCGAGCAGTGTCTCGAACAGGCCGCCATTGGCGTCGAAGCAGGAGCCGTAAAGGATGGTGTCGTCCATGCCGAGGAATGATGAAATCGTTGATTCAAGCTGCTTGTGCTCTTCCTGCGTGCCGCAGATGAAACGCACCGAAGCCATGCCGTAGCCATAGCGGTCCAGCGCGCCTTTGGCTGCGTTACGCAATTCAGCGCTGTCGGCGAGGCCGAGATAGTTGTTGGCGCAGAAGTTCAGCACCTTGTCGCCGCCGACTTCGATCTCAGCCGACTGGGTCGAGGTGATCACCCGCTCGGATTTGTAGAGCCCGGCGGATTTCAGCCCTTGCAGTTCGTTGTCGATATGGGAGAGGAATGCCGCGCTCATGATCAAGTCCTGTTGAGATTGGCGCGACTGTCGCGCTACGCGCACTAAAAATCCATCGCAAAAGCGACCGTTTCGGTGGCACGGCGGGCTCAACCCTGGCGCGACCCGATCGCATGGCCCGCATGCTGGAGTAGCAGGCACGCGAATACGGCTATGCCGCGAAAGAACATGATAACCATCTCGGCAGCTTTCGTTTACTGCCGAAGCAACAGTTCCGCCGGCTTCCAGACCTGTTAACCCTTTCAAGCCAATGGTCTTCTCGCCACGAATCGGTGGCAGAATCAGTTCGACCGAGGGGTCACCTAGAATATGTCGCAGCAGCCGGCGCAAACCGTCTCGGGCAAACTCATCCTGCTGATCAAGAGCGGCTATTGGCTGGCGCTGCTGATCATCGCCGCCATGGTGATGGCCTCCTTCATCCTGCTGCAGCAGATGATGGCGGCGCAACAGCACAACCATACTCTGCTCGACATCGTCAGCACCCAGAAGGCGCTGTCGCAGCGCATCGTCTTTTTGACCAGCGCAACCGGCTCCGCCGCGCGTGACAAGCAGCCGGCCCTGGTTGCCGCGCTGAAACAGGCGACCGCCGAGTTCGAGACGAACTACGACCTGCTCCTCAAACAGACGGGAGCCGACCCGCTGTCGCCGGCATTGTCCGACCCAAGGTCGATCGAGAGCGTGCTCTACGGCAAGCCGTTCCACCTCGACTATTTCTCGGTCGGGCTGGTCGCCAATGGCGAAAGGCTGATCTCGTCCTTCGAATCCCAGCTCTCCGGCAATGCCGCCTACAAGGGCGGCGGCGAGCGCGTCAATCTCGATGCTTCCGTCGCCAATGCGACGCTGTCGGGTTATGCCGCGCTCGGCCAACGCATCGCCGCATTCGCCGACGAGCGGTCGGAAAAGCTCCTCGATCTCCACCGCACCTTGTTCTACGCCACCATCGGCGTCATCGTGCTGGTGGCGCTTTTCATCTTCCGGCCGATGTCGAAGGCGATCCTGCGCAAGACCCATGAGCTTGTCGATGCCCGCAACTCGATGGCCTTCATCGCCGTACATGACGGGCTGACCGGCCTGCACAACCGCACCTTCCTGACCGATCACTTCGAAACGCTGATCAAGGGCGCGCATCGCCGGCGCGAGAGGCTGGCGGTCATCCAGCTCGACCTCGACCGGTTCAAGCAGATCAACGACACACTCGGCCACGCCGCCGGCGACTATGTGCTGGTCGTCACCGCGCAGCGCATGCGCGATTCCTGCCGTGCGTCGGATCTCTGCGCGCGCCTTGGCGGCGACGAATTCGTGATGATCCTCAATGGCGCCGGCGGCCCCGAGGACATCAACATGCTGGCCCGGCGCATCCTGGAGGAGATCAACGAGCCGATTACCTTCCAGGGCACGACCATCCTTCCAGGGGCCAGCGCCGGCATTGCCGTCTATCCCATCGACGCCGACAATGCCGAGGATCTGCTCGTCCACGCCGACCTCGCGCTCTATTCCGCCAAAAAGCTCGGCGGCGGCAGCTTCTCGTTCTTCTCCGAGGAACTCAGGCGCGAACTCGATTACCGCAAGCAGCTCGAGCACGACATCAAGGTCGCCATTTCGGAGAACGCCTTCCAGGTCTATTTCCAGCCGCAGGTGTCGCTGAGCAACGGCGCCATCAGCGGCATCGAGGCGCTGGTGCGCTGGAAGCATGCCGAGCGCGGCATGATTGCGCCGGGCGAGTTCATTCCGGTCGCCGAAAAATGCGGCTTCATGCCCGAGATCGGCCGCATCGTCTTTACCAAGGCGATCGAGCAAGCAGCCGAATGGGATCGCGCCGGCATTGCCTTCGGCCGGCTTGCCGTCAACGTGTCCGGCACCGAGCTGCGCGAACCCGACTTCGACCGCTTCCTGTTCGCGACGCTGGAAAAGGCGGGCCTGGCGCCGCAGAAACTGTCGCTGGAAATCGTCGAATCCGTCATTCTCGACGACGAGAAGACGGGCATCGCGGCGAAGCTGCGCCACATCCGCGCTGCCGGCGTCCATCTTGAGCTCGACGATTTCGGCACCGGCTATGCCTCGCTCAGCCACGTCAATCCCAACGAGATCGACCGGCTGAAGATCGACCGCCGCTTCGTCCAGAACATCAACGAGAATGGCGACAACACCAAGATCGTGCGCGCCATCACCGAGCTGGCGCGCGGTCTCGGCATTTCGATCGTCGCCGAGGGCGCGGAAACCGAAGCCGAGCTCGATTCGCTGATGGCAATCGGCTGCGATCAGGTGCAGGGCTATTCCATCGCATTCCCGATGCCGCAGGACAAAGCGCGCGAATGGCTGCTGGCGCGCAGCCCGAAGAAAGCCAAGCTGAAGGTGCTTCAGGGCAATTTAGCCTAGACTATTGCCCACCGGTGCCGGTCATTTGGCCGGCGCGACATTCGCCCGCAATGCCGCCAGCACCTCGGCGAACTCCGCCAGCCTGTCGTCCGGCAATCCCGCGCGCAGCCGCTTGTCGAAGATGAGAGCCGCCGCCCGCAGCTTCAGGAACATCGTTTCGCCCGCCTGCGTCAGCTCGACCAGATGAACCCGGCGGTTGTCCGGATCGCGGCGGCGCGTCAGCAAGCCTTGCGCCTCCATGGCGTTGAGATGGTGGGTGAGCGTGGCGCCCTGGATGCCGATCATGCCGGCAAGTTCGCGCTGGTTGGCAAGCTCGCTCGACTTGACCGAAAGCAAGGTCAGCCACACCGGCAGCGTGCCGCCGGCCTCGACCAAAGCGGCGTCAAAGGCCTGCGCCACCAGCTTGGAGGTGCGCGCGAGATTCATGCCGATTGGCGGACGGTCAAAGGGAGTCATGCGCCGACAGTAGAACAAGGCGCCGAGCGATGGAACGCGGCATTATAAATTGACATCGAACCATTTGATACCTAACTATCATGCGTGTCGATCTACCGAGTTCGTATTATCCCGCATTCGACAGGGATCCGAGGACGGGCGGCGGGCAAGGAGGAAGCGGTCATGCAATATGTCTACATCGTCGTTATCGGCCTTCACGTCATGGCCGGTGTGTTCTGGGCCGGCACCACCATCACGCTTGCCCGCGACCCCGAGATCAGGGCGGAGCGCTTTATTGGACCGCAAATGGGCTCGGCCGGTATGGTGTTCGTGACCGGCGCCCTGCTCTGGTATTTCTTTCACGGCGCCTATTTCGGCTCGATGGAAATGGTGCTGGCGCTGGGCATCCTGGCCGCCTTCGCCGCTGCAGGCGTTCTCAGCGTCGTCGTCCGCAAGACCAGCCGGCAGCTTGCCGGCGCGGACGCCGCAAGGGAAGCGGCGCTGCGCAGCCAAATGGCACGCGGCGAGCGCATCGCCGCCTGGCTGCTGGTACTCACCGTGCTTTGCATGGCGACCGCCAGGATGATTTGAGCCCTGCCGCGCGTTGCCGCCCGGTTTAAGCATTCCGCATCGTGCGTCGCCCGGCTCTCGGCTGGTGGCGTACGCGGCGCGCAGTTCGGACAAATGTGCAAGGTGGCTCTCCGCACAGAGGTTTGGCTGCGCGCCACCCATCACTTTGATCGATCGAGATGCGCCCGCCGGAAGGGTGAGATCGAGCTTTGGAACAAGCCGTAGGCCGGCTTGTAGGCTCAAACCCGCAAGCCGAACCTGATGCCATCATAGATGGCGGCGTGGATGTTGCGCGAGGCGACCGCATCGCCGATGCGCAACAGCACGAAGCCGCCTTCGGGGTTGCGTGAAGGAAAAATATCGCCGCCGCCGACCAGCCGCTCGTAATCGACCGCGCCACCATTCTTCGACAGCGGTTTCAGCTGGAGATAGAGATCGTCGAGCGGCGCCGTGCCGTGCTCGACCACCACCTGGTCGACCCGCCTTTCGCCACGCCAGCCATCGGCAAAGTCGGAGGCGAGTTCGGCGACCAGTTGGTTGCCCTCGCGCCGTACCGAGCGCAGCCTGGTGTTGATGGTGATGGTGACGCCCTTCTCCTGGAAGGCGCGCATATAGGGCACGTGGTTCATGCCGCCCATTTCGGGGGCGAAGAAGCGCTCCGGCGAAACCAGCTCCAGTTTTGACCCTGCATTGGCGATCAGCTCCGCCGCGCCCATGCCCTGGTGGCCACCATTGTCGTCGAAGAGCAGCACGTTCTCCGCCGGCTTGATGCTGCCGGCCATGATGTCCCAACTCGACGTGACGAGATTGTCGCCTGATGTCAGCGGCGGGTTCTGTGGCAGGCCGCCGGTGGCGATCACCACCACGTCGGGCGACAGCGCCAGCACTTCGTCCTGCTCGGCCCAGGTGTCGTAGCGGATCCCGACGCCGAGCCGGTCGAGTTCGGCCAGCCGCCAGTCGATGATGCCGATCAACTCCTTGCGGCGCGGGTTCTGCGTCGCCAGCCGAACCTGGCCGCCGGCCTGACCGGAGGCTTCAAGCACGGTGACATGATGGCCGCGTTCGGCCATCACGCGAGCTGCCTCGAGCCCGCCAGCGCCAGCGCCAACGACAACGACGTTCCGCCTGGGCCCTTCGGTCTTCAGGATGATATGCGGAATCTCGGCCTCGCGGCCGGTCGCGGCATTGTGGACGCACAGCGCCTCGCCGCCTTCATAGATACGATCGAGGCAATAGGTGGCGCCGACGCAAGGCCGGATCTCGTGCTCGCGACCTTCCATGACCTTCTTGATGATGTGCGGGTCGGCGATATGG
The DNA here is from genome assembly GCF_040323635.1 of Mesorhizobium sp. M0037. Taxonomy (NCBI): domain Bacteria; kingdom Pseudomonadati; phylum Pseudomonadota; class Alphaproteobacteria; order Hyphomicrobiales; family Phyllobacteriaceae; genus Mesorhizobium; species Mesorhizobium sp. M0037. The sequence continues at coordinate 191,800 of NZ_JAMYVB010000001.1, read as the reverse complement.
GCGCGGGTCATGCCGACCATATCGAGCTTGCCGGTCGCGATGGCGTGGCGCGCCGTGGCGACATCGGAAATCCGCGCCGCATGGAAGGTCGGGAACTTCGTTGCCGCCCTCACCTCGCCGGCGAAATCGAGATGCGGCGAAGAGCGCATGCCGGTCACCGGGATAACCTTGGTGAGCGCCGCGTCGCTTTCGATCGAGCCGCGGATGATGTTCAGGAAATCGACCTTGCCAGAATTGGCTAGCCGTCTCGCGATCTCGACGCCCTCGGCCTTCGACAGGCCTTTGTCAAAGTCCTCATCGGCGACCATGCGGATGCCGACGATGAACTTTTCACCGACGGCAGCCCGCACGGCATCCAGCACCATGTCGGTGAAGCGCAGCCGGTTGTCGAGCGAACCGCCGAACCCGTCGTCGCGATGGTTTGTGGCCGGCGACCAGAAGCCGTCCATCAGATGGCCGTAGGATTCGAACTCGATGCCGTCGAGGCCGGCCGCCTGGCAGCGCTGCGCAGCGGACGCATAGTCGGCGACGATGCGCTCGATGTCCCAGTCCTCGATAGTTTTCGGGAACGCGCGGTGCGCCGGCTCACGCACCGGCGAGGCCGACAGCACCGGCAGCCAGTCGGCCTTGTTCCAGCCGGTGCGGCGACCAAGATGGGTGATCTGGATCATCACCTTGCAGTCATGCTCGTGGCAGGCGTCCGCCAGTTCGGCCAGCCACGGCACGATGCGGTCGTCATAGACATGCAGATTGCCAAAGGCGGCCGGGCTGTCGCGCGAGACGATCGCCGAGCCCGCCGTCATGGTCAGCGCCATGCCGCCCTTGGCCTTTTCGGCGTGGTAGAGCCGGTAGCGCTGTTTCGGCATGCCGTCCTCGGAATAGGCCGGCTCGTGGCTGGTCGACATCACCCTGTTCTTCAGCGTCAGGTGTTTGAGCTGGTAAGGCTGGAGAAGCGGGTCGTTGCTGGTCATCATCTTCCTGCCATTCCAATTTGTGTCGGAGCAGCGCGTGCTGCTCCAGTTCTTGTCTTAAGCATCGAATTTATTCGAAAATCGCTGCACACTTTTCGGTCCGGTGCTAATGAGCGCGGAAAATCCCCAGGAAAACCACGATGATCGATACCAAAACCCTCACCCAGCTCGGCGCCCACGTCGAGACGCCACAGAGCCCGGAGACCGCGGTTCTGGAGACCGTGCCGTTCCAGCGCGGCGACGGACCGCCGGCGATCGTGCGCTTCACCTGCCCGGAATTCACCTCGCTCTGCCCGGTAACCGGACAGCCGGATTTCGCTCATATCGTCATCGACTACGCACCCGATGCCACGCTCGTGGAATCGAAGTCGCTCAAACTGTTCATGACCTCGTTTCGCAACCATGGCGCTTTCCATGAAGACTGCACGGTGATGATCGGCCGCCGCATTGTGGCGGCAACGAAGCCGCTGTGGTTGCGCATAGGCGGCTATTGGTATCCGCGCGGCGGCATTCCGATCGATGTCTTCTGGCAGACCGGCGCTCCGCCCGAAGGCGCCTGGTTGCCCGACACCGGCGTTGCCCCCTATCGCGGAAGGGGCTGAAGCTATTTTGCGGAACTTTAGCGGGACAGCGCCCCCTCTGTCCTGCCGGACATCTCCCGCACACGGGGGGAGATTGGCCGCCACATAGGCTTTCGCTAATCTCAAATGATGCGAAGCGGGCGAGACGCTGGAACTGCTGATCTCCCCACCCGTGGGGGAGATGTCCGGCAGGACAGAGAGGGGCGCGAAGGATCGCAGGCGCTGATCCTCAATCAACATTATTCGCACTGGTACTGGCTGAGCGCCCATTCACCGGTCACCGAAAGCAGATCGGATATCTTCCAGTGGCCGTCGACCTTCCTGAACTTCCATTCAAGGCGATGTGGATTGCCGGCGACGACGAAGGCGACAATGACCTTGGCCTGGTCGCCATTGATCGCTTCGAGCGTCTTCAGGCTGTTGTCGATCTCGGCCTTGTCATAGTCGGCATTGTCGAGCGCCATGTTGGGGTCGAGGCATTCGCCCTGCCCGGATTTGCGCAACGCGTCGCTCTTGTCGAGTACGGTCTTGGCCGGGTCGACGAAGTTTTTGCGCTGGGTCGGATCGAGCTCCAGTCCCACCTGATCGTAAAATGGCCGCACCACCGCCGTCGGGGATCCCGGCAGAATGGGTGCGGCCCGTGCGGCGTCGGCCGGCGGCCACCCAACCGGCGGTGTCGCCGGTTCCACCGCTGTCCCGGGTGGATTTGCGGGCGGTGCTGCGCCGGCCGGTGCCGCCACGGCCGGCGCATTGGCTGGCGGCGGGCCCAACAGGCCTTGTGCTGCGGCTGCGCTCATACCCACCGCCAGCACGCACATGGGCGACAGCGCCAGGGCAAGACGCCGGAGCACGGGATCACTCCGGCGCTTTGTCGGGCATGCATTCCAGCGCGCTCAGCGTCCAGCTGCTGGTCTTGGAGGTGATGTCGGCGACCTTCCATTTGCCGTCGATCTTCTTCAGCGACCACAGCATTTTGCGTTTGGAATCATCGCCTTCCGCAAAAAGGCTGAAGGTGGCGGTGACTTCGGCCGTATCGCCATTGACGGTTTCGGTCAGCTTCAATGTCTTGGCAATCGACTTCTGGTCGAAATCCTGCGCGTCGAGGCCGGGATCGAAGTCGAGGCATGCGACTTCGTCGGGCTTGTTCTTCGTGGCCTGGTCGTTGAGATCGAACAGCTTGGTCACCGGCTCGGTGAAGCGGTCGCGGTACTTTGCATCTCCCTCGAATTTCACCTCGGGCACATAAAAGAACTTCACGGCGTTGGAAGCCGGCCCGGCCAGCACCGTCGCAGGCAAGACAATCGAAAAGACAGCGGCAAGCACTATCGGTTTCATGCGGGATCTCCGGACGTTTGGCGGCAAGGCGGCAATACCAGACATCCTGCATATCGGCTTTTTTGCGGCTCATGAAGCCCCGGCTTACACCCTCTCAGCCATCCAGCCAGACGTTCTGCAGGTCCATCTCGAAGGTCTGGTGGACGCCGTAGTTTTTCACCTTCTTGTTCATGTGGCTGTAGAGCTTCTGCCAGAAGGGTTGAATGATGACGCCGGAATCCTGCAGGATCTGCTCGACATCCTTCATCACCTCACGCCGCTTCTCCACATCGATCAGCGACAGCGCCTGCTTCAGCTTGGCGTCGAAGTCCGGGTTGGAATAGGCCGATTCATTCCAGGCCTCGCCGGTGCGATAACCAAGCGCCAGGACCTGGACGCCAAGCGGGCGCATGTACCAGATGGTCATCGAATAGGGATATTTCGTCCAGTCGTTCCAGAAGGTCGAGCCCGGCAGCACCGTGCGCTTGACCTTGATGCCGGCGTCGCGCAGTTGGCCGGCAATCGCGTCGCCGGTGTTCTTCTGCCAATCGTCCTCGACGGTGATCAGCTCGTGCTCGAAATCGGCCTGCCCAGCGTCGGCCATCAGTTTCTTGGCGCCGGCCGCGTCGCGCGTCTTCTTGGGCAGCGCGAAATATTCAGGATGGATAGGGCTGACATGGTGGTTTTCACCGACCGTCCCTCGCCCGGCATAGCCGAGTTCCAGCACCGCATTGTTGTCGACCGCCATCTGCAGCGCGTTGCGCACCCGCTGGTCGTCGTAGGGCTTGTGGGTAACGTTCGTGCGGGCAACCAGCGTGGTTGCCGTCGCAACCTCGGACTTCTCCAGCCCCATCTTATCCAGGATGTCGATGAAGTCGGCCGGCGTCTCGAAATTGAGGTCTATCTCGCCGGATTCGAAGGCGTTGATCGAAGCGTTGAAGTCGGTGCCGTAGTCGATGAACTCGACGCTGTCGAGCGGCGCTTCGCCGCCCCACCACTTGCCGTTTTCACGACGCTTGACCACCGCCTTCTGGCCGACATCGTAGGAGACCAGTTCGAACGGGCCCGTGCCGATCGGCTTCTTGACCGGGTCGGCGCCTTCGGCGTCGAAATTGCGGTGGACTACGAGCGCGGGATAATCGGTGAGGTTCGGGATCAGCGAAATGTCGGGCGCGCTGAGCGTCAGCTTGACCGTATTGTCGTCGACCTTGGCGATCGCGCCTTCCCTGGCCTTGCCCGACTTTTCGTCGATCAGCCCGCCGACGCGAGCGGCCATGGAGTTGCCGGCGACCTTCTTCTCGCACCAGCGGGTAACATTGAAGACCACGTCATCGGCGTTGAAAGCATCGCCATTGTTCCAGGTGATGCCCTTGCGCACATGCAACGTGTATTCAGTCGCGTCGTCATTGATGTCCCAGCTTTCGAGCAGCACTGGCTCGAAGGTGAATTCCCTGGTGTAGCGGACCAGCGGCTCCAGCCAGCAGCGCGAGATGTTGGCGAGTTCCACCCAGTCATAGGTGCGCGGATCTTTTTGGGCCTTGACCGACATCGATATGTGCAGCGTGCCGCCCTTCTTCGGCTCCTCGGCAAAAGCCTGTCCCGGCGCGGCAAGGCCGATCATGCCGTAGGCCAGCGCCGTCGATGCGCCGAACGCACTTGCCAATGCAAGAAACTCGCGCCGGTCCATACGGCCAGCACGCGTCTCTTGCGCCATCGCCTCGATGGCCGTTGGCACGCGATCGCCATTGCTTTTGAAAAGTGTCATGTCTTTCTCCCTTGCGGTTCCCATCGGGTCTTCGCCCGTTATCAACTCATTCGTCGTTCTCTTAGCTAACGCTGTCGGGCAGCCTCTCCTCGCGCTGCGCGATAAAGTCCCTGAGGCCCTCGGCAATGCCCTCATCGAGTTTCGGCTCTTCATAGTCGGCCAGCATGTTGCGGGCTTTCTCGCGGCCGCGCGTGTCGTGGTCCTTCGCCCCTCCAGCCTTCCATTGTTCGTAGGAGTTGAAATCCATGATGGTGGGCATGAAGAATGCCGACTCGTAGTGATCGAGCGTGTGCTGGGTGCCGAGGAAATGGCCCTGCGGCCCGACTTCGCGGATCGCCGCCATGGCCTCCTTGAAGTCGTCGAACGACAGGCCGCCGGCATATTTGTACCAGCCGACAAGCTGCTCGCAGTCGGTGGCGAATTTCGAATAGCCGCAGGTGAGCCCGGCCTCGAGCCAGCCGGCGGAGTGCCAGATGTAATTGGCGCCGGCGAGGATGGCGGCATGCATCAGCATGTTGGATTCATAGCCGGCCTGGGCGTCGTTGAGCTTGGAGCCGACATGGAAGCCGGAGGTTCGCCAGGGCAGTTTGTATTTCCGCGCCAACGCGCCCATCAGATACATCATCTGCGCAGCCTCCGGCGTGCCGCCCATCGGCGCGCCGGTCTTCATGTCAACCGTCACCATGAACTGGCCGTAGATCTGGGGCGAACCCGGGCGCAGCAGTTGGGTGAAAGCGACCCCGGCCAATGCTTCGGCATTGACCTGCGCCACCGCGCCGACGGCCGAGGCCGAAGTCGATGCGCCGCACAGCGCAAAGGGCGCCAGGATCAGCGGCTGATTGCTGCGGGCATAGACCTTCATCGCGTCCAGCATGGTGGCGTCCCACACCAGCGGCGAGTTGCAGTTGGTAATCGACACCAGCACCGGATTGTCGCGAACGAAATCTTCGCCAAAGACGATGCCCGCCATCGCCATCGTGTCTTCGGCGCGGTCTTTGGAAGTAACGATGCCCATGAACGGCTTGTCGGAATGCTTCAGCGCCGAATGGATGATGTGGAGATGCCGTTTCGGCACCGCGATCTCCATCGGCTCGCAGATGATCGAACTCGACGAATGCAGCGCCGGGGCCATGTAGGCGAGCTTGTGAAAATTGTTGAGGTCTTCAAGCGTGCCATAACGCCGGTTGTTGTCGAGGTCGCGCACGTAAGGCGCGCCATACATCGGCGCGAAGATGGAGTTCTTGCCGCCGACGCGCACGGTGCGCTCGGGATTACGCGCATTGAGGGTGAATTCGGACGGAACCTTCGCGACCAGTTCCATCAGCAGGCCGCGGTCGATGCGGACGCGTGTCTCGGACACGTCGGCGCCCGCCGCCTTCCACATGGCGATCGCCTCGTCGTCGCGGAACTCGCAACCGACCTCTTCGAGGATGGCGAGTGACTCCTGGTGGATCAGTTCCACCGCCTCGTCCGGGACCATCTGGTAGGTGGGGATCTCGCGGACCAGCGTTGGGAACGAGGTGACGGGGGCGCTCCTCAGCGCCTTGCGTCCGAGGCGACCGCCGCCGCGGCGGTGGGTTTGCTCGGTCAGTTCAGTGGCCGGTGCGTTCATGGAGCCTCCTCATTCCGTCCAACCAAGTTAGCGAGAGGAAATATGGATGTGATGCTGGAAAATCCTGATCTCTTGTATAAGCTCAGCTTATGCGAAGCCTGCGCCACCTCCTGCCCTCGGCCGGCAGCCTGATCGTCTTCGAGGCGGCGGGCCGGCTGTCGAGCTTCACCGCTGCCGGGCGCGAGCTCGGCATGACGCAGGCCGCCGTCTCCTATGCGGTGCGCGGGTTGGAGGAACAGCTTGGCGCCCAGCTGTTCCAGCGCCGCCACCGCCAGGTCGTCCTGACAGAAGCGGGCGAACGCTTCCATGCCGACGTCTCACTCGGCCTGTCGCATATCCGCAAATCGGCGGAGGATCTGCGCCTGCAGGCGACCGGCGGTCATGTCACGCTGGCGGCGTCGACCGCCTTCGGCTCGTTCTGGATGATGCCGCGGCTGCAGCAGTTCCGCGACGAACTGCCGGGCATCGACTTGCGCATCCAGACCGCCGACCGCGATCTCGACATCATCGCCGAGGGCATCCCGCTCGCCGTGCGCGGCGGCGAGCCGCGCGACTGGGCCGACTATCATTCGCTGCCGCTGGCCGACGAGGAGATTTTTCCAGTCGTAGGCGCCAGCTATCTCGCGAAATTCGGCATGCCAAGGAGCGTCGCGGAGCTGGCGACGCATCGCCTGATCCACCTCGAGGAGCCCTACCGCGAGGCGGCTAGCTGGGACGAATGGTTCCAGTCGGCGGGCGGCAGCCTCGACAACACCGCGCGCGGCCTGCGCATCAACGATTACGGCCTCGTGATCCAGGGCGTCATGGAGGGCCAGGGCATCGCGCTCGGCTGGCGGCATCTGGCCGAACGGCTCCTGGCTTCGGGGCTGCTGGTGCCGGTGACCGACCATGTGCTGAGAACCGGCAAGGCGTTCTACGTGGTTTGGCCTAAGAACCGTGAACTGAGCGAGAATGCGCGGAAAGTCAGGGACTGGCTGGCGGCGCAGGCTTGAAATCGGTTGCAGCGTAGTCACTATCGCGGAGTTCCTTCACACCCCCCTCTGTCCTGCCGGACATCTCCCCCGCAAGGGGGGAGATTGGCAGTTCATATGGCGCGTCACCCTTCAGGCATTGAAGATTGGCGAAAGCCGTCGTGACATCTGATCTCCCTCCTTGCGGGGGAGATGGCCGGCAGGCCAGAGGGGGGTGCTGTCCCGCTGGCGTCTCCAATGCCCGGCATTCATTGAAGCCTTCCGCACACCCTTCGAATCCGCCTATAATACCCCCATGCCCATTCGCCAGCTTTCCGAAACGATGATCAACCAGATCGCCGCCGGCGAAGTCATCGAGCGTCCAGCGAGCGTGGTGAAGGAACTGGTCGAAAACGCGCTCGACGCTGGCGCCTCCCGCGTCGAGGTCGTCACTGCCGGCGGCGGGCTGAACCTGATCCGCGTCACCGATGACGGCTCCGGTATCCCCGAACAGGAACTGGCGCTGGCCATTGCGCGCCACTGCACCTCGAAACTTGCCGACAACATTCGCGATATCCGCTCGCTCGGGTTCCGTGGCGAGGCATTGCCGTCGATTGGTTCGGTGTCGCGACTGTCGGTTCGCTCGCGCACGGCCGCAGGCGACGCTGCAGCCGAGATCGCCATCGAAGGCGGCCGCGTTTCGGCGGTCAAACCGGCGGCGGCCAACCGCGGCACCACGGTCGAGGTGCGCGACCTGTTCTTCGCCACGCCGGCCCGGCTCAAATTCATGAAGGGCGAGCGCGCCGAAAGCTCCGCCACCAGCGACGTGCTCAAGCGCATCGCTATCGCCTTCCCCGCCGTGCGCTTTACGCTCGCCGGCTCGGACCGCTCGACGCTGGAATTGCCGGCGACCGACGACACGGCGGAAGGCAGCCTGCGCCGCGTCGCGCAAGTCATGGGCGCCGAGTTTCCCGACAATTCCATCGCTATCGACGCCAGCCGGGACGGCGTGCACCTGACCGGCCACGTCTCGATCCCGTCCTTCACCCGCGCCAACGCGTTGCAGCAATATGCCTATGTCAACGGCCGGCCAGTGCGCGACAAGCTGATTGCCGGCGCCATTCGCGGCGCTTTCGCCGATGTGCTGCCGCGCGACCGGCACGCGGTGACCGTGCTGTTCCTGACGCTCGATCCGGCGACCGTCGACGTCAACGTCCACCCAGCCAAGGCCGATGTGCGCTTTCGCGACCCCGGCCTGGTGCGCGGGCTGATCGTCGGCGCCATTCGCGAGGCGCTGGCCAATGCCGGCATCCGCGCCGCCACCAGCGGGGCCGCCGGGATGGTGGCGGCGTTCCGGCCGGGAGCCGCCTCCTACGCCCATGCGGGTCCTGCCAACGGTCATCGCAGTTATGACGCGGCCTACCGGGCCTCGGGCTTTTCGGGCTTTGACCGCTCGCCACAGCGGCCGCTGGATATGGGATTTGACGGCGCCGGCTTCCGCGAAAACGACCAGGCTGCATTCGACGCCGGTCCGCTCGCCAGCGCCGATGCGCGTGCCGGCTTAGCCGAGCCGGCCGAGACGCTGCTCGGCACCGCGCTGGGCGCCGCCCGCGCGCAGGTGCACGAGAACTACATCGTCGCCCAGACCAGGGATTCGCTTGTCATCGTCGACCAGCACGCGGCGCATGAGCGGCTGGTCTACGAGGCGCTGAAGAATGCCCTGCACTCGCGCGCGGTGCCCTCGCAGATGCTGCTTCTGCCGGAGATCGTCGACCTGCCGGAGGAGGACGCCGAGCGGCTGGCCATGCATTCCGAAACGCTGGCCCGGTTCGGCCTCGCCATTGAGCGTTTCGGTCCCGGCGCGGTGGCGGTGCGCGAGACGCCGTCGATGCTCGGCGAAACCAATGTCCAGCAATTGGTGCGTGATCTTGCCGACGAGATCGCCGACAACGACACGATCGAGACGCTGAAGGAACGACTGGACAAGATCGCCGCGACTATGGCCTGCCACGGCTCGGTCCGCTCCGGCCGCCTGCTCAAGCCTGAGGAGATGAACGCGCTGCTGCGCCAGATGGAAGCAACGCCGGGCTCCGGCACCTGCAACCACGGCCGCCCGACCTATATCGAACTCAAGCTCGCCGACATAGAGCGGCTGTTTGGGCGGCGGTGAGCACAAGCCAGGTCAGGCCACCCGCTCAATTCACCAACAGGCGATAATCCTTGAACCTATGAGAGAAAACGTAATCCCTTGAGTAACCGGCGCTACCGCCGCGAAAATTCACGGAGATTATCTCGAAGCTTCCCCCAACCTGTTTTAGAACATTCATGTAGATGGGAGTCATCAGCATGCCGGCATCGCAATCGTCGTCATCGAAAACGATCTCCTGAACGACCTTCTTTTTCTTCTTGTCGATGACCCGCAGCTTACTCATGCAGACGAGAAAGCCGGCTTTCTCGTAGACCCCGGCAAATCTGTGGGTGGCTGTCTGCGCCCAGAAGGGGATCTCGACGGTCCCGTCAACCTTCGCCTCACCGGTATCGTCGAGGCTTGCGACCTTCTTCAGCACGATCGGGAACTTGTCCAGGCCTCTGTTCCAGGTCCCCGTTGCGCCGCTTTCGCCAAGGTCGAGAGAAAACGGACATCGGGCGGTGTCGACCGGCGTTTTCGATCCCATGACCAGGACCCGGTCGAATTCCTTGTCGTCCGCAATCTCGCAAAGGGAGACGCTGGTACCGGTGATCTTGCCGTACACCGCTATCGGGCTTTGCTTCGCGTCGTAGAAATAGCTTCCTTCGACCGTAATCCCGCTGCCGAAACTGTCATATCTCTGCAGTGACAGATGGACTGGATTAGGCCCGATGGACCCTTCGTAGTTTTCGACCTGGTACCAGCCAGCGAAGGCTTTCCCGGTCAGCAGCAAAACGCAAAAGATTGCCGATATGAACAGTTTTCCCATTCCATCCCCCAGCCAGGCAACTCACCATACCGGTCCTTCCTCCGGGTGTCTGCATGCTGGGGATACGGTTCCCGGTTTGAGTCCGGAAACGGTTCCAACTTTTTGTTTTAACGCTTCAAATTCACCACGATCACACCGCCGAGCGCCAGCGCGCCGCCGAGGAGACCGAGCAGTGTCGGCACTTCGCCCAGCCAGAAGAAACCGATCAGGGCAGACATGGGCGAGACCAGATAAAGGAAGTTCGAGGCACGGGCGGCCGGGAGACGCGACAGAGCGGTTGCCCAGGCGGCATAGGCGATCAGGCTGGGCACGATGCCAAGAAAGATCACGGCGCCGATCCCGGCCGTGTTGGCGACCGCTGCCTGCGCAAAGCCGCTTGGCAAAAAGGGCGCCAGGCAAAGTGCACCAAGGATCATGTTCGAGGCCGAAATGGTCAGCGGGTGATGGCGGGCAAAGAGCGGCTTCTGGACGATCGTGTTGACAGCCGAGCACAGCGCGGAGCCAAGAACCAGCAGCGCGCCGGTGTCGAAACTCAAGCCATTGCCGTCGGCGACCGCAATGATGCCGATGCCGGCGAAAGAAATGGCCGTGCCAAACCAGGCCCACGTTGAGAAACGCTCGCCCAGCAATGTCATTGCCATGATGGCGGTGAAGATCGGGCTGACATTGATGATGAAACCGGCGGCGCCAGCCGACACGGTCAGTTCGCCGTAATTAAGCATGACAGTGTAGAGCGCGACGAAAATGGCGCCGCCAAAGCCGAGGCGCCACACTTCATCGAGCCTCGGCAGTGCCGGGCGCTTGACGGCAAGAAAGATCGCCGCCGGCACCGCGGCAATGGCAAAGCGCAGCGAACCGAGTTCCAGCGGCCCGAAGGCGGCGAGACCCGCACGAATCGCTGGAAAGGCCGATGCCCAGCCAACCACCGTCAAGGCCACGGCGATGGCTGCCGTGGTGTCCATCCGCTGTGTCGGATTCGACGTGCTGGTCGTTGCGCTCATCTGCCTGTCCTCGGGTTCCCAGAGTGTTGAAAGGCAGAAAGCGCCTTTTCGGCGCGGTTGACAAACGATCAAATCGAGGATCACCTGTGACTGTGGATCACAGCTCAGACACAATGGTGCCGCTCGAGACCCTGCGCGCCTTCGATGCGGCGGCGCGAACGGGGAGCTTTTCGGCCGCGGCCGAGAAGCTCAACATCACCCACGGCGCCGTCAGCCGGCAGATCGCCAAGCTGGAGGACTGGCTGGGCTTGAAAGTGTTCGACCGCGGCGCGCGTGGCGTATCGCTGACCATCGAGGGCAACCGCCTGCATCTGCGCACGGCCGAAGCCTTTGCGCTGATCTCCAGCCATTCCGACCGCTGGGTCGAGCCGCGCGGCACCGCCGTGGTGCGGCTGACCTCGATACCCTCCGTCAGCGGGCTGTGGCTGATGCCACGCATGGCGGCGCTGGAGAACAATCCCACCAAGCTGCGCATCGTGCTCGACGTCGACATCCGCCAGGCCGACCTTGCCGATGAAGGCATCGACCTGTCGGTCCGCTGCGGCCGCGGCGGCATTCCGGGCCGCATCTCGGTGAAGCTGTTCGAGGAACATGTCTTTCCCGTCGCCGCGCCCGGCCTTGCCCGCGAGATCGGCCGCGGCGACCCGGCCCGGCTGCTGAGGTTTCCACTGATCAACGATTCCGACGCTTCGGGTTGGCGTGCCTGGTTTGCCGCGCAAGGGATGGACTACCGCCCGCGCCCGCAGGATCGCCGCTTCGAGGACTACAATCTGGTGCTCGACGCCGCAGCTTACGGGCTCGGCATCGCGCTGGCGCGGCCGCCGCTGACCGGACACCAGTTGGAGGCAGGCCGCATCGTCGCCGTCGACGAGCGCACGGCGCTGAACCCGGTGTCGTACTGGCTGGACCGGCCGCTGGGGCGGCCGCGTACGGCTGCCGCCGAACTTTCACGCCGTATCGCTGTCGAGGCGGGGCTGGCGATGGACAAGATGGAAGCTTTCCTCGAAGCCGAGCGATAGCGGCGATCGTTCGGTGCTCAGCGAAGCACCAGCAGGGCTAGCCCGACAATGGCGACGGCCAGAAACCCGGTTGCCAGCGCCATCAGACCGACACGCGTCTGCTGTCGGCCTTCCGGCTGGGCCGCATCATTCGGCCCAGACGTCGCCTGCTCCCGCTTCATTGGCATATCGGTGGTGGCAGCGCGGCGCTGCGGCGAAACCACGGGTGCGAGAAGCGCAAACCAGGGCAGTCCTGCGGGCTTTGCGGCAGCGCCATCTTCGGCCCTTGCCGGCGGCAGCGGCAGACCGCGCTGTGCATCGTCGTTCGCTGGCGTCGCCTTGCCTATCGCAGCGGTTGTCGGCCCGGTAGCGTCGGGCGTGGCGTCACTAGGCTCGGCAAGGGCCAGATAGGCCTGGAGGATCTCGGCAGAACCCGTCTGCTGCCCCTTTGCCGTTGCCGCGGACAACAGCGCCTGCAGCGCCGGCGCCGCTGCCGGCTGCAAAGGCGCGCCGGACGGCGTCGGCGGCTGCACCAGCGCCTTTATAAGTGCTGCTTTCGCCGGATCGGCCTTCGCCGACGGCAACGCTGCCAACATCATGGCCTCACGGAGCAGCGCGGTCAGGCGGGCGGATGAAATGTCCATACCGGTCCCATAAGAATGGTTTGGAGCGACAATAGCGCCTCAGCATTGCGTCAAGCTTGACCTTGCCGGCAATTTATGGCGATGAAATCAGCATGAACCTTGGCACCACTCCATGATGAACCGCTTCGAAGGCCCCGGCGGCAAGGAAGCCCGTATCCGCTATCTCGACGGCGACTTCCAGGTCACCAGCCCCGGCGCCTTCGTGCGCTGCGCGGTGACCGGCGAGAGCATTCCGCTGGACGAGCTCAAATATTGGAGCGTCGCCAGGCAGGAGCCCTATGTCAGCGCCGCCGCCTCGCTGCGCCGCGAGATCGAGATGCATCCGGACCTGCGCAGCCGGGGTTAAAGGCGCGCACAGAGCCGTTGGTCGCGTTCCTTCACACCCCCCCTCTGTCCTGCCGGACATCTCCCCCGCAAGGGGGGAGATTGGATGTCATCTTTGCTTTCGCCAAATCACCAGCGTTGCAGAATGAGCGCCATTGGCAAAGCTGCTGATCTCCCTCCTTGCGGGGGAGATGGCCGGCAGGCCAGAGGGGGTGCTGTCCCGCCAGCATCTCCGCGTGACGCTGCACGCCCTACCCCCGAAGCCTGCGCTGTCTCCACGCATCCAACGTCTCGTCGATGATGCGCTCCGGCACAGTGTCGAGTTCGAAGGTGGCGTCGATCTCCAGCACGGCGAGTTCAGCGAGGAAATCGGCCGGGGCAGCGCCGTGGCGCAGCCGGGCGGCGTCCTTGGCGGTGGTGACGAGGCCCAGTCCATCGCGGCGCGCGGTTGCCGCCAGTTCCGCGAGTTCATCAGGGGCATAGAAGTGATGGTCCGGAAACGACCGGCTCAGCGCCACTTCCGCACCGGTGCCGCGCAGCGTGTCGAAGAATTTTTCGGGGTGGCCGATGCCGGCAAAGGCGAGGAACCGCCGGCCGGCGAACCGCTCCTTGGCCGCGGGCTCGGCATGCGCCTCGAAGATCGGCCGGCCGGCGCGCGCCGCCTGGCGCACGACCTGGTCGGCGGCAGCGCCCTCGCCCATCTTCAACAGCCCATCGGTGAACACCAGTTGGTCGACGATGTTGGCTCTCAGCGGTCCACCCGGAATGACGCGGCCGTTGCCGATGCCGTAGCGGGCGTCGACGACGACCAGCGCATAATCGATATGGATGCGTGCGCTCTGAAAACCGTCATCCATGATCAGGAAATCGCAGCCATGGGCTTCCAGGAGCAGCTTGGCGCCGGCAGCGCGGTTGGGGCTCACCGCAACCGGCGCGTGCTCGGCCAAAAGCAGCGGCTCGTCGCCGACATGCTTTGCAGCGTCGTGACTGGCATCGACGACATGCGGCTGCGCGAACGAGCCGCCATGGCCGCGCGACAGGAATCCGGGATTGAGCTGCATGCGCCGGGCCTGCTTGGCCAGCGCGATGGCGATCGGCGTCTTGCCGCTGCCGCCGACGGTGAAGTTGCCGACGCAAAGCACTGGCGCGTCGATCTTTTCACGTACCGCCCGATGCATGCGGCGGCCGGCGACGATGCCATAGACGGCTGATAGCGGCGACAGCGCAAAGACCCGCCAGTCCGGCGCTTCCCACCAGAAAGGTGGTGCTTCCGACGCCACCTATCGCCCGTCGGCGCCCTTCAGGCGCGACTTGACGATCAATGGCTGGATATAAGGCTCGAGCGACTTCAGCGTGTGCGCCAGCGCACCGCGCATCTGGTCGACTGTGGCGGCACCGGCCGCCATCATCTCATGGCGCGCAACTTCATTGCTCAGCAGGAAATTGACGGCGCCGGCCAGCATGTCGCGGTCGCGCACCAGCTTGGCGCCGCCACTGTCGAGCAGGCGCTGATAGGCCTCGCGAAAATTCTGGACGTTGCGGCCGGCCAGCACAGCGGTGTCGAGCATGGCCGGCTCCAGCGGATTCTGGCCGCCTTCCGAGGTCAGCGAGCGGCCGACAAAGGCGATTTCCGTCAGCCGGAGATAAAGCCCCATCTCGCCGATCGTATCGCCGAGCAGGATATCGGTGTCGGCGGTGATCCGGTCGCCCTTGCTGCGCCGCGCCAGCTTCAGGCCCATGCCGGAAATCTGTGCGGCCAGCGCTTCGGCGCGGTCGGGATGACGCGGGACGATGATCGTCAGCAGCCCATGGTGGCGCTTGTAGAGCGTGGCGTGGACTTCCGCCGCGACCACCTCCTCGCCGTCATGGGTCGAAATTGCCGCCCAGGTCGGGCGGCCGGCGATCTGGCGCTTCAGCGTCGCCAGCGCCCGTTCGTCGACCGGCGGCGGCAAGGTGTCGACCTTGAGGTTGCCGGACACGGTGACCGGCCGGGCGCCAAGCGCGCGAAACCGTTCGCCGTCGACATCCGACTGGGCAACGACGTGTGCGAGGTTCTCGAACAGCGCCTCGGCGATGTTGGCGCGCTTCTTCCAGGATTTGAACGAACGGTCGGAGAGCCGGCCGTTGACCAGCACCTGCGGCACGTGGCGGGCGCCGAGCTCGAGGATCGTCATCGGCCATATCTCGGATTCGGCGATGATAGCCAGGTCCGGCCGCCAGTGATCGAGAAAGCGGCTGACGGCCGGCTTGAGGTCGAGCGGAACATATTGGTGGATGATGCGGTCGCCCAGCCGTTCGTCGGCAACCTGCGCCGAGGTCACTGTTCCCGTCGTCAGCACGATGTTGACACCGTAGTCGAGGATGCTTTGCACCAGCGGCACGACCGCAAGGGTCTCGCCGACGCTTGCCGCATGGATCCAGATCACCGGCCCTTCGGGGCGCGGCCGCCCGGCAACGCCGTAGCGCTCACGGCTGCGGCTGCGGTCTTCCTTGCCCTGCGATGTGCGCCAGGCGACATAGGGACCCATCAGCGGATAGGCGGCTGCACCGGCAAGGCGGTAGGCCGCCAGGAAGGCGCGCGCCCAGCCGACGCTCATGGCCTGCCGTCCACGAGCCGATAGGCCTCGGCGGTTGCGGCATTGAGCGCGGCCGTGACTTCCTGGCGCTTGCGCTCCATTTCGGCCTCGTCGGCATTGGCCGGCACGAAAACCGGCGTTCCGATGACGATCGAGGAGCGGCCGAACGGCAGGTTGATGGTGGTCTTGTCCCAGCTCCTTTCCAGCACCTTGCGGCGGCTGGTGGCGATGGCGGCAGGCATGATCGGCCGGCCGGAAAGGCGTGCCAGCAGAACGATACCAAGCCCCGCGTCGCGCGGCGTGCCGTGGGGAATGTCGGCGATCATGGCGACGTTCTTGCCGGCCACGAGTGACTTTTTCAGGGCGATGAGCGCCTTGGCGCCGCCCTTGTCGAGATGCTTCGTGCTTTCACGCCCGCCGGAGCCGCGCACCGCCTCGATGCCGAATTTTTCGATCATCAGCGCGTTGAGTTCGGCGTCGGCGCTGCGCGAGACCATGGCGACCAGCGGCCGTCCCTTGGGATAATAGGCTGGGGTCAGCAGATGCTGGCCATGCCAGAGCGCGATGATGCCGGGTTCGAATTCGGCGTAGTCGCCGCCTGAAAATTTAGCCGAGCCTTCGACCACGCGGTTGGTCAGGCGCACCAGGCGGACGAACTGGGCGAGCAGGCTGACGATCATGCTCTTGACGATTCGCGACTGCGCCAACGGCTCGCGGATCTTGCGCCAGAATGTCTTCGAACTGCCGCCGCGTCTTCTTCGGACCGCGGCGCCGGTGGGCTGCCCTTTCACCGCTTCATGCTCCATCGCTGTCAACCGGCGGCCTTGCTTTCAGGGTCGAGCAGCCGGTGCAGATGGACGACGAAATAGCGCATATGGGCATTGTCCACGCTGGCTTGCGCCTTTGCCTTCCACGCGGTGTGCGCGGTTTGATAGTCCGGATAAACGCCAACGATGTCGAGCGCGTCGAGATCGCGGAACTCGGTGCCTCCCAGCTTCTTCAGCTCGCCGCCGAACACCAGGTGCAAAAGCTGTTTCTTTCCGTCTTCCGCGGCCATTTCGGTCCTTCACATATTGTGAGTTTGCGACAGGTCTAGCCCAAAGCTGCCGACTTTGGAACCTTCGATCACGCTTCCGTATCGGCAATGACGCCGGCAAGCACGGTCAGCAGATGGCCGCTGCCGGCGACCAGCGCGCCGTGACGGATGATCTCCCCGGCATAGAGCGGCGCGCGGCCATGGCCGTCGAGCACGGCGCCGCCAGCCTCGCGCAAGATGAGATCGGCGGCGGCGATATCCCAGTCATGCGCGTTGGGCTTGACGAAGGTGGCGTCGAGCGTGCCGTTGGCGACCATCGCCAGCCGGTAGGCGAGCGAGGGAATGTGCGCCGCCCGCCGCACCCGGCCCTGCCATTGCGCCGGCATCAGGTCAGTCAACTGCTTCAGCCCGCCGATCTCGACCGTCTTACCCAGGCCGCGCACGGCAATCGGCTTGCCGTTGCGGAAAGCTCCATGGCCAGGCAGCGCCCAATAGGTTTCGCCCTTGGCCGGACATTCGAGCACACCGGTGAGCGTGCGGCCATTCTCGACCACCGCGACGCTGACGCACCACGAGCGCAGACCTTCGAGGAAGCCGCGGGTGCCGTCTATGGGGTCGACGACAAAGGTGCGCCGCGCCAGAAGCCGCGCCGGATCGTCAGTCGTTTCCTCCGACAGCCAGCCATAGTCCGGCCGGGCCGCCAGCAGGGTATCGCGCAGATAGGCGTCCGCCGCGTGGTCGGCTTCGCTGACCGGCGAGGTGCCGCCCTTCATCCACACTTGCGGGTTTTTGCCGAAATAGCGCATGGCGATCGCGCCCGCCTCGCGGGCGGCGTCGCGCAGCAGATCGAGGTCTTCCGAGGCCCCGGCCGATATGACCGGGTCACGCTCCGGCAAGGGTCATTCCTTCGATCAGCAGCGTCGGTGCGGCAGTGCCGAAATCGCGGTCAAGATCGCTCGCCGGAACCATATTGAGGAACATCGTCTTCAAATTCGAGGCGATGGTCACCTCGGCCACCGGATAGGCAAGCTCGCCATTGTCGATCCAGAAGCCGGATGCGCCACGGCTGTATTCGCCGGTCACCATGTCGACGCCCTGGCCGAACACTTCGGTGACATAAAAGCCGGATTTCAGCGACCTGATCAGGTCTTCCGGCGTCCTGTCGCCCGGCTCGATGGCGAGATTGGTCGAAGACGGCGATACCGACGAGCCGCTGCGCGCGCCGCGTCCGTTGGTGGTCAGCCCCAATTCCCGCGCGGCGGACGTCGACAGGAACCAGTGCTTCAGCACGCCGTTCTCGACCATCAACAGCTTTTCGCCCCCGACGCCTTCGCCGTCGAACGGGCGCGAGGCCTGACCGCGACGCCGCAGCGGTTCGTCGGTGACGGTGATGGCAGCCGACGCAACCTGCTTGCCCATCATCTCGCGCAAAAAACTGGTCTTGCGCGCCACCGAAGCGCCGTTGATGGCGCCGGCGAGATGGCCGGCAATGCCGCGCGCGACGCGCGGATCGAAGACCGCGTTGACCGGACCGGTCGCCGCCTTGCGGGCGCCGAGGCGGCGCACGGCGCGCTCGCCGGCCTTACGGCCGATCAGCTCCGGCGCGTCGAGATCGGAAAAATGCTGGTTCGAGGAGTATTCGTAGTCGCGCTCCATGCCGGTGCCCTCACCCGCAATCACGCTGGCCGAACGCGAAAAGCGCGACGCGACATAGTGGCCGACGAAGCCGTCCGACGTGGCAAGCACCAGCCCGCCGAGGCCTGCGCTGGCGCCGCTGCCGGCCGAATTGGTGACACCCTTGACTGCAAGGGCCGCTTCCTCGGCGGCAAGGGCCGCTTCCTTCAACTGATCGGCCGAAACCTCGGTGGCGTCGAACAGATCGAGGTCGCGCACCTTGCCGACCAGCAAAGCCGGATCGGCGAGACCCTGATAGGGGTCCTCGGGCGAGACTTTGGCCATGGCCACGGCGCGCTCGGCCAATGCCTTGGGGTCCGATGCCGCTGTCGCCGAGACGCTCGCCACCCGGTTGCCGACGAAGACGCGCAGCGAGACATCGTCGCCCTCGGACGCCTCAGTGTTCTCGACCTTGCCCAGCCGCACCGACACGCCGATCGAGCGGCCGCGCACGGCAACCGCGTCGGCGGCGTCGGCGCCGGCCCGCTTGGCAGCCTCGACCAGTGCCGCGACGCGGTCGGTCAATTTCGCTGCCTCTGATGTATCGGTCATGCGCGTGGTCCTGGCTGAAGCCGCGCCGGGCGGTAGCGGCTGTTGCACCATCTATTGTCCCAATGCGGCTTGTGCAATGGCGCACGGGCAATTGTCCCGCTGCGGCATAGCGCCCAAGCGGCCCGCAAAGCCCATCCGCGGCGGCCGCCACAGACGCGCGGCTTGACCGGTTTGTGAGTTTAACCGAGGCCGATTTCCGTCAAGGAGTGGCGACCGGCGTCCAGATCACGTCATCGATCCTCGTCGCGCCCGTTGCCAGCATCACCAGCCGATCGAAGCCAAGCGCCGAGCCGCTGGCTTGCGGCATGATGGCGAGGGCGGCGAGAAAATCCTCATCCAGCGGATAGCGCTCGCCATAGACGCGCTCCTTCTCGTCCATCTCTGCGGCAAAGCGCCGGCGCTGCTCGGCCGGATCGGTCAGTTCGCCAAAAGCATTGGCGAGCTCGACGCCGCAGCAATAGAGCTCGAAGCGCTCGGCCACGCGCTGGTCCTCCGCGCTCGGCCGGGCGAGCGCCGCTTCCGAGATCGGATAGCCGTACAAGATGGTGGCCCGCCCCTGCCCCAGCACCGGTTCGACCTTCTCGACCATTACCCGGCTGAACAAATCGGCCCAGTTGTCATCGTCGGCCGTGCGCAGGCCGGCCTTGACCAGAGCATTATGGAGTGCGGCGCGGTCTGTGCCGCCATCGGCAGAAACGGTGGCAAGAAGATCGATGCCGGCGTAACGCGCAAAAGCTTCCGCCACGCTCACGCGTTCCGGTTCGGCGAACGGATCGGCCTCGCGGCCGCGAAAGCGGAAGGTTTTGGCGCCGGCCCGCTCAGCCGCGAGCTTCAGCAGTTCGGCGCAATCGGCCATCAGGCTGTCATAGGTTTCGTCGACCCGATACCATTCCAGCATGGTGAATTCGGGATGGTGCAAGGGGCCGCGCTCGCGGTTGCGCCAGACGGCGCCCAGGCTGAAGATGCGCCGCTCACCGGCGGCCAGCAGCTTCTTGCAGGCGAACTCCGGCGAGGTGTGGAGATAAAGCGGCCGGCGCGCGCCGTCGGCGCCGATCGCCTCGGTGGCGAAGGCTGAGAGATGCGCCTCGTTGCCGGGCGAAATCTGCAACGCCGCCGTCTCGACCTCGATGAAGTCGCGCTCGCCAAACCAGCCGCGCATTGCCGCAGCTATGGCGTTGCGGGCCATCAGCCGCGGCCGGCGGTCGGCGTGAACATCCGCCGTCCACCAGGGCGAAGCGCCAGTCATGGGTTTGCCGGGCAACGGAATTGCTGACAGGGCTGGCGGTTCGGGCCAAGATGCGCTACGGCGACGGCTCTCGCAGCCGATTTGCGCCGAACGATCGTTTCAGGCCAACGAAGTCTAGGATTGAAAACCGTGGTGAAGGTCATCGCCAGTTCGCTCCGTAAAGGCAATGTCGTCGACAAGGACGGCAAGCTTTACGTCATCCTCTTTGCCGAAAACATCCACCCTGGCAAGGGTACGCCGGTCACCCAGCTCGACATGCGCCGCATCTCCGACGGGGTGAAGGTTTCGGAGCGCTACCGCACCACCGAGCAGGTCGAGCGCGCCTATGTCGAGGAGCGCGAGCACACCTTCCTCTACGCCGACGCCGAGGGGTATCACTTCATGAACCCGGAAAGCTACGACCAGGTCGCGGTGCCGGAAAGCGTGGTCGGCGACATGGCGCCCTACCTGCTCGAAGGCATGGCGGTGCAGATCTCGCAGTTCAACGGCATCGCCATAGCCCTGGTGCTGCCGCAGCGCGCTACTTTCGAAGTGGTCGAGACGGAGCCGACGACCAAAGGCCAGACGGCGTCCTCGTCATACAAGCCGGCCGTGCTTTCCAACGGCGTGCGCACGCTGGTGCCGCCGCACATCGCGCCGGGTACCCGCGTGGTGGTGATGACGGCCGATGGCGCTTATGTGGAGCGGGCGAAGGACTGAGGCGCGAGCGCCGCCGTCCTGGTTGATCCGTTGCATTGCCTTCTGCGGCCGCTGGCTCGATAGTCCTGCCGATGTGGCAGACCTTTGTGACCTACTGGCCTCTGATCCTTGTGATCATTCCGATGCTGATGGCCGCCATCGGCATCGTCCACGCCATCATGACCAAGGAAGACGTGCGCGCCGCCACCGGCTGGGTCGGCGTGATGATCTTGTCGCCGTTCCTTGGCGCGATCATCTATGCCATTGCCGGCATCAACCGCATCCGCCGCGCCACGATCAGCGCCATGCGGCCCGTCGCCGGTGAAGCCGAGACAGCCAAACACGACCACGACATTGCGCTCGAAACACTCATCTCAGCCGAATTCGGCCAGCGCTTTGCCGGCCTGAAGACGCTAGGCGACAGGGTGGCGCGGCGCGCACTGACGTCGGCAAACGCGATCACGATCCTCAGGACCGGCGACGAAGCTTACGCAGCAATGTGCCGGGCGATAGACAGCGCACAGCGCAGCATTCTGCTCGAGACCTACATCTTCGACAATGACGAGATCGGACGACGTTTTGTCGGATCGCTGGCCTGCGCGGTCCGGCGCGGTGTGACGGTTCGCGTGCTGATCGATGCGGTCGGCGTGCGCTATTCCGTGCCCAGCATCCTTGGGACACTCCGGGAAGCCGGCGTCACCGTCGATCTGTTCAACGGCAACATCGTCATGGGCCTGAGACTTCCCTATGCGAATTTGAGGACGCACAGGAAAATCCTGATCGTCGACGGTGTGGTGGCGTTCACGGGAGGCATGAACATCCGCAAGGGATTTTCGGCCGAATTCGCCGGCAGCGCCAGTTCGGCGGATACGCATTTCCAGGTGACGGGGCCGGTCGTGGCCGACCTGTTCGCGGTTGCCGCCGAAGACTGGCGTTTTGCCGGCAACGAGGCGCTCAAGGACGAGGTCTGGCACGTGGCAAAGCCCTCGCCGCCTCCCGGTCAGCCGATCCTGGTGCGGGCGGTGGCGTCGGGGCCGGACGCCAGCATCGAAACCAACCACAAATTGCTGACGGGGGCATTTTCCGTCGCCCGCAAATCGATCCGCATCATGTCGCCCTATTTCCTGCCGGACCGGGAATTTGTCAGCGCGCTGGTCACGGCTGCCCGGCGCGGCGTCGAGATCGACATCGTCGTGCCCGCGGTCAACAATCTCTTCCTGGTCGGCCGCGCCATGACGGCGCAGTACGACCAGGTGCTGAAGCACTATTGCCGCGTCTGGCGTCATGAAGGGTCGTTCGACCATTCGAAGCTGTTGTCGGTCGATGGCGTCTGGGCCTATGTCGGCTCTTCCAACCTCGACGCGCGGTCGCTGCGGCTGAATTTCGAAATCGACCTGGAGGTGCTGGATACCGGCTTTGCCGCCGAGATCGAAGGGCGCATCGGAGCGGCAATCGCTTCCGCCAAACCCGTCACACTCGCAACCCTAAGAGCGCGGCCATTTGTTATCCGGGTTTTTGACCGGTTGTTATGGCTGGGATCGCCCTATCTTTAGAATCAGGACAGATTGAACGCAGGCCTATGGACATAAACGGACGCAGCCTTCCTGAAACAGTGCTCCTGTCGATCCGCGGCAGGAAAGCGCGCAAGGCGAACGCGACGGCGCGCAAGCACATTGAAGGCGCCCAGATGGTGGTCGCCTCCTACAACGTCCACAAATGCATCGGCACCGACCGCAGGTTCGACCCCGAACGCACCGCCCGCGTCATCCGCGAGATCGGCCCCGACGTCATCGCGCTGCAGGAGGCCGACAACCGCTTCGGCGATCGCGCCGGGCTGCTCGATCTTGCCCGGATCGAACACGAAACCGGGCTTGTGCCGGTGCCGGTTTCCGGAAGCGGCAAGGGCCATGGCTGGCGCGGCAACGTGCTTTTGTTCAAGCGCGGCACCGTGCGCGACGTCCATCAGATCAAGCTTCCGGGACTGGAGCCCCGCGGCGCGCTGGTTGCCGAGATCGACCTCGACGAAACGCGCACTCTGCGCGTCATCGCCGCGCATCTCGGCCTGTTGCGCCGCTCGCGTTCGGAGCAGGCCCGCGTCGTGCTCGACATCATGAGCAACCAGGATGAAAGGCCGACCTTGCTGCTCGGCGACCTCAACGAATGGCGGCTGGGCAACCGCTCGGCGCTCAAGACGCTGCACGCCACCTTTGGTTTCACGCCGGCGGCGGTGCCGACTTTCCCCTCAGGCCTGCCGGTGCTGGCGCTCGACCGGATCATGGCCAACCGGCACGGCATGGTCTCGTCGGTGGAAGCCCATGACACGCCGCTGTCGCGGGTTGCGTCGGATCATTTGCCGCTGACGGCGTTCGTCAGCCTGTAACTCATCCGTCCCGCAGCCAGACCAGCATCTCACCGGGTTCACGGTTGTCCCAGGCAAAGTACGGGACGGCGGTGATTTTCGTTTCGCTCACCGCCGGCGGATCGGTGCGATAGAGCCCGGTTTCCCAGTTTTCCTGGGCTTCCTTGCTGGCAAGTGCCGAAAGCGTGACGATGCCGCCGAGCAGGTTCGGCTCGGCATGCGCCTCGATTGTTGCCGTTCGCGGCAGAGCGATCCGATGCAACTGGCCGGCATTGTCGGTCTCCTCGACGCAATAGATCAGCGGACCGCGCGCAAGTGCGACGCGGCCGATGTCCTGACGCACCTCCGGATTGGCGAACAGACGGGCGATCGACATTTCGAGATCGAGTTCGACCCGGTCGCCCTGGCGCCACTCGCGCCGGATCGCGGCATAGCCGTCGCTGGTGATGCCGTCCAGATCGACCGCGGCGCCGTTGACCTTGAGCGCCGCCTTGCCGCACCAGGAGGGGACGCGCAGGTGCAAGGTGAACTCGACCGGCGCTTCGGCTTCGATCCGGATCGAGACCGCGCCATCCCAAGGATAATTGCTGGTCTGAATCAGACTGACCGCCCGGTTCGATATGTCGAAGCGCGCGGTGCTGTCGCCGTAGAGATGAACGGCCAGCGCATCATCCGACAGGGAGTAGAAATAGCTGCCGATGGAGGCGACCATGCGGCCGATATTGGGCGGGCAACAGGGGCAGCGATGCCATTTCCAGCGATTGTGCCTGCCCCGGCTCTCCAACGGGTTCTCGTAGAAGAACAGCGAGCCGTCGAGCGACAGGCCGGAGATCGAGCCGTTGTAGAGCGCCCGCTCCATCATGTCGGCGTAGCGGGCGTTGGGACCCATGCCGAGCATGCGACTGGCCCAGAACACGAGGCCGACCGAGGCACAGGTCTCGGCATAGGCGGTTTCGTTGGGCAGGTCGTAGTCGCTGGTAAAGCCCTCATTGTGCGCCGATGGCCCGAGGCCGCCGGTGACATAGAGGTTCTTGGTGGTGAGATCGTTCCACAGACGGTCGAGCGCTACCCTGAGCGTGTCGTCGCCATATTCGGTGGCGATGTCGGCCATGCCGGAATAGAGGTACATCGCCCTGACCGCATGGCCGACGACCTTGTCCTGCTCGCGCACCGGCTTGTGCGACTGGTTGTACTCATAGGTCTTGAAATGATAGGCCTTCGGGTCGGCGCCGCGCGCACGCGCCTCCTCGTCGAAATAATGCGGCTGTTGCCCGCGCTGGTCGATGAAATACCTGGCCAGGTCCATATATTTCTGCTCGCCGGTCGCCCGCGCCAGCTTGACCAGCGCCAGCTCGATCTCCTCATGGCCGCAATAGCCCTTCTTCTTGCCCGGCTCCGGACCGAAGGTGTCGGCGATATGGTCGACATAGCGGCACATGATATCCAGTAGCTTGCGCTTGCCGGTGGCCTGGTAGTAGGCGACCGCGCCTTCGATCAGATGGCCGGCGCAATAGAGCTCGTGGCAATCGCGCAGATTGGTCCAGCGCTTGCCGGGCTGGATGCGCTGGTACCAGCTGGAGAGATAACCGTCTTCCTGCTGCAGTCTGCCGTACAGGTCGATGACGGCATCGATCTTCGTCTCGAGCGCCGCATTCTTGCGCCGGTAGAGCGAATAGGCCGCGGTCTCGATGGTCTTGCCCCAATCGGAGTCCCAGAACATCTGCGTCGTCACCGTCGAGCCGGTGAAGCCGGGGCTGGCAGCCTCGTCGGGCGACGGCGAATGAAACGGAATGACGACGCCCGGCGAGGGCCGGTCCGGGTCGATCTGCTCCAGCATGCGCGCCTCGACGCAGCGCTCGTAGAGAATGTCGGCGGTGCGCGACGCCACGGCATCGACACGGTCGCCCCAGAAGCCGCGGACATCGACCTGCGGCACCGGCAGCGGGCGGAAGGCGAGTTTGCCGGGCTTGGCGGATGGTTGAACGGTCATCGTGTCACTCCGTTGGATATTGGTCATTTCACGGCGGGTCATTTCACCGCGCCGGCCATCAGGCCGCGGATGTAGAAGCGCTGCAGCAACAGGAAGAGCACCAGGCACGGCACCATCATCACGGTGACGCCCGCCTGCACCGCGCCCCAGTCGATGGCGCCGAAGCGGCCCGACTGAAGCGCCGTCATCATGATCGGCAGCGTGAATTTGGACTGGTCGGTCAT
The DNA here is from genome assembly GCF_040323635.1 of Mesorhizobium sp. M0037. Classification (NCBI taxonomy): domain Bacteria; kingdom Pseudomonadati; phylum Pseudomonadota; class Alphaproteobacteria; order Hyphomicrobiales; family Phyllobacteriaceae; genus Mesorhizobium; species Mesorhizobium sp. M0037. The sequence continues at coordinate 166,348 of NZ_JAMYVB010000001.1, read as the reverse complement.
CAGCACGAGGGCGGCGAGGAATTCGTTCCAGGCGCCGAGGAAGGCGAACAGCGCGATGGTGACGATGCCCGGCCAGACCAGCGGCAGCATCACCTTCAACAGCATGGTGACATTGTTGGCGCCGTCCATGCGCGCGGCCTCCTCGATCTCGCGCGGCACCGCATCGAAGGCGTTGCGCATCATGAAGATCGAGAACGGCAATTGCAGCGTGGTGTAGACCAGGACCAGCCCGGTCAGCGTGTTGTGCAGGCCGACCTTGGTCAGCACCAGGAAGATCGGCGTCAGGATCGACTGGAACGGGATCATGATCGTCGACAGGATGACGATGAAGAGCACATCCTTCATCGGAAAGCGGAAGCGCGAAAAGCCATAGCCGGCGAGCACACTGACGATCACCGACAGGATCACCGTCATCGAGGCGACATAGAGGCTGTTTTGCGCCGGCAGCCAGAGGCCGTCGCCAAAGGTATCGAGCGTGCGGTAGTTCTCGACCGAGAAGCCTGTCGTCGGCCATGGCGGCAGCGGCGGCTGGCGCGCCTCCTGCGCCGGCTTGAAGGTCGACAGCACGGCCCAGACGATCGGCGCGATGAACAGCACTGAGGCGATCATGCCGGTCGAATGCTCGGCGATCCTGAGCCAGAGGCGGCTGCTGCGGCTTCTTGCCTGCGCCATCAGTCGATGCCCTCCGGCTTGCGCAGCAGCCACAGCTGAACCAGGCTGAGCGCCACCAGGATGGCGAGCAGGATCATCGACAGCGCCGCACCATAGCCGAGCTTGAACGAGACGAAGGACTGGTTGAAGATCCAGTAGACGGCGGTCAGCGTCTGGTTGCGCGGGCCGCCGCGCAGGATGATGTAGAACTGGTCGAAGGCGAGGATCGAACCGGCGATCGACAGGATCAGCGCCAGCGCCAGCGTGCGGCGCATCAGCGGCAGGGTGATGGCGCGAAAGCGCGCGAACGGCCCTGCCCCGTCGATCATCGCGGCTTCCTGCAGATCGGTCGGGATCGACTGCAGGCCGGTCATCAGGATGATCATGGTGAAGCCCGCCACCTTCCAGACGACCATGGCGATGATCGACCAGAAGGCCGGCTGGAACGTCGCCAGGAGGTTGAACTTTTTCGCCGTCAGGCCGAAATCGTAGGCGGCCGGGCTGAACAGGCCGGAATCGACATTGAGCAGCCACGACCACAGCAGGCTGGCCGAGGCGAAGCCGACGACCGCCGGCATGAAGAAGGATGTCCGGTAAAAGCCGGTCAGCCGCCTGGGCTTTTCGATGAACAGCGCCAGCGGAAAGGCGACGGCGAAGATCACGATGGTGACGATCACGGTGTAGTAGGCGGTGAAGCTCAGCGCGTTCCAGAAACGGTTGTCGCGCAGGATCGCCCGGTAATTGTCGAAGCCGATGTAAAAATGCTCGCCCATCAGCGGCCAGTTGTGCAGCGACATCCAGGCGGTCATGCCGAGGGGAATGATGAAGAACACGACGACCAGCGCCACGGCCGGCGCGACATAGAGCAGGCCGATCCACTGCCGGCGGCCGGCACCGACCAGTTTTCTGGCGCGTGGCGGGGTGGTGGTGGTGATGGTCATTTACCCTCCCCCTTGTGGGGAGGGTCGCTGCGCAGCAGCGGGGTGGGGGTGCGGCGCCGGCCCCCCACCCGAACCTGCGGTCCGACCTCGCCGCAAGGGAGAGGTAGGGCGTCGGTGCCATGATTGAGAATGCCAGGGGTCATGCTGCTCTTCCGTTGGATCTCGTAGGGCGGTGGGACACACCTCCCCCACCCCGCTGCTGCGCAGCGACCCTCCCCACAAGTGGGAGGGTAAGGAGCGCCGGCCGCCCGTCCAGGGAGACGGATCGGGCGGCCGGATCAGGACCTGCGACGGCAGGGGCGTCATGCGCCCTCGCCGCCGGCCAGTCCTTATTTCTGCGCCTGGTCGATGATCGACTGCATGGTCTCTTGTGCATTGGCGATGGCGCCATCGACGTCGTCGCCGAAGACAACCTCGTTGATCATCTGCGTCCACGGACCGTTGGCCGAGTTGATCAGGTCGTTGAACACCACGGAATAGGGCGTGCGGCCCTTGGCCATGGCTTCGGCGGCGATCTGGTAGCGCGGATCGAGATCTTTCAGCGCCTCCTTGGCGATGTCGCCGCGCACCGGCAGGCTGCCGTATTTGGCCAGGATGGTCTGGCCTTCGAGCGAATAGGCGAAGTCGAGAAACTCCTTCACCACGGCGAGCTTCTTGGTGCCCTTGGTGACGACGAAATTGTCGCCGCCGGCAAACGAAGACCAGCCGCTGTCCTTGCCCGGCAGGAAGGTGACGCCATAGTCGATATCCGGATATTGCGTGTTGAGCGCGCCGATGGCGAAGGCGCCGGACGGCGAAATGCCGATATTGCCGGTGGCGAAGGCGGCAAAGAAATTGGCGCCGGTGTCGGTCTGCGCGCCGGCCGGCACCAGGTCCTTCTTGACCATCGAGCGGTAGAGGTCGATGGCGCCGCGCAGCTGCGGGCTGTCGAGCGTCGCCTTCGAGCCGTCCTCGGAGAGGATGTCGCCGCCCGAGGCCCAGATCAGCGGCGTGAAGGTGAAGATGTTGCAGCCGCCGCAATTGCCGGAGAAGTAGAAGCCCTTGATGTCGCCGCCAAGCGCGTTGACCTTTTCGGCATCGGCCTCGATCTCGGCCCAGTTGGCCGGCCCCTTGTCGGGATCGAGCCCCGCCTGCTTGAACAGTTTCTTATTCCAGATCAGCACCGAGGCGTCGGCCGAGAACGGCAGCCCGTAAATGTGGTCCTTGTAGGTGCCGGTCTTGACATGCGCCGGCGACAGGCTGGCGAAATAGGGCAGCGATTTCGCCCAGTCGGTGATGTCTTCGAGCTGGCCGGCGGCAGCAAAGGACGGCGTGTAGATCAGGTCGAGCGACAGCGCGTCGGGCGCCGTGCCGCCGGCGGCGGCGGCGCCATATTTCGGGATGATCTCGGCATTGGGAATGATGTCCAGCTTGACCTGGTTCTCATGGCCCTTGTTGAAGGCATCGACGATGCGCGGCATGAAGTTCGAGCCGTCGGCGCGAACCCAGATGTTGGCGGTGTCGGCGGCCATTGCAGGCAAGGCAATGATGCTCGCGGCGAGCGCAAACCCGGTAATCACGGTCTTCATGGTTTTCCTCCTCATGGTTTTGTTCTCCTCCCTGTTGCGGCGCAGATCGCGCCGCGCGTTCTCCTAGCCGTCCGGCGGACGGCCGCAAGACTGACGCACCACCAGCCGGCACGGCAGTTTTCGAATGCCCGGCGCGGCCGGTTGGCCGCCGACGAGCGAAAGCAGTGTGAGGCCGGCCTCGCGGCCGAGCGCTGCCAGGTTCATGTCGACCGAGGTCAGCGGCGGGCGGGTCGCCTCGGCCACGATCTCCCAATTGTCGAAGCCGACGACGCCGACATCGCCAGGCACGTCTAAGCCTCGCTCGCGCAGCGCATCGATGACGCCGCGCGCGATCTGGTCGTTGCCGCAGAACACGGCGTCGGGTCTCGCTCCCTTCTTGTTGAAGAGCGTTGGGCCGTCGAACAGCTTTCCGACGGCTTCATGCCCCCAGGCTTCCGACCACGAGCCGAGCAAGGGCTCGGTGACCGGCAGGCCGTGGGCGGCCAGCACATCGCGAAAAGCCTGTGCCCGCTCATTCACCACGGCAAAACTGGCGGGACCGCTGACATGGGCGATGCGCCGACGCCCGAGCCGGCAAAAATGCTCGACCGCCAGCCGCGCTCCGCCGGCATCGTCGGAGACGAAGGCGATGGCGCCGGGATCGGGCTGGCTGAAGGCGTAGATGACGGGCACGCCGAGATTGGCGAGGTCGACCGGCAGATGGCGGTCGATGCGCTTGCCGCTGGCGATGATGCCGTCGATGCGCTTGTCCAGCATCGCCTCGACATGCAGCTGCGCCAGCCGCGGGTCGTCCTCGACATTGCACATGAACACCGAGACACCGGCGTCGACCAGCGCATCCGAAATGCCCGACATGACCGGCAGCGAAAAGCGGCCATAGGTATCATTGGTCAACAGCCCGACGGTGAAGGAGCGCCGCCGCAGCAGGCTCTGCGCCAGGCTGTTGGGGCGAAAGCCGAGCCGCTGTGCCGTCTCGCGAATGCGCTGCCGCGTCTCGGCAGTCATTCGCCCCTGCCCGTTCAGCGCCTTCGATGCCGTGGCCACACTGACGCCAGCCATCGCCGCCACTTCACGCAGCGTGACGGGTTGTTTGGCGGGTGGTGGCGTGTCGGAGGCCATTGTTGGAATGTCGGTCCTCGGTTGGGAAAAGGTTTTCTCTTACAGGGCTGCGGCGTGTCGAGATGGGCGAACGACGAGTATTGCGAGGTTTGGGAAAACGTTTTCTCAAGAGAGATTAGGATGAGAATTTGGGGATGGCAAGTGGGGATGGTGGAGAATGGTGAGGTGTGGGCGGGTCTACGAAGCGGCCACCCATTAACGACTGCCTAGCGCCACACGGGGACCATCGAGTCATGGCGGGCCGAGCCTGCACGAACTCAGCATGTGCCTGTTCCGGCGTATTGATTGGCTTTCGGAAACTTTGCCGCCGGTTTCGTTCCTCGATGGAATCACTGCCACCGTCTCAGCGGAGAACCCACCGAAGGAGCAAGAAGCCGCACGAATAACTAGTTACTTAATGATTTTTCTATTTCTTAGGCGTATTCCAAGGTAGATGTATTTGCCTCTAGGAGAAGACCCATCCAAATTACTGTGGATAAACAAATAAAGCATTTCTGAGGAGGGGACAGACCCTGCCAACGCGGATACAAGGCAAGCAGCCAACATGACCAAACCGATTCACCCATTTCCCGCTCGCATGGCGCCAGAGATCGCACTGGACGCCTTGTCGGGCTTGCCCGTGGGGAGCGTCGTTCTCGATCCAATGATCGGTTCGGGGACCGTCTGCCGGCAGGCTTCGGATCTCGGCCACACGGCTCTCGGTTTCGACGTGGATCCCTTGGCGGTATTGATGACCCGTATTTGGACCACGCCAGTAGATGACAGTCTCGTATCGGAGATGTCTACCAAGCTCTTTGCGAGGGCAAAGGAGCTCGATCCGGATGAAATCGTGCTGGACTGGATGGACAGCGACCCGGAAACACTCGCCTTTAGCAAATACTGGTTCGGTGATCGCCAGCGCGTCGAACTTCGAAAGTTTTGCTACCTACTTGAAGATTGGAAACGCTCCGCAACAGCAGAGGATCAAAAACACTCCATCGACTTGATGCGCCTCGCCTTAAGCCGCATCATCATCACCAAGGACTCTGGCGCGTCTCTTGCCCGGGACGTTTCGCATAGCCGACCACACAAAGTTACCGACGAAACCAACTACAATGTCTCCGAAGGGCTAGCGAAATCTATTGGACTAATACGCGCTCGTCTTTCGGCAGCACCGCCGTCGGGGAACGTTTACGTCGGACTCGGCGATGCCAGGCGCATGGATAAATTGAAAGATGGCAGTGTCGACGCGGTGTTGACATCTCCACCCTATCTCAATGCGATCGACTATCTGCGCGGCCATCGATTGTCGCTCATATGGCTGGGCCACAAGCTCGGCGATCTGCGAACAATTAGATCTAACGGTATAGGTACAGAGCGCAGCCCAGATACCAAGGACGAGGCCGAGGCCTTTACCGTCGTCCGGCGCTCCATCGGTGACATTGAACGTCTCCCTCCTCGCTTCCAGAATATGATCGACCGCTACGTTCAGGATATCCGGAGTCTGCTCGCGGAGATTTCTCGGGTACTAAAGTTTGGAGGACAGGCAACCTTCATCGTAGGAAATTCGTGTTTACGCGGATGCTATGTTGGCAATTCGAATGCTGTTGCAGCATCCGCAGCACAGGCAGGCCTTTCTTTGATTGCACAGTCCGAACGCGAATTACCAAACGCGAGCAGATATCTACCGCTTACAAGCGATAAGTTGGCGAAACGGATGAGAACTGAGGTCATCCAAACATTTACCCGAAACGCGTAGCCTTGTTTTGTTTCTGCATGTAATTGTAACTGAATTAGTCCTTACATTCATTTATGGCAGGCAGGAGATGGTATGGACGATGAGCAATTCGACCTTGAGGCTATCAAGAGCGCTGCTTCACTGAAGAACCGCTACGAAAAGCAACTCGATGCAATGATAAGCAAAGGGCTGCAGTCGGAATTTGTGAAGGAAGCGGTCGAAGGCTCTTTGAAGAATTTGGCGGGCGGTGGCAAAACTGCCTTTGTCATTTACGGCGATCCTCAGAGTGGGAAGACCGAGATGATGATCTGCCTGACTGCAAAGCTCCTGGATGATGGAAACAAGGTTATTGTCCACCTGATGAACGACAGTGTGGATCTTCTGGCCCAAAACCTGGACCGCTTTAGCACATCCGGCTTGTCGCCAGCTCCCATAAATTCAGTAGAGGCGATTAAGAAGGGCATCTTCGACCAAGAAACCATCATCTTCTGCAAGAAAAATGGACGCAATTTGGCGGCTTTGCTAGAAGCAATCGATGACGCTCGGAAAAAGGGGCAGAGTGTGGACTCGGTTGTCGTCATTGACGATGAAGCCGATTTCGCGTCGCCCAACTCGAGAATTAATTCTGGAACGAAAACGCCAATCAATGATTACATTGATACATTGATCGGCAAGAGTGGCATTTACATTGGGGTTACTGCCACACCTGCCCGCCTCAATCTCAACCATACCTTCGACAACAAGCCTGAGCATTGGGTGCGCTTCCCCGCCCACACCTACTATACAGGTCAAGATACGTTCTTTCCGCAGAACCTGGAAGCTCCAGTTGATTTTCGTAGGATATGGCTCGCAAACGGTGGGAGCGAGACAGAAGCGCGCAGCGCGATCATCCGCTTCTGTGTAACCGTGGCACATCTCAACCAAGGCGATGCATCAGATAATTATTCAATGCTTTTCCATACCAGTGGCAAGAAGGCCCAGCACGAAGTCGACACCGCTACAATCGAAAAGCTTATTCAGGATTTACGTGGCCATGCGGGGCCCGTATTCGAGGCACTAGCAAAGGAAGCGTTCGATGCTGCAAAGCAACTTTATCCGGCTGATTCCGCCAATGCACTAGCAGCCTATGTCATCGGAAACATCTCAAAATCCAGACTCTTCGTGCTGAATAGCACCCGAGACAGGAATGCGCTAACCGGCAGCGCAACCAAACCGAGTTCGCCATTTACCTTTTACGTTGGCGGCAACATCGTCTCGCGAGGCGTCACGTTTGATAATCTACTATCAATGTTCTTTACTCGTAACGTGGCCAATAAACTGCAGCAGGATACTTATATCCAGCGCGCTCGAATGTTTGGTGCCCGCAACAAGTATCTGAAACATTTCGAACTTTCGATACCACAGGCTCTCTATAACGACTGGCAGCGCTGTTTCGTTTTCCATCGCTTGTCGTTGAGATCGATCGAAAACAAGCTGCAAGCTCCAGCATGGGTTGGAGACAAGCGGATCGCCGTCGCCGCACCCTCAAGCATAGATCAGACTACAGTTCAAGTTGATAAGGGCGAAATGTCATTTGCAATGTTTGCATGGGACCCGCAATTGGATGACATAGCGGCAGCAGCGCCCCATTCAATCACTTCGTTGACTGCTATGCAGCAAATCGTGGGGGAGGAAGGGTTGCCCTCGTATCTGATCGAATTTCTCCAGCAGTATGACGATCAGGGGAAGTTGGCTATCCACACCTCATATCAGCTTCAGCGTTATCAGGGCGAGGTAATGGACAAAATTGAACGTCGGCAAGGCTTTCTAGGCAACAACCAGCTCGAACCAGTGAAATTTCCAGACGGAATTCATCACGTGAGAATTATCCGCAACTCTTCCGCAAAGGCGCGTGTGTTCTTCAAAATCAAGGACTCCACCTTTACCAAGCAAGCTGTATAGGGTCATGTCAATCAACTCGGCAATTTCGTAGTCATCGCCCACAAACATGAAGACCGAGATTTATTTTATTCGTGCTATCGGAAAACGCGGCGAGCAACTGCTCGAGGCCGTGGACCGAAACGGGTATTTTGCGGAAGCTGTCGATGATGATCTACATCGCCGCGGCGGTCCGTCACTTCCATGCCTCATGAGTTTCAAAAATGGACGCATTACTCACTTCGGTTCCCTATTTGTTGGGAATAAAGCGGCTGAGGGATCCAAGCGCGTTAATGTACGGGACCTTCGGCGACTAGACACGGAAATCCGAACTGCCCATTTAGTGGAATTGATTTCACCTCGCTTCCAACGAAGGGTCCAGGAGCGCCTCCGCAGTAGTGGTCTCATCGCGGACGAAGCCGCAACCATTCTCACTGAAGCAATTCGATCGTTGAACCCCAGTCTCGCTAGGCAGATCGAAAGGTTTGCGCAGGATTGGGGCCGCATCAATGCACTATCGCGGCGGGAAAAGCATGCCTTGGCCGTTGAAAAGGAGATGGTTGCGGCGGCTCTATCGTTTGCCGGCATCGATCGGGACGAACTTCGGGACTGGTCGCTGCCGCATAGACCCGGTAGTTCCTTCCTCGATGGTCTACCTCAGGTCAGACTGCGTGAAGATGCAATGGTCATGAACGACATGACCAATGTTCCGGGTTTCGAGTATGTGAGAACCGTAGCTAGGTCGGCAGCCGTTTTTGAGAACGGCAACACGCGCCTGACCGTCGTTTTGGCAAACCACTTGGCAATTGAAGAGCAATTGGGCGGTGATCTAATTTATTACAACGAGACGTTAGGCGCCTTTACCATCATTCAGTACAAAGCAATGGAAATGGGCGAGAATAACACGGCAATCTTCCGGCTGCCGGATAGAAAGCTTTCGGAGGAAATCGGTCGAATGAAGGTTCACCTAGGCGCCCTGCAATCCTGCAGGCCCAACGATCTTCCCGAGGGCTTTCGGCTCTTAGAGAACCCTTTCTTCATAAAGCTTTGTCCCAGAATTGATTTCGAGGCTGGCGAAACTGGGTTGATAAAAGGGATGTACCTGCCTTTGGATTTCTGGAATCTGCTCGAAGCCGACTCGCGCAAGGTTGGATCACGTGGTGGTAGGTTGATAACGTTCGAGAACGTTGGTCGATATTTTGACAACACGAGCTTCATCTCCTTGGTTGCAAATGGTTGGATCGGCACCTCCATCTATCAATCAGCGCTACTTCGTCCGATCGTGAGGGACCTCGTAGAAACTGGGCGTCCATTTACCGTCGCCGTAGCCGCCGATACTACAGGGGTGCAGCCTTGGTCATCGCCTAGGGCAGGACTGATCGATCCTGCACAATGACTGACAAATAAGGTCGGTATCCGCCATTGGGGCAACGCCAGAGGGATCACACGAATCGAGCGCCCGAATTTTCGACGTCGCCGGTTGGGTGAACTGGCTGTTGACGATGATCGGCCGCAGGCGCCGAACATGTTATTGACCGCATCTTAGGAAAACCTCGTCGGCCGAACGCCATATCACGCCCGACGTACGCTGCGTTGCCGCCGCAACTTCAGCCAGGGCGCCAGATGAAAGGCGCTTACCAGCAGGCACACCGGCACCGTGCCGCTGAGCGGCGAGGACCCGCCCATGCAAAGCATGGCTGCCTAGCCTCTGAAAATATACGTCAGCACCTCCATGAGCGCGAAAATCGGCTCTGCTGCAAGCGATAGAAAATCGGGCTGCGCCCTGGCCTGCCTCGCCGGCGCCGTCTGCATGAGGCTCGCTCTCTCTCTCCCTTGAGCTACGGAGGGCCGCCGCCCCCCGCAAGGGTCACAAGAGCCGGGCAATATCCCCGCCCAGACACACTCCAGAAACAAAATTCAACAGTTCGGAAAAACCGGCGAAAAGATCGGGTGGCATAAGCTTCCCAGTCGGGATTCCGGGTTCTTCCTTTTTTGGACCTCCACCAACAAAATCGCAGCGGCGGCGCGGTGCCTGCTGCAGCGGCGGCATGAACAGCCGGGCGATGCCCAGGTAGAACCTGCCATTTGCCAATGTCAGCTTCAATCCAAACAGTCCCTGCGGTCAGATGCCATGGCGGAGCGCGTCGATGATCACCGCCATCGCAGGGGAGAGCTGTCGCCTGCTCGGATAGTAGAGGTGATAGCCGGCAAATGGCGGGCTCCAGTCGTCAAGCACGAGCCTGAGGCGTCCCTCGGCGATGTGGTGGCTGACGAGGTTTTCCGGGACATAGCCGATCCCGAAACCGCTTGTCGCAGCCTCGATCATGGGAATGGACGAATTGAAGGTGAGTTGGCCTTCCACCCGCACACGAAGGTCGCGGCCGTCCCTGGCGAATTCCCACACATACAGTCCGCCGAACGTCGCCTGCCGCATATTGATGCAGTCGTGATCGACCAGGTCCTGGGGCGCGGCCGGAACCGGATGGCGGGAAAAGTAGTCCGGCGAAGCCACGGCCACGAGCCTCCAATCCGGCCCGATGCGCACTGCGATCATATCCCTGTCGATGCTCTCGCCGAGCCGCACGCCTGCGTCGAAGCGCTCCTCCACAATGTTCTTCATGCCGTTGTCGCTGTAGAGCTCGACGCGCACGTCGGGATTGTCGTTGAGCAAGGGCTGGAGCTTCGGCCAGACGGTCGTCTGGAGCGCATGGTCGGACAGGGTGATGCGGACCGTTCCGGAGGGCTTGTTGCGAAACGCCACCAGGCTTGCAAGGTCGGATTCGATTTCCTCGAAGCGGGGAACGAGAGATTGGAATAGTCGCTCGCCGGCCTCGGTCGGAGAGACGCTCCGCGTCGTACGCGTCAGCAGGCGGACGCCAAGGCGAGCTTCAAGCTCCTTGATTGTCGAACTCAGGGTCGACTGCGAGGTTCCGAGCTTTGCCGCCGCCCTGGTGAAACTGCGCTCCCTGGCGACCGCCACGAACCAGAGCAGATCCTTCATGCCATCGCGCTGCATAGGGCACCTCCCGCCGGACATTCATATCATGAGCAGATAAGTCCATGCGGATTACTTAGTCTACTTAAATGGGTTCCCCTGCAATATCTTCTGGCAGCGACGGGAATTTGCGGCTGATCCGTCCGGCGCTTTGCCAGGATGCCAATCATGGAAACCACATACGACACAAGGCTTGTTGAAAACCGCGCCGCATGGGGCGCGGTGTTGTCGATGGCGCTGTGTGTTTTCGTGCTCATCGCATCGGAATTCATGCCGGTCAGCCTGCTGTCGCCGCTAGCGGCCGATCTCGGCATCACCGAGGGCCGGGCGGGACAGGCGATCTCGATTTCGGGCGCTTTCGCCGTCGTGACCAGCCTGCTGGTCGCCGGCCTCACGCGCCACATCGACCGCCGACTGGTCGTGACCGGCTTCACCCTCCTCCTCATCGTGTCCGGTCTGGCTGTCACCTTCGCGCCGAACTACGCGTTGCTCATGGTCGGCCGGGCGCTGCTCGGCATCGCGATCGGCGGGTTCTGGTCCATGTCGACCGCGATCGTCATGCGCCTCGTGCCGCAAGACATGGTTCCGAAGGGTCTCGCCATGCTGAACGCCGGCAATGCCATTGCGGCCACGATCGCCGCGCCGCTGGGCAGCTTTCTCGGCGCCTATGTCGGCTGGCGCGGCGCTTTCTTCCTCGTCGTGCCATTTGGTCTCCTGGCGCTGGCCTGGCAATGGACAAGCCTGCCGGCGCTGCCGCCGCGCCGCAGGAATCGTGCCGGCAACCCGCTGGCGCTGCTCGGCCGTCTTCGCATCGCCACCGGCATGGCGTCGATCATGATGCTGTTCATGGGTCAGTTCGCGCTCTTCACCTATCTGCGGCCCTTCCTCGAGAACGTCACCCGGCTCGATATCGCCGCCCTCTCGGCGGTCCTGCTGGCGATGGGGCTGGCCGGGGTGCTCGGCACATGGTGCGTCGGCCGGCTTTTGCGCACGCGTCTGTTCAGCATCCTCACCGTCATCCCGCTGGTCATGGCTGCGCTGGCCGCCGCGCTCATCGCCTTCGGTGCACTCCCGGGTCCCACAGCGCTGCTGCTCGTTGCCTGGGGCTTCTTCGGCATGGCCGCGCCGGTTGGTTGGGGCACGTGGCTCAGCCGAACATTGCCGAACGACGCGGAGGCCGGCGGCGGGTTGCAGGTAGCCGTGATCCAGCTCGCCATCACCGGCGGCGCGGCGATCGGCGGCACGCTGTTCGATACGGTCGGCTGGTGGGCACCGTTCACTCTGGGCGCGCTGCTGCTCTGCGGATCGGCGCTCGCCGCCCTCGCCGCAGCGCATATGGCCCGGAGGTCTTTGCCATGACGATCGAACGTGCGCCGCTCAGCCGCCGGACATTGCTCGGCGTCGCGCTCGCGGTGGCGGCCCTGCCTCGCACAGCCGCCAGCCAGGAAAGCCAATCTCCCGTCAGCCAGGAGCCCACCGAAATGAAGATCAGGATGGTTTTCAACGGCCGCATCATGACCGCCACGCTCTACGACAATCCCTCGGCGCGCGACTTCTTCTCCATGCTGCCGCTCGACCTCGAGATCGATGACTACGCCCATAACGAGAAGATCGCCTATCTGCCACGCAAGCTGACCGAGGAGGGAAGCGGCCCGTTCGCCGACGAGCAGCCCTATGACCTGTGCTATTTCATGCCCTGGGGCAACCTGGCCATGTTCTACGCCGACTACCGCCATCCCGGGCTGATCAGGCTTGGCCGCTTCGACGAGGGCGAGCAGGCCCTGCACATTCGCGGCAAATTCCCGCTTCGCATCGAGCGCATTTGAGGACGCAAAGGAGATCACCATGGACATTCTTCGCGCCGGCACCAGGCCTTCCGGCAAGGGACCGCCTGACTGGTTCACCGGAACGGTGCGGATCGATCCGCTCTTCAATCCCTTCGACGCCGAGCGGGTTCAAGGCGCACAGGTGACCTTCGAGCCCGGCGCCCGCACCGCCTGGCACACGCATCCGCTCGGCCAGACGCTGATCGTCGTCTCCGGCCTGGGCCGCGTGCAGCGCGAAGGTGGCCCGGTCGAGGAAATCCGTCCGGGCGACGTCGTCTGGTTCGCGCCCGGCGAAAAGCACTGGCACGGCGCGTCGCCTCGGACCGCCATGACCCACATTGCCCTCCAGGAGGTCAAGGACGGCAAGGTCGTGGACTGGCTGGAACATGTCAGCGACGGCGACTACGGCGGCTGATCTTCTCCCCTCGAAAGGAACCAACATGCTTGCAACCATTCTTCACAAACCGGGCGACATACGCTGCGAGGAAATCGCCGATCCGAAAATCATGCGGCCGACGGACGCCATCATCAAGCTGTCGGCAAGCTGCATCTGCGGCTCGGACTTGTGGCCCTATCGCGGGCTGCAGCCGGTCGCCGGGCCTATGCATATGGGCCACGAATATTGCGGTATCGTCGTCGAGGTCGGCGCAGAGGTGCGCACCGTCCGTCCCGGCCAGTTCGTCGTCGGCTCGTTCTGCCTCTCGGACAACACCTGCCCGCATTGCCGCTTCGGCTTCCAGTCGTCTTGCGTGCAGCGCGAGTTCATGTCGGGCGCGCAGGCGCCTTACGCCCGCGTGCCGTTGGCCGATGGCACACTGGTCGCCACCGCCGAGGTGCCGCCGGCCGAACTCATCCCTGACCTGCTGGCTGTGTCCGATGTGCTCGGCACCGGCTGGTACGCGGCCGACGCAGCCGAGGTCCGCGAAGGATCGACGGTGGTGGTGGTCGGCGACGGTGCGGTAGGCCTGATGGGCGTGCTTGCGGCCAAGGAGATAGGCGCCGAGCGCATCATCGCCATGAGCCGGCACGCCAGCCGCCAAAAACTCGCCCGCGAGTTCGGCGCGACCGACATCGTCGCTGAGCGCGGCGAGGAAGGCGTGGCCCGCATCAAGGAACTCACCAAGGGCGTCGGCGCGGACTCCGTGCTGGAATGCGTCGGCACGGGAGAATCCTTCGACCAGGCGCTGGCCTGCTCCCGCCCCGGCGGCACCATCGGCTATGTCGGCGTGCCGCATGGCGTGAACTTCGACGGCCAAAAACTATTCTTCGGCCAGAAACGCATGCTGGGCGGCCCGGCGCCGGTGCGCCGCTTCCTGCCCGACCTGATGGACCGTGTGCTGCAAGGTCGGATCAAGCCCGGCAAGGTCTTCGACCTCAAGCTGCCGTTGGCCGAGGTCGCTGAAGGCTACCGCGCCATGGACGAACGTCGCGCCATCAAGGTCATGCTTTCGGTGTGAAGCAAAGATCGGGCGGACGGCCTGTACGCACCCACAACTCAGAAAAGGAACAACGACATATGACTATGAGATTGAAGATTGCCGCCCTTGCGCTTGCGCTTTCGGTCGCCACGCCGGCTTTCTCGCAAGAGTCCGCGATCATCGGCGCATGGCGCATGATTTCGCTCGAGGCCGGCGCCGAGGGAAACCTCAAGCCCGTGCCATATTCCGGCCAGGTCATCTTCACCGAGGCCGGCACCCTCTCGGTGCAGGCGCAGAACCCCGACCCCAAGGCGCCGGACACGCCTTACACGGCGAATGGCTACGAAGCCTATTACGGGCCGGTCGCCATCAACGACAAGGACAAGACCTTCGTCATCACGATCGAGTCCTCCCTGGTCCGCAACCTTGTCGGCAAGAGCATGAAACGCAAATTCGAGGTCTCGGACAACAAACTGGTCCTCACGCCTGACAACCCGGCCGAAGGCTGGCGCGTGACCTACGAACGCTACTGATCCGAACAGTTGGATTACCGATTGACCAAAATGGCGCGGATATCAGACCGAAATGGCGTCATGGCGGAACTGGCGCCGATCATGGCGGCTGTCTTCGCCGGCTTCCTGCTGATCGGCCTGGCGCTACCCGTCCTGCCGCTGCATCTTCACCAGCAGCTTGGCTTCGGCCCCTTCGCAGTGGGACTGGTGACGGGCAGCCAGTTCGTCGCCTCGATGCTGTCGCGCATCGGGGCTGGCAACTATGCCGATGGGCGCGGCGGCAAGCGCGCCGTCGTCGTCGGCCTCATTGCCGCTACCCTTGCCGGGCTATTTTACCTCGGCTCGCTGGCATTGCTCGACCGGCCGGTAGCGTCCGCATCGGCGCTGTTCGCCGGACGGGCGGTGCTGGGCGCGTCCGAGAGCTTCATCATCACCGGCGGCGTCGCCTGGGGCCTCTCCGTTGCGGGCGGACAGAACTCCGGAAAAGTCATAGCCTGGGTGGGCACGGCGATGTTTGCGGCGCTCGCGCTAGGCGCGCCGGTCGGATCTGCGCTTTATGCAGCAAGCGGTTTCACCGCGATCGCGCTCGCGACGATCGTCCTGCCGCTGGCGACGCTGCTTGCCATCCTGCCGATGCGCGGCACCAGCGCCGCCGCGGGCAGCGTGCCGCAGTCATGGAGGAGCGTGGCGAAAGCGGTCTGGCTTCCTGGCGTCGGAGCTGCTTTCAGCAGCCTCGGCTATGGTGCTATTCTGGGCTTCGGCGCCCTGCTCTTCGCCGAGCGGGGCTGGCAGCCGGTATGGCTTCCCTTCACGGCCTATGCCGCGTCGCTGATCGTGGCAAGGCTGTGCTTCGGCCACCTGCCCGACAGGCTTGGGGGCGCACGCGTCGCTGTGATCTTCGTCGCGGTCGAGGCGGCAGGGCTGATGCTGATCTGGCTTGCGACCGGGCCTGTTGTCGCCGCGATCGGAGCGGGTCTGACTGGCCTCGGCTACTCGCTGGTCTATCCCGGCCTCGGCGCCGAGGCCGTAGGCCGTCTTCCGTCGCGCAGCCGCGGCCTGGCAATGGGACTCTACACCGTCTTCCTCGACGTGGCGCTCGGCTTCGGCAGTCCGGCGCTCGGCTTGGTCGCCGCGTCGACCGGGCTGCAATTCGTCTTCTTCGCCGTCGCGGCGGCGACGCTTCCGGCGTTGGGCATCGCTCTGCTGCTGGGTCGCCGTAGCGCTCCATTATAGACAGCTCGCCGACGCCGTCCGCATGAGGTTCGCTCATAGTCTCTTTCCGGGTTGCCACCAACGCTGAAGCCCTCCCCCGCAAGGTGCAGCGAGCGGCCGGCCAAGCTCCCCGCCCAGACACACTCCAGAAACAAAATTCAACAGTTCGGAAAAACCGGCGAAAAGATCGGGTGGCATAAGCTTCCCGGTCGGGATTCCGGGCACTTCCTTTTTGGAAGCCCTCCACCAACAAAATCGCAGCGGCGGCACAAGCCTGTTCCGGCGGCGGCATGAACAGCCGGGCAATGCCCCAGGACGAGAGAGTATGGACATGGACTACGATATCGCCGGGCTGGACAGCGACGCGGCAACACCGATCGGCGGCCTGCCAGGCATCGATGCGCTGGCACGGATCGCTCGCGGCCCGGCAAGGAACGGCCCGGTCCTGACGGGCGCCGACTTTGCCCGGCAGCCGGGTAAGCGGCTCGATGCGGTCTTCGAGCAGCTCGCCGTCACCTTCGCCGCGTTGCCGGCGGTGATCTCCGACGGGCGCGTCTGGACGTATCAGGAGCTGAACAGCCGTGCCAACCAGTGCGCCCGCATGCTGATCAAGCACGGCGTGCGGCCGGGCCACCGGGTCGGGCTCATTCTCGACCGGTCGGCGGAGACCTATGTGGCGTTGCTGGCGGTGATGAAGGCGGGGGCTGCCTTCGTGCCGCTAGCCACCGCGTTTCCGCAGGAGCGGATGGCGCTGATCATCGAAGACGCCGCCGTCAGCATGATCGTCACCATCGCCGCCTATGCGTCGCGCGCCGGTCAACTGCCCGTTCCCCATGTGCTGATCGACAGCGCCGCCGCCGAAATCTCCGCACAGTCGCCCGCGCCGCTGAAGCAGCAGGCGACCGACGACATTTGCTACATCCTCTATACCTCGGGCACCACCGGCAAGCCCAAGGGCGTGGTCATCACGCACCAGAGTTTCGTCAATTTCATACACGTCGCGGCCGCCTCCTATGGCTACCGGCCGGGCGACCGGGTCTATCAGGGCATGACCATTGCCTTCGACTTTTCCTCCGAAGAGATCTGGGTGCCGTTCGTCGCCGGCGCGACGGTGGTGCCGGCACCTGGCCAGATGCCGCTGGTGGGCGAGGAACTGGCGGATTTCCTGCGCCTCCATGACATCACCTGCATGGCCTGCAGCCCGACATTGTTGTCATCGATGACATCGGACGTTCCCAGCCTGCGCACGCTTCTGGTGGGCGGCGAGGCCTGCCCGCACAATCTGGTGGTGCGCTGGTCGAAGCCGGGCCGGCAGATCCTCAACACCTACGGGCCGACTGAGGCGACCGTCACCGCAACGATGGGGGCGCTGACGCCGGACCGTCCGGTGACCATCGGCGCTCCGTTGCCGACCTACTCGATCGTCATTCTGGACGCTTCGCTGCCGCAACTTGCCGAGCCCGGTGAACTGGGCGAGATCGGCATTGCCGGCATCGGGCTCGCCGTCGGTTATCTGAACCGGCCGGACCTGACCGACCAGAAATTCATCGCCGATTTCGTCGGCCTGCCGAACAACCCGTCGCAGCGCATCTACCGCACCGGCGATCTTGGCCGGATCAACGATAGCGGCGAGATCGAGTATGCCGGGCGCATCGACACGCAGGTGAAGATTCGCGGCTATCGCATCGAGCTCGGCGAGATCGAGGCGGTGCTGCTCGACCAGCCCGAGATCGCCCAGGCCGCCGTCACCACCTGGGAGATCGAACCCGGTCGCGTCGAACTGGTTGCCTATTACGCGCTTAAAACCGGCGTAGCGGCGATTTCCCGAGGGGATCTCGCCCAGACGATGAAGCGGCGGCTGCCCGACTACATGGTGCCCGCCTATCTGGAGGAGCTGCCTGCCATCCCGATGACCGTCTCCAACAAGGTAGACCTGCGCCAACTGCCGAAGCCGACGAGCGTCCGGCTTTCGGCCGATCGCACGATGGTGCCGCCCGGCAATGAGGACGAGCGATTCCTGGCGGAAGCGCTGGCCACGGTGCTGAAATTCGACGCGGTGTCGGTCGAGGATCACTTCTTCGACGATCTCGGCGCCAACTCCTTGCTGATGGCGCATTTCTGCGCGCGCGTGCGCACTAGGAAGGAATGGGCGACGACGTCGATGCGCGACATCTATCTCTATCCCACGGTGGCGCGCCTGGCGCTGCATCTGGGGGTAGCGGAGGAGATGACGACGGCAACCAACGAGCCGGTCCTCACCCGCCGGGCCTCGAATGTCGCCTACTGGACCTGCGGCGCGGCGCAGCTTTCGTTCTACAGCCTCTACAGCTACGTGGCGCTCTGGGCGATCAATGACGGCCTCAACTGGATGTATGACGCGCTCGACGATCCGCTGCAGCTCTATATCCGGTGCGTGGCGCTTTCGGCGGCCGTGTTCTTCGGCATGTCGGGCTTTGCCGTCCTTGCGAAATGGGTGCTCATCGGCCGGTGGAAGGCCGAGGCGTTTCCGATCTGGGGCGTGCGCTACTTCCGCTTCTGGGTGGTCAAGACATTGATCCGCACCGCGCCCGTCGTGCTGTTCCGCGGCAGCCCGCTCTACAGCCTCTATCTGCAGCTGCTCGGCACCAAGCTCGGGAAAAACGCCGTCATCGAATCGAAATCCGTGCCCGTCTGCACGGATCTTATTTCCATCGGCGCCAACACCATCCTGCGCAAGGAATCGATGATCCTCGGCTTCAGGGCCCAGTCCGGTTATATCCACACCGGGCCGCTGACCATCGGCCGCGATGCCTTCGTCGGCGTCGGCTCCACGCTCGATATCGACACCAGGATCGGCAACGGCGCCCAGCTCGGCCATTCGTCCTCGCTGCATCGCGGGCAAAGCATCCCGGACGGCGAGCACTGGCATGGATCGCCGGCGGTGCCGACCACGGCGGACTATTGCAAGGTGCGCAATGTCAATCCTTACCAGGTCCGGCGCTTCCTCTATGAAGCGCTGCAGCTGGTCGGCCTGTTTGGCCTTGTCACCCCGCTGCCGCTCCTGTTCCACAGCTACTGGGAATATGTCGGCGACGACTATCAGGAGACGATCGGCCTTGTCGCAATCGGCACCACGGTCACGCTTTTCGGCTATATCGCGGCGGCTTTCCTGGCAGCGACGCTGGTGCCGCGCCTGACGAGCCTGATCTTGAAGCCGGGCCGCACCTACACGCTTTACGGTTTCCGCTACTGGCTGCAGACCGTCGCCGAATTCGCCAGCAATTCCCGCGTGCTCGGGCTCCTGGCCGGCGACAGCTCGGCAATCGTGCACTACATGCGCGCCATCGGCTGGAACCTCAACAGAGTGGTGCAGACCGGCTCCAATTTCGGCTCCAACCAGCAGCATGAAAACCCGCTTCTGTGCGAGATCGGCACCGAGACCATGGTCTCGGACGGGCTGTTCATGATCAACATGCACAAGTCCGCCTCGGCCTTCAGGCTCGAGCCGACGCGCATCGGCGAACGCAACTATCTCGGCAACAACATCTACTATCCGCCGGACGGCCGCACCGGCGACAACGTGCTGCTCGGCACCAAGGTGATGATCCCCATCGACGGGCCGGTGCGCCAGAATGTCGGCCTTCTCGGTTCGCCTGCCTTTGAAATCCCGCGCATGGTGAACCGCGACAAGGAGCTTATAGCCGGCGTCGACGAGGCCGACCGGCGCCGGCGCATCCCGCACAAGAACCGCCACAACCTGGTGACCATTCTTCTGTTCCTGGCAACGCAATGGGTCATGCTGTTCGTCACGCTGGCGATCTGGGACCGGGCGCTGAACTACTATACGGAATGGGCGGAGGTCGCCCTGTTCGCCGCCGTGCTTTTGACCTCGGCGATCACAATTCCGTTCTACATTCTGGTCGAGCGGGCAAGCCTTGGCTTTGGCCGGCTGAAGCCGCAGATGACGACGATCTACGACGTCACCTTCTGGCGCCACGAACGCCACTGGAAGCTGGCGGATTCGCCGATCGTGCGCCTGTTCGCCGGCACGCCGTTCCGGCCGATGATCCTGCGCCTGCTCGGCGTCAAGGTCGGCAGCCGGGTCTATGACGGCGGCAGCAATTTGACCGAGCGTTCGCTGGTCGAGATCGGCGACGACGTCACGCTCAACGAGGGCTGCGTGATCCAGGCCCATTCGCTGGAAGAAGGCGCGTTCAAGTCCGATTTCATCCGCATCGGCGATGGTTGCACGCTCGGACCTTCCGCCTTTGTCCACTACGGCGTGGTGATGGGCAAAGGCTCGATGGTCGACGCGGACTCCTTCGTGATGAAGGGCGAAGAGCTGGAGCCCAACTCGATCTGGCGGGGCAACCCGGCCAAGCTGCATCGCTTCGTCGAGCCGGTGCCGGAGGATAGCGTCAAGGCAACGGCTTGATGGGCGCAGACGTCCGTCTCGTTTCGCTGACTGCGGCCAACCGGGCCTTGGTCGCGGCCCTGCAACTGGCCGCGGATCAGACCGATTTTGTCGCCAGAAATGCGGAGTCGCTGGACGAAGCCGAAACCGACGGGGACGCACGGCCGCGCGTCGTCATGGCAGGGGATCGCGTCGTCGGTTTCCTGATGTACGAGGCGCCGGAGGACGACGACGAGGCGCGGATCTACCGCTTCATGATCGATCGCGTCCATCAGGGCCAAGGCTACGGCAAGGCCGCTTTGCGCGAAGTGCTGGATGAAATCATGCGGCTCGGCCAAATCAGCCGCGTTTCGATCTGCTACGAACCTGGGAATGAAGCGGCACGCCGCCTCTATCGCGCTGCCGGTTTCGTCGAAGAAGGGCCCGACGAGGACGGGGAAATGATCGCCGACCTCGCTCTGCGGGGCGGCCAGCCATGACGCGCCCGCTCGATGCCGGTGCCAGCCTGTCGGCGCAGTTGCTGGCGGCGATGGCCGCCATGGCACCGGCCGGCGTTCAGATCGGATGCCGCACGATCCGCGAAGGCGATGAGAACCATTTGCTGCCGCAGGAAGCACGCTCCATCCCGTCACGCCTGCCGCTGATGCGGCGGGCGAGTGGCGCGGCGCGGTGGATCGCGCACGAGCTGCTGGCGGATATGGGCTTGAACGACGTCGCTATCCTCCGCGGCTCCTCCGGCGCACCGGTATGGCCTCATGGAGTAACGGGGTCGCTGGCTCACGACGACGAGATGGCCGTGGCGGCCGTCGCGCCGCTCTCCCACGTCGCCTCGCTCGGCATCGATATCGAGCCCGCTTTGCCCCTGCCCGACGACATCTTCGCGCTGGTTGCAGTCCCCGCTGACCGGATCGACGCAACCGACTTGTATCTTGCCGGTCGCATCCTTTTTGCCGCCAAGGAAGCTGTCTACAAGGCCGCCTACCCGCTTGATGGCGAAGTGCTGGGCTATGAGGACATCACCGTCGATCTCGACGCAAGCGACGCTGTGACGAAGACGGGCCGCAGAGCGAGACTGGTTTACTGCGTTGCTCCGTGTGTGGTCGTTCTGGCGTTTGTCGATGGTGTCCGAAGCGCCCCCCTTTAAGCGCGATGGGCCAGCGCCCGACAGCAACGCCTGCTCAACAAAGCGCTTTTTTTCGCAGAGCGGTCGCAAAAGGCTCACACGGTTCGTCCTTTGACAGAAGAAGGAGAGCGCCATGAGAAACCTTATTATCACCGAGTTCATCAGCATCGATGGCATCGCCGAGGTCGAGAAGCTGCCCAGCGTGACCTGGAACGATGAGATGCAAAGGTTCAAGGAGGACGAGCTTGCCGACAGCGGGGCCATGCTTCTGGGGCGCACGACCTACGAGATTTTTGCCGGCTCTTGGCCCAAGGAAACCGGAGACTTCGCCGACCGGTTCAATGCGCTGCCGAAATATGTCGCGTCGACAAGCCCGAAGGCACTCGACTGGAAACCGGCCGAGTTGCTGAAGGGTGCGTTGCCGGAAGCGGTTCGGGCGCTGAAGTAAGGCAGCGGCGGCAACATCTATGTGCATGGCAGCCTGAGCGTCGCGCGGGAATTGCTGCGCCATGGTCTGGTCGATCGCGTCAGGCTGCTGAGCTACCCTGGCTCCGTCGGGGAGGGCAAGAAGCTGTTCCCGCCCGATATGCCGGTGGCGTTGGAGCCGATCTCGACCGTACAGCTCAGCAATGGCGTGGTGGCGCTGGAATATGCGGCTGGGAGGGTGTGAGACGCCGGTGGGGTAATCTCCCCGTGAGGGGAGATGTCGCCGAAGGCGACAGAGGCGGTCGGTCCGTCCTGACGCAACCTCCTATCGACAGTAGGAGGTCTAGCTTCACGCGAGACGACCCCCTCTGGCCTGCCGGCCATCTCCCCCTCGAGGGGGGAGATCGGCAGCTCACCCTACTTTCTTCCCCCGCTTGCCCTTGGCACGCGCCTCGACCACTCTTTCCACCTCGCGCTTCAGTTCGTCCTTGACCTCCTGCGTCTCGGCAAGCAGCGTGTCGATCTTCATGAAATCGAGCACGCGGTATTTCGACACCGGCGGGCGGATCAGTATGTCGGGGGGGCGCTGGTTCAGCTTGTGGGCGATGATCGACTGCATCATCAATTGCGTGGCGCCGTACATCAGGTCGACCGTGGTCGGGTGCTTGCGCTCGGCCTCGCTCGGCGCACCGACGACGTCGATCGCGATGATGATGTCGGCGGCGTCTTCGATCAGGTCGAACGGCACCGGATTGTAGATGCCGCCGTCGATCAGCACGCGGTCGTCGCGCGTCACCGGGCGGAACACGGCGGGAATGGCAGCCGAGGCGGCGAGCGCCGAATGCAGGTCGCCCTCGTCGAAGACGGCCAGCTTGTGACCGAAATAGTCCGTCGCCGTCACCTTCAGCGGGATTTTCAGCTCGGCGAAGGTTTCCGGGATGGCTTCCGGCAGGAACGCCTTCAAGATGCGCTCTATGTTGAACTGGCTGACGCGGATGCCGCCCTGCATCGCCTCGGCGATGGTGCCGGGACGCGAGCGCCACATGCGCGCCGCCACCTCGGCGCGGCGGCCGAGGATCGAGCGGGCGTAGTCCTCGATGTCCTTGCCGCTCATGCCCGAGGCCATGCCGGCGCCCATGATGGCGCCGATCGAGGAGCCGGCGATGGCCACGGGCTTGATGCCGAGCTCGTTCAGCGCCTCGACGATGTGGATATGGGCGAGGCCGCGCGCGCCGCCGCCGCCAAAGGCGATACCGAAGGTGGGGCCCGAGGTGGAGCTCGTCATTTGCCCTCCAGCTTCGGCCCGATGCTCATAATCGCGGGCGCCGGCGTCAGCAGCTTCTTCGCCGCTGCCTTGACCTGATCGAGCGTCACACCGTTGATGTGCGCCGCGCGGCGCTGCACGTAATCGATGCCGAGATTGTCGAGTTGCAATTCCACCAGGGTCGCGGCAATGGCGCTGGAAGAATCCAGATTGCTGATAGCATAGGAGCCGACCATGTATTTCTTGGTGGCGTCCAGTTCGGCCTCGGTCGGCCCCTCCTCGGCCATCTTCTTGACCACCTCCTTGACGATGCCGAGCGTCTCGGCGGCGCGATCGGAACGCGTTGCGGTGGTGATGATCAGCGCGTTGGAATGCTGGTGATCGACCAGGTTGGAATCGACGGAATAGGCCAGGCCGCGCTTTTCCCGCACCTCGTCATAGAGGCGCGAGGTGAAGGTGCCGCCGCCGAGAATCTGGTTCATCAGCACCGCGGGGAAGAAATCCGGCGCATCGCGCTTCACACCGGGGTAGGCAAACTGCAGCGAGGTCTGCGGCAGGTCGTAGTCGACCTCGAGCTGCTGGCCCAGCTTCAGTTCGGTATCGGCAACCGGTTGCAGCACCTGCTTTTCCGGCAGATCGCCGAAGACCTCATCGAGCTTCCGTTTCAGCGTCGCGGCATCTATGTCGCCGACCACCGCGACATGCAGGCCGCTGCGGGCGAAATTGGCCTTGTGGAAGGCAGCCAGATCCGCCGCCGTGATGGTGGCGATGCTGTCCTTGGTGCCCTGGTCGGGCCTGGAATACGGATGTTCGCCATAGATCGCGCGCAGCCATTTGGTTTGCGCGACGGTGTTGGGGTCACGCTCATTGGCGATGATGCCGGACAGGATCTGGGCGCGGATGCGGTCGATCGGCGCCTGGTCGAAGCGCGGGCTGGTGACCGCCAGCCTGAGCAGGTCGAAGGCCGCGTCCTTCTGCTCGGCCAGCATCCGCATCGCGCCATAGGTGCCGTCGCGCGCCGCTTCGAAGCCCATTTCGGCGCCGGCATCGTCAAGCTTGATCTGGAAGGCCTCGCTGTCGAGGTCGCCGGCGCCCTCGTCGAATAGGCCGGTCATCAGATTGACCAGCCCTTCCCGCCCCGCCGGATCCTGCGTCGAGCCGCCATCGAAGACGAAGCGGATGGCGACGATCGGAATGGAGTGGTCCTCGACCAGCCAGGCGTTGACGCCTTTCGATGAGGTCACCGGCTGAATGTCCATCGCGTGCGCGGCAAGCGCCGGCAGGATGAGGAAGAAGATGCCGAGGAACAGTGTGGCGAAGACGTGGAGAACCGCGATGCGCCTATGAGTAATCGCATCAGGCCATTGATCGCCAACGTCAGCTCCGCCCCTCATCGCGCTGCCGGGCACTTCTCCCCGTATAGTGACGGGGAGAAAGGGTCTCGCCGCGACGCTGGCGCTCTTCTTACGACGCTGATGGTTGGCGAAATCGACGATGACAGCGCCCCTCTCCCTGTCACTATAGGGGGAGAGGATGCCGGTAGTCAGGTGAGGGGCAGCGCTAACGCTCAATCTCGTCATCATCAATTCCCCGCCTGTTGCTGCGGCAAGAGATAGCCGGTCGTCGTACGATCGAGCAGCAGATAGCGTGCGGCGACCGCCTTGATCTCATCGGCGGTGACCTTGCGAATGCGGTCCGGCCATTCCTGGATATCCCTGACGTTGCCGCCGGTGGCGAGCTCGGCGCCGTAGAGATTGGCCATCTCGTCCTGCTTGTCGCGGGCGAAGATCATGGCCCTGATATAGCGGGCCTTGGCCTTCTCCAGCTCATCGGCGGTGGCCCCGTCCTTGACGATGCGGGCGATCTCGGCGTCGACGGCCGCCTCGACGTCGCTCAGCTTGGCGTCGCCGCGCGGCGCGCCATAGACGGTGAAATTGGTGGCGTCGAGCATCGTACCCTGGAAGAAGGCGCCGGTCGCCGATGCGATGCCTTGCTTGACCACGAGTTGCTGGTAGAGCCTGCTGCGGCTGCCGCCGCCAAGGATCTCTCCCAGCAGGTCGAGCGCCTCGGCCTCGCCGGGTTTTGCCGTGTGGTAGGACGGAACCACCCATTGCGTCGAAAAGCTCGGCACCGAAACGCGCCCATCGGTGAGCGTCACCGTGCGCTTGGTGTTCTGCTCCGGCTCGACCGGGCGGATGCGCGGGGGCAGGTCGGGACCGCGCGCGACCTTGCCATAGGTTTTTTCGGCCAGCGCCTTCACGACCTCCGGCTCGACATCGCCGGCCACGATCAGCACCGCATTGTTGGGGCGGTAGTATTTGTCATAGAAGGCAACCGCATCGGTGCGGTTCAACTGCTCCATCTCCTGCATCCAGCCGATCACCGGAATGCGGTAGGGCTGGTTCTGCCAGAGCGTCGCGTCGACCTCTTCGTCGAGCACCGCCTGCGGATTGCTGTCGATGCGCGCGCGGCGCTCTTCCAGGATCACGTCGCGCTCGGTCTTGATGACCTCGTCGGTCAAGATGAGGTTGCGCATGCGATCGGCCTCGAAGCTCATCATCTCACCAAGTGCCGAGGGCGCCACCGTCTCGTGGAAGGCAGTGTAGTCATATGAGGTGAAGGCGTTGTTGGAGCCGCCGATGGCCGATATGGCGCGGTCGAACTCGCCCGCGGCGTGGTTGGTCGTGGCCTTGAACATCAGGTGTTCGAAGAAGTGCGCTATGCCGGACTTGCCTGGCGGCTCGTCGGCGCTGCCGATCTTGTACCACACCATATGGGTGACGATGGGGGCGCGATGATCGGGAACGACCACCACCTCCATTCCATTGTCGAGCAGGAAGTTGGCCACCTTGCCATCATCCGCGGCCAGGGCCGGGCCGGCCATGGTCAGCGCGGTGGCGAGCAAGGCTCTCCGCAGCCATTCAGTATGAAATGTCATTGATGGCTCCGGTTGTTATCGCGCGACGATAGGCAAGGTTAGCCGCGGAGGCAAAGTGAATTGTGCGTCATTTTGAAGGCGCCGGTCGCCCCACCCTTACGCAAGCTCGACGAACCGGATCACCGTCTCGCCGTAGTTTCGTTCATCAACCACCGAGAATTCCGGCCCAATCTCGAAGGGCGCCGAGGCGGCTTCCTCGACCACGCAGAGCGCGCCGGGCAGCAACCATCCGCCATCCCTGGCCGAGCGCAGGGCGCGCTCGCCAAGGCCCTTGCCATAGGGCGGATCGGCGAAGACCAGGCCGAATGCCGCAAGCGTACCGGCCTCACCCAGGGCGGTCGCGTCGCGGCGGAAGATCTTGGTGCGGCCGGTAAGGCCAAAAGCTTCGACATTGGTGCGGATCAGGCCGCGCCCTTCGGCCGATTCTTCGATAAAGACGCCATAGGAAGCGCCGCGCGACAGCGCTTCGAGGCCGAGAGCGCCGGTGCCGGCGAAAAGGTCGAGCACACGCGCGCCGTCGAGCTTGTCGGCAAAGCGGTGCGCCAACACGTTGAAGACGGCCTCGCGGGCGCGGTCGGTCGTCGGGCGGATGGCATGGTCGCGCGGCGTCGCCAGCGCACGCCCGCGAAATTGGCCGCCGACTATTCTCATTTATGCCCGGGTCTCATTTAAGGCCGGATCTCATTTAAGTCCCGGCATCATCTGGTCCTCGGGCCCTTGGGACCGTTGCGTGGCCGCTCGCCGCCCCGACCGCCATCCGGACGCTCGCCACCCGGCTTGCCGAACGGCTTGGCTCCGCCCGGCTTGCCATAGGCCGGCTTGCCATAGGACGGCTTGCCATAGGACGGCTTGAACGACGCCTTGCGCGCCTTGGCCTCGGCCGCCTTGGCGGCATCGGCTTCCGCCCTGCCCTTGCCGATCGGACGCGCGCCCGGCGCCATCCAGACATTAGCCTTGCGCTGGCCCGGCGGATCGATCGGCCGCTGCTCGCGCTCGGGCTTCTTGCCGCCGCGCGGTTTGTCACCAAAGGCGCGGCGCGGCTTGTCGCCGAAGCCTCCACGGGGCTTGTCGCCAAAATCGCCGCGCGGCTTTTCGCGAAACTCGCTGCGCGGCTTGTCCGAAAACTCGCTGCGCTCAGGTCTCGGGCCGCGTTCGCCAAAGCTCTTTTCAGGCCTCGCGCCCCTTTCGGGACTGGTCGACAGCTTGCCGAGCGCTTCGTCGCGGCTGCCTTCGCGGCGCTTGCGGTTCTTGATCAGACCGCCCTCGCCGATCGGCCGATGGTCACCCTCGCGGGTGACTTTCGGCCGTTCCGGCTCCACGTCACGCTCTCGCCGCACCGGCTGGTTGGAAAACGGCTTGATGATCTCGGCGTCGAAATTGGCGCCGGATTCCTCGACCAGTCGCTCGCCGAGCTGGTCGCGCAAGACGCGGCCCTTGATCTCCAGCACATGGCCTTCGGCTAGATCGTCGAGCTGGAACGGTCCGTAGGAGATACGGATCAGCCGCGTCACGTCGAGGCCGAGCGATCCAAGGATGTTCTTCACTTCGCGGTTCTTGCCTTCTCGCAGGCCGATCGTCAGCCAGGCGTTGGTGCCTTGCTCACGGTCGAGCGTCGCTTCGATGGCGCCGTAGAAGACGCCGTCGACGGCAATGCCTTCACGCAGGCCTGCGAGCATGCTTTCCTCGACCTTGCCATGAACGCGCACGCGGTAACGGCGCAGCCAGCCAGTGGCAGGCAGTTCGAGCACGCGCGACAGACCGCCATCATTGGTGAGCAGCAGCAGGCCTTCGGTGTTGATGTCGAGGCGGCCGATGGTCATCAGCCGCGGCAATTCGGCCGGCAGCACGTCGAACACGGTCTTGCGGCCCTCGGGGTCGCGGTTGGTGGTAACGACGCCGGCCGGCTTGTGAAACAGGAACAGGCGGGTGCGCTCGATCGGCGGGATCTCCATGCCGTCGAGATGGATGATGTCGCCCGGCATGACGTTGAAGGCCGGCGAGGTCAAAGCCCGGTTGTTGACCTTGACACGGCCCGCCGCGATCAGGTCTTCGGCGTCGCGGCGCGACGCCAGGCCGGCGCGGGCCAACCGCTTGGCGATACGCTCGCCGGCTTCTTCCGCATCTGCCGGACGGGGGCGCGGCTTGAAGGCGCCGCCAGATGCTTGCGGCCGGTCACCACCGAAATCGCGCTTGGGGCGATCGCTGAAGTCACGCTTGGGACGATCTCCGGCGTCGCGCTGCGGGCGATCGCCAAAATCGCGCTTTGGCCGGTCAAAACGCTTTTCGCCCTCGGCGGAAGCAGGCCGATCGCCACGCGGTGCGTAGGGCTTGCGCGGCCCTTCACGCTTTTCGAAAGGCTTGCCTTCGGGACGCGGCCCCTTGCTGAATGGCCGATCGCCGCCCTTGAAATCGCGCTTTGGCCGCTCGCCATCGGCCGCAACCGGCCGATCGCCGCGCGGTGCATAAGGCTTGCGCGGCCCCTCGCGCTTTTCATACGGCTTGCGTTCACCGTCGGCCGCCATAGGGCGATCCCCACGCGGCGCATAGGGTTTGCGCGGCCCTTCGCGCTTTTCATACGGCTTGCGCTCGCCTTCGGCTGCCATCGGCCGGTCACCGCGCGGTGCATATGGCTTGCGCGGTCCCTCGCGCTTTTCGAAGGGCTTGCCTTCGGAACGCGGACCTTTGCTGAATGGCCGGTCGCCACTTTTGAAATCGCGCTTGGGCCGCTCGCCCTCAGCCGCTGCGGGCCGGGCGCCTCGCGGTGAATAGGGTTTCTTGGCCCCGAAGGAGGGTTTGCCGCTTTTGCCGGCGGCGCCATCGCGGCGCGGCCCCGCGGCTCCAGGGCCGCTTTTGCCCGGGCCTTTGTGGCGCGGAGATTTCTTGTCGTTGTCGTCCATGTGGCCTTTGCCTTGTTGCGCTGCTACAGCGTGGCGCATCCTTTCGGACGCGCAAAGGACGCTATAGCACTTTGATTTGGCGCATGATCATTTCCGAAAATCTGTTCCGATATTCGGGTTGACGCGCTCCATAACAGGATCACCGCCAAGTGGCGAGGAGATAATCGGAATGGAAACCGCGTGAAGCGGCCGGATTTCATGGCGCTGGCGCTGAAAGAGGCGCAAGCCGCCGCCTTGCGCGGAGAAGTTCCGGTTGGCGCCGTCATCGCCAGCGGCGACACGGTGGTGGCATCCGCCGGTAACCGCACCCGCGAACTTGCCGATCCGACGGCGCATGCCGAAATGCTGGCCATCCGCGCGGCCTGCCAAACGCTCTCCAGCGAGCGGCTGACCGGCCACGACCTCTATGTGACGCTGGAACCCTGCGCCATGTGCGCAGGCGCCATTTCCTTCGCCAGGCTGCGCCGGCTCTATTTCGGCGCGGCCGACGAGAAGGGCGGCGCGGTGGTCAACGGCGTGCGCTTCTTCGCCTCGCCGACTTGCCACCATAAGCCCGACATCTATCCGGGCATGGCCGAGGCCGACGCGGCGCTGCTGCTCAGGGAATTCTTTCGGGAAAGACGCGAAACGTAGAGCCTTCAGCTACCGAAGGCGACGGTTCCTACCAGGAGGGCAGCCAGTCGAAGAGCCCGCCGCTCTTGCCCTTGGCGGCCGCTTCCTTCTTGAGGCGGCGTTCCTTCTTGTATTCATCCTCGCCGAGTTCGCCCTGCGGCGCCGTGTCGGAGGCAGCTCGATAGGCCAGAGGCGGCTCGCTCAGATATCTGCGAGTGTTGGGGTCGCCCTGCTTTTGCTCTGCGGTGCGGCGCTGGATCTCGGCGGCGCGGCCCTTGTCTGAATCCTTCGGCGACCAGGCCGGCGGGTGGCTGGAACCCGAATCCGCCAGCGCCTTCTTCACGGAAGCCGGATCGGTCTGCACGTCATCGACGATCCCCGATTGATAGGACGGGTCGTCCTGGTGGGCAGTGGCGTCGGCACGCAGGCGGGCGCGGCGCTGCTCGGGCGATTCGGGCCAATCGGTGCTCGCCGTCTCGATGCTTTCCTGAGGCGGCGGCAGCACTTCCTTCTGCCCCGGCGCCGGCTTTACCAGCTCCGGACGCGGCCTATAGTCGATCTGTTCCTTGTGCTTGGGCGTGATCGCGAAGGCGCCGGAAAGGTCTCCGGCAAGCTGCTCGCCAGCCGTCTTGTCGGTGCCGTAGGTAGGCGAACCCATGCAACCGGACAGAGCGAGGCCGGACGCGACAAGCGGCGCCAGCAGCGCAACGCGCGCATAAGTTCTCTTGGTCATGCCAAAAAGTCCCACTCTAGACAGCCTCTCGATCGTCACCGGCCGAAGGCCCGGTCCCATCGTCCACGCTCTTGCGACGGAATTCCGGCGACAATTTGTCTTCCGGAGTTTCGCGTGTTTATCTCAACCACTCGTTAAGGGCAACGCGCGGGCGCTTTTCACCCGCCCGCCGTGGCATTTGTGCACCGGCTTTGAGCACTCACAAACGTCCCAGAGCCTTGAGTTCATGCAGCACGGCGGCATCGCGGGCAGACACGTCGGGGAATTCCACGTCCTGCCCGACATCGGCGGTATAGCGCCACGAACGCGCGCATTTGACCAAGCCGCGGTCCTCGGCCTTTTCGACCACCACCGCGACACCTTTGACATCGTCGAGCGCAAAGGCGCCTTCCGGCGCCTTGCCGTGGGCGATGACGAGATCGCTGGTGATCGCCATTTCGGCCATGTCGACATCGGCGATCGCGGCTTCAAGCGCGGCATCGTCGAGGGTCACGACCGGCACGGCTTCCAGCGAGGCACCGATGACCTTCTGAGCGCGTGCGATCTCGAGCGCGCCGGTGACGACGCGGCGAACCTGCCGCACCTTGCGCCATTTCTCAGCCAGTGCCTCGTTCTTCCAGTCGGCCGGAATCTCGGGGAACTGGTCGAGATGCAGCGAGACAGCATCCGGATGACGGTCGAGCCAGGCTTCTTCCGTGGTGAAGGGCAGCATCGGCGCCAGCCATTTCACCAGGCAGTCGAAGAGGTGGCGCACCACTTGCACCGAGGCCTTGCGCTTCACGCTGGCGGGTCCCTCGCAATAGAGCGCGTCCTTCCTGATGTCGAAATAGAAGGCCGACAGCTCGACCACCATGAAGTCGAGCAAAGTGCGGGTGATGCGTTTGAACTCGAACGCGTCGTAGCCCGAGCGCACGACCTCATCGAGCTCGGCCAGCCGATGCAGCATCAGCCGCTCCAGTTCCGGCATCTTTTCGAGCGGCACCTCCTCGCCATCGTCATGGGCGAGCGTGCCCAGCATCCAGCGGATGGTGTTGCGGAGCTTGCGGTAGGCGTCGATGTTGGTCTGCAGCACGTTCTTGCCGAGACGCTGGTCTTCCCAATAATCCGTCGTCACCACCCATAACCGCAGAATGTCGGCGCCGGACTGCTTGATGACGTCTTGCGGCACGACGGTGTTGCCGAGCGATTTCGACATCTTTCGCCCCTCCTCATCCATGGTGAAGCCATGGGTGACGACGGTGTCGTAAGGTGCCCTGCCCCTGGTGCCGCAGCTTTCGAGCAGCGAGGAGTGGAACCAGCCGCGATGCTGGTCGGAGCCTTCGAGATAGACGTCGGCCGGCCATTTCAGGTCCGGACGGTCTTCCAGCGTGAAGACATGCGTCGAGCCCGAATCGAACCAGACGTCAAGGATGTCCATCACCTGCTTCCATTTGGAGGCATCGTGATTGCCGAGGAAACGCTCCTTGGCGCCGGCAGCGAACCAGGCGTCGGCGCCTTCCTGTTCGAAAGCATCCATGATGCGCTGGTTGACGGCTTCGTCCTTCAGCACGTTGCCATCCTCATCGGCAAAGACGGCGATCGGCACGCCCCAGGCGCGCTGGCGTGACAAGACCCAATCCGGGCGTTCCTCGATCATGGCGCGGATACGGTTCTGGCCGGCCGCCGGCACGAAGCGTGTGTCGTCGATCGCCTTCAGCGCACGGCTGCGCAACGTCGTGCCGTCGCCGAGGTCCTTGTCCATATAGACGAACCATTGCGGCGTGTTGCGGAAGATGATCGGCTTCTTCGACCGCCAGGAATGCGGGTAGGAATGCTTCAGCCGGCCGCGCGCGAACAGCGCGTTGCGCTTGATCAGTTCGTCGATGACCGCCTGATTGGCATTGCCCTTCTTGCCGTTATCGTCGATGACACGCGCGGCGCCACCTTCGCGATCCGGGCCAAAACCCGGCGCGTCCCTGGTGAAGAAGCCGGCATCATCTACAGTGAAGGGGATGGCAGGGTCGATGCCACGTGCGCGCAAATCCGATGCCGCATCCATCCAGGCATCAAAGTCCTCGCGGCCATGGCCGGGCGCGGTGTGGACGAAGCCGGTGCCGGCGTCGTCGGTGACATGATCGCCGGCCAGCATCGGCACGGCGAATTCGTAGCCGCCGCCGAGACCTTTGAAGGGATGGAAGCAGTGGATTTCCGCGAGGTCTCCAGCTGCTACGTGACCAACCAGCCGCACTTCAAGTTTTGCTTTCTGACTGCAATCCTCAAGCAATTTCTTGGCGAGAACGAACTTTTCACCAACTTGGGGCCCGAACTGATTCTGAGCGCTAGTTACCTCATAGAGTCCATACTGAATACGGTCAGAATACGCGATTGCTCGGTTTCCAGGGATCGTCCAGGGCGTGGTTGTCCAAATGACAACATACACATGCTCAGCAAATTTTGGATTTGAGGTCTGTGATGCAGTTTCTGCGTATTTTGCCGCTGCCTCAGCATCGGCAAAATCACGATTTAAATACTCTTTCTCGGGAAAATACTTCAGCGCTCCGTCGATCGGAAACTTCACCCAGATCGTATCGGATTCGTAGTCGTGGTACTCGATTTCCGCCTCGGCCAATGCCGTGCGTTCGACCACGCTCCACATCACCGGCTTGGAGCCGCGATAGAGCTGGCCGGACATGGCGAACTTCAACAACTCCCCAGCGATGCGCGACTCCGAGTGGAAAGCCATTGTCGTATAGGGGTTCTTGAAGTCGCCAACGACGCCGAGCCGCTGGAACTCGCCGCCCTGCACCGTGATCCAGTTCGCGGCGAAGTCGCGGCATTCCTTGCGGAACTCGTTGACCGGCACCTCGTCCTTGTTCTTGCCCTTGGCGCGGTACTGTTCCTCGATCTTCCATTCGATCGGCAGGCCGTGGCAGTCCCAGCCGGGCACGTAATTGGAGTCATAGCCGCGCATCTGGAACGAGCGGGTGATGACGTCCTTGAGGATCTTGTTCAGCGCGTGGCCGATATGGATGTTGCCGTTGGCGTAAGGCGGGCCGTCATGCAGCACGTATTTCTCGCGGCCTGCGGCCTCTTCGCGCAGCTTGCGGTAGAGATCCATGTCCTGCCAGCGCTTGACCAGCAGCGGTTCCTTTTCCGGCAAGCCAGCGCGCATCGGGAAATCCGTCTGCGGCAGATAAAGCGTCTTGGAATAGTCGATCGTTTCAACAGTGTCGGTCATTGGTCTGCCATATGCATTGCCCGGCGGGCGTAAAAGCTCGGGCGTGAACTATCATGATTGGAAAAGCGCGAGGGGGCGCGCAAAACTCCCGGCGGCTCCGGCGGCGCTCAGGCCGCCCGGAACACCGGGCCTGTAATTCGTATCGTCAGCGCGCGAAGGCGTGAAAAGCTCGTCATTGCCGGGCTTTTAGCCGAGAAAGCCGCAGGAATAAAGCGTCTCTTGTTCGATTCACTTACATCGCGAAGTCGAAGCGATAGGTGGTCGAGACGCCGACCGTGAACTGGTTACGGTCGCCGCGCTCCTTGACCAGGCTGGAATCGGCGGCCGGGCCCATCAGGCGCGCATATTCGCCGAACAGGCTGGCGGTCATCGGATCGGTCACCTTCCAGGTGATGGCGCCACCAAGGCCGGTCGATTTCAGGCCGCCGCCAGGATGGTATTCGCTCAGGCCCGAGGCCGCAGCCTCCTTGGCGTTGACACCATAATAAGAGTCGAAATAGCCCGACGAGGCAAAGGACACGCGTGGTCCGCCCGAAATTCTGACAGTCGGCGTCACGTCGTAGAAAGCATCGGCGGCGATGTCGGCGACAAAGCCATCATGGGCACGAATGCCATGGCGCAGTTCGGCGCGGGCGCGCAGCCAGTCCGTCGGATAGATTTCGAAGAAGCCGCCGACCTCACCGCCCCAGCGCACCGGGTCGAGGCCCTTGAGCTCATCCTTGCTGTCGCGGGAAAACAGGAATTTTCCGGTCAGGCCGGCGCGAACGCCGCCATCGTCGACCAGCGCCAGCGAGATGTTGTCGTTGCGCGAGGTAAAGCGCGCGGCCGGGCCGGCCTTGCCCAGCGAGATGATTGGCGATGCGCTGAGCAGATAGCTGTTGGAGCCCTCGAATTTCGGCGCGACCATGCCGGTGGCGCCAAGCGTCAGGTACCAGTCTCCGGACAGCCCGCCGAAGGTGCCCTCGCCCGCATTGGCGGTGGACACAGTGAGCAGCGCCGAGGCGAGAAAAAGTGGAATCGACCAGACAATACGCATCATCACCACATACGCGAAACCAACGGAGAAACACCCGGCAGCCAACGCCATGGCGCCGGTTCGGTAAAATTTGACTTAAAATCTGTAGAGTGGCGGCAACTGCGACCCTGTTTTTTATGCTGTGGCCCGTTTGAACAGGGCGCCGCCGGGCCTGTGGCGAGTTGACAGAAATAGCGAGGTTGCCTAAACTCGCGTTAGTGCAGGCTAACATGAACAGATGGACAGCGCTTGGCGACCCGACCAGGCGCACGATCTTCGAACTGCTGGTCGAACAACCCTGTTCGGTCGGGGAATTGGCTCGTGCGCTTCCTGTCACCCGGCCGGCGGTCTCGCAGCACCTGAAGGTGCTCAAGGACGCCGGCCTGGTGGCCAACACACGGCTAGGCAAGCAACGCATCTACCGGGTCGAACCGGAAGGCTTGGCCAGCCTGCGCGCCGAACTCGACCGGTTCTGGAGCAAGACCTTGGCGGCCTACAAAGTGGTCGTCGAACAGCCCTTGAAGGAGCAGGAATGAGCACGCATCAACCGCCCGTGAGGCACTCCATCCTTGTCGAGGCTCCGATCGCGCATGCCTTCAAGGTTTTCACCGAGCACTTCGGCAGTTTCAAACCCAAAGAGCATAACCTGCTTGCGGTGCCGATCGCGGAGACGATCTTCGAACCCCGCGTTGGCGGTCACGTCTACGACCGCGGTGTGGATGGCAGCGAGTGCCGCTGGGCACGGGTGCTGGCCTACGAGCCGCCGAACCGACTGCTTCTGAGTTGGGATATCAGCCCTCAATGGCAGATCGAGACCAATCCGGACAGGACCAGCGAGTGGGAAGTCCGGTTTACGGCGGAGACGAATAGCCGGACCTGCGTCGAGATCGAGCATCGCAATCTCGAACGTCATGGCGAAGGCTGGGAAGGCGTGCGCTTTGGGATTGACGGTGATCAAGGCTGGCCGCTGTATCTCAGGCGATTCCAAGATCTTTTTGCCAGCAAGGTGACCTGAAGGAGCACAATTATGGAACCCTATTGGCTAAGCATCCTCGGTGTACTGATCCTCTGTCTTTTGTCAGTCGCGCTGGCGGTTTACTCGGGTTCGTCCAAGGGATTTGCCGGAGCGCTTTCCGGTCCGGTGATCCCGGCCGACGACGCCAATCTCCTCTACAGGATCGACCGCGTGCATATGAACTCGGTCGAGGCGCTGGCGCCTTTTGTCGTCCCGGCGGTGCTGGCCATGATGGTTGGCGTTGGGTCGGCCACGTTGGCGACCATTGTCTGGGTTCATGTGGCGATACGCCTGCTTCACCCGGGGGTTTACCTACGCGGCGGCAATGCCGCCAAGGGTGGCAGTGTCAGAACGATCGTCTACGTCTCTGGAGCGATCGTCACGCTTGTCCTCGTCCTTGTGACTGGGTGGGCTGCCATAAATTGACACGTACGCGCGAGCCTCAAGCCACCGACGCTTTGTTTGTTTGCTAGCCGTCGCCATCGGCTGGACGTCCGCTACAGCCGGGGCTAACCTCCCGGCAAGGTGCCAGGCGATTTCGAGGAGATGCAGCCATGACCCTGCACGGTGATACCCTGAAAGATGCGATCGGCCGGACACGGGACAAATGGGGGTGGTTCGTCGCGCTCGGCGTGCTGCTGCTCATCTTCGGCGGCATTGCCTTCGGCAATCTGTTCATCGCCACCGTCGCCTCGGTCTATGTCGTGGGCTGGCTGATGCTGATGGCCGGCATCATCGAGATCGTGCATGCCTTCGGCGTGAAGACCTGGAGTCGCTTCTTCTATTGGCTGCTCAGCGGCCTGCTTTATGCCGTTGCCGGTTTCTTTGCCTTCGACAATCCGCTGCTGGCCTCGACGGTGCTGACCTTGCTGCTGGCGGTGGCGCTGGTCGCTTCAGGCGCGCTCAGGGCCTGGGTCGGCTATAGCCACCGACCGGAAAAGGGCTGGGGCTGGGTCGTCGCGGCGGGCCTGATCAGCGTGCTGGCGGGGCTGACCATCGCCATGGGCTGGCCGGTCAACAGCCTGTGGGTGCTCGGCCTGTTCCTGGCCATCGACCTGATCTTCCAGGGCTGGAGCTTCATCGCTCTCGGACTGGCGTTGAAGAAGTAGGGGCTTGAAGAGGTAAGCGGCCGGAAGGCTCAAAAAGCGATGGCGCCGTCCAGATCCGAAAGCGGCCTGACGCCGGCCAGCAGCGCGCGCGCCTCCGCCTCGTCGCGCTTCATTTGTGCCACCAGCCCATCGAGCCCATCGAACTTCACCTCGGGACGCAAAAAGCCGAAGAGCGATACGTCGCAGATCTCGCCATAGAGATCGCCGGCAAAGTCGAAGACGAAGGTTTCGAGCAGCGGCGCGCCATTGTCGTCGACAGTCGGGCGACGCCCGAAGCTGGCGACACCATCATAGAGCGTGCCGTCGGCGCGGCGAAAGCGGACGGCATAAATCCCTTCCTTCAGAGTCGTTTCCGGCGAAAGCCTCATGTTGGCTGTCGGGAAGCCGAGCGTGCGGCCGAGCTGCTGGCCGCCGATCACTTCGCTTTCGACGGTGAAGCGGTAGCCGAGCAGGCCTGCGGCCTCGGCGACCTCTCCCTCGCAGAGCAGCTCGCGGATACGGCTCGACGACACCACCTCGGCGCCCTCGTCGCGAAAGGCGTCGACCAGGGTGACGCCGAAACCATGGCGCTCGCCTGCCGCCATCAGAAACGCAGGACCGCCCTGCCGGTCCTTGCCGAAGTGAAAATCGAAGCCGGTGACGGCATGGGTGATGCCGAGGTTCGTCTCCAGCACATCGGTCACGAAAGCCTCGGCCGACAGGCCGGCAAAGGCGCGCGTGAACGGCTGTTCGACGAGTGCGGCAAAGCCCAGATGCGACAGCAGCCGCGCCTTCATCGGCGGCGGCGTCAATACGAACAGCGGCATATCGGGCCTGAACACCTTGCGCGGATGCGGCTCGAAGCTCAGCACTAGCGCCGGCACGCCGCGCCGCCCGGCTTCGGCAAGCGCGCGATCGAGCACCGCCTGGTGGCCGCGATGGACGCCGTCGAAATTGCCGATCGCCACCACGCCGCCGCGCAAATGCGGCGGCAGCGGCGCGGTTGCTGAAATGTGTTCGAAAGCTGCGCTCATGCAGCAACCCTACCGCAGTCTCGGAATGACGGCGACCGGCCGGTAGCCGTGCTTTTGCAGAAAGGCTGCAAGCCTGGCGGGGTCCGGCTGCATGGGATCGCCATAGTCGCGCGCGTGAATGCCGCCCGAGACGTAAAGCACGTCGATGCCGTTGTCGGCGGCGCCCTTGACGTCGGTCATCATGCCGTCGCCGATGGCCAGCACCTCGGTGCGCGCGACGTCTCGGCCGAGAAGCACGGCAACCTCCCGCAGCGCTACGTCATAGACCGGCGCATAAGGTTTTCCGGCGATCAGCGTGCGGCCGCCAAGCTGGGCATAGTCGCGCGCCAAGGCGCCGGCGCACCAGATCATGCGCTCGCCGCGTTCGACCACGATGTCGGGATTGGCGCAGATGAAAGGCAGGTTCCTGGCGCGCAGCCGGCGCAGCAGATCGGCGTAATCCTCAGGCGTTTCCACCTCGTCGTCGAACAGCCCGGTGCAGACCGCGCCGGAGGCCTCGAACTCCTCGACGAGCTC
This sequence comes from Mesorhizobium sp. M0037, assembly GCF_040323635.1. Taxonomy (NCBI): domain Bacteria; kingdom Pseudomonadati; phylum Pseudomonadota; class Alphaproteobacteria; order Hyphomicrobiales; family Phyllobacteriaceae; genus Mesorhizobium; species Mesorhizobium sp. M0037. The sequence continues at coordinate 128,201 of NZ_JAMYVB010000001.1, read as the reverse complement.
GATGTCGAGACCGTCATAGAGGGTGAAATCGCGGTCGGCGCCGATATGGAAGATTTTTCGTGGGCCTTCGGCGATAAGGTCGCGGGTCACATCGCCTGAGGTCACGACGCGGTCGTAGGCGGCGGCGGGAACGCCGATCGCATTCATCTGCGCCACCACATCGGCATTGCGGCGCGGCGAGTTGGTGATCAGGACGACCGGGACCTTAGCCGCACGCGCGGCGGCAAGCGCTTCGGCAGCCGCCGGAAAATGCCATTCGCCATTGTGGATCACGCCCCAGACATCGCACAGGATGGCCGAGTAGGCGCCCGACAAATCCGCGAGCGAGCCGATGATGTCAGGCGAATCCGCCATGCCGTTTTCCTGCTGTGACGATCATTGCGAGAGCTGCAGCCGACGGTCCGCCGCAACCGGCCCCGCATTAACCGAAGCGTTTCATCCTGTCACCAGCTTTTCGGCACTTGCCAGGCTGTTGCGCAACGGGCTGATCGAAGGTTGCAACAGGCAGGAACCACCCTTCCCCAGCTTCGGTCGATCGAAACAATGTCGCACCGCTGATCACCAGGGCCGAGTGGTTAACGAGCCTTGAAAAGATGGGCCTATGTTGAACGCATTTCAGCAACCTGAAATTTAACGATTTTGTGGGCATCTTCGGACCGATATTGGGTCCTGGCAGGGGTGCTGAAGGCATGATCCGCAGATTTCTGAACGACAGACGCGGCAACTATGCCTTGATGACAGTGATCACCATGGTGCCCTTGATGGGCGCGCTGGCGCTTGCAATCGACTACACCGATCTCCTGCGCCAGAAGCAGAACATGCTGAACGCGCTGGATGCCGCTGGGATTGCCACGGCACAGCAGATCGTCACCGGGGCGACCGACACGGCAGTCAAGGCCTATGCGAAGGATTTCTTCGAAGCCAATCTCGGAAAGGTCAGCTCGGCCAATACGGCCCTGACGGTGACGCTGCCCAACAACAACGCAGGTGGCGGCACGCTGAAGCTGTGCGCCAGTTTGACGTTCCACCCCTATTTCCTGCCGGTGGCGGCCATGCTGATCGGAAGAACGTCCACCGATGCCAAAACCTCCGCGTGCTCCGAGATCCGCCTCAAGAACACGCTGGAAGTGTCTCTCGTGCTCGACAATTCCGGCTCCATGAGCATCAACGGCTCCGGCACCGGCCAGCCGCGAATAGATTTGCTCAAGAAGGCCGCTACCGAGCTTGTCAATACGATGGCGCTCCAGGCCGCACAAATGAGGCAGGTCACCAGGCCGGTGCAGTTCTCGCTGGTCCCGTTTTCCGCCTCGGTCAATGTTGGCCCAGCCAACAAGGACGCAACCTGGATGGATACGACCGGCATTTCGCCAATCCATCACGAGAACTTTGATTGGCAGTTCATGTACAAGAACGCGTCGTCTGGTTATGACTCGAATAAATACATTGAAAAGGTCGGCAGTGCTTACTGGAAGCGCGGCAGTGGCTGGGGCACCGGGCAATACGGCCAAAATACCACGGCGACGCGGTTCAGTCTCTTTGCAAACGACATGAAGGCCACGACCTGTACGAAAAAGAACTCGAACGGCAGTTGCAAGACCTCTGTGACCGCCCAATACGAAGCCTGGAAGGGCTGCGTGGAGGCGAGGCCGTATCCCTATAATGACGACGACACGTCGCCGACCACTGGGACGCCCGCCACCATGTTCGTGCCGATGTTCGCGCCGGACGAAGCTGGCAATTTCTGGACCGACACAACTCGCACCAGCACATCGACGTGGGGTTACGCCAACAATTGGTGGATCGATTATTCCGACACGCTGACTGTCCCCAAGCGCCAGGCGGATATGCGCAAGTATTTTCTGACAAAGCCCTGGGACGCAGCAGCCGCTGCGGCCGATGATGGACCCAATTCGGCATGCACGACCGCCGCGATCACGCCGTTGCAGGACATAACCACCACCGATGGCAAGAAAATCCTGACGGATGCCATCAATGCCATGGCCCCGACGGGCAACACCAACGTGCCGGAAGGGCTGGCCTGGGGCTGGCGGACGGTGTCGAGCAACGAGCCTTTTACGCAAGGCCGGCCGAACACCGAAAGAGGCAACGACAAAGTGGTCATCGTCCTGACCGACGGCGCAAACACCTATAGCATCGGCCCCAGCAACGACATGACCAGCAACTACGCCAAGAATGGATCGACCTACGCCGCCTATGGCTACACCGGCCCTAATTTTCCGAAGCCAGTGGAGCCTGCGACCCGCCTGTTCGTCAACACGACCGTCGCCAAGACAACCTATACGGCGACCAACTACACGGCCGCGCTTGACGAGCAGATGCAAACCCTTTGCGCCAATGCGAAGAATTCGAACATTCTCTTGATGACCGTCTCGCTCGACCTTGTTAGTTCCAAGCCGGCGGAAAAGACTGCCATAGATGCGCTCAAGAAATGCTCCTCGGATTCGCGCTTCCGCAAGGATCCGACCGACCCGAGCAAACCGGCGAAGCTGTACTGGAACGCGACCGGCGCCACCTTGTCGCAAAGTTTCAAGGAAATCGCCGACGAACTGTCGAACCTGCGCATCGTCAGCTGATCGGCGCGATCTTTCGAACAAGGCGCTCCGCCTCGGCGGGGCGTTTTGCGTTCGGCAGCTGGCGCATTTGGTTAGCGCCTGGTGAAGCGCTATCCGCGCAATCGAGCAGTTTCCCAAACCCGTCCTTCAACGTTTTGTGAAACTGTGGCGGCATTGAAGAATCCGCAGGCGGGGCCGCTTACATCACATGCGTGAACTCTGGCGCACATTCCGGCGTGACTTCTGGCGTGACCGCCGCGGCAATTACGCTCTGATGACCGTTGTGGCGATGGTGCCACTGATGGGCGGCGTGGCCATGGCCGTCGACTACACCGGCGTGGTCAGCGAGAAGCAGAGGGTGGTCAACGCGCTCGACGCCGCCAACTTCGCCACCGCGCGCCGGCTGGTGGAAGGCGCCACCGACGACCAGTTGCGGGCCTATGCGCTCGACTTCTTCAAGGCAAACCTCAACGACGTCGATCCCGCCGACACGACGCTCAGCGTTACGCTGCCCAGCAGCACGACCGGCGGCGGCATCGTCAAGCTGTGCGCCAGCCTGGTCTACAAGCCCTATTTCCTGCCGGCAGCGGCGATGCTGATCGGCAGGACGTCGGAAAACGTCACCTACTCCGTGTGTTCGCAAGTCCGGCTGAAGAACACGCTGGAAGTGGCCATGGTGCTCGACAATTCGGGGTCGATGTCGAACACGGGCACGGGTGCCGGACAAAAGCGCATCGACCTTCTCAAGCAAGCCGCCAAGCAGCTCGTCGACACGCTTGCCTTGCAGGCCGCGATGATCAAGCAGATCGACAAGCCGGTCCAGTTCAGCCTTGTGCCGTTCGCCGCCTCGGTCAATGTCGGCGCCAGCAACGACAACGCGTCGTGGATCGACGCCTACGGGCTGTCGCCCATCCACAATGAGAATTTCGCCTGGTCCACGCTTAACGCAGCCGACAAATATGCCCAGAAGATCGGCGGCATCTGGTACAAGAAAGGCACTGGCTGGGGTGAGCAGGAGGGGCAGATGCTGACCCGCTTCTCGCTCTACCGCGACATGAAGGTGGTCACCAGCCACGAGCGCATCGTCGGCAGCAAACGCGTGGTCTGCGACAAATATCGCGCCAATCATACATGCTCGGACAGCCACAACGAATACGACTACAACGACACATACGGACCGTTCGCCAGCTGGCAGGGCTGCGTCGAAGTGCGGCCCTATCCCTATAATGTCAACGACGCGCCGGCCTCCGGCGGACCGAACAACACCGGCACCGGCGTCGGCGATCCCGCGACCATGTTCGTGCCGATGTTTGCGCCGGATGAGCCCGGCAATCATTGGTACATAACGCAGGACCCCGACGAGGTGGCCCCCAAGACCTATGGCGCAGCCAACAGCTGGTGGAACGACGATCCGGCGAGCACCACCGGCAAGACCAGGCAGTCCAACATGGCCAAGTATTTCCAGCCACGGCCGATCAATGCTCCGGTGCTGGGGACGGGTGCAGGTCCGAATTACAGCTGCACCACCACGCCGATCACACCGCTGACCGACGTCGCCAACGCCGCCGGGCTGACCAAGATCAAGGCAGCAATCGACCTGATGGCGCCCAACGGCAACACCAATGTGCCGGAAGGCATGGCCTGGGGCTGGCGCACCGTCTCCAGCACGGAGCCTTTCACAGGAGGACGTCCTGAGACGGAACGAGGCAATGACAAGGTGGTCATCGTGCTCACCGACGGCGAGAACACCTATTCGACGGTGAGTTCCGACCCCGCCGGCAACAAGTCGACCTATGCCGGCTATGGCTATACCGGCGTCGGCTACAACGGCACTGCGGTCACCCGCCTGTTCGGCGGCACGTCGAGCGCCATCGGCCAGCTCAACTATTCGTCGAGCAACTACACCGCCGCGCTCAACGAGCAGATGGCGACGCTGTGCAACAACGCCAAGGCGGCCAACATCATGGTGATGACGGTGGCGCTCGACATGTCGACGACCGACGCCGGCGACAAGAGCGCGATGGAGGCACTGAAGACGTGCTCGTCGGACTCGCGCTTCCGCAAGGATCCGACCGACCCGAGCAAGCCTGCAAAACTGTTCTGGAACGCGACCGGCGCCACGCTGTCTGACAATTTCAAGGAAATCGCAAACGAGCTCTCGAACCTGCGCGTGGTGAGCTGAGGGTTGAAGCTGCTGATCTTCCCCCTTGCGGGGGAAATTGACGGCTTCGCCGCTTTCGACATTTTTCGACGCTGGCGCAAAGTCTCCGGCCATCATGCTCTTGCGGTGAGTCAAAACGCGTGCTCGGTATCGTCACCGCCTCCCGGAGATTGCCCGTGCCCGAAACCGCCAACCATCTCGCCTTCGCGCTGGTCTGCCTGGGCATGGTGCTGACGCCCGGGCCGAACATGATCTACCTGATCTCGCGCTCGCTGTCGCAAGGCCCCAAGGCCGGGCTGATCTCGCTCGGCGGCGTGGCGGCCGGCTTTCTGTTCTATGTCGTATCGGCTGCGCTGGGCATCACCGCGCTGCTGCTTGCCGTGCCGTTTGCCTATGACGCACTGCGCATTGCCGGCGCGCTCTATCTGCTATGGCTCGCCTGGCAAGCGGTGCGACCCGGCGGGCGCTCACCATTCCAGGTGCGCGAACTGCCGAAGGACAGGCCGCGCAAGCTGTTCGCGATGGGCCTGATGACCAATCTCCTCAACCCCAAGGTGGCGGTGCTTTATCTGTCGCTGCTGCCGCAGTTCATCTCGCTGGGCAAGGGCCATGTGCTGTCGCAGCTTCTGGTGCTCGGCGCCACGCAGATCTCGATCAGCCTGACCGTCAATGCCATCATCGCGGTAACGGCCGGTTCGATCGCGACCTTCCTTGCCGGACGGCCGCTATGGATGGTCATCCAGCGCTGGATGATGGGCACGGTGCTTGCCGGGCTGGCGCTTAAAATGGCGACCGACGCGCAACGCTGATCGGAGGCAACGCGCCGAGACTACATCGGCCGCCGACCTTCCCATTCGAATCGATCGGCCGAACCCGCACGGAGGCCAGCGATTGAGATTTTCGCGGCCCTGCCCGGCAAAAGCCATGATCGCCGCTAAGTCAGCTCGCATGACAATGATCTGCAGCACCAATCACCCGCTCGCGCAAACCCGCTCTGGCGCAGCAAGTCCAAAACCAAACAGGCGCCTGCTGCTGATCGGCCTTGCAGCCATGGCCGGCCTCGCTGCTTGCAGCACGGTCTCGGTGCCGACCGGCGAAGGCGCCGGTGTGTCGTCCTCGGCCACCGCGACGCTGGCCGGCATCCGAGCTTCGGCCGGACTGCCGGCGCTGGTGCCGGACGCCCAGCTCGAGCAGGCCGCTCGGCAGCAGGCCGGCTATATGGCCTCACGCGAACGCATGAGCCACACGACGGGCTGGGGAAAGGATTTCGCGTCGCGGATGAAGGACAATGGCGTGCGGGGCGCCGCCGCCGAGAACATCGCCGAGGGCCGCTTCGACCAGCAGAAACTGTTCGACATATGGATGCATTCGGCTGGCCACCGCCGCAACATGCTCGATCCGGATTTCAGCCGCTTCGGCCTCGCCTATGTACGCGACGGACGCGACAGCGCCATCCGCTACTGGAGCCTGGTGCTCGGAAAATAGCAGCCAGCGGTTACGGCGCGAGCCAGCCGTCAGCCTTTCGCGATCAGCTCGCCGATATCCCCAGCCGACAGGGGTTCGCTGAAATAATTGCCCTGCACCTCGTCACAATTGTTCTTGCGCAGGAAGGCGACCTGGTCTTCCGTTTCGACACCTTCGGCCAGCACCCGAAGGTTCAACTTCTGCCCCAGGGAAATCACGGCGCCAGTGACCGCCTGATCGTTCTCGTCGGTCGCGAGATCGTTGATGAAGGACTTGTCGATCTTCAGCCGCGCCACCGGAAACGTCTTGAGGGCGCTGAGACTGGAATAGCCTGTTCCGAAATCGTCGATCGATATCTGCACGCCGAGCTTTTGCAGTCCGTTCATCGTTGCGACCGCCAGCTCGAAATCCTGCATGATCAGGCTTTCCGTCACTTCGAGCTCGAGATACCTCGCCTCCAGGCCGCTTTCCTTCAATGCGTTGACGACGCGGTCGATCAGGTTCTTCTCCCGGAACTGCCGCGCCGACACGTTGACGCAGACGGTTACGGGCGACAGACCGGCGCGCTGCCAGGCTTTGTTCTGCCGGCAGGCTTCGTGCAGGATCCAGTCGCCGAGCGGCACGATCAGCCCGGTCTCCTCGGCGGTCGGGATGAACATCGCCGGCGAAACCAGGCCTCGCGTCGGGTGGTTCCAGCGCACCAGCGCTTCGACGGCGAAAACCTGCCCCGATCGCAGATCCACCTGTGGCTGATAATGCAGAGCGAATTCCGACCGGGCGAGCGCGTTTCGCAATTCCTCCTGAAGCAGGAATTTTTCATGTGCCGTTGAGTTGAACTCCGGGGCATAGAACTGGAAATTGTCGCGGCCGAATTCCTTGGCGCGATACATGGCGGCGTCGGCATTGGCCAACAGCGTATCCGGGCTGGTCCCGTCCTTCGGGTAATTTGCGATGCCGATGCTGGCCGTCGTTCTCAGCCGATGCTCTCCGACAAGAACCGGTTCCGCGATCGCATCCCTGATCGTCTGCAGGGTTTCCGAGACCACATCGACATTGGTGGTTTGGTCGAACAGGACGATGACAAATTCGTCGCCGCCAAGCCGCACGACGGTGTCGGTGGCCTTCACGCATCCAACCAAACGGCTGGCGACGGTCTTGAGGAGTTCGTCGCCGGCATTGTGGCCAAACGTATCGTTCACCAGTTTGAAATTGTCGAGATCGATGAACACCACCGTCATCCAGCGATTGTATCGCTGCGCGTAGAGGACCGCCTGGGAAAGCCGATCCTCCAGCAAAGCGCGATTGGGCAGGCCGGTCAGCGCATCATGGTTGGCCATGAAGTGGATCTGTTCTTCCGCCAGTTTGCGCTCGATCGCGATGCCGGCAATGTGTGTGGTGAATTCGATCAGGCGGGTCTCGGCATGGGTGGGTTCGCGCACGGTCATCGAATACATGGCAAAGGCGCCCAACACGACGCCCCGATGCGACAGGATCGGGGTTGACCAGCACGAACGATAGCCATGGGGTGCCGCCAGTTCGCGGTAATCGTCCCAAAGCGGATCCTGCAGAATATCGGTAACAATGACCGGTTCCCGCCGGTAGATGGCGGTTCCGCAGGATCCCACCTTGGGACCGATGGCCGCCCCATCGATGGCGCTCGTATAGGCTTTCGCCAGGCCCGGCGCCGCACCGTGACGCAAATGAATGCCGTCCTTGTCGAGCAGCAGGACGGAACCGAATATCCCCTTCAACTGAGCCTCGACGAAGCGCATGAGGCGGTCGAGCACGTCCTCCAGCGGCGCGCTCGTGGCAATCATTTCGAGGATCTGCGCCTGCCCGCTGCGAAGGACATCCGCCTGCTTGCGGGCGGTGATGTCGTGGGCGATGCCAACCAGGCCGAAGATTTCATTTTGGCGATTGCGCAACGGCACCTTCGTCGACGAAAGCCATTTGCCGTTCCCCGACGCATCGACGACAAACTCTTCCGCGTCGATCATTGGTTGTCCGCTCTTGAGCAGGCGCTGCTCGACCAGGCGAAATTTCCGCGCAACTTCCGGGGGGTGGAGATCAAAATCGGTCAAACCGATCATGTCGCTGGTCTTGTTGCGGCCGCTATCGGTCGCAAGGGCGCTGTTGACCACGACGAAACGGCTTTGCGTATCCTTGACCCAGAGATAATCGGGCACCCAGTCGATCAGCGCCTGCAGCGAAATGCGCTCGTCGACGATCTGCCGATTGGCGAGGAGTTCAGTGATGTCCTCATGCGTGGCGATCCAACTGCCATCGGGCATGGGCTGGTTACGGATCTGGATTGTGCGACCATCGACAAGTTTGGCGGTCCACAGCCGCGAAGCCTTGCCCGAATTGATCGAGCGAGCCGTTGCGAGATAGGTGTCGGCAGCCGTCGCCGCGGTGCCGGCGGCGACGCGGCGTTCGACTATTTCGCTCAGTGTCACGCCAGGCCGCAATTCCTCGGGCGCAATGCGGTAGATTTCCGCATAGCGCCGGTTGCTCAGGATCAGCCGTTCATCGGCATCGAAAAAGCAGATGCCTTGCGAAATATTCTCGATCGCAGTCTCGAAGCGCAGGGTCTGCCCTTCGAGACCCGCAATGGTCGTGCGAAGTTCTCCCTCGAGCGTATCGTAGGAAACGTCAGCCAGTCTTGCCAATGCGGCTACGCCCACCGGCCCGCGCGCCCCGACGGATCTTCTGGATGACTTCGTGACCAAACAGACCTCCTCCGGTTTGGCACCTGAAACAAGAAAGGGCCTCTGTCGTGCCAGACGAAAGTCGACTGACAATGTTACAGATGTGCTAATTCAAGATGAACTGTAACGGAATTGGAGGCGTCAGCAACCAGATACCAAAGGTGCAAATGTCATTTCAAATCAACTTCCAACGGCTCATTATCGATATTCTTTTGCACACGCGGGTTTTGACGATCATCCGAGCAACAAATCATCAGGGGCAACCAGCTTGCTGCCAGCGCTACCGGCGCCCGCCTCAATCCATATGCGCGGCAGGAGCTGCCGCGCCGGCCGGAGCGGTCTTCGGCTTGCGCAGCAGGAAGACAAACGGAATGGCAACCAGCGTCATCACCATCAGCAGTTTGAAGTCGTTGACGTAGGAGATCATCATCGCCTGGATGTTGACCATGCGGTCCACCTGCGAAAGTGCCGTCGGATCGCCGCCTGCTGCCGCCGGCGAGGCCGCCCACAAATTGGGGTTGAACGGGTTGATGAAAGCCGACAGTTCGGTGTGATTGACCTGCGTGTTGCGCACCATGAGAACCGTCACCACCGACACACCGATCGACGAACCGAGATTTCGAACCAGGCTGAACAGGGCCGTGGCGTCGGTGCGGAAGCGCACGTCGAGCGTAGCGAAGGCCACCGTGGACAGCGGCACGAACACCATGCCCATGCCCAGGCCCTGGATGACGCCGGAGCTGAGGATCAGCCAATTGTCCATCTGCGGCGTGAAGGAGGACATGGTGTAGAGCGACTGCGCGGTGAGCAGAAAGCCGATGACGACGAGGATGCGGGCGTCGATCCTGCTCATGAGCCGTCCAACGACAAGCATCGAAATCATCGTGCCGACACCGCGCGGCCCCAGGACGACGCCGATGGTGACGGTCGGATAGCCGAAGATGGTCGACAGCATCGGCGGCAGCAGCGACATCGAGGCCAGGATCAGCACGCCCATGACGAAGATGAAGGCCAGACCGGTGACGAAATTGCGGTCGAGGAAGATCTTGGGGTCGATGAAAGGCCGTTCCGCCGTCAGTGTGTGGATGATGAACACCCAGAAGCCGGTGATCGAAAGAGCAAGCTCGATCCAGATTTCGACCGAGGAAAACCAGTCGACCTCGCCGCCGCGGTCGAGCAGCAGCTGCAGTGCGCCGACGCCGAGCGAAATCATGGCGAAACCGAAGAAATCGAAGCTGCGGATCCGCCGGGCAACGACCGGCAAATAGGCTGCCATGCCGAGGAAGGCGATGATGCCGACCGGCAAATTGATGAAGAACACCCAGCGCCAGTTGAAATTCTCGGTCAACCAACCGCCCAGCGTCGGACCCAGGATCGGCCCCAGCATGATGCCGGCGCCCCAGATGGCCATCGCCTGGCCGTGGCGTTCCCTGGGGTTGATGTCGAGCAGGAAAGTCTGCGACAGCGGCACGATGGCTGCGCCGAACACGCCCTGCATCAGCCGGAAGAACACAATGCTCTCCAGGCTCCAGGCAATGCCGCACAGCATCGAGAACACGGTGAAGCCGACAACCGCCGCCAGGAACAGTTCCTTGCGGCCGAAGCGGTCGGCCAGCCAGCCGGTCACCGGCGTCATGATCGCGGCGGCAACGATGTAGGAGGTCAACACCCAGTTGATGTTGTCGGGCGACGCGCCGAGGTCGCCGGTCATGGTCGGCAGCGCGACATTGGCGATCGTGGTGTCGAGCGCCTGCATGACCGTCGCCAGCATCAGCGCCACGGTGATCAGGCCGCGATGCGGCACTTCCTTGAAAGGTTCTGGTGTGGTCATGATGCGGAACTTCCGACAGGTAACAAAAACGTATACACTAGGTTTCCGGGCGGCGAGGCCTTCTCTGGTGAAGAGACCCTCATCGCGGTGGGACGCGATCTATCGATGTGGGGGTTACATCGATCGAAGGTCTCGACACATCAGGCGCTTGCCGCCCGGAAATCCAAGGTCCGAAGGATGGGCGCCGAGATGGTCCAGGTTCTGGGCAGGCCGCGATGCGGCCCGGTCCAATCCACCCCTCGTTCAACCTGCCGTCGGACCGATCCTGTCATCTCAACTTCACCTCGCCTGCGGCGGGCGTTCTGCCGGGCCGTGATCCTGCTTTTCGAGATCACGGTCCATTCACAGTCTATTGTGCTTCGCCTGCGGTGGCGTGGCCGAAGATAGTGGGGAACCCGCGAGCAACGCCGGTATCCACCGTAACCGAGGCGCTCATGCCGGTGCGCAGCGCCATTTTGGCGTCGGCATCGGTCAGCTCCAGGCGCACCGGAATGCGCTGCGTGACCTTGACCCAGTTGCCGGTGGCGTTTTGAGCTGGCAGCAGCGAAAACTCCGCGCCGGTGCCGGCGCCGATCGCCTTGACGGTGGCCTCGAAAGTTCTGCCCGGATAGGTGTCGACGACGATCTCGGCCTTCTGGCCAGGCTTCATGTGGGTAAGCTGGGTTTCCTTGAAATTGGCATCGATCCAGGTGTCGCCGGTCTCGACCAACGCAAACAGCGGCGTGCCGGAACCGACATACTGGCCGACCTTGAACGAGGAGGCCTGGCTGATGACGCCGTCGGCCGGCGCCTTGACCGTGGTCTGCGCCAGATCGTAGGCGGCCTTGTCGCGCGCGGCGAGTGCGGCCATCACCGTCGGATGCTTGTCGGTCTCGATATCGGGATTGCCGGCGAGAGCCGCCTTGGCGCTGATGATGCCTTGCTCGGCAACGGCCAGTTGCTGCCTGGCCTTGTCGAGATCGTTCTTGGCCTCGTCCAGCGACGATTTGGCGTTGATGCCCTTCTGGGCAAGGTCGGCGGCGCGGTCATACTGCGACTGCGCGTAGTCGACCTGGCTGGCATCGGACTTTTCCTGCGCCAGTGCCTGGCTGTAGGCGGCGCGCAGCTGTTCGATTCCGACGCGTGCGACTGCGACCGCCGCGTCGGCCTGGGCTAACGCGATCCGGTAGGGCTCGGGGTCGACGGCAAACAGCACATCGCCCTGCTTGACCTGCTGATTGTCCGAGATGCCGACCTGAACGATGCGGCCGGCCGTGTCCGAGGCGATCGACACCTTGGCCTGCTGCAAATTGGCGTTCTCTGTTTCCTGATAGCGGCCGCCGGTCACCCAGACATAACCGCCACCAATGGCCAGCGCGGCCGGCAGGGCGACCATCAGCAGCAAGCGGCCGATGCGGCGCTTCTTGACCGGAGCCGGAGCGGGTTGAACCGGGGGAGCCACCGCGACAGGTGCTGCGGCCGGCTGTGCAGGCGCTTCGGCAGCCGGCTGTGCAGGCGCTTCGGCAGCCGGCTGTGCCGGCGTCTCGATCTTGGTAACATTCTCGTCTAGTTTGGCTGCCGCGTTCATGCTGCTGCCCCTTCCGTACTCTTCAAGGACGACGTCTCGCCGTCCGCCAGGTTTTGCACGATGGTGTCCAGCGCCCGGATCAGGACGCGGCGGTCGTCCGGCGAAACGCCGACCAGCGATTCCTCATAAACTTCGCCGGCAAGGCTTTTGACCTCGGCATAGGCCGCGTTCGCCTTGGCTGTCGGGAAGATCATGCGCACGCGCCGGTCAGTTGCATCGGAGCGCCGTTCGATCCAGCCGCCCTCCTCCATCCGGTCGACGAGGCGTGAAACGCTGATCGGCTCGATTTCGAGAAGTTCGGCGAGGCGAGCCTGGGCGACGCCGGCCTCCTTGGCGACGCGAACCAGAAGCCGCCATTGTGCCGAGGAAAGGCCAAGACCGCTGGCGCGCGCCTCGAAGCGCTTGCGCATAAGGCGCTGCACGTCGTGGATCAAAAAGCCCAATCTATCTATGCCGTCGGAAACCATGAGCGGTATATATTATAAGCGTGCTTACCATTCAAGGCGCCGCATTGCGCCAGAGCCGAAAAAGAGGGATGGCAGCCATGCAGATGCGGTCACGGCACAGGCAATGACGGTTGCGGATGACCTCCCGACCGAGACGTGAATTGCCGTTGAGAACGCCGCGAGGAGAAAGGTCGTCTTGCGCGTCCTCGCCACCGGCACACCTAGGCTTTCGGCGGCATTTTCGCCGGCGGGGAAGGCATCGAGCCGGCGCTGGTTCCACAGGGCATAGGCAAGGATGGTGCCCGCACCCAGCGCGCCCGGATATTGTCCCGGCGAGCCAGGCCGAGGCCGCCCAGCAGCGGCTTTCCACGATGGTGACCTGCCACAGTCGACCAGCGCCCTTCGATTTACGACAGGCGCAATTTCGATCAAACTGGCCTCGCAAAAAGCCGACAAAATGTGCCGCCAAATGCGAGGAGACCTATGAACCCGACCGAGAAAGCGCTGTGGTTTGTCGAGAGCCATCTGCCGGAAGCGATCTCGCTTGAAGATGTCGCGCAAAGCAGCGGCGTCTCGCGCTTTCATGTGACGCGCGCCTTTGGCGCCGCCACCGGCCGTTCGGTGATGGGCTATATGCGCGCGCGCCGGCTGACCGAAGCGGCGCGCAAGCTGGCCTCCGGCGCGCCCGACATCCTCGCGGTCGCGCTCGAGGCCGGCTACGCCTCGCACGAAGCCTTCACCCGCGCCTTCCGCGACCAGTTCGGCACGACGCCGGAACTGGTGCGCGCGCAGGGCAGCCTCAGCAATCTCGATCTCGTGGAGCCGATCCTGATGGACCAGTCCTTCCTCGCCTCACTGCCGCCGCCGCGCTTCGAGACCGGCCGTCCCTTCCTCATTGCCGGCCTCGGCGGGCGCTACAGCTGCGAAACCAGCGCGGCCATTCCGATGCAGTGGCAGCGCTTCGGGCCCTATATCGGCAACATTCCGGGTGAGACCGGCGACGTCGCCTACGGCGTCTGCGTCAACGGCGACGATGCCGGCAATTTCGATTACATCGCCGGCGTCGAAGTGCTTGATTTCTCGGACCTGCCGAAGGAGCTTTCGCGGGTGCGGGTGCCGGCGCAGAAATACGCCGTGTTCACCCATGCCGAGCACATCTCCACCATCCGCCGCACCGTCAACACGATCTGGAACAAATGGCTGCCGGCCTCGGGGCACGATATAGCCGACGGCCCCGAATTCGAACGCTACGGCCCGGAGTTCGATCCGCGCAGTGGCAATGGCGGGCTGGAGATATGGATTCCGGTTAGAGTGTGAGAGCGTTTGCGCGCGATCTTGCCTTCTTCCATAAGGGGAGAAGGTGAAAAGGCGCTACAGCTCCAGGTTCCAGTTCTGGCCGACCAGATCCTTGCCGAAGGCGTGATGGCGCTCTTCGTCTACCAGCCTGAAGCCGGCACTCTCGTAGATGTGGCGGGCGGCGGTCAGGATGTCGTTGGTCCACAGGGTCAGCGTCTTGTAGCCCTTGGCGCGAGCAAAGCCGATGCACTCCTGAACCAGCCGCTTGCCGATGCCGAGGCCGCGCGCCGATGGTTCGACATAGAGCAGGCGCAGCTTCGCCACCTCGTCGGATTTGCGCACGACGAAGACCGAGCCGACCACCTCCCCTTGCCGTTCGGCAATCCAGCTGCGTTCCCATTCTGGATCGAAGGATTTTACGAAGGCGCCGAGGATTTCGGCGACCAGCGCCTCATAGGTTTCGTCCCAGCCATATTCCTGCGCGTAGAGCATACCCTGACGCCGGACGATCCAGCCGATATCGCCGACCTGCAAGTGCCGCACCATGTAGGGGACTTTGGGCTCGGCGTCCTCGCCGAGGAGCTGCTGCACCGTCTGCATGGCCTTGGCCAGCCGGTCCTGTTCGGCAGCGGGAAGCCGCGCCAGCAAGGCGGCGACCTGGTCGTGCGAAGCCCGGTTCAGCGGCGCGAAGGCCTGCCGCCCCACCGGCGTCAGCGTGATCGACGACTGCCGCGCATCCGACGCCAGCGGCGCGCGCGCAATCAGCTGCAGGTGCTCGAACTTCTTCAGGAGCCGGCTGACATAACCGGCGTCGAGGCCGAGATCGCGGATGAGATCGCTGGCGGTCAGGCCATCGCGATGCGCCAGTTCGGAGAGCACCCGCGCCTCGGTCAGCGAGAAGGCGCTTTTCAGCAGGCCTTCGTCGAGCAGACCTATCTGGCGGGTGTAGAAGCGGTTGAAAGCCCGCACCGCGTCGATGCGTTCCTTGCCGGGTTGATGATGGATCGTCATGCGAAGCCTCCTGCCCATCAACGATCGGTCATTTATTTGACTTAGTCAAGTATCGAGGAGATGCTCCCCCGGTCGTGTCTCAGGCGATGGCGCGGCGGCGCCGTGCGATCAGGACGAACAGGCCGAGCAGCACGACGCTGGCCGCAGCACTGGCGGCGGCAAATTCTGGCACCGGCCGAAAATCCTTGCCGTCGATCAGCAGCGATGCCGCGACCGGGCCGATCGCCAGACCGAAAAGCTGGGCCGCCGGCACCAGAAGCACGGCCGTGCGCGTCTCGTCGGCGGTGATCGCCAGCCGGATCTGATAGGGCACGATGAACAGAAGAATGAAGCCCATGATCAAGGCCGCGACCCAGAAAACCGTCAGGCCGGGGCTGCCGGCGAGCACCACGGAACTGGCGACGGCGACCACGCCGATCGCCACGATGGCGAAGCGGTAGTCGATACGCGCCTCGAAGACGGTAGCCGTCATTGCGCCCAGCACCTGCAATGCGAGGCTGGCCGAGACGATCAGGCCGACGCTGCGGCCATCGATGCCGTATTGTGCGCCAAGCGGCTCGAGAAACGCCCAGACTGAGCCGAAGAACATGAAGTAGCAGAAGACGCACAGCAAAGCGGCAAGCGAAGGAACGGTCAGCACATTGCTGAACTGTTCCTCCTTGGGCAGGTCGGCATAGCTATCCGGGACGACGAAGGCGACGGCCACCGAGGCGATGCAGACGACGGCAAGAACGATGAAGCCGCCCGCCGATCCGGCGGCCGGGATGACGTAAAGCGCCAGCAGCAGGGCAAGGGCGCATTGCGCCAGGGTCTGAAGGGTGACGAAGAAGCCGCCGATGCGCTCGGCCCGGCGTGAACGGGCGATCAGTTCCGTGGCGACCGCCACCAGCCCACCCTCGGCGAGGCCCGCCACCGCGCGGGCGGCAATCAGCGAGGTCGAGGTCAGCGCATAGGCGGTCGCCCCGTTCGCCAGCGCCAGCAAGAGCAGAAGGACGGCACTTTTCAAGCGCATATTGTCGGCGGACAGCATCATGGCGATGGCCGCCGATCCGATGCCGATGGCGATCATCTCCGCCGTGGCGACCAGCGCGAGTTCGTCACCGCTGACATGCCCTTCGGTGTAGAGCGCGCCGAGAAGCACCGGCTGCAGCCCGAGAATCAGCAGGCCGACCGAGCCGATCCACAATGCCGAGGCGAGTTGCGCCCCAGTGGGGTTGCCGACCAGCCAGTCGCCGTTCCCGGCATCCGCGTTACCAGCAGAAGTCACGGTCGTCTCCCAACGTCCTTGCCTGACGGCGAAAAAACTGACAGTCTGTCAGCATTTAGAAACTGATACTCGATCATATTCGTTTGTCAATCAGTAGCGGGACTTGGCACCAACAAGGCTGGGGATGGTCTTGGCGATCGAATGGTCTGGGCGATCGAGAGGATGGCGGCATGAACGAAGCAGTGCAGATGACGACCGAACCGAGGCGCAGGCCCAAACAGGAGCGCAGCCGCGAGCGCATCGACGCCATCCTGTCGACGACCATGCGGCTGATCGGCGAGAAAGGCATCGACGCCGTCACCATGAAGGAAGTCGGCGCACAGGCCGGCGGGCCGATCGCCACCGTCTATCATTACTTCCCCAACAAGTCGGCGATCCTGGCGATGCTCTACGAGCGATTCTCCGAAGTGAGCCGCGCCCGGCTTGCCGCGATCGTTGCCGACGTCGGCGGGCTGAGCGACGTTATCGCTGCGGCCGACCGGCTGCTCGACGACTACTATGAGCGCGTCGCCGGCGACCCCGCCATTCAGGACCTGCAAAACGCCATCCAGGCTGACAAGGCGCTGAAGAATCTCGACATCGCCGAAACCCGGCGCCAGGCGACGATGTTCTGCGACCATGTCGGCCCCTTTCTCGCGCCAGAGCGACGCAATGAGTTCGGCCGTATGGTTTTCCTGATCTTCCAGCTGGCCGGCGGCGTCGTGCGCATGGCGCTGACCCAGGACCAGGAGGAAAGCCGCCACACCATCGAGGACTACCGGTCGATCATCCATACGCAGTTGGGACTGTTTCTCTAGCGCCCGATTCGACCCCGTCCGGTCTGGTGGATGAGGTTTTCGAAGCCGTCGGCCAGGTTGGCGGTGCCGGCGGCAACGATCTTCGACAGGTTTCTGGCGCGACCCGGGGTCTTGTTGGCATCGAGCAGCACGGCCCTGCCCTCATGCACGACAAAGTCGAATTTGCCATAGTCGAAGCCCAGCTTCCGACGCAAGGCGCGCAATTCGTCGGGAACCGCAACCGGCTCCCGGCGGATGGTGTCGTCGCCCTTGACCAGGCGCTGCGGCGAGACATAGCGGGTGCAGCGCTCCCGATCGCCGCAGAATATCCAGAACCGCGCCGCAAACCCGTCGGGCTCGATTTCGGGAATGAATTTTTCCACGATTAGGTCGGCACGCCTGAAAATCTCCGGCGCCACATCGGCCAGCGAGGCATGCACCTGATAACGGTCGAAGGTCTGCGCGCCCGGGAAAGGCACTGCCTTGCCGGCGCGAACGGATTTTCGGTTGAGCTGCTCCTCGGGCGTCCCCCAATGATTGAGGTTGCTCTTGACGATGACCTGGCCGCTCCAGTTGGCACCCTCCTCGAGGATAGCACCGCTGATGCGGCGCTTGGAAATGTCGGTTGCACCAAGATTGAGACAAATCGGAAATCCGCGCGCGTAGTCGACATAGTCCGATGGCGTCACTGTCGCGTCGACATGCAGGACGGCAATATCGGCGTTATGACTTGCCGAGGGTCCACGCATGATCTGCACGGAGTGACCGCGCCGTTTCAGCTCCGCCAGGACGTCGAACAGCATGTAGGGGCTGTCCTGGCGCAGCAGGAGGCCCCGCCGGCTCTGGAAGCGGTCAAATTCATGCGTTATGACGGCAATGCGGGCCATGGCCTTTCCTGCATGAGGTAACTCGCAAGGCAACCAACAGCCTGGAAGGAAATATGTCCAGCCTTTCCCCAAACCGTTCCGCATGACTGAGCATTGGGACGCAATTCGCCGTCATTGGCGGCTTCTCGGGTCGCCGCTGTGTCCGCCCCCGGAAGCTGTCGCCGCCTATGAGCGCGAACTTAGCCTGCAATCAGTCGATGTGGTGCTGCTCGGGGTCACGCCGGAGCTTGCCGGCCTCGGAAGGACCATGCTCGCGATCGACGAGTCCACTGCCATGATATCGGGCATCTGGCCGGGCGATACCGCCTCACGCAAGGCGGTGATCGGCAACTGGCTGGAGTTGCCGCTGGGCGACGAAAGCGCCGGGGCGGTGATCGGCGACGGCTGCCTGTCGGCGCTGGACTCCTCGGTTGCACGGCAGGCGCTGCTTGCCGAGATCGCGCGTGTGCTGAAGTCCGATGGGCGGGCTGCATTGCGCGCCTATGCAAGCCCTCAGGTGCCGGAGGATCTGCAGGAGGTCCGGGCGCTGACGCTGTCCGGTGGTGTCGCGACCTTCCACGAACTCAAATGGCGCATTGCCATGGCTTGTGCCGGCGGCGATCCCGACCGCGCCATTCCGGTGCGGGCGATCCTCGACGCCTTCGATGCGCTGTTTGCCGACCGGGAGGCCCTTGCCGCGACGACCGGATGGGAGATGCCGGTCATCGGCACCATCGATGTCTATGCGAATTCGCAGACTGTCTACAGTTTCGCCCCGGCGGCGACGCTGGTCGAAGAGGCGAGCCGGTTTTTTGACAGTGTCCGCCTCGCGCCGACAGGGACCTATGGGCTGGCTGAACGCTGTCCGCTTCTGGTGCTTAAATCGCCGCGGCGCCGGTAGGGTCTGCCGTCGGATCGCGGCACGGCTCCAATTGGCACAATTGTGCTCACCGTTCGCCTTGACTCTCGAAAGCCACGAGCTTATTTCAGCGCGACGTTAGCACTCTCCCCAGGTGAGTGCTAACGCACATCCGGCACCGCCGGATCGAGGAACAGCTCTCACCGTTCTCATTCGAGGAAGAAAAAATGGCAAAGTCGAAGTTCCGCCCGCTTCATGACCGCGTGGTCGTACGCCGGGTCGAATCCGAATCCAAGACCGCCGGCGGGATCATCATCCCGGATACGGCAAAGGAAAAGCCGCAGGAAGGCGAGATCATCGCTGTCGGCTCCGGCGCTCGTGACGAAGCCGGCAAGCTGGTCCCGCTGGACGTCAAGGCCGGCGACCGCATCCTGTTCGGCAAGTGGTCGGGCACCGAAGTCAAGCTCAATGGCGAAGACCTTCTGATCATGAAGGAATCCGACATTATGGGCATCATCGGCTGATTATCGGCCTCACCGTCAACTAATTTCGGGCTTGATCGCAAGCCCCCTGCCAGGAGCTAAAAAATGGCTGCTAAAGACGTAAAATTCTCCCGCGACGCCCGCGAGCGCATGCTGCGCGGCGTCAACATCCTCGCCGACGCGGTGAAGGTCACGCTCGGCCCCAAGGGCCGCAACGTCGTCATCGACAAGTCGTTCGGCGCACCGCGCATCACCAAGGATGGCGTCACCGTCGCGAAGGAAATCGAGCTTGAAGACAAGTTCGAGAACATGGGCGCGCAGATGGTCCGCGAAGTTGCTTCGAAGACCAACGACATCGCCGGCGACGGCACCACGACCGCGACCGTCCTCGCGCAGTCGATCGTCCAGGAAGGCCACAAGGCGGTTGCCGCCGGCATGAACCCGATGGACCTGAAGCGCGGCATCGACCTGGCCGTGACCGAAGTCGTCGCGGCTCTCGGCAAGGCTGCCAAGAAGATCAAGACCTCCGAGGAAGTTGCCCAGGTCGGCACGATCTCGGCCAATGGCGACGAGTCGGTCGGCGCCATGATCGCCGAAGCGATGCAGAAGGTCGGCAATGAAGGGGTCATCACGGTTGAAGAAGCCAAGACCGCCGAGACCGAGCTGGAAGTCGTCGAAGGCATGCAGTTCGACCGCGGCTATCTCTCGCCCTACTTCGTCACCAACGCCGACAAGATGGTTGCCGAGCTCGAGGACGTCTACATCCTCCTGCACGAGAAGAAGCTCTCCAACCTCCAGGCCATGCTGCCGGTTCTCGAAGCCGTCGTGCAGACCTCCAAGCCGCTGCTCATCATCTCGGAAGACGTCGAAGGCGAGGCTCTGGCCACGCTGGTCGTCAACAAGCTGCGTGGCGGCCTTAAGATCGCCGCCGTCAAGGCGCCGGGCTTCGGTGATCGCCGCAAGGCCATGCTGGAAGACATCGCCATCCTCACCGGTGGCCAGGTCATCTCGGAAGACCTCGGCATCAAGCTCGAGAACGTCGGCCTCAACATGCTCGGCCGCGCCAAGAAGGTGTCGATCTCCAAGGAGAACACCACCATCGTCGACGGCGCCGGCAAGAAGGCCGAGATCCAGGGCCGCGTTGCCCAGATCAAGCAGCAGATCGAAGAGACCACGTCGGACTACGACAAGGAGAAGCTGCAGGAACGTCTCGCCAAGCTGGCGGGCGGCGTTGCGGTGATCCGTGTCGGCGGCGCGACGGAAGTCGAAGTCAAGGAAAAGAAGGACCGCGTCGATGACGCCCTCAACGCGACCCGCGCGGCCGTGGAAGAAGGCATCGTTGCAGGCGGCGGCGTCGCACTGCTGCGCGCTTCGGCCAACATCAAGGTCACCGGCGTCAATGCCGACCAGGCTGCCGGCATCAACATCGTACGTCGTGCACTGCAGGCTCCGGCCCGTCAGATCGCTTCGAACGCAGGTGCTGAAGCTTCGATCGTTGCCGGCAAGATCCTCGACAACAAGGGCGCGACCTACGGCTACAACGCCCAGACCGGCGAGTATGGCGACATGATCGCCATGGGCATCGTCGACCCGGTCAAGGTCGTTCGCACCGCTCTCCAGGACGCGGCCTCGGTCGCCGGCCTGCTCGTCACCACCGAAGCCATGATCGCGGAGGCTCCCAAGAAGGAGTCGGCCGGCGGCGGCATGCCTGGCGGCATGGGCGGCGGCGGCATGGGCGGCATGGGCGGCATGGATTTCTAATCCAAGCTATCCGGCTTATGCATACGGAAAGGGCGCCGAGAGGCGCCCTTTTTGTTTTGGAAAGCGGATGGTTAGGCGGCGCTGTCCGCCTGCCGCGCAACCTTGCCTGCAAGCACCGCCTGCTCGACAAGCGCCGCCACCTCGTCGGCCACCACCAGCACCGGGCCACGACCGCGGGTGGCCCTCGCAATCACCATCAGCCCTTCCAGCGAGGATTCGACCAGCAGTGCCAGGGCATGCGCCCGGCGTTCGGGCACTCCTGCCCTGACAAAGGCCTGTCGCAGCAAGCCGATCCATTGCTCGAAAGCCGATCGGCAGAGTTCCGCCAGTTCCGGCACATCGGTGGGTGAATCCAGCACCACCGGCGCGATGGGGCAACCCAGCGAAAAATCATTGTCCTCCAGCATGCGCCCGACCGACTGGTAGATGTGATGGACGGCCACTGCAGGATCGCTCTCGGCTGCCAGCGCTTCGCCCAGCCTTTTCGTGACGTCGGCAACGCTGTTGCGCGTCACCTCGATGACCAGTTGGTCCTTGCCGCCTGGGAAATGAAAATAGAGCGAGCCGCGCGGCGCCCCGCTGGCGCCCAGAATGTCGTTGAGCGAGGTGCCGTGATAGCCGCGCTGCCTGAGCAACAGGCCTGTGGTCTCGAGTATGCGGGTGCGGGTGTCGTTGGCCATGTCAACCTCTGTCAGCAGTGACGCATTATAGGCCTTGCCATGAATATGACAATCGGTCTATATAATATGTAGATCAGTCTATATATTATTTAGGAGAGTGACATGCGCAGCTACCGTCTTGAAGGGTTTGGTGGAACCGAATCCTTGGCCATGCGCGACGAGGCGCGGACGGAACCGAAACCGCATGAGATCGTGCTGCGAGTCCGCGCCGCCTCGCTCAATCGGCGCGACACGATGATCCTTGGCGGCACCTATCCGTTGCCGCCGCGGCAAGGCATCGTGCCGCTGAGCGACGGCGCCGGTGACGTCGTCGCAATCGGCGATGCCGTCACCCGTTTTGCCGTCGGCGACCGCGTCACAGGCAGCTACTTCGCCCGCTGGATCGATGGCCGCATCAATGCCGGTCTGATCGACCAGCTCGGCTGTACGCTGGACGGCATGCTGACTGAGTTTGCCATGCTCGACGAACAATGGGCGGCGCGACTGCCCGATCATCTGAGCTGGCACGAAGCGGCGACGCTGACCTGCGCCGGCGTGACGGCCTGGAACGCGGTGACGGGGACCCGGATACCGAAGCCTGGTCAATGGGTTCTCACCATCGGTTCGGGTGGCGTTTCGCTGTTTGCTCTGCAGTTCGCCAAGTTGCTCGGCTGCCGGGTTGTCGCCATCACATCGCGCGCGGAGAAGGCCGACAGGCTGCGGGCGCTGGGCGCCGACCTCGTTGTCTCCAGCACCGACATACCGGAATGGGGCGGCTGGGCGCGCGAGCAGACAGGCGGCATCGACCTCGTCGTCGAAACCGGCGGCCCGGCCACCTTCGCGCAGTCGCTGATTGCCAGCACGCTTTATGGACACATCGTGCTGCTGACGCTGCAGGACGCCAGTGGCAGATCGATCGAGATGCCGGCAGCGCTTTATCAGCGCAGCCTCGCCACCATCAGCCGCCTGTTCGTCGGCAGCCGCAGCAATCTCGAAGCCATGCTGCGCGCCGTGTCGCAGCATCGCCTCAAGCCCGTTATCGACAGGGTCTTCCCCTTTGCCGAAGCCCCCGAAGCGTACCGCCACTTCCAGCAGGGCGACGTGTTCGGGAAGGTTGTCATCGACTGCGCCTGACCCAATTGCCCGCTTTTCAACCCCGAACCAGGAGAACGACCATGACCATCCGTGAAGCTTCCGCAGAATGGCAAGGCACGCTGAAGGAAGGCGGCGGCCGTCTGCGGCTTGGCAGCGGCGTCTTCGAAGGCGCCTATTCCTTTCCGTCGCGGTTCGAGAACGGTCCGGGCACCAATCCCGAAGAGCTGATCGGGGCAGCACATGCCGGCTGCTTCTCGATGGCGCTGACCTTCATCCTCGGCCAGGAAGGCCACGTCGCCCGCACCATCCGCACCGTCGCCAAGGTGCATCTCGGCGCGACCGCGGCCGGGCCGACGATCACCCGCATCGAGCTCGAAACGGAAGCAGAGATTCCCGGCCTTCAGCCTGCCGAATTCCAGCGTATGGCGGAGACGGCGAAGACGACCTGCCTTGTCTCTCGCGCTTTGGCCGGCGTTACAACCATCACCCTCAAGGCCGAGCTGGCCGCCACCACTGCCACGGAACAATGAAAACCAGGAGATATGAGATGAGCCAGGACAGCATCACGAGCATTCATCCGGGCGACCACTCTAGCCAGACGGCCGAGATCATGCGTCGCTTCAACGATGTGTTCCAGTTGCACGATCCGTCCGCGCTTGCCGAGTTGGTGGCGCAGGATTGCGTTATCGAAAACACCGTGCCGGCGCCGGACGGCGCCCGCCATGCCGGCAAAGAGGCATGCATTGACCTATGGTCGGCGATCGCCACCCAGCCCGGCACGCGCTTCGACCTCGAGGAAACCTTCGTCGCCGGTGAACGGGCGACGATCCGCTGGCGCTACTTCATGGCCGACGGCAACTCCATCCGCGGCGTCAACCTGATGCGTGTCGCGGACGGGCTGATCGTCGAGGCGATGGGTTACGTCAAGGGATAGAAGCGTTGTCACGGAGGTGGCGCAAAAGCGCGCAGGCAGTGAAACGGTGCTCACCAAACTGAGCGAACTGATGTTTGTCGACGTGTTGCGCCGTTACTTGGAATCGCTGCCGCCACAAACCACGGGATGGCTGGCTGGCCTGCGCGATCCGCACCTGGCGAGGGCACTGGCGCTGATCCACGACCGGCCGGCGCATAACTGGACGGTGGAGGCGCTGGCGAAGGACTCCGCGCTGTCGCGCAGCGTGCTCGCCGAACGCTTCACCAGGCTGGTCGGCATGCCGCCAATGCATTATCTCGCCAAATGGCGCATGCAGATCGCCTCGGAGCTGCTCAGCGCCGGCTCCAGCAACATGGCCAGCATCGCCGCTGAAATCGGATACGAATCCGAGGCAGCGTTCAGCCGCGCCTTCAAGAAGATGATCGGCCTTCCGCCCTCGGCCTGCGTCTAGGCATCCGGACCGGATCCGGAACGACGAAGAGTAGGCCGAGGCCTGGCAGCTCCTGTTCTATCGATCAGCCAGCGCCAGCTTGGCGCCGAGCATGACAAAGGCGCCGGCGAAGGTGCGGCGCATCCAGGTCAGCACCATCGGCCGCGACACGACATGGCTCCGGATCGAGGCGGCAAAGATGCCGTAAGCGACGAAGACGACGAAGGTCAGCAGCATGAAGACGCTCGAGAGCTCCAGCATCTTGGCAAATGCGTTCGGTTCGGTCGTGCTGACGAATTGCGGCAGGAAGGCAAAGAAGAAGATCGACAGCTTCGGGTTAAGGATGTTGATCAGGATGCCGGAGGTGATGACCTTGGCTGCCGAGCGGGGTGCCGCGTTTTCATCGACGCTCAGGCCGCCCTTCTCCTTCAGCGTGTTCCAGGCCATGTAGAGGAGATAGGCGACGCCGAGATATTTCAGCGTCTCGAAGGCGACAGCACTGGTGTGCAGCAGCGCCGCCAGGCCGGTAATGGCGGCGGCCATATGCGGGATGATGCCAAGCGTGCAGCCGAATGCAGCAGTGATCGAGGCGCGCGCCCCGCGCGAAAGGCCGGCGCTCAGCGTGTAGAGAACGCCGGTGCCGGGCGAAGCCACGACGATCAGCGACGTCAACAGGAATTCGATGCTCATGGTTCCTCCAACGCCCTGCCCGTGGTCGAAGCTATCGGGGGATGTGGGATGAGGCAAGGTGGGCGTCGGCTAGATCGTTGGCATCCCGTGCGCCTTGCGCGCCATCAGGCAATCGTCGCCGCCAGGCATGCAGGCGTGGCAGACGTCCGGGCGGATCTCGTAGATGCCGCAGGCCGTGTGCTTGCCGATCTCGCCCGTAAGCGCCGAACAGCGCACGCCCTCGCAGCGCATGCCGGACAGGTCGGCGGACACGAACTTTTCCGGAATCCGGTCAAGTTGCGCATCGTCCTCGGTCGAGAAGCGCGGCCATTCGGCCGAGTAGGAGCAGCAGGCGCCGCAGCTCTGGCAATCGAAAACCGGCTGGTCGTCCTGTTTTGACGACCGGATATCCCTGGCGGCCAACGCGACCAGCCCAGGCGCTGCGAGATTGCGATCGGCTTGGTGCGGCAAGGCGCTATTTCTTCTTGCCTGCCTTGCCCTTGGGCGTGGCGGCTGGCGCCTCGAACAGATCGGTCGCCGACGGTTCGGCGGCCTTCGGCGCGGCAGCGGGATTGGCCTGCTTTGCAGTGGCAGCAGCCGGCGCTGCCGGCTGGTCCTTGGTGGAAAACTTTATGGCCATGTCAGTCCTCGTCGGAAAAGCGGGATGATGGTGCGCGCGGATTGCGCAAGCGGCCGATCAGCGCCGAGACCGCTGTGATGTTCATTTCCTCGGGCGACCAGTTCCTCGCCTCGGCAATGTGGTGCGCCGCCAATTCGCGATGCGTGCTGCCGCTATAGGCGGCATCCTGGTAGGTCACGCGCTCCTGGGTCTTTTTGTCCTCGCGGACATATTCGACCAGATAGTTCGGGGCTTCGGCACGGCCGCGCACGCCGACGCGCACCTGGGCATCGCCATGCGCGCGCTTGCAGCGCTCGAGCTTTTCCAGCACACGGCGGACATATTCGACCGGCTTGTCCAGGCCCGGGACCATGGACGCTATGGTCGCATCGGCATCGATCGGCGTCGGCGGTACGCGCTTGGTGGCCATCAGCGTTTGCCTGCCCGCTTCGGCAGCGCCGCAAGGGCTGCGGCCGCTGCCATGTCGTCGGCTTCCTTTTCCTTGCGCAGTTCGCGCAAGCGCGCGGTCTTGGCTTCGCGCGCCTCGCTGACGGCATCACGCTCGGACAGGATGCGGTTGAGTGACATCGACTGGGTTTGCGTCTTGCTGAACAGCGAGCCGGCCTGTTCGGCGGTCTTGGATTGAGTGGTCAAAACTTTCTCCTGTCGGGAGCCTGGTGCCGATAGAGCGAGACCGGGCTTCGGTCACGACCAATGCGATACGGCATCGGGGCAATATGGGCGGTTCAGATTGCTGGATCGTCCCTTAGCACGTTCCGGCCGGCGTGCGGCGCACTTTTAGCGGCATGACGCATAAAATGAAAAAGGCCAGGCACCGCCTGACCTTCCATGAAAGCGCCGCGCATCCAGTTGGATGCGCAAGGCGCTCCTTTCAGCCTTTCATCGGTGCCAGTACATCCGTGGTCACCGGAAGGCCGAATTCCTTATCAGGCCGCCTTCAACTGGTCGGCGGACATCTTGCCCGACTTGTTGTCGCGGGTCATCTCGTAGCCGAGCTTCTGGCCCTCGACGATGTCACGCATGCCGGCGCGCTCTACGGCCGAGATGTGGACAAAAACGTCGGCGGAGCCGTCGTCAGGCTGAATAAAACCAAAACCTTTGGTGGCGTTGAACCATTTCACTGTGCCGGTGGCCATGAAGAACCCTTTCCCTGGCAAATATTCGTTCACCATCGTGCGACTGCACAACAGCGTTTTGTCTCGATTTTTGATGGGGAAGTTCGTCAAAGGCGCGCATCATGCGCGGATAACAAAAGTCGGTCAAACAAATATCGACATGTTTCTTATAGACTTCTTTTAGCGCCGAGTCAATTTCTGGTTTGGCCGGAGCCAAAATTCAACCTGAGGATGCCTGAGGCATAAGCCTCAACTGACGAGGTGGCGGAGCTCAAGGCGTTCCAAAATATTCAACGCCCCGGAACCAATCGGCAAGCCGGCGCATTTCCGTGGTGTCAGCAATTCAGAGAACAATCTCGGTAATGCTGGCAAAAGAACGCCTCCCGCACATTAAACGGTGCGAGAGGCGTTCTTGTATGTGCCCTTGTCTGACGCAATTCCCAAGGGAAAACCGTTTCACACTTTTCCTTAAACTCACGCCGGCGGCCTACAGGATCGCGCTGATCAGCGGCAGGATCTCGTAGCGGAAACCGCGGCCGGAGCTCGACACCGGATCGCCGTCGGTGACCGCTCTTGCCTCGGCTTCGCTGCTGACACGCAGGATCAGCAGACCCCAAGGGTCGGCCGGGTCGGCGACCGGCCCGGCCAGGATCATGGTGCCCTCGGCAAGCTTGCCGCGCAGATAGTCGGCATGCCGGCCCATCAACTCCCTCTCCTCCTCCGTCAGGGTGAAGGCGAAGTCCGGCCGAGGCGGGATCAGCCGGCAGTGGAAGATTGTTGGCGCGGTAGTCTCACGCGGTCCATCATTGCTGGCCATCGGTCACTCACCGTATGTCATTAGTGGTCCTATTCGTCCGGGCCGGGTTCCGGCCAAGTCTCCTTCGCTGCTTCCGCATACCAGTGCCGCATCGCCGGCGTTGCCAACACGGCGTCGACGTAGGCGCGCGTGTCGGGCGCGAGCTTGCCGCCATAGGTGTCGAAGCGGGTGACGACAGGTGCATACATGGCATCGGCCGCGGTGAAATGACCGAACAGGAAGGGGCCGCCCTTGCCGTATTGTTCCCGGCACTGGCGCCAGATCGTTTCGATGCGCGCGCGCTGCATTTCGCCTTCGGCGTCGAGCGGCTTGTGGCCCTTCGGCCGGCGCAAATTCATCGGCCAGCCATAGCGCACCTCGCGAAAGCCGGAATGCATCTCGGTCGCCACCGAGCGGGCCAGCGCTCGGGCGCCGATATCCTGAGGCCAAAGCTTTTTCTCCGGAAACAGGTCGGCGAGATATTCAAGGATGGCAAGGGTTTCCCAGACAATCCTGCCATTGTGATTCAACACTGGCACAAGGCCGGTGGGCGAGACTTTCGCCAGAGCGGCAAAGGTTTCGGGCGTGCGCAGGCGCACGAAACCTTCCTCGAACGGGATATCCAGATGCTTCATCGCCACCCATGGCCTCAGCGACCAGGACGAAAAGCACTTGTTGGCGATGATGAGCGTAAATTCAGCCAAGGCGGTCTCCCCAAAATTTCGTCACACTAGTCACACGATACGACGCGGCAAAGCGTTTCGGCGACCTATAAGCGACCAGATGCGACGATGATCGGCCGCCCAGGGAACCTAAGCCAAGCCGGCCCGTTTGCCTCCTGCGAAGGAATCCCCAGAAATCCTAGGAGATGTAAAGATGGTGAACAAGGATCAGGTTGCCGGCGTGGCCAAGCAGGCCAAGGGCTCGGTCAAGGAGGCCGGCGGCAAGGCGACCGGCAACAGGCAGACTCAGGCCGAAGGCACTGCAGACAAGACCGCCGGCAAGGTGCAGAAGGTCTATGGCGACGTGAAGGACAAGATCAAAAAGGCGCTCTGACCCGATCTCGCAGGCAATGAGGAAGGCGGCTCAAGGCCGCCTTTTTCTTGTCAGAGGCTGACGCTCTTGCTGAAGGCGCTGGTGAACTTGACCTCGCCGTGGTCGCCGGCCGCCTCGCCCAGCACTACGTCCATGCTGTCCCCGGTTACCCTCACCAGCGCGAAGCCGCCCATATAGGCGGCCTTCGGCTTGAACAGGTCGAGGCCATCGCTTTTGTAGATCATCGGCACTTCGTGCTGATGGCCATGGAAGATGGCGATGACATTGTAGCCCTTCAGCGCCGCCAGCAGCGCCTGGCGGTCGGCCTCGCTCCACCAATGCGGCGCGCCTGCGCCGTCATCGTCATAGGTGCGCTTGGCCGGGTCCCAGCGCTCGACCGAGAAAGTGTCCCAGCCATAGTGCTGGAACAGGATGACGGGACGGCCATCCGCCGCGTAGGTCGCCAGATCCTGCTTCAGCCACGGCAGGCTGCTCACCGCGCCGTGGCCGGTGTCGCCGGCAAACCGGTGGGTCTGGACGAGATGCAGGCCGCCCCAGTCCCAGGAATAGCAGTCGGTGTCGACATCGTATTCGGTGGCCGGCACCGGGGGCTTGAAGAACACGCCGGGGCGGTGGTTGACCTCGACATAGTCGCGCAATTCGCGCCGGTACCAGTCGACGTGCGGCGGCGAGCCGTTCTGGTCGAGATCGTGATTGCCGAGGCCGACATAGACCGGCATGTGCACGCGATCGGGACCGACGCCCTGTTGATAGCGCTGGCTGAACTGCAACAGTTGCGTGCCTTCGCTGGGCTCGGTGATCTGGCCGCCGCCATCGTCGGTGATGTCGCCGCCGACAACGAGGCCGAGCGGCGCATCGATGCGGCTGCCGGCCGAACGCAGGCGGGTTGCAACGCCATCGATCTCGACTGGCCATTGCCGGCCGGCCAAGCCATTGAGGACAGCGACATTGCGCAACAGCGCGGCATCGGTCTTGCCTTCCTCCAGGCAGTTGGGGCTGAGGCCGCTCGACATGCGGCAGGCATGGACATCGGCGATGAACAGAAAGGTGGCGTCGATGGGCTGGATGCGCTTGCCGGTCTGGCCAAGCGCGGCGCGCGGCAGCATGCCAGCCATGGCAAGGCCGGCTGCCTGTGCGAGGAAATTGCGACGGGAGAGGACGAGCTTGCGATTCATGACCTGAAATTCAGCACAGCCGGCGCCCCACCGTCCAGTTGCCAAGAATGGCAGGTCGACACGGCACTGAGGCTCTGGCATTTCTTGGGTCATGCTGGCGCGCAGCAAATACAAGCAGAGGGGAGGATTTCATGAGAGCCGTTTCGATAGGCGTGGTGCTGGCTGGGTTGCTGCCGGCGGCTGCGGTGCATGCCGCCGATTGTGTCGACGCAAAATCGGCCAAGGCCGGCTTCGTTCTGGAAATGCCTGGCGTCCGCAGCGAGTTTCGGCCGGTGGCCGGCGGCATGGTGTCCGTCGCCAACAACTACGAATCGCAATCGCCGCAGACACAGTTCCTGTTTGCCGGCCTGGTCGAAGTGTTTCGCGACAGCGATACCGGACGGGTGGCGACGATTCCGTTTTCCGATCTGCGAAAACTGTTTCCGCTGAAGACGGGAGCCAAGAGCACGATCGAATTCGTCGAGTTGTCACCGAACAAGCAGCCGAAGAGCACCAAGACACTGAGCCTGGTCGTCAAGGGCAAGGAGACGTTTAACGTCGGCGGCTGCAAATACAACGTGCTGGCGGTCACGGAGACCTTCAAGAACGGCGCCGGCGAGACGCTGGACACATTTACCGCGCTTTATGCGCCCGATCTGCAAGCGTCTCTCGCCCGGCGCTACGACGAAGGGACCAGCGCGGAATCGGTGAACGGTTACGACACGATCAAGCCGCTTTCCAACTAGAACAGCGCAGTTCCGGCCTCAAGGTTCTCCCGGCCGCAGCAGGATCCTGCGACGCCGCTTCGCTCTGCTCGGGATTGGCGGCTTTGAGCTGCCCTGAAGTTCGGCCAGGCAATCGCGCAGCACGCTGGCATCCTGTGCCGCCTTGGCCATCGACATGGCGCCGGAATAGGCGGCGATGGCGAGTGCCGCAAAGCGCTCGGGGTCGGTGCCCTGCTCCCTCCCCGACTGCTGGTCGGCTCGCACCTTGTCGGCAACCGCCTGACGCCATCCGGCAAAGATATCGTCCAGAGCGGCGCGGAAATCCGGGTCAGCGAGCGACAGTTCATGCGCCAGATTGTTAAGCGGACAGCCGCGCACGAAGCCTTGCTGCTCAAGCTCGGTCGCCACCGCCTCGAACACCGCGCGCACGCCTTCGCGCGCCGAGCCTGCCGCCCGTACAGGGTTGATCCAGGTTTCATCGAGGGCCGCTGCCACGCGCTCCTCGATCACCGCCAGAGCGAGCGCCTTCTTCGTCGGGAAATGATGATGCAGCGCGCCGCCGCTGACGCCTGCGGTCGTCATCAGCTCGCCAAGGGCGGATGCATGATAGCCACGCGCCTGGAACGACGCTTCGGCGACATCGAGCACCTTGTTGCGCAGCCCTTCGGGATCGTTGGTGCGTTTTCGCGGCGGCCCTTTCGGAGCCCGAGCAATCTCTGCTGACATTTGCCAACGATAGCAGATTGACAAAACAGGACAACCGGTCTGTTTTATAAACCGGATGATCATCCTGTTTTTGGAGACGACACAATGACCGTACCCCTGAATGCGCCTGCGACGGCAAGCCTGCTCGCTTCGCCTGTCGTCGAGTTGCGGCAGTACACGCTGAAGCCGGGCCGGCGCGAGACGCTGATCGACATCTTCGACAGTCGGTTCATCGAAGGCCAGGAACACGCCGGCATGACCATCATCGGACAGTTCCGCGACCTCGACCGCCCCGACATATTCGTCTGGCTGCGCGGCTTCGATGGCATGGAAGCGCGGAAGCAGGCGCTCACCGCCTTCTATGACGGGCCGGTGTGGACGGCGCACCGCGACGCCGCCAATGCGACGATGATCGATTCCGACGATGTGCTGCTCTTGAAGCCGGCATGGCCAGGCGCCGGCTTCGATCTGTCAGGCGCGCAGCGAGGCGCCATGCCGCCGGATGGAAAGCTGAGCGCAGACAATCGCTTGACCGCTATCGTTGCCATCCAGATTCATCATCTGCGGTCTGGCGCCGAAGCCGATTTCGCCGGCAATTTCGAAACGGACGCCGTTCCGGTCCTTATCGGCGCCGGCGGACGGTTGCTTGGCGCCTTCATCACCGAGCACGCTGAAAACAGTTTTCCCCGCCTGCCGGTGCGCTTGAGCGAAAACGTCTTTATCGCGGTGACGGGTTTCGACAGTCCCGAGGCGCATGCCAGTTACGAAGCCGCAGTTGCCGCTTCGCCCCAATGGCAAGCGGCCGATGTGACGTGGCGGACCGAAACCTTGCGCCTGACGCCGACGTCGCAGTCGCTGCTGCGGTAACCGGATCGGCACGCGGCCAACCGAAGTTCATACTGAGCGATAGGCCGGCGGCTTGACCGCCCTCGCCGATCGGCATTGCTTCGTGACGCGGGCAACAGCGAGAGCATTCGATGCGACTTGGCATTCAATGAGACTTTCTGGCAAGCGAGCACTGGTGACCGGCGGCTCGGACGGCATCGGCCTGGCCATATCGGAAGCTTTCTTGCGCGAGGGCGCCGACGTGCTGATCATCGGCCGCGACACCAGCAAGCTCGAGACCGCCCGCGAGACACTTGCGGCGGCGGGCAACGTCGGCACCCAGTCGGCCGATCTCTCGACCTCTTCCGGCATCGATGCCGTGGTCGATCGCGCGAAAGCAACCGGCCCGCTCGACATCCTCGTCAACAATGCCGGCGTCGCTTATCTGGTGCCTTTCGAGACCGTCACCGAGCACCAATTCCAGCAATCCTTCGCGCTCAATGTGACGGCGGCGTTCTTCCTTACCCAGCGGCTGCTGCCGCATCTCGGCGCCAACGCCTCCGTCATCAACATCTCGTCCTACTTCGCCGACAAGATGATCCCGAAGCGGCCGTCGAGCCTGTATTCCTTGTCCAAGGGCGCGCTGAATTCGCTGACCAAGTCGCTGGCCTTCGAGCTTGGTCCGCGTGGCATCAGGGTCAATGCGATTGCGCCCGGCACGGTCGACACCGCCATGCGGCGCAAGTCGATCGACAACCTGCCGGCGGCAGCGCAAGCCGAGCTGAAAACCTATGTCGAGCGCAGCTACCCGCTCGGCCGCATCGGCCAGACCAGCGATCTTGCCGGCATCGCCGTCTATCTGGCCAGCGACGAGGCGGCGTGGACCAGCGGCGGCATTTTCGCGATCGATGGCGGGTATACGGCGGGGTGACCGTTTGGACGGCCCTCGGCCTCGAACAAGCGGAGCACTTGACCAAACTTCCGATACCGCGTCTGTCTGCAGATTGAGCAATGCTTCAGACATTCGTGGTGCCATGCCGTCTATCGATCCACTGATCCTCTTCTACACAACGTTCTTCAGCAAACCCGTCGATATCGCGTCGATACAGTGCGAAATGCCCGGGCGGTGGACACTGGACAAACGACGGATTTCCGAGGCCGCGGCAGTCGTCTTCCATATTCCGAACTTTCGCGAAGTTGGCGATGCCTACAAATACCCTGGTCAATATTGGGTCGCCTGGTCGATGGAATGCGGCCAAAACTACAAGCGACTTGCCGACCCCAAATTCATGCGGCACTTCGATATCATCATGACGCATGAATCCCGGTCCGATGTCTGGGTACCCTACCTTCCGCGTGCGGTGTGGTGGAAAGATGCGCTGGCCAGACCAATCGTGCCGAAAACGGAAGAAGCGCCGGTCGCACTCTTCCAGTCGGCCGGCCTGAATTATAGCGGCCGTGTCGATTTGGCGAACGAACTGGCGCGCCACATCAAGATCGATTCTTATGGCCGATATCGCAACAACCGATCGGTCTCTGGCCCCGATCTGGGCTCGAAGACCAAGATCGAAACCATTGCGCGGCACAAATTCTGCCTGGCCATGGAGAACTCGATCGAGGCCGACTATGTCACCGAGAAAATCTATGACGCGTTCATGGCGGGC
The DNA here is from genome assembly GCF_040323635.1 of Mesorhizobium sp. M0037. Taxonomy (NCBI): domain Bacteria; kingdom Pseudomonadati; phylum Pseudomonadota; class Alphaproteobacteria; order Hyphomicrobiales; family Phyllobacteriaceae; genus Mesorhizobium; species Mesorhizobium sp. M0037. The sequence continues at coordinate 94,666 of NZ_JAMYVB010000001.1, read as the reverse complement.
ACGGTGCCGATCTACCTTGGCGCTCCCAATGTGGACGAGTTCGTTCCGGAGCACTCCTTTATTGACGCCAGTGCCTTCGCCAGCGCCAGCGATCTTGCAGCCTATCTCCAGCACCTGATCGCAACGCCGCAAGACTACGAGGCTTATTTCGACTGGCGCTCAAAGCCATTGCCCGACAATCTCGTCAAACGGGTGCAATCATTGGAAACACCCGCGTTCTGCAGACTGATGAGCGTCGTGCGCCAGCGTCTGGAGGCGCGGACAAGCACGCCTTCCGGACGGCGAACACTTCCGTTCGGCTATAGATCCTATCTCAGGACAAAGCTGCGCCGTTGGAGGAAAAAGGTTCCGAGCTGACGGTCCGCGATCAGGCGCGCTTTCAGCAAAATACGGAGGACAAAGAGCGTCACTTGCGACGTCGAGACGGCTTCGACCTTGCCGCCATGCATCTTGGAAATCTCCGAGGCCATGTGGAGGCGCTCCCAGGGTGGACTTGAAATTCTCGGCTTCGCGATCCGAAGCTCGATCCGGATGCGATGCCGGATTTTGGTCGGGAAACTGAACAGAAGGACAAGTGCATAAGCTACCTCATCGCTGCTGTTGCCAGTGAGACGCCGGCACGGATGGTAGTTTGTGTGGCAGCGTCGCTCGTAGGTAGACGTGAATTGCGCATTGCTGATCCTGGGGGAAGTTTGCGTAGAGCAATCCGCCAGCTCGACATGATCTTATCGAGCTAAATCCGCAAGTTTCCGTCCACTTTATGGGATCAAGCCGCACTGAGGAGCAATTTCCTTCAGACGAAAGTGGAGGGTGCAGGATCCCGAAGGACGGCGCTACTGCTTCAACCGATTTACTGCCTGCCGGCCGCAATCTCTGCTTGAAGGCCATTGTGCAACGCGATACGCCGTTGCCAAATTCGATCGTCGGAGAGACAAGTGACCGCTGCCAGGACCAGAACCGAAACCGACACGTTCGGCCCCATCGAGGTTGCCGCCGACCGTTACTGGGGCGCGCAGGCGCAGCGTTCCCTCGGCAATTTCAGGATAGGCTGGGAAAAGCAGCCGGCCTCGATCGTGCGTGCGCTCGGCATCGTCAAGCGAGCGGCGGCGGAAGCCAATATGGAGTTGAAGCGGCTCGATCCGGCAGTCGGCAAGGCGATCATCGAGGCGGCGCAAGAGGTGATCGACGGCAAGCTGAACGATCATTTCCCGCTGGTCGTCTGGCAGACCGGCTCGGGCACGCAGTCCAACATGAACGCCAACGAGGTGATCTCCAACCGGGCGATCGAACTTCTGGGCGGCGTCATGGGCTCGAAGAAGCCGGTGCACCCTAACGACCACGTCAATATGAGCCAGTCGTCGAACGACACCTACCCGACAGCCATGCACATCGCGTGCGCCGAGCGCATCGTGCACGATCTGCTGCCGGCGCTGAAGCATCTGCACGCTGCGCTCGAGGTCAAGACGAACGCCTTCGCCCACATCATCAAGATCGGCCGCACCCATACGCAGGACGCGACACCCCTCACGCTGGGCCAGGAATTTTCCGGCTACGCCGCGCAGGTGGCCTCTTCGATCAAGCGCATCGAGATGACGCTGCCCGGCCTGCAGGAACTGGCGCAGGGCGGCACCGCCGTCGGCACCGGCCTCAACGCGCCGGTGGGCTTTGCCGAAACGGTGGCGGCGCGCATCGCCGAAATCACCGGCATCGCCTTCGTCACCGCGCCGAACAAGTTCGAGGCGCTCGCCGCGCATGATTCCATGGTGTTCTCGCATGGCGCCATCAACGCGGCGGCCGCCGCCCTCTTCAAGATCGCCAACGACATCCGCTTCCTCGGCTCCGGCCCGCGCTCGGGCCTCGGCGAACTGTCGCTGCCGGAAAACGAGCCGGGTTCCTCGATCATGCCGGGCAAGGTCAACCCGACCCAATGCGAGGCTCTGACGCAGGTCTGCGTGCAGGTGTTCGGCAACAACGCCTCGCTGACCTTCGCCGGCAGCCAGGGCCATTTCGAGCTCAACGTCTACAACCCGCTGATGGCCTACAACTTCCTGCAGTCGGTGCAGTTGTTGGCCGACGCCTCGATCTCCTTCACCGACAATTGCGTCGTCGGCATCGAGGCTCGCGAAGACAACATCAAAGCCGCGCTCGACCGCTCGCTGATGCTGGTGACCGCGCTGGCGCCGACGATCGGGTACGACAATGCCGCCAAGATCGCCAAGACCGCGCACAAGAAGGGCACCACCTTGCGCGAGGAAGCACTGGCCACTGGGCTGGTCAGCGAGGCAGACTACGACCGGCTGGTGCGGCCGGAGGACATGACGCATCCGGGTTAAGCGATTCCAGGGAAAGTGCCTTGCGTTTCCCCGGGAAGCGCGCAGCCCTCTTCTTGGGGATTGCGTCAACTAGAAATCCGAATTTTGTGGCGGGACAATTTGCTCCCGCCGCTGCTGGCCGCGACAAGAATTTTGCGTCGGTCGAACGATCCCGAAATGTACGTCCTGTGAACAATGTGTCGCCGGACTGGCGGCTTTGGTGAACAGTCGGCTTGGTCTATCTGACGGGACATCAACCCTTTTCGGAGAGCCACCATGTCCATCAACACTTCCGCTGCCGGCGCCGGCATCGCGTCCAACAGCTCCACCACCATCCTGCTCGGCCGCATCCTGCTCGCCGCCATCTTCCTGCTTTCCGGCTTCGGCAAGCTCACCGCCATTTCCGGCACCGCCGGCTATTTCGGCGCCATGGGCCTGCCGGTGCCGACCGTAACGGCCATTGTCGTCGGCCTGATCGAATTGCTCGGCGGCCTTGCCGTGCTCGTTGGCTTTCAGACCCGCATCGCCGCCTGGGTGCTCGCGGTCTTCACCATCGCCTCGGCCTTTGTCGCCCATACCGGCTGGGCCGACCAGAACCAGATGATCCATTTCCTGAAGAACGTCGCCATCACCGGCGGCTTCCTGCTGCTGGCTTCCTCAGGCCCTGGCACCTACTCGATCGACGCCAAGCGCGGCTGAGCTTTCCCTTCCCAAGCCTGAAAAAAGCGGCGTGGAATTTTCCACGCCGCTTTTTCGTTGTCTGCCCAAGCGCACGCTCGACCCATCCCTGCTAGGATCGGTCTCGAAACAGCCGGCGGACAGACATCGGAGATGACCATGCCCCGCGATGCATTGCTTCTGATTTCCCGGCTGCTGCTCGCCGTCCTGCTCGTTCCCTCCGGCTACCACGCGCTCGCCGACATTGCCGGGACGACCGGCTATTTCGCCGGCCTCGGCATGCCATTGCCGACGCTTGCCGCCTGGGGCACCGGGCTGTTCGAGTTGATTGCCGGTCTCTTGGTACTGGTCGGCTTTCAGACGCCGGTCGTTGCGATACTTCTTGCCGCTTTCTGCGTCGTTGCAGGCTCCATCGGCCACTACGGCCAGGGCGGCGATGACCCGATGCTCACCTTCCTGCACCAGCAGATGCTGATGAAGGATATTGCTATCGCCGGTGGATTCCTGGCGCTAGCCATGGCCGGCGCCGGGGCCTGGTCGATCGATGGGCGCCGCGCCGCGGTCTGATATCGTCAAATATCGTCCCAGGTTGATTCCTCGCCGAGGCAGGTCGACCCCCACTCCGTCTCGGCTTCGCCGAGCCACCTCTCCCCGATCGACGCGGTAGAGGAAGGGCGCGAGCCTATTGCCGCCAACGCTTTCCAACGAGGCTCCCTTCCTTTCCCTCCGGAGGGGGAAGGTGGCGGTGCGAAGCAGCGACGGATTGAGGAAGCCGGTCCTCGAACGCGAGGCCGACGACGACATGGTTTTGCTGTCAGGCCGCGCCTACTTCACCGACACGCTCTGCCCACCCTCGACCGCCAGCACCAGCCGGCGGTTGGTGATCCGCGCCAGTTGCGCCAGCCGTCCGGCCGGGCGTTCGCCGTAAAGATCGGAAAGTGAGGCCGGCAGCACCAGCGCCAACGTGCCATTGCCGCGGTTTTCCCATTTCAGCCGCGGCATGACGCCGGGCATGGCCGCAGTCAGCAGATAGACGACGCGCAGCACCGCCGCCAGGATGCGGGCGCGCTCGAGATAGCGCGGCGTCGCCAGGCCGCGGATTTCCGGCGCCGCATCGTTGAACACGCCTTCGTGGCGGAACAGGCCGACCAGCGCCAGGAAGGCACGGCCGGGGTGATCGACGCCGATGAAGGAGGCGTGGGCAATGATGTTGAGCGACTGCTTGCCGCGATATTCCGGGTGTGCGCGCCAGCCTATATCGGCCAGCAGACAGGCAGCGTGGCGATAGCGCGCCTCATCCTCCGTCTCGTCGATGCCGAAGGCGGCAAAGGTCTTGTCCGTCCATTCGACAAGCTCATGCGCATGGGTGACCGAGCGCGACCGCAGCCGCGCCAGTTCCTCCGAAGCGGAGACCAGCGGATCGGCCTTCTGCTCGGCAGGGTCGAGCAGCGAATAGAGAAACCCTTCGCGCACGCCCAATGCCGAGACGATAATCTTCGACGGCTGCATCGCCGCCATGATCTCCTGCAGCACGACCGCGCCATAGGGCAGCAGCGAACGGCGGTTCTTCGACACACCTTCGATGCCCTTGACCTTCTCGATCTCGCCTTTCGCCACCTGCTTCAGGAAATTGGCGGCGCTTTCGACACCGATCTCATAGTGGTGCATGACGCCAAGCGGGTAGTTGGTCATTTCCATGTGCAGCCGGGCAAGGTTTCGCCAGGTGCCGCCAACGGCGTAGAAGGGCCGTCCCAGCCCGCCCTTCAACAATTTGGCGCGCGCCAGTTCGTCGCGGGTGATCTTTGCCGCCTGGGCGAGCGAATTCCTGGCCATGTCCTGCAGCCGCAGGCCACCCAGCGGCAGCGTGATGCCGTCGCCGATCGCCTCGCCATTGATGTCGATAAGCTCCAGGCTGCCGCCGCCAAGATCACCGGCAATGCCATTGGCGGGGTGGAAGCCCGAAATGACGCCAAGCGCCGAATAATGCGCCTCCTGCCGGCCAGTGAGCACGCGGATCTCGGTCTTGAGCACATCCTGGGCGCGGTGGATGAAATCGGGGCCGTTGATCGCTTCGCGGGCCGCGGCCGTTGCCAGCACAAACATGTGCTCCGCACCCGCCTGATCGGAGAGCGCGCGGAAACGGCGAAACTCCTCCATCGAGCGCGTCACCGCCTCGGGATCGAGCTTGCCGGTCGAAACGATACCGCGGCCGAGGCCGGCCAGCATCTTTTCGTTGAACAGCAAGGTCGGCGAGCGCGCCAACCCTTCATAGACGACAAGGCGGATCGAGTTCGAGCCGATGTCGATGATGGACAGCGGCCGGCGATCCTGCAGCCGGCCTTGGGACGTTGAAATCATCAGCCGGTGTTCTTCTTGCGACGCTTGAACTGCGCGATGCGCTTGGGCGCATGCGACTTCAGCGCGTCACCCCGTCCCGACAGGCTCGGATTGGTCATGAAATATTCCTGCGCGTTGAACGGTTCCTCACCCTCCTCCAGCACGACGCGCCGGGAGGTTCCGTCAGCCAATACGTCGAAACTTTGCTGGTTGTCCATGATGTTGCCCAGCATGATCTGGCCAAGGATCTGTTCATGCACCGTCGGATTGGTGATCGGCACCATGGTCTCGACGCGGCGGTCGAGATTGCGTGGCATCAAGTCGGCCGAGGCGATGTAGACGATCGCCTCGTCCGACGGCAGGCCATGGCCGTTGCCGAAGCAGTAGATGCGGCTGTGTTCGAGGAAGCGGCCGACGATCGACTTGACCCTGATGTTTTCCGACAGGCCGGGCACCTGCGGCCGCAGGCAGCAGATGCCGCGCACGACGAGATCGATCTCGACGCCGGCACGGCTGGCGTCATAGAGCGCGTCGATGATGTTGGGATCGACGAGCGCGTTCATCTTCATCCAGATGCGCGCCGGACGGCCAGCCAGCGCGTAGGCGACCTCGTCGGCAATGTGCTTGAGGATACGGCTGCGCAGCGTAAACGGCGAGATGGCGATCCGCATCTCATCGGTCGGCTCGGCATAGCCGGTGATGAAGTTGAACAGCTGGGCGACATCGCGCGCGATCGTCGGATCGGTGGTGAAGAAGGACAGGTCGGTGTAGATGCGCGCGGTCACCGGATGGTAGTTGCCGGTGCCGAGATGGACATAGTTGCGCAGCTTGCCGTCCTCGCGCCGCACCACAAGCGACATTTTCGCATGGGTCTTCAGTTCGAGGAAGCCGAACACGACCTGGACGCCGGCGCGTTCGAGGTCGCGCGCCCAGCGGATGTTGGCCTCCTCGTCGAAGCGCGCCTTGAGCTCGACCAGGGCGGTCACCGACTTGCCTGCCTCGGCCGCGTCGACCAAGGCGCGCACGATCGGGCTGTCGTTGGAGGTGCGGTAGAGCGTCTGCTTGATCGCCACCACCTCCGGGTCGGCCATCGCCTGGCGCAGGAATTGGACCACCACGTCAAAGGATTCATAGGGGTGGTGGACGACGATGTCCTTCTCGCGAATGGCCGCGAAACAGTCGCCGCCATGCTCGCGGATGCGCTCGGGAAAGCGTGGATTGTAGGGGGTGAACTTCAGGTCGTCGCGCGGCACGGCGACGATCTCGGAAATCTGGCTGAGCGCCAGCGGGCCGGTCAGAACGCTGATGCGGCTCGAAGAGACGCCAAGCTCGCCGGCGACGAACTCGCGCAATTCGCCGGGCATCGACTTGTCGAATTCGATGCGGATGACCGAACCGCGGCGGCGGCGCTTCAGCGCCGTCTCGAACAGGCGCACGAGATCTTCCGACTCTTCCTCGACCTCGATATCGCTGTCCCGGATGATGCGGAAGGTGCCTGAACCCTTGACCTCATAGCCGGGGAACAGCTTGCCGATATAGAGGCCGACAGCCTCCTCCAGTGGAATGAAGCGAACGTGCTGCTTGCGGTCGGGCAGACGGATGAAGCGCTTCAGCGCCACCGGCAGGCGCAGAAGCGCGCTCATCTCCTCGCCATTCTTGCGATGGCGCAATTGCAGCGCCATCGAGAAGCCGAGATTGGGAATGAACGGAAACGGATGCGCCGGGTCGATCGACAGTGGAGTCAGCACCGGGAAAACCTGGTCCTGGAAATGGTCTTCCAGCCAGACTTTTTCATCCTTGGTCAGTGCATCGCGGGTGATGCTCTCAATGCCTTCCTTGTTGAGCAGCAACATCAGCGCCGAAAGGCTGTTCTGCTGGTCCTCCTGCAGCCGCTCGACCTCGCGCAGCAATTGTTCCAGCTGCTGCTCCGGCGTGCGGCCGTCGGGGCTCTTGAGCGCAATGCCTTCGCGCACCTGGCCCGCAAGGCCGGCGACGCGGACCATGAAGAATTCATCGAGATTGGCGGCCGAAATCGACAGGAAACGGACGCGTTCGAGCAGCGGATGGTGCTCGTTCTGTGATTCCTCGAGCACACGCCGGTTGAACTGCAGCCAGGAGAACTCACGGTTGACGAACCGATCGGGGTTGCCGCCCTCGGGGCTCGCCACCTCGACATTGATGAATTCGCTCTGCACCGGCTTCAGTTCGTTCATGGTTCCTGCTCTTCCCCGCCAACCGTCCCTTGGAGCGCCGCTGGACGTGCCATGCCTCTAACACGCTTTTGTGACGCATGGCCCTTCGGCGAAAACCATTCCGATTTCAGGGACATGCACTTAACCGGCTCACCGTATCCTCTGACAGGCTTTTGCGACAGTTTCATTTCATCGATCTTGCAAACAGGCCTGTTATGTTCCAGATGCTTTTCGACGAGATCAAGGAGACGACGATGGCAGGCGGTTCCATTCCCCACTTCCAGAACGATGCGGGCCATCCGGCAATCGACATCGGCGTCAAGGAATTCATGTGCACCGGCGCCAACCCGCCCTTCGACCATCCACACGTGTTCCTCGACATGGGCGACGACAATGAAAAGGTCTGCCCCTATTGCTCGACGCTCTACCGCTATTCGGCGAAGCTGAGGGCGACGGAAACGCTGCCGGCTGGTTGCCTTTATATCGACCAGGCCGCCTGATCCTTCCGCGACAAGCCCGATGGAAGACATCAGGTCCCGGCAGGTCATAATCGCCGGGGCCGGCATCGCCGGGCTGACCGCTGCCCTTGCCTTCGCCGGACGGGGTTATCCGGTAAAGCTTATCGAACAGGCACAGCACCTCGAAGCGGCCGGCGCCGGCATCCAGCTTTCGCCCAACGCAACACGCATTCTTGGAAAACTCGGCGTGCTCGACCGACTGCTGCCCGCAGCGTTGCGGCCGGAAGCGGTCGTGCTCAAGGACGCCGGGACGCTGCGCGAACTGGCGCGGGTACCGCTCGGGCACGCCGCCGAAGCGCGCTGGCAGTCGTCCTATCTTGTCGCCCATCGCGCAGATCTGCAGGCAGCGCTGCTGGGGCAAATGGCTGAACGGTCGCAGATTGAGCTCATCACCGGCGCCCGCGTGACCGGCATCGTCAAAGACGCGCAATATGTCGCCGTGACCGCCGAAGTGGACGGCCGCGAGATCGAGGCACGCGGCAAACTGCTGGTCGGCGCCGACGGCGTCTGGTCGGCGGTCCGGGCGCAACTCGCAGGCGAGGACTTCGTCAAAAGCCGTTTTTCGGGCGAACTCGCCTGGCGGGCTACAATCGCAGCCGACGGTGCGGCCGGAGAAGCCTTTGCCGCGATCGGCGCCGCCGACTGCGTCACCACGTTCCTGCATCCTGGCTTCCACATGGTCGCCTACCCCGTCAGCAAAGGCCAGGCCTTCAATCTCGCCGCCTTCACCAAGGGTGAGCGCATGGCCGAAGGTTGGTCGGGCCATGCCGATCCCGCGATCCTCACGGCTGCCCTGCGCGGCACCGCGCCGGGCCTGACGAAGCTCGTGGCACTGGCCGGCCCATGGACGGCCTTTCCGATCCATACCGTCGAACAACAGCGGTGGACGAGCCCGCAGGGCATCGCGCTGATCGGCGACGCCGCGCATGCGATGACGCCGTTTGCCGCACAGGGCGCGGCAATGGCGATCGAGGATGCCATCACGCTTGCCGACGCTATCGCCGATTTCCCTGGCGATCTGCCCAGAAGTTTTCAAATCTGGGAAAATCTTCGGCGGCCGCGTGTCGCCAAGGCCGCGCGTCGTGGGGCCGTAAACCGCCTCGCCTGGCATGCTGCCGGCCCGGTGGCGATCGCCCGCAATCTGTTCCTGGCCATGCGCTCGCCCGACAAGCTCGCCGCCGACCTCGACTGGCTCTATGGATGGCGAGCGGACACTCGGCAGTCTAGATCGTCAACGTAGCGATCCTTCCCACTCCCCTCTGTCCTGCCGGACATCTCCCACGCAAGGGGGGAGATTGGATGTCGCCGTCGCCTTCGCCAAAATCGCCGGCGTTGCAGCAGGAGCGCGGGCAAAACGGCTGATCTCCCTCTTGCGGGGGAGATGGCCGGCAGGCCAGAGGGGAGTGCTGTCCCCGCGGTGCGATGAAGGACTGCTAGTTATAAAACCGCATCGACAAGCCCAGCGAGGCCGGCAGCGGGTTCCACCAGCCGGTGCGCAGGCCGGCGGTGCGCAGGCCGGCGGCTGTCCAGGTGTTACAGCCGACAAGCGCGTTGAAATGGCCGTTCGCCTCGAAGAAGCGGTCGAAGCTGGAATAGGCGGCGTTCTCGATGACGATCGGACCATTCGGCCCTTGCTGGAAACTCGCGTCGATATAGTCGAGCAGCGCTGCAAAACGTTCCTCATCGATGTCGAAACCGGTGACAGCAGGGTGCGGCTCGGCGATGGCCCCGGCGATATCGACATGCATGACCGAGGCGTCCAGTGTCAGCGCCTTGAGGACGGGCACTGTCTTCAGCTGCGACCAGCTCGGCGTCTCCAGATAGAAGGCCCGGCCGCCCCAGCCAAAGACGATGTAGCGCACTTCCGGGGCGTCGACAGGGATGCCGGCAGCGACCAGGAAATGGAAGCGCCGGCGCACCTCGTCATCGACGGGAATGGCGATGTCGGTGTGGATCGGATTCTCCAGCACCAGAATATGGCGCGTGCCCTCACCCGCCGCTGACGCCGGCCACAGCGGACGCGGCACCAGCGTGCCGAGCGTGGCAGCGAGCGCGACCACGATAATCAGCATGGCCACGAAACGCAGGGCTTTTCTCATGCGGCGGCGGCTTTGTGTTTCAATGGAGAAGATCAACCCCGACCCCAGATAGCAAAAGAGCCCGGCCGCATTACGGCAGGGCTCTTTTGCTTCGCATGAAAATGCTCAGTGCAGGATCTGCGACAGAAACAGCTTGGTGCGCTCGTGGCGCGGATGGTCGAAGAACTCGGCCGGCGTGTTCTGCTCGACGATCTGGCCCTGATCCATGAAGATCACCCGGTTGGCGACCTTGCGGGCAAAGCCCATTTCGTGGGTGACGCACAGCATGGTCATGCCTTCCTCGGCCAGGCCCACCATCGTCTCCAGCACTTCCTTGATCATTTCTGGATCGAGCGCCGAGGTCGGCTCATCGAACAGCATGATGCGCGGGTTCATGCACAGCGAACGCGCTATCGCCACGCGCTGCTGCTGGCCGCCCGACAGCTGGCCCGGATATTTGTTGGCCTGTTCGGGGATCTTGACACGCTTGAGGAAGTGCATGGCGATTTCCTCGGCCTGCTTCTTCGGCGTCTTGCGCACCCAGATCGGCGCCAGCGTGCAGTTCTCCAGGATGGTCAGATGCGGGAACAGGTTGAAGTGCTGGAACACCATGCCGACCTCGCGGCGCACCTCGTCGATCTTCTTGAGATCGTTGGTGAGTTCCTTGCCGTCGACGATGATCTTGCCCTTCTGGTGCTCTTCCAGCCGGTTGATGCAGCGGATCATGGTCGACTTGCCCGAGCCCGAAGGACCGCAGATGACGATGCGCTCGCCGCGCATCACCTTGAGGTTGATGTCCTTCAGCACATGGAACTCGCCATACCATTTGTGCATGCCGATGATGTCGATGGCGACATCGGTGGTCGAGATGTGCATCTTCTTGGCATCGACCTTGATCTCTTCGGCGCTGACGGCGTTTTCTATGACCATGGCAGGTTCCCCTTTTTGTTCTGTCTTTTAGCTATGATGCATGCCGTTGTCCCAAAACCGCTAAACACTTTTGGGCGACATGCATCAACGTTTGTGGCCGGTGTCGAGCCGGCGTTCCGTGTACATCGAATAGCGCGACATGCCGAAGCAGAACAGCCAGAAGACGAAGGCTGCAAAGATGAGACCGGATCTCGCGGTCTGTGGCGTCGCCCAATTGGCGTCCGAGAAGTTCTGCTTGACGACGCCAAGCAGGTCAAACATCGAGATGATGATGACGAGGCTTGTGTCCTTGAACATACCGATGAAGGTATTGACGATGCCGGGGATGACCAGCTTCAGTGCCTGCGGCAGCACGATCAGCACCATCTTCTGCCAGTAGCCCAGGCCAAGCGAATCCGCACCCTCATACTGGCCCTTGGGGATCGCCTGCAGGCCGCCGCGCACCACTTCGGCCATATAGGCGGCGGCAAACAGCGAGACGCCGATCAGCGCCCTGAGATATTTGTCGAACGAAACCCCGGCGGGCAGAAACAGCGGCAGCATGACGCTGGCAAAGAACAGAACGGTGATCAGCGGGATGCCGCGAACGAACTCGATGAAGACCACGCACAGTGTCTTGACGATCGGCATCTTGGAGCGCCGGCCGAGCGCCAGCACGATGCCCATCGGCAGCGACACGGCAATGCCGACAAAGGACAGGCTCAGCGTCACCAGCAGCCCGCCCCATAGCTGGGTCTCCACATGCGGCAGGCCGAAGATGCCGCCGACCAGGAGCACGAACGCGATGATCGGCAGTGCCAGGAATAGAAGAATGGCGTTCAACCCCTTGCGCGGCACACGTGGCATCAGCAACGGCACCAGCAGCGCCACGAACAGGACGGCGACCAGGATCGGCCGCCAGCGCTCTTCCAGGGGATAGCGGCCAAGCATCAACTGCCCGAACTTCGCGTTGACGAAGGCCCAGCAGGCGCCTGACCAGCCGTCCGGCTGGATGCCGCCTTGCGCCACCGTGGCGCATACAGTCCGGTCCGCCCCCGTCCACTGGGCGTTGATGAAGGCCCAGTTGACGATGGGCGGCACGATCATCACCACCAGCGCAATAGCCACTACAGTCAGGATGACGTCGCCCACCGAACCGATCAGGTTCTTGCGAACCCAGGCCAAAGGCCCCCGCACGCCGGCCGGGGCTTGTTGAGCGAGTGCCATTTCGGTCCGCACCCAGGAGGTATCATGTTCCTGCATGGCCTTACCTCTCCACCAGCGCCATCCTGGCGTTGACCACATTCATCACCGCCGACGTCACCAGGCTGATGATGAGATAGACGACCATCATGATCAGCACACCCTCGACCGCTTGACCGGTCTGATTCAGCACTGTGCCGGCGATCGCCGTCAGGTCGGGGTAACCGATGGCAATGGCCAGCGACGAGTTCTTGGTCAGGTTGAGATACTGGCTGGTCAGCGGCGGGATGACGATCCGCATGGCTTGGGGAACGACGACAAGCCGCAGGATAGATCCCGGCCGCAGCCCCAGGGCGCCAGCCGCTTCGGTCTGACCCTTGCTGACGCCGAGAATGCCGGCGCGCACGATCTCGGCGATGAAGGAGGCCGTGTAACAGGACAGCGCCAAATAGAGAGACAGGAACTCCGGCCCGATCTGAAAGCCTCCGGTCAGGTTGAAGGTCGATTGTTTTGGAAAGTCGAAGCTCAAGGGAAAGCCGCTCAGCGCATAGGCCAGGAGCGGAAGGCCGACGATCAGCGCCGCCGAAGTCCAGAATACGGGAAACTGCTGGCCGGTTGCCATTTGCCGCTGGCGTGCCGTGCGCGCGACAAAAAAAGCCATGGCGATGCCGACAAGCAAGGCGACAAACATCAGCCAGGAGCCGTCGCCCCAGATAGCGCGCGGAAAATAGAAACCGCGTTGGTTGAGGAAAGAGCCGAACGGCAAATTGAAACTGTCGCGAGGCGCCGGCAGTACCGCGAGCACGCCTGAATACCAGAAGAAGATCACCAGCAGCGGCGGGATATTGCGGAACACCTCGACATAGACCGTGCAAATCTTGCGAACCAGCCAGTTGCGCGATAACCGGCCGACGCCGACAATGAAGCCAATGATGGTCGCGGTGATAATCCCGGCAACGGCGACGATAATGGTGTTGATAAGCCCGACGACAATGGCCTGGCCATAGGTCGAATCGGAATCATAAGCGATGGGCCTGACTGGAATGTCAAAGCCTGCTCGGTTGTTCAGGAAGCCAAAACCGGAAGTAATATGCAGGCGCTGCAGGTTGACGATGACGTTGTGGACGATCCACCAGACGCCCGCCACCAGCAAGATGACAACCACCGCCTGGAAGAAAAACCCGCGGACTTTCGGATCGTTGATGAAGGAACCGCGGCTCGGCTCCTCGCGAAGAACTTCCTGCGACGCCATTGCTCATCCCCTGGAAAGAGAAACCGGAAGGCAGATGATCTGCCTTCCGGATCACATTTCGATCAGCGGATCGGCGGTGCGTATTGCAGGCCGCCCTTGGTCCACAGCGCATTGATGCCGCGCGCGATCTTCAGCGGGCTGCCGGTGCCGACATTGCGCTCGAACATCTCACCGTAATTGCCGACTGCCTTGACGATGTTGACGACCCAGTCATTGCTCACGCCAAGGTCGGTTCCGATCTTGGTTTCGGCTTCCTGACCGAGCACGCGCTTGATCTCCGGATTATCCGAGGTCTTCATCTCTTCGACATTGGCCTGGGTGATGCCCAGTTCCTCTGCCTGCAACAGGGCGAAGTAGGTCCACTTGACGATGTGGTACCACTGGTCGTCCCCCTGGCGTACGGCAGGGCCGAGCGGCTCTTTGGAGATGATCTCGGGCAGCACGACATGGTCGGCCGGCGCACTCAGCGTCAGGCGGATGCCATAGAGGCCGGATTGGTCGGTGGTGTAGACGTCGCAGCGGCCGGCGTCATAGGCAGCGTTGACCTCTTCCAGCTTTTCGAAGACGACCGGGTTGTACTCCATCTTGTTCGCCTTGAAGTAATCGGCGAGGTTGAGCTCGGTGGTGGTGCCGCTCTGCACGCAGACTGCCGCACCTGAAAGCTGCAGAGCCGAATTGACGCCAGGCAGTTTCTTGGCGTTGATCATGAAACCCTGGCCGTCATAATAGGTGACGCCGATGAAGTTCAGGCCAAGCGCGGTATCGCGATTGATGGTCCATGTGGTGTTGCGCGACAGGAGATCGATCTCGCCCGACTGCAACGCGGTGAAGCGCTCCTTGGCGCTGAGCGGCGTGAACTTGACCTTGGAGGCATCGCCGAAGACTGCACCAGCGACAGCGCGGCAGAAATCCGCGTCGATGCCTTTCCAATCGCCTTTGTCGTCAGGCGCCGAGAAGCCGGCCAGGCCCGTCGAGACACCGCACTGGATGAAGCCCTTCGCCTTGACGGTATCGAGCGTTGTCGCCGACGCGGCCGAAGCCATCCATCCAAGCGCAGCGGCACCGAGAATGCCAATTGCAATATGTTTCATAACCCACAGACCCTTTTCTGTTTTCAGGTAAACCCTGATCCTCAGGCAAATCCTGATCTTTTCCCGCGTGAACCCGGCTCCCATCCGGCTCATTCCGGAACCTCGCATCGTAATCGACGCCCGGCCCCTCCCATTCACGAACTGCATCGAAGGCGATTATCTCTGTGAGGTCAAGGGAAATGACCGTTTCACGACAGCTTTGAAAACCAATTGCCGCAAATGCCTGAATTGCGGACAACACCCTCAGGAAAGCAGCAAGCCCCGCAAACAAAAACGGCAAAGTCCGTCGACGCTAATCCACATCCACTCATGAAATCCGCGGCTCTGGATTGCCACGCGTTCCAGACTATTCATGGGGGAATTGGCCTATGCAAAGGGCACCGCGTGGCGGGCGCCCGCTGTTGCACGGCCAATGCCGCCGCTCTATGGCTAGCGCTTTCACCACAAGGCGAAGAGCAATGGCGACTGACGGCAACGAAATGGGTATCAACACGCGGCTTGCCCATTCGGGCAACAATCCGCACGACTATTTCGGCTTCGTCAATCCGCCGATCGTGCATGCCTCGACCGTGCTCTATCCCAATGCGTCGGTGATGGCGGCGCGCAGCCAGAAATACACCTATGGCACACGCGGCACGCCGACCACCGATGCGTTGGCGCATGCGATCGACGCGCTGGAAGGCTCCGCCGGCACAATAATCGTGCCGTCGGGCCTGGCGGCGGTGACCGTCCCGTTGCTGGCGTTTCTCTCGGCAGGCGATCACATCCTGATTGTCGATTCCGTCTACCATCCGACCCGCAATTTCGCCGACACGATGCTGAAGCGGCTGGGTGTCGAGGTCGAGTATTACGATCCGCATGCCAGCGCCGGCATCGCCAGCTTGATCAAGCCGAACACCAAAGTCGTGTTTACGGAATCACCGGCCTCCAACACCTTCGAGGTGCAGGACGTTCCGGCGATCGCCAAGGCGGCGCATGAAACGGGCGCCATCGTCATGATGGACAACACCTGGGCAACGCCGCTCTATTTCCGTCCGCTCGACCACGGCGTCGATATCTCGATCCATGCGGCGACGAAATATCCGGCCGGGCATTCGGACGTGCTGCTGGGCACAGTGTCTGCCAATGCCAACTGCTGGAAGCAGCTTTGCGAGACGTTCTACACGATGGGCTGCTGCGCCGGCCCCGACGACGTCTACCAAGTCCTGCGCGGCCTGCGCACGATGGGCGTTCGGCTGGATCACCATCAAAAGAGCGCGCTTTCGATTGCCACCTGGATTGAAGGCCAGCCCGGCGTGGCCCGCGTGCTGCACCCGGCGCTTCCCAGCCACCCCGACTACGCGGTGTGGAAGCGTGATTTTTCCGGCTCGAGCGGCATCTTTTCCATCGTGCTCAAAGGCGGCGGCCAGAGACAGCAGCATGCCTTCCTCGATGCGTTGAAAATCTTCGGTCTCGGCTATTCCTGGGGCGGCTATGAGAGCCTTGCCGTGCCGGTCTTCCTCGGCGACCGTACCGTCGCCAAGGGCCCCTATGACGGCCCGCTGATCCGGCTGCAGATCGGACTCGAGGATGTCGAGGACCTCAAGGCCGATATCCTGCGCGGGCTGGAAGCGGCCGCTGCGGCATGAGACCAGCAAACTTGCGAAGCTGATTCCGCTGGTCCGCCCAACCCGTTGAAAGGATTGGCGAGCGACTTTCGCAGGCGATCGACGTCGCAAAGCCGCTCATGGGTCGGCCAAGCGCAATGTTATTTCCCCAATGCGCGCTTTTTCGGATCGGTTTGACTTTCAAAATCGTCGGTCCAACGCCATTGCAGGCGCTGCGCGCACAATTCCAGCCGGACTGAGCTTGCCATGGCCTTTCGTCTCTTTGTCCCCATTCTCGCCGGCGCGACGCTGCGCGAGCGCCTCATCGCCTGCATCGGGGCGATGATCGGCATTGCGCTGACCGGCGCGATCGGCGCGCTGGTGCTTGGCAATGGCCCGCATGTGCCGCTGCTGGTGGCGCCGATGGGGGCGTCGGCGGTGCTGCTGTTCGCGGTGCCTGCAAGCCCGCTGGCGCAGCCATGGTCGATCATCGGCGGCAATACAATATCGGCGCTGGTCGGCGTGATCGTGGCCCATTTCGTCCATCAGCCCGTTCTCGCCACGGGCATTGCCGTGGCGATGGCGATCGCCGCCATGTCGTTCTCGCGCTGCCTGCATCCGCCGGGCGGAGCCGCCGCACTGACCGCCGTGCTCGGCGGGCCGGCCGTGATCGGTGCCGGCTTCCTGTTTCCGTTCGTGCCGGTGGCGCTGAACTCCATGATGCTGGTCGCGCTCGGCTATGCTTTCCACAGGCTGTCGCGACGCAGCTACCCGCATGTGCCGGCCCCTGCCCCGAAAAGCACGCACGGAACCAGCGATCCGCCGGCTCAGGAGCGCATCGGCTTCCGGGCCGAGGACATCGATGCCGCGCTGGCTGCGCTCGACGAGACCTTCGACATCGACCGCAACGATCTCGAACAGCTGCTGCGACAGGTCGAACTGCAAGCGACGATGCGCGCACACCGAACCATGTTGTGCGAGGACATCATGTCGCGCGACGTGATTTCGGTCGATGAACACGCGTCCGCCGATCGGGCGCGTCATCTGCTGCTCGACCACAATATCCGCACGCTGCCGGTTGTAGACAAGGACGCCAGGCTGGTCGGCACCGTTGGATTGAGGGAATTGGCGCGAGCCGACGAAGCCGTCGGAAGCGTTACGTCGACAGCGTCGACCGCCGCCGCCGGTACGCCCGCCATGGCCCTGCTACCGGTGCTCACCGACGGCCGCACCCATGCAGTCATGATCGTGGACGGGGACAGCCGCATCCTTGGCCTGATCACGCAGACCGATCTGCTTGCGGCAACGGCACGAGCGCAGGCTGCTGACAAGCCGCTGGCGGAAGCAGTATTCTAGGCGCCGTCGGAGCCGGGCGAAAATGGCCGGGAACCTTTTGCCGGCGATGTCATCCAATGTCTTGATCGAGGTTTCGAACGGGGATTGGATCGAGGAACTGGCCATGCCTGCTATGTCTCTACCAATGCCCACTGCTGCCTCAAGCGAGATGCTTCTCGTGCGCCGCGCGCTGGCACGCGAAGGCAACGCCTTCCGCATCATCATGAAGACCCATAATCAGCGGCTCTATCGCATCGCTCGCGGGGTGGTGCGCAACGATGCTGAAGCCGAGGACATCGTCCAGGAGGCCTATGTCAGAGCCTTTGCCCATCTCGATGCCTTTCGCGGGGAGTCCTCATTGGCCACCTGGCTGTCGCGCATCGTCATCAACGAGGCGCTCGGTCGTCTGCGCAAAAGGCGGCGGACGGTGGCGAAAAACCCGCAAGCCGAAATCATCCAGTTCCCCCTCAATCCCAGCGACGATCCGGAGCGGACGATGGCGCAGCGGCAGATCCTCGAGTTGGTGGAACGGGCGACCGACAGCCTACCCGATGTTTATCGGACGGTGTTCGTGGCGCGGGTTATCGAGGGGCTCAGTATCGAGGAGACCGCCGAGCTGCTTGGCGTGCGGCCGGAAACCGTCAAGACAAGGCTACACCGCGCCCGCGCCCTGGTACGCAAGGCACTCGACGACCAGATCGGGCCGGTGCTGCTCGACGCCTTCCCGTTTGCCGGCCGGCGCTGCGACAGGCTGACCAGCGCCGTCATGCAGCGGCTCGGCCTGGAGAGCTGATCATCGGCTGATTTGGCCGATTTCCCCGGGAACGTTTGCCGCCGCTGCGCATCCAATGACCGTCAACTGAAAAACACGGCCCGGCGCGATCCCGCGTCCGGGCGAAGGAGATGCCATGGTTACCCGACACACCGCCGCCCTCGCTGCCTTGCTGCTGCTTGGCGCTGCCCCGCTCGCGCAAGCCGCCGACAAGCCGACGGACCCGCAGATCGCCCACATCGCCTACACGGCAGGCGTCATCGATGTGGAAGCCGCCAAGCAGGCGATCAAGAAATCGAAGACCAAGGAGGTCGTGGATTTCGCCAACGACATGGTGCGCGACCACGAAGCGGTCAACGCGCAGGCACTGGAACTGGTAAAGAAGCTGAAGGTGACGCCGGAAGACAACGCAACCAGCCAGGCGCTGACCAAGGCTGCGGCCGAGGAGCGGGCGAAGCTCGCCAAACTCGACGGCGCAGCCTTTGACAAAGCCTATGTCGACAACGAGATCGCCTACCACAAACAGGTCGACGGCGCGCTTGAAACCCTTTTGATCCCATCGGCCAGTAATACCGAGTTGAAGAGCCTGCTGGAGACCGGCCTGAAGATTTTCCAGGGCCATGAACAGCACGCCGAGCATGTTGCAGGTATGCTGAAGTAAGGACCAGGCCATGTCGAAACGGCAGCTGTGGATTGCACTGGCGCTGGTCTTCGGGACCTCACCCGTGCAGGCCGAAACCATCCAGGTCACCATCGACAAACTTGTCTTTTCGCCGGCCACCGTCGACGCGAAGGTCGGCGACACGATCAAGTGGGTGAACAAGGACGTGTTCGCACATACGGCTACCGTCAAGGGTGGCTGGGAAGTGATGATCCCGCCGAAGACAACAGCGAGCCTGAACCTGCGGAAGGCGGAAGCGGTCGAATATTTCTGCCGCTTCCACCCCAACATGAAAGGTCATGTGGCCGTGACGGCGCCTTGATCCCGGTCCGCAAGCCCGTCCTGCTGCGTTGAGGCTCGCCTGGCTTCATCCGGCCGGGTGATGTGTGTCCACGAGCCGTCACAGCCCGGCTGGCGCCGTGCGATCCAGGCATCCAGCCCTTCGCGCAGATCAGCGGTCGGTGCCATGCGGGCGAACTGCTCGGCCTCGACAGCCAAGCCTTCCGCGATGCTCTGGTTCAGGCCCCGCGCCACTGCTGTGAGGATCGAGGCAATTGCTGCAGGAGAATGTCTGGTCATGCGCCGGGCAAGATCAATTGCGGCGGGCATCAGCTCCTCATGCGGCACCACCTGGTTGACGAGGCCGAGTTCGACGGCGCGCGGCGGCGGGAAACAATCGCCGGTCAACAGCAGCTCGAGCGCCCTCTTGCGCCCTGCCAGTCTCGGAAGCCGCTGCGTGCCGCCGAAAGTAGGCGGCATTGCAAGGTTGATCTCAGGCTTGGCGAACAAGGCGCGGTCGCTGGCGATAGCGAGCGGCACGGCTTCGGTGATCTCGCAGCCGCCGCCGAAGGCGATGCCGTTGACGGCGGCGATGACGGGCTTGCGGAATGCCTCCAGCCTTGCCGTCAGCCGCTGTCCGCGCATGACGAAGTCGCGCAGGGCAACGTCGACGCCGATGGCCACGCTGCCTGAGAATTCATGGATGTCGCCGCCGGCGGAGAAGGCGCGCTCTCCTGCTCCAGTGAGGATGACGGCGCGGATGGCACCGTCGGTCTCGGCGGCATCGAGGAGCGCAAGCAGGCGATCAATCAGCGCATAGTTCAAGGCGTTGAGCTTTTCCGGCCGATTAAGTGTGAGGATGGCGATCCCGTTGCGGGCCTCGGTGAGCACAAGCTCGGTCATGTCTTTTCCTTCCGTGTGTTTGTCGACGGAGAGGATCAGGCTTTCGGTTGTATGTATATTCACTGGTCGGTATACTTGCGTATGAGCGAAGCACCGAGCCCTACCCGCAAACGCATTGTCGATGCCGCAACGAAGCTGTTCTATGCCGAGGGGATCGGCCGCGTCAGCGTCGATGCAGTGGCGGAAAAAGCCGGGCTGACCAAGCGCACGCTCTACTATCATTTCAAGAGCAAGGACGATTTGATCGCGGCCTATCTCGACGGTCGCGACCAGCCGAACCTCAAGCAGATGGCCGGCTGGTTCGAGATGGCCGAAGGCGATGTCGAGCGCAAGGTCGAGGCGATTTTCACCAATCTGGCGCGCGTGGCGAAGCACCCGAAATGGAGAGGCTGCGGCTTCCTGCGCACGGCAGCCGAACTCGCTTCCATGCCCGGACACCCCGCCGTTAAAGCGGGGGCGCGGCATAAGCAGAATTTCGAGACCTGGTTGGCCGGCGAACTCTCAGGCCACGGCGTCGACGAGCCGCGGACCCTGGCGCGCGAAATCGTGCTTTTGATGGACGGCGCGTTCTCGATCATGCTGATCCACCGCAACCCCGACTATGTCGAGGCGGCCGGACATGCCGCTGCAACGCTGGTTCGGGCAAGGTTAGGATCGGCGACTATCCGCTAGAGCGTTTCACCGTCTAATGGAGACGGCGAAACACTCTATCTCTTTGTTTTGACGCAATCCGGACGGAAAACCGCTTCACACTTTTCGTGGAGTTGCTCTAGAATCCAGCCGCCAGCCATGCCGTGCCGACGGCAAGGGTGAGCAGCGTCAGTGGCAGGCCGACCTTGAAGAAGGCTGAGAAGGACAGCTGCGTGCCGGCCGCCCGCGCCTGTTCGGCGACGATCAGGTTGGCGACCGAGCCAAGCAAGGTGAAGTTGCCGGCCAGCGTCGAGCTCATCGCCACCACCAGCCAGGCACGCCCGGGGTTTTCAAGGCCGGGTATGAATGGCCGCAGCGCCAGCACGGCCGGAACATTGCTCATGATGTTGGAGAGCACCGCGGTGAAGCCCGATAGACGCCAGACGTCGTCCAGCTCGAGGTTCTTGGCCGAGGCGATGATGTCGGGCGTCAGCAGCGTCTTTTCGGCGCCGGCGACAACGATGAACAGGCCGGCGAACATGAACAGCAGCGGGCCGTCGATCTCGCGGTAAATGCGTGCCGGCTTGATGGCGCGGGTGAGCAGCAGGATGGCGCCGCCGATGAGCGCTGCCTTGGCAACCGGTACGCCGGCGAAGAAGGCGATGGCCAGGCCAATGCAGACAACCACCGCCTTCAGCACCTGTCCCGGCAGCATGCGGCCGCGATAGACTTCCGGGTTGAGATCGGCGGTGCGGGCGAATTCGGCGCGGTAGACGATGCGCACGATGACGACGACCGCGACGAGGCCGAAGAGGGCAACCGGCGCCAGGGCGGCCGAAAAAGCCGGGTAGGAAATTCCCGACAGCGCGCCGATGACCATGTTCTGCGGGTTGCCGGTGATGGTGGCGACGCTGCCGCAGTTGGACGCGGTGGCGGTGGCGATCAGATAGGGAATGGGATTGCGATTGATGACACGGGTGACGTGGACGATGATCGGCGCCATGACCAGGCAGATGGCGTCGTTGACCAGGAACGCCGACAACACGCCGGTCAACAGCGTCACCATCACCAGCAGCACGAAAGGCGCGTGCGCATGCTCGATAGCGTAGGCGCCAAGCGCCCGGAAGGCGCCGGACACCTTCAGATGCGCCACCACGATCATCATGCCGAGCAGCAGCGTAATGGTGTCGAAATTGATGGCGCGATAGGCATCTTCCATACTGAGTGCGCCGATGGCGATCATCGCCGCCCCCCCCAGCAAGGCGATCCCAGCCCGGTCGAGACGGAGGCCTGGAATACGCCCGATTGCGACGCCGGCATAAGTCAGGACAAGGATCAAAAGTGCCGCTGCGCCCATCAATGTCATTGGCAGACATCCTTGTCCAAACGAACCGACGCAGGAACGGACTGTTCCCGCTCGGGCATTTGCCGGGCAGCTTTAACGCCGCTCCAGCAAAGCGAAAGCCTATAACGATCCGAATGCGAAAATCGGTGGGCAAAATCGCGGGTTGACCGATGCCGGGAGCAACCGGAGCTTGATCTTGAGACGGCCGAGATTGGGAATGAGACACGCGCGGCGGACTGCCGGTGGCCTGAGATTGCCATCCGCGAACTTCCCCTCGGAAGGCTCTCGTGGCGTATGTAATTTAATTCTAATTTAGGCTTTCCGGGTATGGATAGCTTAGCCATATTTCGGCCTTGGGGTTTCAGATGGTCCAGGTTCTTGAGAGGGAATGCCGTGTCTCGGAGAACGAGGCTCTGCTGGCGCGTCCGATGGAATGTCCACAATGCCACGGAACCCGCAAGGTGTTTGTCTGTGCCCGGTGGGCCAGCTCGAACGGCCATTGCTGCCCCGGAGGAACACACCGGCTCAGTTGCCCCGGTCACAGCGTCGCGTGCATGGGGTGCGAAGAGAACCTTGAGCGTGTCTGAAGCGATCGCGACTATTTCCTGTCGGGAAAACGCAAAAAGCCCGCTCCGGCGAACCGGAGCGGGCTTTGCAACCATACGCCAAGAGTACCCTGCTGAGACCAGTACCCTGCCGAGAGCCGACCCGCTTTGCGTTTCCGCCACCGCAATAAATTGGTAGCGGCACTTCCAGAAAAAGCGATTGTTGGCTAACCGCCGTCGAATTACTCGCCCGACTGGCCGTCGCCAGTCACACTGCTGCCCAGAATTCCAAAGTCCTGAGACTTTGTTCCTTGTCCCGCAGTCAGGAATCCATCCGCATCCAGGCCGCGCCGCAGCAGTTCCCGCACTGCCGCGGACCGGCTTGGCATGCGCTTTTCGAAGCGCCAGTTTTCCAAGGCAGCCAATTCCTCGGCTGTCAGCATGATCTGCAGTCGCTCGGGTCGTTCCAGCTCGGCCATTCGCGCCTCCAACCGTCAAGACCAAAAATATGGTGAGTTAGTATGTGTCTCAATTGCAGTATAGCTAGGGGTCCCCGTGCAGCGCGTCAAGAGAGGCTGATGGGTGACTCACATACAAGACCAACGATGAGGAAGACACGCCGATAGCACAACCCGCGCAGTCTGCTAACATGTTGATTTACTTGATAATATTTAATATTCTTCTTGCCATCTGAAGGTCGTTGGCGCATCTTGATCACGACGGGACAACCGGCTCCTGAAAGGAAGGTTTCCATGCGCTACGGATATTCGGCTCGGCTACGAGAGGATCTCAATTCACGGGTCCTGGGCGCGCTGCGCTCGCGCGGAATGGTCAATATTGCGGTGGTTGCCGAGGACATACGATTGCGTAACCTGGACGAGAACGTCGCCCTTGAAGACGTCGAGCGGCTCGTGATGCAGACGGCCCAACTCTACGGCGCGGTGATGGAGTTGGACGGACTGACC
Organism: Mesorhizobium sp. M0037; assembly: GCF_040323635.1. Lineage (NCBI taxonomy): Bacteria > Pseudomonadati > Pseudomonadota > Alphaproteobacteria > Hyphomicrobiales > Phyllobacteriaceae > Mesorhizobium > Mesorhizobium sp. M0037. The sequence continues at coordinate 71,075 of NZ_JAMYVB010000001.1, read as the reverse complement.
TCCGTCGAGGCGGGGAGATTGACTTCGCTTGCCGACGATAAGCACGAACTGCCTGGCATCGGCAATTCCGACACCACAGGCGGCCAAACCGCTCCCCTGCTGGGATTGTCCTAAGGCGCGACCCGCTCTTTCAATCGACAAAATCCGCGAGAGAGATTTGGACTGAGCGCAGCGGCGCCTGGAGCGTCCAGACGACGCCTTGTTCCCCAAATTCCAGTTGTCCGGTGCCGCTAAGCGCTTGTGGTGCAACCCGCTGGAGGACGACGGAGCCAAAACCGCGGCGCGTCGTCCCACTCAGGTTCGGCGGCCTCGTTGTAGAACGTGATGCGGCCCCGTGTGTCGATGGTGTAGGCTGCAACGGGCAACGCTCCCAACAAACTGGCGGGCCCGACACCTGGGATTCCAATCCCCGCATGTTGGATGACGTATTCCCCTACCCCAAATTCCTCACCTGCTCGATTTGCCCGTTCCGCGGTAGCTGAGATGCACGTGCGAGGTTTCGGTTCCCGTCGTCCCCTTGGGACGGCAATTGTTCTCCTGCGAAAAGGTGATCACCCGCCGGGCGGCGCCGGATCTCAGGGCTCGCGCAAATGTCGACAACGAAGCGCAACTCAGGCCGTATTTGTCGGAAGCTCGTCAACCCGAGGCGGTTCTCCCGTTAGCCCAGCCTGACGCCAGCAACAAGTCGCCTGGAAACCGTGTCGCCGACGGCAAACGACAACATTGCGGCAAACAGGCCCTGATCGGCATCCAGCTTCAAAGGCCGCGGAACGTTGTTTCGCGGCCTTTACGCTGCGCCGATGGCTTCGCATCGACAGGAACCAATCAAGGGCCAGAGCGTTTGCCGCTGCGTACTCTTCTCAGACGTAGCCAGACGGAGTGAGGGACATGGCTTCATCGGTACTTATCGGCATTCTGATCACTTTCCTGGTGATCATCCTGGTGCTCTATCTCGTCCAGCGTCTGCCGCTCGATGGCCGCACGAGGCAGATCGCGCAGATCGTTGTCATCATTATCGGCATCATTTCGCTGTTGAAATACCTGGCCGTATTTTAGGATAAGGGTCGCCATGACATCCCAAACAATCGCATGGATCATCGGAACGGCGTTGTTTGCCGCAACAAGCACGGCCTACGCCCGACCCGACACGCGTTCGATGACCTGCGAGGAGACGCAGCGCCTCATCCAGAGCCATCACTCGGCGGTGTTGACGACCGGCCGGAATACTTATGATCGCTATGTCCGCCAATACGGCAACGAGTGCGACTGGCCGGAGGTGCCGGTCGCTGCCTCCGTTCCGACACGTGATGGCCAGTGCCGTGTCTATTCGTGCCGGGAACCGGTATTCGATTTCCCGAACTGACATATCCAGCAGCCTTGCGGCGGTCGTCGCCATGGCGCTGCCGGGTCCAGACAATGCATTGCGCGAGGCGACATGGAACCGTTGCGCCGCGCGTGAATTGATTGTGCGCATGGCGCTGCAAGATGTAGCGGTGTGATGCCCAACCAGATGGAGGAGCGGTCATGCCCAATGATACAAGGCGGAGCGGCAGCTGCCTGTGCGGCGGCATCCAGTTTTCGGTGACGGGAGATCCCTTTCGGATTGGCCTTTGCCATTGCAAGGACTGCCGCAAGGCTAGCGGGTCGGCTTTTTCGACGTTTGGAGTGTGGCCGCTCGAGGCGTTCGAAACGACGGGTATCGTCAACAGCTACGGCGACAGAAGTTTTTGTCCCACCTGCGGCGGCCGGGTGCCTTTGGTTCGGGAGAATGAGGTGGAAGTGACAATTGGCAGCCTCGATGAGGTGCCCACCGAAGGGCTGGAGCCCAGCTATGAACTCTGGGTCAATCGCCGTGAGCACTGGTTGCAACCCTTGCCTGCTGCCCGGCAATTCGAGCACGACCGGGTCGATGAGGAGCCGACAAACCGGACAGCCGAACCAATTTCTGACGGTGTCGAGACGCCGTCTAGCTTGCCGCAACGCAAGTCGGCCTAGCGCGAGCGGCGCAGACAGCCGGCGGGCAGGAAATCGTTCTCGAAACCGCCCGATGCCGACAGGACCGGGTCCGACAACATTTCACCCGGTAGAAGCCAAACGCAAAAAGCCCGCCTTGGCGTCAAGCCAAGGCGGGCGGTAGATCATCCGGCCTGCGCTGCCGTGGAACGATGGGCTGGCCAAAGCCCTGGGCTGAGACCCGGTGCCGTTTGTAACCGGCGATTGACTACGTAGCGGCCCGGTCAGCTGGAATTCGTCTTGTGGTTGCAACGATGCTACGTTTTGTTTGGAAACGAGAGCTTAAGACCATGCAATATCGTTACGTCAACTATGCTGTCCAAGTATCTCGTGGTGTGAACTGAAGGAACCTTCCTGTCTTGTACAAAAGAACGCTTTGTTTATTTTGTTTCCGTCACCTAGTGTAGCGAATCTTGAAGCCGGATGGAGCGGTTTTCATGCAGCCAGCGCCTTCGCAGGATCGCGGTCCGCACGTGCAATATCCACTTCACGGCAATCTTCATGCAAGCATAGTCAGCGCAAAGTTCATGCGCAGACATTGGGGGGCACCAATGGACCAGCCGAGCAAAATGGAGAACCTGCAGTTCGCGCAAGGGATGCTGCGGGAGCTTCGGCAGAAAGCCGAAGCCGACGGCGAGAAGCTTCTGACCTACCTCATCGACATGGCCTACCTTGAAGCCAGCGACCGCATCCGTGCCCACTGGGTCGGCAATCACGAGCCCGAAAACCGCAGGGCCAAGGGGTAGTGTCAAGGGGTAAACCCGAAACGGGGCTATGGTTGCCCCACGGAGCGTTTGATCAGACGCTTGGGGCCGGCGAGGCCACCGGTCAGTTGGCAATACCGGCTGAGAGGTCAGCCAGAACCTCCCTCACCCGAGTTTCGCTGACGCCGCGCGTGTCCTTGACCCAGCTGGGCGTCGAAAGCGGCGGTTCGATAAAGCGAACATGGTTGTTTACGGGCCCATGCACATAGGGGCGATTCAGCCCGTAGATGAGCGCGCATGGGACGTTCAGGGCAGCGGCGGCGTGGGAAATCCCGCCATCAACCCCGAGGAACATGGTTGACGCAGCGATCTGGCACATCGCGTCAGCAATCGACGGGGTCGAGGTGAAGTCGATTGCCTCAGGAATGGCGGCGCGGATTTTTGCGGCACCGGCGTGCTCGCGCGGTCCGCCCACAATCCAGATTGCCCAGCCGCGATCATGATGGTCTCTGGCGATCGAAATGAAGCGCTCGACGGGCCATGAGCGGAAATTCTCAATGTCGGCAGTATAGAGCGCCAGTGCCGGTCCGTCGGCATCGATCTTCTTGTGCTGGCGCCATTCGTCCAGTTCGGCCGGATCGACCACAAGCCGGGGCGCCGGCCACTCTGCGCCCGCAGCCGGCTTTTCGCCAAGCGAGGCAATCGAGCAGACCTCCTCGAACAGCCGCGTCTTGCGGGGTCCGAAGGCCCATAGATGGGCCAACCAGCCGGCGGGGAAGCGATTGAGGAGGCCGAATTGCAACTCCTGCGGATAGCCGATGCGCTCCTCTATTCCGGCCATGAACGCCATCAGCGCCGCCTTGGTGCTGCTGGTCATCAGATAGGCCGTACGGTAATTTTCCTTGCGCAACTCGCCAACCAGGCGGCTGCGCTCGCCAAAACCGGGGCGCTGATGACGCTTGGCAAGCGCCCAGCCCTTCCTGACATGCGGCATCAGGCGCGCCAGCGGCGCTGCAACGGGCGAGGTGACGACATCTATGGGGCGATCAGGAAATCGCGCAGCGATGATCTGGATGGCGGAATGGCAACGGACGAAGTCGCCGACCGCGGGGAAGCCGACGAAGAGGATTGGATCGCCGGTCGTCAAGGAAGCGCTTCGCCGCCAAGGATGCGGTGTGTAGGGGTCGCGGGAAAATGGACCCGAGGCATTTCGGGACCGACCGAAGCGTGCAGGACTTCGTCCTGTGGGCGACCGGTGCCGGCAACCGAACCAGCGCCGATGCAAACCAAATCGACATGACGTTGAATCAGCCGCATTGACCTTGCCTCACAATGCTCTCAAAGACGGCCCAGTTGCGTCATGAGCTGGGCATTGTCAAGGTCGCGCCAGAAACGCGAAAAGCCGCGGCGGCCTCGATCGGGTTACGGAATCGTTAATCAGCGCTTGCTACTATACCGGATGACCAAGAATCTCGGCAATGCACCCAGGACCATCTCCAGACAACAGCCAAAGACCTCCGCTCTTGGTCGGCTGACGCCCGCCCTGTTTCCCCTTGTGGTCGTCGCGCTCGGATACGTGATCGGTCGGCAATTCTTCGGCTTCTAGGGCGACTCGTCTAGGCGCGCACGGTAAAGGCTCGCGCCACGCGGGGGACGCCGTCAATGTCCACCCAACCTCCAAAATCAACCGGGGCACCGTACGCCGCTACCCACTGCCCCGCACGTAAGCAAATTTTGTGCAATCACGGGAACGTGATATTCACTGATCACCGGACAAAGGGGGGCGCTGATGAGGTGTCTGGTGATCAATCTTGATCGTTCTCGCGATCGGCTGGCGCATGTCGCGTCCGAGTTCGGCAGGATCGGAGTACCATTTGAGCGTGTCTCCGCCATTGATTGCCCCGATTGCTGCTCTGTCGCCAAAAGCCCGCTGAGCGCTGCTGAGGTTTGCTGTTTCCTGAGCCACCGCTCGTGTTGGGAGATCGTTGCGAACGCCGCGGATCAATATGGCGCGGTTTTCGAGGACGACGTCGTTTTCGGCGCGGGCGCCGGCTCGCTGCTTGCTTCTGATCGATGGGTGCCGCGCGATGCCGATGTGATCAAGCTGGAAACGCATTTTGCCAAAGTGAGGGTCGGACGCAAGGAAGTCGCTCTCGATGATGGGTTTTCGCTTGCCAGACTTTATGGCCTGCACGCGGGCGCCGCAGGCTATGTCATCTCCAGATCGGCAGCGCAAAGATTGCTGCGCAGGACCATGCATCTGAGAGGAGAGGTCGACTTCGTTCTTTTTCACCCAGGATTCATGACCTGCTCGCTCAATCGAATCTATCAGATCATGCCGGCGCTTTGCGCACAGCACCATTTTGTTTCGGGACGAGAGCGCTTTCCAAGCCTCGTGCGACGGCCCGGGAGGCGGCCAAAACCATTTCTCGATCGAATTGTCGGAGAAGCGGTGCGAACCTTCGCCTATCTTCGAAACCAGAGCCTGACCGGAACAAAGAAGATCGAGGCCGTCGCGTTCTCAGGCTCTGAGGTCGATGGCAAAACCGTCCGCGGCGCGTTCATCTATGGGCAGCCCGAGCACGGCCACCTCAACAAGGCGGCCGGCATACCGATCGCGCGGAAGAATAGTTCGACCGCCAGATAAGCAGACGATAGAGGCTGCGCTACGAAACAGCCTTTTCGCGGACCGGAAGCTTCCAGCCCGGCCTGACAAAGTGGCAGGTATAGCCGTTGGGGTATTTCTCGAGATAGTCCTGATGCTCTGGCTCCGCCTCCCAGAAATCGCCCACCGGCGCAAGCTCCGTGACGACCTTGCCCGGCCACAGTCCAGAGGCATCGACATCGGCGATGGTGTCTTCGGCGACGCGCTTCTGCTCGTCGCTGGTGTAGAAGATCGCCGAGCGATAGCTCATTCCGACATCGTTGCCCTGGCGGTTCCTGGTGGTCGGATCGTGGATCTGGAAAAAGGATTCGAGCAATGTGCGAAAGCTGATCCTGGCCGGATCGAAAACGATCTCGATGGCTTCGGCATGGCTGCCGTGGTTGCGATACGTGGCGTTGGGCACATCGCCACCGCTATAGCCGACGCGGGTAGAGATCACGCCGGGATAGCGCCGGATCAAATCCTGCATGCCCCAGAAACAGCCGCCGGCAAGGACTGCACGTTCGGTAGACGTCGCCATATCATACCTCCATTGGATTGCTCCTTAGGTAGGCATTGTCGCTGGCTTCTTCCAGCATCTCAAGTGCATCACTCGTTGCCGGCCGAGCCGAACCGCCGCACGATGACCTCGAAGACGATGTCGGAAATCCACATGGCCGAGACGCCGATCAAAAAGGCGGCGGCGAGCGTCGTGGTGTCGTCGGCCGGATCGGGGATAGGCATGCCGGTTGCCCTGAACCAGGCGACGGCAGGCAGCGTCAGATACGCAGCCGCCAGCGCCCCGCAGATCGGCGAGGCAATCATCTCGCGCAGCTTGTAGCGATGGCGCGACAGTGCTCTCAGCACGCCGCCGGCTAGCCCGGCGGCGACGACCGGCCCCTTGATGCCGAGCATGTCGAAGAGGTCGTGCATCGGCTAAGGCCTCCATCCGCAGAGCTTTTGTCCCTTGCGGTTGTGCGCCAAGAGCGCTCTCGCCTCGGCGTGCGACAGGACGTCGACGGCTTTGGCCGACAGGCGCAGCGGGCTCGAAATCGCGCAGAAGCCGCCCGAAGCAGTCGTGCACCCGGCAAGCGCCACAAGCAGCGCAACCATCAGTCCCTTGCCCATGATTTCAGCTCCTTTCGAACAGCGTCCGCCGGCAATGCGCCGACGTCGTTCTGCACCTGCTCAGCGACCGCGCGCGCCGCGGCCTCAGCGGCCGCCAGTTTGCCGCGCTCGGCCCTGGCGCCGGCCAGCCGCTGGTGAGCGCCCCAGCAAAGGGCGGCGATGACCGATGCCAGGAAGCCCAGCAGCGCTTTGTTGCCAAGCAGGACGGCGAGGAGCGCGCTCACAGCAGCCACCCGGCGACAAGCCCGGCGGCAAAGCCGATAGCATAGGGTTTCGCGGCTTCGAGATAGGCGATGAGCAGTTGTTGAAACCCTTCCATGTCAGTGCTCCCAGCCGGATTTGCGGGCCAGCCAGTGCCAGGTCTCGGTGACCGAGGCGATGGCGAGACCGGCGGCGATCTCCAGACCAGCTTGAATGTCGGGGTCGGAAGAAAATGCCGCCGCGTCGTCGGCGCCGAGCAGGCCACGCGCGACCAGAACACCGGCGCCGTACCGCAAGCCGATGCGGATGAAGACGGCGATCATGTCGAACTCCTTGCGAAAATCGATTTCAGGATTTGAAGCAGCGCACGCCAGAACGGCAGGCGTTCGACGGGACTGACGCGCCCGCCGGTAGACACCGGCGGCATCGCACTGCCGGGCTTCGGCGAGAGCGCTGATGGCTGGGGCGGGGTGCCCGGCAAAGGTGCCGCGGGCTGTAGTGCCGACATCAACAGCGCCTGGGAACGGACCGACCGGATGCGATCGCTCCAACCCTTGCCGAAAACCCGCCAGGTCGGCAGCCGCCGCAGGAATGCCAGGCGGGCATCGCAAAGATCGTCGATGACTGCGCCCGGTGGCCTGGCGCCGACAGCTTTGAGCGTGGCCGGGCCGATCCTGCCGTCCTGTGCGGTGCCAACTGCCGCCTGCAGATATTTAGCCGCCCTGCCCGGCCCACTGTTCACGGCGAAGTCGAAGACGGCATAGTCGACACCGCCGGGAAGCTCGGCGCCCGCAGTGGCATCCCAATAGAAGCGGCGATAGACCGTCGCCACCTGAGCATCCGTGATATGGCGAAGGTCGTCCTTCGTCGCATCCGCCTTCACGTAGCGGCGGAAATTGGCCAGCGTCACGCCCTTCATGGTTGCGCCGCCGGGATCGGCCGGATTGTCGGACCAGCCGCCTTCCGATTTGAGGACGAGCGCAAGCGCCCGCGCGAAGTTGCGGTCCATGGGTAACCTCAGGAGATTGTGGAATTTAGCTCGGAGACTTTAGCCAGTCACAGATCACGCACAGGAGACGAGTGTCCTGTTGATCCTGACTGTGCCGACGGCATGTCGGTTGGCCGGCTATAACGCTTCCTCACGGGAGAGGAATTTTGGATGGAGCGGCTAAAGCGGGCTCACGGAAGCACTTCGCCGTCAAGGATGCGTTTATAGAGTTCCAGATAGGCCGTTGCGGCTTTCTGGATCGGAAATCTTTCGGCTGCCGATTCACGGCATGTTCGCGCGGAAATGCTGTTGATCTCATTGAGACCGTGAGCAAACTCGTCATCGGTTTCGAAGAAACGCCCGCTGTCTGCATCGACCGTTTCGGCAAGCGCACCGCACGGAGTGGTCAGCACAGGCGTTCCGCACAGCATTGCTTCGACCGCCGCCATGCCGAACGGCTCTGCCCAGGAGATCGGGTTAAGGAAGGCGTACGCCTCGCCGAGCAATCGGAGCTTTTCCTCGCCATCGACAGTGCCGTGGAAGCGGTAGCGCGGCGATAAGCTCTTGAAGAACAGAGACTCTTTCCGGGTTTGGCTGCGCCCGAGCAACTTCCACCTCGAGCCACCCGCGATATCGAGTTCGAAGTTAAATTTCTTCGCCAGATCGACGGCCCGGTTGAGGCCCTTCCCGGCCCTCGCGATACCGCCCAAAAACAACAGCCGCTCACCTTTCCGATCTGCCAGCCGGTAGGCATCCACAGGGAAACCGTTGTAAACAAACGTTTCTCGATCATGATGATGCGCGTGACTGGCGCTGACGAAGCTGTAATTTTGCCCCTTTCTCGGGGCGTTTGGAACATAGCCGTGCAGAGTGTAAAGCGCACGATACGGGCTTTCTACATCATACCAGCCGTTGAAATGCACGATGTCAGTATTGATAGGGATCGCCCCCAGACATTCCACTACTGACGCGGCCTGCCGGACCTCGCAACGCGGATGGGTGGAGCCCACTCCGGCAATCAGTGTGATTTTATGTCCGAGAGATGCGAGTGCGCTGGCGAGCCAATCGATTTGCCGCTGGGTGCCGCCGTAGCCTCGACAGGGAATTTTGCCTTGCACTGCAATAGTAATATGCATGTTCCAACGTTTAGACCGTTGCTCACATTTCGCAAGCTAGGCCCACGCTCTCAAAACGAGTTTCCAGCTAGCGTTTGTTATGTCGTTAAAACCTGTTCCAGCCTTGTTGAGGACTTTAAGTGCGCCAGCAGCATTACCAATCCGTACATTCAAATTGGTGGCATCTGGCACGATGCTAATAGCTTGAGCGGTCGCATCAGTTGTATTGAGAGATGGGTTAATGGGAATCTCGTCACCAACCGAATACCCCGAATTAGCCGTAGTACATTGAATGAAGGCCGCATAGAGCTTCGGCTTCACCCCCAGCCCATGAGCCAACGTCAGCGACCCGCCGGATGTGATGGTCTGTTGCGGGCTTTCATAACACTTCTGAAGCAACGCCGCGGACGACTGGACATAGCGTGCATCCTGTTCGGCCTGCGACCATTGCAGCTTGATCCATCCTCCCCAGGCACCGCCAGCCTGCCTGCGCCGCCATAGCTTTTGGTCTGCCGCCGTAGTGTCGTTGACGAAATCATGCACCGTCTGCGTCCGGTAGCCAGTGCTTCCGTGCGCTTCCACAAACCCCAGGAACCAGTTTACGCCGTCTGGCGCATTAGCCGCCGCCGAGGCCACATACCAGCCATTGTCCAGGGCGTTGTTCCAATCGGTGATCGTCTGCGCGACGACACCAAGGTTGGGTCGGCTATCAAGTTTCAGATCAAACCCAGCCTTGACGAACCCCGTTGTAGCCAATTGCGTGGTATTCGTTCCAGGCGCTGCGGTCGGCCCCGTTGGCGTTCCGGTAAATGTCGGGCTGGCCTTCGGCGCCAGGCTGGACACCGCGATCCCACTATCCTTCCCCACCTTGCCCGTCGTGCCCGCGAAAGTGACAATATTGTCGGTTGCCGAAGACGCAGGCCCCAAAAAATCTCCTACTCCCGTCCCGTCGGCGCCTCTGTCGCCGGCCCGGTCGAACATCAGCCAGATGCCGTTGGCCGTCGTCGGCAAAGTGCCGGCGCCACTGACATAGGCGAGCGTCAGCTTGCGGTAGCGCGTCGCGGCCATCAAATCGTCGCGCAGTTTCACCACCTTGCCGTCCTTGCGATGGTAAAGCCGAAATTCCTCGAACCAGGGCAGCAGCGACGAGAACACCTTGAAGCGGCCGGACTGCATGCGGTCGAGCATCTCCATCAGCCCGGCCTCGACCGAGACCGAGCCGTCGGCGAAGCGGGCGTGGCCCGACAGCATGTTCAGCCCGTGCGCGGCGTATTGTCTGGCAAGCGCGGTGCCCGCGCCTTCCAGCGTCTCGCGGCGGCCATCGCGCGGCCATGCCCAGGGCAGCCATTTGCCCCACGGCTTCAGCGCCAGCACCTGCATGGCCGGCGTCTGCTGCGAGGCGCGGGCAGCCTTGGAGATATAGACGACATCGGCCTCCGTATCCCAGGCAAGCTCGACGGCGGCCGACGGATGATCCCAGCCGAAATCGAGCGCGCCTATCCGCGGCCAGTAGCGCGGCAGCCGGAACGGCTCGCAGGCGATCAGCTCCTCGGCAATCGGAAAGATGCGGCCGGAGCCCAGCACCGGAACGCCGCGCGCCCCGCGCCTCGCGCTCATGCTCGGGATAGGCGGCAATGATCGCGGCTCGCTCGTCCGGCGAATAATGTTCGGCGTCATCGATGGTCATGAAGGTGACGTGACGGGTCATGGGGCCTGCCGGATTGATTCGGGATGCCGTGATATGGCTTTGTTCGCGCACGATATTTTTGGGCCGGACGCGGCGGGTCTTCCCTTCTCCCCTTGTGGGAGAAGGTGTCGCCGAAGGCGACGGATGAGGGGTGTTCCAGGGAACGCCGACGCGTCACTCCGCTGGAACACCCCTCATCCGTCTCGGCGCTATCGCGCCGATCCACCTTCTCCCACAAGGGGGGGAGGAAGAGCGCGCACCTCACCCGACAAAAAACGCAGCACCACGTCGCTCATGCCCAGCAGCGGCGTGAACGTCACGATGGTGATGCCGCCCGTCGCGTTGGTGCGGGTCAGGCCTTCGGAATAGATATCGAGCGGCGGCTCCTCGTCGAACCAGACGCCGTGCAGGGTTTCGCCCTGCCACTTTTCGCGGCCCTTCTCATAGCTCTTGAACGAAAGCACCGATTCATCGGCCTGCACGTCGCCGCCGCCGCCCCAGCGCACCACGATGCTGTCGAGCGCGCCCGGGGCGCCGCGGCCCATGGTCGTGTGCAGGATGGCGTTGGCCGGGATCATGCCGGTGCCCCATGCCGCCTGCTGCTGCGGCGGGCCGACCAGCACGCGCTGCGGGTTGTCGCGCGTGCCCTCCCCCGTCACGCCGGCAGCCCATAGCCTGACGGGGGTGTCGAAGGTCTTGCCCTGCCACCACGCGGGGTAGCGGCCGGTGAGATGCATGGCCCATTCGGCGCCGCCGGCCCTGGTCTTGCCGAGCTGGTTGCCGGCCATGAACAGACGTTCCCGGTTCTGCGCGCCGGCGGCGTGAAACCGCGCCTGCCTGGGATAAGGCCGGTAGGCGGCAAGCTGGTTAGTCCTGCGCCTGCGGTCCAGCTCCTGCAGCAGCGCCAGATAGTGGCGGCGCGCCTTCAGGCTGGTCGCCAAACGGCCCGAGGACGGCTTCGAGGCCGCGGATGCGGCGGCGGATCTCGTCATCGCTCAGGGCTTCCAGATTGTCAGATGAAACATGCAAATCCTTGGCCAGATCCTTGGGCAGCACCGATTGCACGATCTTCAGATACTGGTCGGGCTTGTCGGCCCGGACCGCGGCAATGACGCCGGCTCCATGGGCGCGGAAGTCGGCGCGCACCGCGTCGAGGAAATCATCGCCAAGCGTCTTCTTCGTCCGCTTCGGCTTGGCAGCGGCGGCGGCAGGCGCCTTGCGGTCAGGGCGCGCACGCGGCGCCGTCCGGTCAGCCATGATCCGAGATCCCGGCGGGCTCGGCAGTCGCTGCCTGCTTCGCCGGCCCCTTGATCTTGCCGGACTTGATCTTGCCGGACTTGCGCCGTGCCGATTTTGGCCCTGACCGTTTTGGGGCGGCCTTGCGGGCTGCATCAGCGGCCGGCGCGTGGCGCTTTCCGGCAGACGCGGCTTTCAGGCTTGCCCTGGCGATCGCCCTTGCGTCGTGCGCGCCGCGCGGAAAGCCGAAGCCGCCGATGGCATCGACAGGACCACCGCGAACCATGCCGATCAGCACGCCCGGCACGACCGGCTCCATACGGCCGATGCGCGCCTGCGGGGCAGCGCCCTCGAACACGCCAATGGCGCTGACGACCTCGCGGCCGTCATCGTCGGTGATGATGGTGGCATAGCGGTTGGACAAGGGAGGCCTCGCGGATAAGGCAGAATGAACCGAGGATAGCGTTCCTTCACGCCCCCCTCTGTCCTGCCGGACATCTCCCCCTCAAGGGGGGAGATTGGCAGCTCCAGGGTCGCGACCAATTTGCAGCGCCGACGATTGGCGAAAGCAAGGCGGCAGTCCGATCTCCCCCTTTGAGGGGGAGATGGCCGGCAGGCCAGAGGGGGGTGCTGTCCCGCCGACATCCGATATCCGCACGTTGTGGGCATCAGGAAAACAAAACCCGCCTCGTGGGCGGGTCGGTGGCGCAAATCAGCACCATGGACAAATCATAGCAAAGCTGCCCTCACCCGTCAATGCAAAAAAGGAAATAATTCCTACTTCGGTCAAAGCCGCGTCTTGGCGCGGCCGCGCATTGCGCAAGGGCAGCATCGATGGGATGCTGCGTCTCGTCGGAGAGCGCAATGAGCAATGTGACCAGTCACTATGGCAGCGGCGGCATCGTCGAGCGCATCCTGTCGGCTGTGCCGGACGCCAGGGCCGGCAGCCTCGCGGCCGAACAACTCTATCCGTTCGACCAGCTTCATGGCCGCGAGCTGATCGCCACGCAGGACCATGCCGCGCGTCTTGCGCCCTCCGCCGGCGATCGGGTTCTGGACATCGGCAGCGGCATTGGCGGCCCAGCCCGGTTCCTTGCCGAGACCTATGGGTGCAGCGTCGACGGCGTCGACCTGACGCAGGCGTTCGTCGAGGCATCCCGCCGATTGACCGAGCTCTGCGGCCTCGGCGACAAAGTGCGTTTCCATGAGGCCGATGCGACAAGGCTGCCTTTTGCGGACGACACATTCGACGCGGCGATCTGTTTCTATGTCGGCATGAATATCGCCGACAAGGCGGCGGTCATCGGGCAAGCGTGGCGCGTACTGAAGCCGAAGGCCAGGCTTGTCTGGACCGAGGCGGTGCTGGCGGACGGCGAGCCTCACTATCCCTTGCCTTGGGCGGTGTCGCCTGTGGCCAGCCATCTCGTCGACCGCGAAACCCTGAAGGCCCTGTTTGCTTCAGCCGGATTCCGGGTCGACGATGTCATCGACGAAACCGGCGATCATGTCGAGCTGGCGTTGAAACGGGCAAATTCCGGCATCGTGCCCTCGCCCGCCCAGCAGCAGGCCAATGAGATCGTGCTCGGCGCCGAGTTCGTGCATCGGCGAAAAAACTACATAAGCAGCCTGAGCGAGGGAAAACTCGCGTCACTGGCCGTCATCGCTTCCAAGCCGGCCTAAAACAATAACCCGCCTCGGCGGCGGGTTGCTGGCGCAAATCAGCACCGTGAACAGATCATAGCATAGCTGCCCTCACCGGTCAAGATATGTCAGGAAAGAATTCCTACATCGACATCGATCGGAGACTCGGCGATGCTAGCGCTACCACATCCGGCGTCAAGTCATATGCATATGTTCTAAAGTGCCATGCCGTCGGCGGATGTTGTCTGATAATTTGCCCTTTGGCATCAAGGGGGCAAAAGAAGCCATGTCTGAGGACAAAATCCGAAATATAAATCTGACCGCCGATATCGTCGCGGCATTCGTGCGCAACAATTCAGTGCCTCCAGATAGCCTGCCGGCGTTGATCGAGAGCGTCAATGCAGCGCTCGCGGCCGTGGACAATCCCGTTGCTCCGCCGCAACCTGCGCCTGAGCCCGCGGTCAACCGCAAGCGCTCGGTAACGCCGAATTTCATTTACTGCCTCGAGGATGGCAAGAAGTTCAGGTCGCTGCGGCGTCATCTCGGCTCCGCCCATGGCATGACGCCGGAAGCCTATCGCGCCAAATGGGACCTGCCCGGCGACTATCCGATGACGGCGCCCAGCTACGCCGCCAAACGATCGGAGCTGGCAAAGGAGTTCGGGCTCGGCATCAGGACACCCGAGACCCCGGCCGCCAAGGCACCGGCCAAGAGCAAGACCAAGGCGTAAAGGCACGCCCCCTCCGTGCCGTACGCCTGCTGGAGGACGATCGTGGTGGCCGGAGAGCCCAATGACGTTCGGGTGGAACGTGTCGACCGCCGCCAATGGGCGGTGCTGGTTGCCGAGAATGGCACGGTGACCCAGCATCTGTTCATGGCCCAGGAAGCGGCCGAGGAGTTTGCCGACGGCGAGCGGACAAGGCTCGGCCTTCCCGCCAGGCCGCCGGCGGCGGATCCGCTGGCCTGAACAGTCCTTCAACCGGCTGCAGGATACAAGACGCAGCCTTCGACAGGCCGTCTAGCGACTGGTCATTAGCTGGCTCTTATGGAATCATTCCACCCCAACTCGGGGGAGAGCGGGATGGACAAACCAGCCATGGCATCCGTGTTCAGGATGCGGCAAGCGCCAGCCACTGTTTCGGGCGTTCGCAGCGTCGGCCAAGGCCAGGCCGATCCGGTCATCGGCAGAAGGCCGCTCGGCGAGGCGATCCGCTTCGTCATCGACGCCCATCCCCATTACGACATCAGCGGCGTTTCGATCGCCTATGGCGACGGCTCGGCCCCGCGCCTCGGCAGCCGGGAGGTCAAGGCGCTGTGGGCCGAATATGGCCGCCGCTGGATGGAAGAGTAGCGCAGGTCGGCCGACGCCTATCGCTTTCATCCCCGTCCGGATCGTAACAGCGGCTCATGCGTTGAGCGTGAGCCAAATGGGAGCAACAGCCATGAACGTCGCCAATCTGCAACTCGAAGGCCTGCTGATGGCCGTCGCCTCGATCAATCAGGTGCTGGTGCGCAAGGGCCTGGTCACGGTGGAGGATATCGACATTGCGCTGCGCAAGGCCGAGGCCATCGAAACCGGCGAGGAGCGGTCCGACGGCATGTCGGAGTCCAACCGCGACGCCGTCAACTTTCCGATCCGACTGCTGGAACTGGCCAATCAATGCCAGCCGGAGGCGGACATGCCGTCCTTCTCGAAACTGGCCCGCATGGTCGGCCAGATGAAGGAACCCTACAACGACCAGATGTGAGGCGGTCTGCCGACGCGGGGCCTCACCCTCGGCCGAGCTTCGAGGCCAGCACGCTGCCCGGTCCATGCACGGCGGCGAACAGCAGGCCGGCGGCGAACGGGAAATGGGACATGAAGGCGCCGAACTCGGCCTGGTTGCCGGTCCAGTGCGACGGACCGTGGAAGGCAAAGCCGAGGAAGACCACGTAGACGGCGGCGACCAGGGCGGCCGGTGTGAAGAATGCTCCGGTCAGGAGGGCGATCACCAGCAGCGTTTCGAGGATCGCGGCGCACCAGGCCAGAAACAGCGGGAACGGGAAGCCGGCGGCGGCGATGTAGCCGGCGGTCATGTTCATATCCATGAACTTGAACGCTGCTCCCATCGCGAACATGGCGGCCAGGGTCAGGCGGGCGATGAGAATGGCCGCGGTCTGCCACGGCGATTGAACGGCTTCCATGATGTGCTCCAAAGGTTTGCAACGGGTTTCATCCCAAGGACGGGCGCGACGCCGCCGATCCGACATCGTCCCGCAAAATTCTTTCCCGGCGAAGCAGAACTTCTGAAAAGGCCGCCGCTTGCGGGCAAGCCTGATTGCCGCCCGCTCAGAGCTTCGCCATCAGCTCCCGCCCCAACCGCTTCGGCGGCTCGGCGCGCAGCACCACATTGGTCGTCACCGCGCCGTAGCGGCCGATGGCGTCGACGATGCTTTCGAGGTCGGGCGGCGACGGGACGACGACCTTGACCAGAAAACAATCCTCGCCGGTCACCCGCAGCACCTCAACCACTTCCGGCATGGCCGCGAATTTCTTCAGGCAGGTCTGGATGTGCTCATGCGTGGTGCGCAGGCGGATCATGGCCATGGTGCCGAGACCGAGGGCGGTGGGATCGATCGCGGCCCGGTAGCCGGCGATGATGCCGCGCTCCTCCAGCCGCTTCACCCGCTCCGACGTCGCGGGCTGGGACAGGCCGACGCGGCGGCCGAGTTCGGAGATGCCGATGCGGCCATCCTCCTGCATGATCTCGATGATTGCCATGTCGGTGGGGTCGAGCCGTGGCCGGTAATCGCCGTTTGCCATGAACACCTTCAATCCATCGGAATTCTTCGTCGCTTTCCGATGATCTCTCATTCCGCGAACAAGGAGAAGCGCTAGGATTGGGACATCATCTGCGGCGAAGAAACAGGATTTTCCATGACCGACCTCATCATTCTGCCGGGCAGCGGCGGATCGGGCGAGGCCCACTGGCAGACACGCTGGCAACAGGCCGACCCGGCGATGCGCCGCTTCAGCCCGGCAAGCTGGGAGCTGCCGGATTTCGACGACTGGGTGGCGGCGCTGGACGTCGCGGTGTCACAGGCACAGACCCCGCCGGTGCTCGTCGCCCACAGTCTCAGCTGCCTGCTGGTCGCGCATTGGCAGGCGGTGTCGAGCCGTCGGATCGGCGGGGCGTTTCTGGTTGCGGTTCCCGACCCGGCCTCGCCGGTCTATCCCGCTTACGGAATTCCCTTCGCCGATACGCCGCGCGGGCCGCTTCGCTTCCCCTCGCTGATCGTGGCCAGCACCGACGATCCCTATGATCCGAACGGCTATGCCGGTGAGAAAGCCACACAATGGGGCAGCGAACTGCACATCGCCGGGCCGCTTGGTCACATCAACAGCAATAGCGGGCTGGGCGACTGGCCGGCGGGAATGGAGCTGCTGACGGCCTTCGTGAGAGACAGACAGGCCGACCAATCGCACCGTAGGCGCCCGAAGCGTGCGCGCGGGCTTGCCCCGACTTGTCCCGCCAGCTATCTCTCGGGAGGGGCGTTTGTGAGGGAGCCTGCGAATGGTGTCCGTCCGATATCTGGTCCGCGATGTCGATCTCTCCATCGCGTTTTATACGAGCCATCGGGGCTTCGCGCTGAAGCAGCAATTCGGTCCGGCGATGGCCATCCTGACGCGCGGCGACCTCTCGCTCTGGCTCGCCGGTCCCTTGGCGTCGGCAGCCAGGCCGATGCCGGACGGCCGGACACCCGAGCCGGGCGGATGGAACCGCTTCGTGCTCGAGGTCGAGCAATTGCCGTCAATCGTGACTAAGATGGGCGAGGCCGGCGTGGGGTTCCGCAACCAGATCGTCGAAGGTCCGGGCGGGCGACAGATTCTTTGTGAAGACCCGTCCGGCAACGTGATCGAGCTGTTCGAGCCAAGCTAGACTTCGGCCGTCGCCTCGGATTCGGCGCCGGGCTTTGCCTGGCCTTCCCACTGCCGCTCCGCCTCTGCTTTGCGCTTCGGACAATCCTCGTAGTCATGCTCTCGCGAACCGCAATAGGAGCAGCATTTTGCCGGCGTGTCGGTTCGAAGCATTGTGGCCATGCACAAGAATGCACGAAAATTCATCCGGTTGCAGCAGCGTCTGCGACGTCGCTGCTGGGATGCGTGACCGCCAGCCTGGCGCCGCCCTCAATAGCCGCCGCCGAGGATCGGCAGAATCTCGGCGGCAGACATTGCGCGCGGCGCGTATTCGTCCGGCCTATATCAAAGTTAAATGCGGATGCTGGGCGTGAGGTGGTAGGTGATCGCGATGGGGGGACTCTCAACGCGCTCGAGGTGTCCCATGGACGTTCGAAATCTGATTGCCAAATTGTCAGCCGCGGTATTGCACCGCCGCGCCGCGTCTTCGCCGATACTGTTCAGGCCGATCCGCAACTCGCTCGCCGACATCCCGTTGAAGCCGGCGCCGCGGCCGCCTTATCGTCCGCATCGGCCGATCTGGCCGGCAAGCAACATGTAGCTCGCCGGGCTGCAACCAGTTTGTGATTTCCTCGTTTATGGCGATCCCGTTTTCAAGGAGGCAAGTGATGAGATCCATCCGGGCGAGGCGCGAATGGTTTGGATGGTGAGCGCATGAGCCGTTTTCTGCCCCTGACGATCAGATTCGTGGACGGCAGCGCGATGACGGTGTCGTCGATCGCCGACGCCAGGAGGGCGCTAGGCGGAACATGGAAGAACAAGCAGACGGCGGCCTACAAGGCGGCCGACAGGCTGGTGGACGACGCGTTGAACGGCATTTGCCGCCCGGACATCGCCTTTGCCGCTTTCCAGAATGCCGCCGCCCAACAGGGCTTGCTGAAGCCGGCCAAGCCAAGTGCCGCCCTTGCCATGCTCGACGAATTGGCGTCGCTGGATGGGCATCGTTGAAAGACCGGCTGACGGATTGCCGGCGATGTCATGGCGAACGCCGGATGGCCTATCTCGGCTCGCGGTTCATGCTGAGATAAGTCGGGTCGAACTCGGCGATTTCCACCAGCTGCTGCCAGTCCAGAATGGTCACCATGTAATTCGCCCAGCCGATCACACCGATCTTGCGCAGCGCACCGATGACCCGGTTCATGTGGACCACCGAAAGCCCAAGCACATCGGCCAGTTCCGCCTGCGACAGAGGAAGCCGGAAACTCATGCCGTTGGTCTGCTTGACCACCTGGAGCCGGACGAACAGCTCGCACACCAGATGCGCCAGGTGCGACGTCTTGGACCGCCGGCCCATGGCCACGATCCATTCCCGGTGAATGGCGCCATCGACGAGCGTGTCCAGCCACAGCAAGCGGCTCAGATGAGGCGCCTGTTCGGTGATCGTCCTTAGCCGACTGTGGTCGGCGGCGATCACCCGGCATGGCGACAAAGCTATAATGCCATGGTCCATTGTCTTGAGCAGGAAGGCGTGCAAATCGACAAAATCGCCGGGCACCTGCAACGAGGTGAACTGGCGGCCGCCATCCTCCAGCACTTTGTAGCGCGCCGCCAATCCCTCGATGATGAGCGTGCTGTAGCCTGGCCTCGACCCCTCGGAAACGATGTCCTGGCCAGTGGCAAAATCCATCTCGATGGTCATGGCGGCGGCCAGCAGCCCCTTTTCCTGCTCGGACAAAGCGTCATGCTGGCCAAGGTTGAGATAAAGCGGTTCTAGCATCGAGGATCCAGTTCGAGATTTCGTGGACATTCGTGGCCTAGCCAAACGCCGGAGATCGGGTGCGGTTGCAATCGGCCGGCACGGCGACGGCTCCTGGCAGGAAATCTGCTCAGGACACAGTCGCATGGAACCATGGGTGCGGGTTGGGATTTAATCCATGTCGCTCAAAAATGGCCCCGATTTTGAGACAACGACATGCATAAAAACACAGACCTGAAGCGCGTCGCCTGCGTCCTTTCAACCGCGATGCGCCTTAGCGTTCTCACGCAGGGATCCTTGCACACATGGAACGGTTCTACTTCGACTTGTACAACGCCGAGACCCAGATTGATGAAGAGGGGCAGCTTTTTCCCAGCCGGGAGCGTGCGGGAGCCGAAGCGCTGCGCATATTGCACGATGTGGCGCGCGACGAGATTCCGGAGGGCGACCACCGGCGGATCACCGTCAAGATGCTGAACGAGAACAGGGAGCAGATATTCGAAGCGTCGCTGACCATGGCGTCGCTGTGGAGTTGAACTCGTCGACCCTGTCGAGGACTGTATGGAACCTCTTGCCCTCCCCTCTGTTTCCTAAGGAGGGGCCAGCGGCAGAAGCTGCCCGGCTGATTGACTGGAGGCATCTATGTCCTTGCAAAAGCTTCATCCCGAGCAGGTCGACGACACACGCAGGCTTGCCTATTCGACCTTTGCCCCGGCGCTGATCGGTTCGCTCACCAAGCGTCTGGCGCGGTGTCAGGGCGTCAAGGAACTGGGCGCCCTGGAAAAGTCGCTCATCCGGCTGATCGAAGACTCCGATGTCGATGGGCCGCAAGCCGAGGCGATGAAAGAGTTCGCAATCGAGCTGGTGGTGTCGACGATATCGGAAGCCCGCGCTCACCCCGACACCAAGAGCGATGTCGAAGCCGTTGGCGAGCGCCGCGCCGAAGGCCGCTCCGAGAACCCGCAGACGCTCGAGGAGCAGTTGCAATCAGGCCTCGAAGACAGTTTTCCGGCCAGCGATCCGCCCGCCGTCGTCTCGACCGCCATTTCCGGCGGCTCGAAGGACCTTGTCGGTACAGATGAGGTGTTGCGCCGCAAGAAAGAGGCGGCGCAGCGAAAGCAGGAAAAGGCCGACGCCGGTTAGCCGGACAAGTCGCGCGAGCCCGAGGCGATGAGAGCCGTCAGCCGAAGCGCTTTTCCGGCGACTGTCCGCTGGCCGGTGACTGTTCGCCGGCCCGCGTGACGATCGCCTCGAGCGGCTCCGGCCGGTGAAGCAGAAAACCCTGGCCATAGGCCACGCCCATGCCGCGCAGAATGTCGAGCGCTTCCTGCTGCTCGATCTTTTCGGCCACCACCGCGCAGCCGAGACTTTTGGCGATGCCCGCTATGGCCGAGACGATCTCGCGGTCGAAACGGCTTTCCGCGATATTCTCGATGAACGAGCCGTCGATCTTGATCTGATCGACCGGAAAGCGCCGCAAATATTCGAACGAGCTCATGCCGGCGCCGAAATCGTCGAGGCTGACGCGGCATTGCCGCTCGCGCGCCTTGCGCACGAACTGCTCGGCGGCGTCGAAATTGGTGACGGCCGCGGTCTCGGTGATCTCGAAGCCGATGCCGGAATGCGGCGCCCCGGTCTCGGCGATGACGGCGTCGACGAAATCCCATAGCAGCGGATCGCTCAGCGTCTGCGCCGACAGGTTGAAGCCGAGCATGATGGCGCCTGACCGCATCGCCGCGCCATGCTGCGAAAGCGCTGTCCTGATGATCCAGCGGTCCAGCCGCGAGGCAATGCCGAAGCGCTCGGCGACCGGAATGAATTCGTTGGGCGGGATCAGCTTGCCATTGCGCCCGGCAAGCCGCGCCAGCACCTCGACGTGGCGGCTCTCCTGCCAGGGCTGGCCGAGCAGATGGATTTCCTGGCCGAACAGTTTCAGCCGCCCGTCATCCATGGCGTCGACCGTGTCGGCGGCGACACGCGCCGCGTTGAGGCCGCCGGAGCCCGACGCCGCATCGGCCGAAAACACCGCGAAGCGATTGCGCCCGGCCGCCTTGGCGGCATAGCAGGCGTCGTCGGCGCAGGCCAACGCATCGGCAACCGTGGTGGTGGTGTCCTCGACGAAGGCGATGCCGATGCTGGCCGCGAGTTTTCGCGAGGTCGCCGGCAGTCCGAGGTCGGCGTCACGGACCGCCGCAAGAATCGCGCCGGCCAGCGCCTCGGCCTTGGCCGATTGGCAATTGGGCACCAGCAGCGCGAACTCGTCGCCGCCGAGGCGCGCGGCACGCGCCGATGCCGGCAGGCAGCCCAGAATACCGGCGGCCACACCCTTCAGCGCCAGGTCGCCGGCGGCGTGGCCGGCGAAGTCGTTGAGCGCCTTGAAGTAGTCGAGATCGACGTAAAACACCGCCAGCGGCAAAGCCCGCTCGGTGGCGATGTGCACGGCCAGCAGCCGGTCGAAGGCGGCACGGTTCAAGAGGCCCGTCAGCGCATCGTGGTGAGCGGCGTAGGCGAGTTCCCGCTCGCGTTTCTTGTCCTCGGTGATATCGCGCACGGTGCCGAGAATCTGGCCCGCTGTCTCAGGCGCCGCGATGAAGCGCACCAGCGATTCGACATGGCGGATTTCGCCGTCGCGCCTGACGATGCGGTATTGCGCGGCGACGACGCCGTCGGTCGAAAGCGGCGCCAGATGGGCGCGCTCTGCGGCATCCTTGTCGTCGGGGTGCAGATAGGAATGCCAGAGGTCGGCGGCCACCTCGTCGGTGTCGGCGACCAGGCCGAATATCTCCCTGGTGCGGGCGTCCCAATAGCTCTTGTTGGCGTCGATATCGTGATGCCAGATGCCGGTGCCGCTGGCCGCCAGCGCCAGGCGAAAGCGCACATTGACCCGCTCCAGTTCGGCTTCCGCCTCTTTCTGCCGGCTGATGTCGGTCTGTACGCCCATCAGCCTGACCGGCCTGCCCGTCTCGTCACGCTCGACAATGCCGCCGCGGTCCAGCACCCAGATCCAGTGGCCGTCCTTGTGCTTGAGGCGTAGCTCGGTCTCGATCGAGGCGGTCAGGCCGGAAATGTGCCGCTCTCCGCTGGCCAGCGCCCGCTGGCGGTCGTCGGGATGCGTCAGCTTCAGCCAGAGGTCGTCGCTGTTGGCAAGCTCGCCATCCTCATAACCCAGCATGTGCGACCAGGTTGGCGAATAGAAACAGTCGCCGCTCAAAATATCCCAGTCCCATACGCCGAGATGAGCGCGTTCGAGCGCAAGCGCCCAGAATTCGCCGTTGCGTATTTTCTCTTCAGCCATGCCCTGGTTTCGCTCACTCCGTCGCCGCCACTATGCACGCAAGCAGAGAAGAAAGCGTTACCGGGTGCGCCGCGCCCACAGTGCGGACAAGGCCTGCAATCGTGCCGGACCATGCCGTAAGGCGTCATCATGCGATTGGGGCTCGTCATGCCATTGGCGCCCTGATTGGAACCGCCCTGCCCGGGCCTGGCTCGACGATCCTTATCGCGCGGCGGCGCGCATTGTCCTCGAGCAGGCCGCGCAGTTCCTCACGGCCGCGCGCGATGCGCGACATCAGCGTGCCGGCCGGCACGCCGAGCATCTCGGCGGCCTCGGCATAGGAGAAGCCCTCGATGGCGACCATGGTCAGCGCGGCACGGCGGTCGGGGCTGATCGCCTGCAGCGCGTCGATGATCTCGCGGGCCGCGACATTCTCCAGCTGGTCGGCGGGAGAGGCCTGCACCTCGCCGGCCTCCAGCGGCAGCATCGAGGCCTCGCCTCGCCGGTTCACCTTGCGCATCTGGTCGATGAACAGATGATGCATGATCGTGAACAGCCATTTTCGCGGGCTCTCTCCCGTCTGCCAGTTGTCCAGCCGCAGCAGCGCCCGCTCCAGGCAGTCCTGGACGAGATCGTCGGCGGAATCGCGGTCGCGCAGCAGCGAGCGCGCATAGCGGCGCAGGCGCGGGATTTCGTCGAGAATTGCTCTCTGCTTTTCGTCCATGACCTTTTGTCTTCGTTTCGGCATGCCGTTGCCGCAAAACCGCTGCGCCCCCGGGTGAGGACAGCTTTGGCTGATCTGAAAAATTCCTCTGTTCATGCCTGTCGTCGGCTCCAAAAACGCTGGGCACTTTTGGGCGACAGGCATGAGGCGCTCAGCGCGGCGCGGCGTCGATGGTGACCCGGTGTGGGTAGAAGGCGCCGTGGTCGCGAATTTCAGTCATCTCGTCGAAAGGCTGCTCATAGGCCCACATCGCGTCGTTGCCGGTTTCACCCGCCGGCAGCACGTTCCAGTAGCTGGCGTCACCCTTGTAGGGGCACAGCGTCGACCGCTCCGTCTTCTTGAGCTTGCGGAAGTCGATGTCCTCGAACGGGATGTAGAAGGAGAAGGGATGGGGCGGCTCGGTCACCATTTTGGCTTTTGCCGAGGAAGCGATGATGTTGCCGCTTGCAAACACGACGACACGCCCGTTGAAGGGCTCGACGGTGATCACCTTGCCCGGATTGCGCCTGAAGCCGGGTGACGGGTTCGCATGCTGATCCATGACTGCTCTCCTTGTCCGCTGGTGGTTCGATGCCGGTCGACGGCGTCAGCTCTCACTGGTCACTGATGGGCCGGCGACAGCCGTCACGCGCGACAGCTTCTGGCGCTTTTCGAGCTTTGGCTTTTCATAGGTCTTCTTCATCGATCTTCCTTTTCTGACGTCTGGCAGCCGGTCCGCGCGGCTACCGGCCGTACGATCATGGCTCCAAGGGACAACAGGCGCATCTCCCGTCCGGCCGATGCGCCGCCGAAGAAATCGGGGTCAGCGTGGCAAGAATGATTCGCATAGCCGCGATCCGACGGCGGTGGATTTATCTCAGCCGGGACGGCCATGCTTGGGCCGGGCGGAACACGGTTTTGGCGAATGCGGCCCTGTCAGCATGATCGCAAGGCTTGGACAGGCGGGAACAGCCCACCCGCGCGGCTATATGGCGATGGCTGCTTGGCGCCGGTGCACGCCGCGAAATATCGATAATAAAGGACGGCAGGTGAGACTCTACAAAATTAAGATGATTTGCCGGATATTTTCGCCTTTTCCGCACGAGAACTAAAATAAATTATCGACAGACGAACTTTCACTTTGGAAAAATGTCCATTTTATCTCTGTTAACCAAATATTAACCAAAATTATCCGATACATACCGAAGTTATTCGCTGTCGCAATCCGAATCTAAGTTGTAATAATAATTGCACAGTTCGCTTGTGACATTACTGTACCGTTGATGTCTTGCGAAGCATGCAGCGGAGGAGCTGTAGGGGTGAAATCCGGGTCAAGACCGTTTTGCGAAGAACGATCTGCCCCGACGGAGGGCCATCGCATGAGATTGCTAAAATACGCGCTGCTGCTGGGTGGGTCGCTGCTTGCAACCCTTCCCGCGACCTCCACCGTCTTGACCACCAACTTTAACGTGAAGATCACGATCACAAACGAATGCAAGATCCTGACGGCTAGCGATCTTATTTTCGGTTCGCACGGTATCATTGATACCAATGTGGACCAGACCAGCACCATTGGCGTGCAATGCACCGCCGGACAGACCTACGTCGTGGGTCTGGGTCTCGGAAATGGCGCGGGCACAACCGTCGGGAGTCGCAAGATGACCGGGCCGGGCGCAGCGGTGGTCAACTATAGTCTTTACCAGGATGGCGGCCATGCGCAGGTCTGGGGCATCACATCCGGCACCGACACGCAAGCGGGAACCGGCAATGGCAGCGTCCAGAGCCTCACGGTCTACGGGCGCGTTCCGATCCAGCCGACACCGGTGGCGGGCGACTATGCGGACATCGTTCAGGTCACCCTAACCTACTGATTATCGGCACCAATTACGAGGAAGACCATGCGATCCATGCTTTCATGCATTGGCGCCACGGCTCTTTTATTGCTCTGCGCCGGGACGTCACACGCTGCCTCGCTGAGAGTAGCGCCGACAGGCCTCGAACTGATCGCTCCCGACAGCGCGGCGGTTCTCAACCTCGCCAACGATGACGCCAAGCGGCCGATCAATGTGCAGATCCGGGTCTTCGCATGGAGCCAGGCCGGCGGCATCGAAACGCTGACGCCGACCACGGACGTGGTCGCCAGCCCACCATCGACCAAACTCGGACCCAATGCCCAATACGTGGTTCGCGTCGTGCGCGTGTCGAAGGCGCCGGTGCGGGCCGAGGAAAGCTACCGCGTCATCGTCGACGAACTGCCGGACCCCTCACGCAAGAAGGCCGGTACGGTCGCGCTCGCGCTTCGCTATTCGGTGCCGGTGTTTTTCCGCAATGCCGATGCAGCGGCGCCGGCAGTTGCGTGGAGCATTTCGCGCAAGGGCGGCGGCCTTGTGCTGACCGCCAGCAACAGCGGCGAAAGTCGCCTCCGCCTGTCCAACCTATCCCTGACCCAGAACGGCAAGAAGCTTGGCAGCCGAAACGGACTCGTCGGTTATGTCCTGGGCGGCGCCACCATGCAGTGGCCGATCGGCAGCAGCAAATCACTGTCCGCGGGCTCGGTGCTTTTGAAGGCACAGAGCGATCTTGGACCTTTCGATGCCAAAGTTGCCGTCAAGGGCCGCTAGCACCGCGATTGTCGTCGCGCTCGCGACTTTCACACCTTGCCCGGCAGTGAACTCGCAAGAGCTGCCGGCCGTGACGAACCCTGAAGAGCCTGAATCCGTTTTGCCAGCCGGCCGCAGCCTCTATCTGGAGGTGTTCATCAACGACGCCTCGACGAAACTGATCGGCAATTTCACCGAAATGCCGGGCGGCGGCCTGGCGGCGACTCCGGAAGAGCTGAAAGGGGTCGGCCTGAAGCCGCCGGAGGGCGTAGCCGACGCCGGCGGCCTGGTCAGGCTCGACCAGCTGGCGGACGTGTCGTTTCAGGTCGACGAGGCCACGCAGCGCCTCTATGTCACGGCGGCCGATGACAGCCGAGAGGCGCGCATCGTCGATCTCGGCTTACGCTTGCAGGAGGACCGGCCGGCGCCGCAGTCGGGCTTGGGCGCGGTTCTCAACTATTCGCTGTTTGCCAGCTCCAACTCATTGTTCGACAAGGACGTCGAGCTGTTCCAGGGCGTTTCCGGCGGTTTCGATGCGCGCGTGTTCAGCCCCTACGGGACGCTCAGCCAATCCTTCATCGCCGGCTATTCCGACGGCAGGCTGGGTGGCTTCACCCGGCTCAATACGACCTGGAGCTATTCCGACCCCGACCGGCTGATGACCTACCGAGCCGGCGACTTCATCTCCGGCGGATTGTCGTGGACGCGTCCGGTCTATCTCGGCGGTATCCAGGCGCAACGCAACTTCCACCTGCGATCGGACCTGGTGACGCTGCCCCTGCCCTCCTTCGCCGGCACCGCGGCGGTGCCGTCGACGCTGGAGGTCTATACGCAGAACGTGCGCACCTATTCCGGCGACATCCAGCCCGGGCCGTTCCAGGTCACCAACCTGCCGGTGTTCACCGGCGCCGGACAGGCGCAGGTGGTGTTGCGCGACAGCCTCGGCCGCGAGACCACGGCCACCTTGCCATTCTATGCCTCCAGCATGCTGCTGCGCCAGGGACTGCTCGACTTTTCCGTGGAGGCAGGGATGGCGCGGCGCAATTTCGGCATCTCCTCCGACGATTACGACGGCCGCGTCATGGGGGTCGCCACGGCGCGTTACGGCGTGACCGACCGGCTGACATTGGAAGCCCATGCCGAGGGCGGCGCCGACCTGATCAATGGCGGCATAGGCGCTGCCTTCCCGCTCGGGGCATATGGCGCGGCTTCGCTGGCAGTCGCCGGCAGCCATCATGACGGGCGCACCGGTTCGCTGGTCGATGCCAGGGCCGAGTTCGGTTATGACGGCTGGGCGGTCAATGCCCGCATGCAGCGGGCGTTCGGCGGCTATGATGACATCGCTTCGGTGACGGCACAGCCGGTCATACTCGATCCCGATGATTTCACCCGTTTCAGCGCCGGTGTGCCGCGGGCGGTCGACCAGGTGACGCTCAGCGTGCCGATGCCGATCGATTTCTCCAGCCTCAACTTCTCCTATACCCACCTCAAGGATGCCGAAGGCGAGACCAGCCAGATCGTCGGCCTCTCCTATAGTCAGGCGATCTTCAAGCGCAGCACGCTCTATGCCACGGCCTTCGCCGATCTCGACGACGGCGACAGTTATGGCATCTTTGCGGGGATTTCGATCCCGTTCAATGACGACGTCATGGCGTCGACGGGTGTCGAGCATGGGCCTGACGGCCTCAATATCGTGGCCGACCTCGCCAAATCGGAGCGGGCCGAGGACGGCAGCATCGGCTGGCGGCTGCGCACCTCGGAGGGCGAGGTCCCCAATCGTTCGGCAGCGGTCAGCTACCGCGCGCCGTTTGCGCGTTTCGAGGCCGGCGCCCAGCAATTCGACAAGGACTTTCGCGTGACCGGACAGATGGACGGCGCCATTGCGGTCGCAGGCGGCGGTGTGTTCGCCACCAACCGCATCGACGATGCCTTTGCCGTCGTCGATGTCGGCACGCCGGACGTCGAGGTCCTGCATCAGAACCGGCCGGTGGGGAAGACCGACAGCAAAGGCCGCATCCTGGTCACCGGGCTGAATTCCTATGAGCCGAACACGGTGTCGATAGACCCGAAGAACCTGCCCGTCGACGCCGATATTCCGACCACCAAGGAGACTGTCGTTCCGGCCGACCGCAACGGCGTCGTGCTGAAGTTCGGCGTGTCGGAGGCGGCGCAGGCCGCGCTGGTGACGCTGGTCGACCCGAGCGGCACGCCGCTCGAAGCCGGGCTTGCCGGCCGCGTCGACGGCGGCACGGAAGATTTCGTCGTCGGCTATGATGGGCAGGCCTACATCAAGGGCCTCGGCAAGCAGAATGCGGTGGTGGTCGGTCTGGCGGACGGCAGCTCGTGCCGAGCGGATTTCCCGTTCGAAGCGGTGCGAGGCCGGCAAGTGACGATCAAGGATGTGGTGTGCCAATGAAAATCCCAGGCCAAATGATGCGCGCTGCAGTCGTTATAATCCTCGTACTGCTGCCGTCGCTGGCCCGGGCGCAGAGCTGCACCGGTACCGTCACCGACATGAATTTCGGTCTCATCGACACGCTGTCGGCCACCGCAGCCACCGCGACGGCGACACTCAACATGAATTGCACCGGCGGCGTGGTGCGCATCCTGTTCTGTCCGCATATCGGCGCCGGCAGTGGGGGTGCTACCTCGGCGGCAGCCAGGCAGATGGCGAGCGGCGCCAACAGCCTTAACTACCAGCTCTATTCAGACCCCGGAATGAGCGTCGTGTGGGGTTCCTATACCTGGGCCTATGCATCGCGCCCGCCGCCGCAGGTGTTGGTGCCCATTCTCATCGGCAATGCATCCGGCAGCGCCACGATCTACGCTCGGGTGACCGGCGGCCAGTCAGCGGTTCCGCCGGGCACCTATCAGTCGATATTTTCGGGCATCCACGTCGAGTTTCGCTACCAGAACGACCTGCTCGGCAACAGCTGCAACACCGGCTTCGGTCTGACGGCGCCCGATCCGACCTTCACCATCAACGCCACGGTCCAGGCAAACTGCCTGGTCACCACCCAGAACATCGATTTCGGCTCCAAGGGCGTGCTCACCGCCAATGCCGACGCCACCGGCCAGGTCTCGGTCACCTGCACGCCGTCGACCGCCTATACGGTGTCGCTGAATGGCGGCACGACAGGCGGCACGCCGACCAACCGAAAGATGTCAAAGGGGGCTGAGCGGGTGACCTACGGCCTCTACAAGGACGCCGCGCGCTCGCAGCCCTGGGGTGACGCCGGAACGCCGGGAAGCACGGTGGCCGGCACCGGAACCGGTACGGCCCAGGCGCTCACCGTCTATGGCCGCGTGCCGCCGCAGACGACGCCCTCGGCCGGCGTCTACACCGACACGGTGGTGGTGACCATCACCTATTGATCGCGGCCCGCCTCGCCGTTGGCCGGCGCCAGCCAGCGCGCGTAAATCTCGCCGACGATGCCGCGGCGAAAGACCAGCACGCAGATCATGAAGATCAGGCCGGTGGCGATGGTCACCGGGAAGCCGGAGGTGGCGAGCGTGTTTTCCAGCCCGACGACGAGGCCGGCGCCGACGACAGGACCGACCATGGTGCCGATGCCGCCGAGCAGCGTCATCAGGATCACCTCGCCCGACATCTGCCAGGTGACGTCGGTCAGCGTCGCGAACTGGAAGACGATCGCCTTGGTCGCGCCGGCAAGCCCGGCAAGGGCTGCCGACATGACGAAGGCGACGAGCTTGTAGCGGCCGACCGAATAGCCCAGCGAGATGGCGCGGTTCTCGTTCTCGCGGATCGAACGCAGGATCATGCCGAACGGCGAGTTGACGATGCGCCAGACGGCGAAGACGCCGATGAGGAAGACGGCAAGCACGACGAAATACATGTTGAGCGTGACGTTGAGATCGACGATGCCGAACAGATGCCCGCGCGGCACGCCCTGTATGCCGTCCTCGCCTTCGGTGAACGGCGCCTGGACACAGAAGAAATAAAACATCTGCGCCAGCGCCAGCGTGATCATCGAGAAATAGATGCCTTGCCGGCGGATGGCGAGGAAGCCCATGACCAGGCCGAGCACGGCCGCTCCGGCGGTGCCGAGCAGGATGCCGGCCTCGGGCGGCCAGCCCCATGCCTTGACGGCGTAGGCGCAGAAATAGGCGGCGGCGCCGTAGAAGGTGGCGTGGCCGAACGACAACAGCCCGGTGTAGCCGAGCAGCAGGTTGAAGGCGCAGGCAAACAGCGCGAAGCACAGCATCTTCATCAGGAAGATCGGATAGACGAAGAAGGGCGCGGCTATCAGCGCCAGTATGGCCAATGCCAGCAATACCCGCTCCAGCCGCACGGAGGCGGCGGTGCGCTGTTGGTGAAGGGTTGCCTCGCTCATCTCAGGCGTCCCTTCCGAACAGGCCGGCGGGGCGCAGGAGCAGCACGACCGCCATGATGACGAAGACGACGAGGTTCGACGCCTCGGGATAGAACACCTTGGTCAGGCCCTCGGCGAGGCCGAGCATATAGCCGGTGACGATGGCCCCGAGGATCGAACCCATGCCGCCGACCACGACGACGGCAAAGACGACGATGATGATATCGGAGCCCATCAGCGGACTGACCTGGTAGACGGGCGCGGCGAGAATACCGGCAAGGCCGGCGAGCGCCGCGCCGAGCCCATAGGTGAGCGTCAGCAGCAGCGGCACGTTGACGCCGAAGGCCTGCACCAGCTCCGGATTCTCGGTCGCGGCGCGCAGATAGGAGCCGAGCCTGGTCTTTTCGATCAGGAGCCAGGTGCCGATGCAGATAATGAGCGAGGCCACCACCACCCAGCCGCGATAGTTGGGCAGGAACATGAAGCCGAGATTGGTGCCGCCGGCAAGCTGCGCCGGAACGGCATATGGGTTGCCTGACACACCGTAGTAGAAACGGAACACGCCTTCGATGACCAGCGCCAGTCCGAAGGTGAACAGCAGCCCGTAGAGCGGATCCAGGCGGTAGAGCCGCGACAGCGCCACGCGCTCGACCGCCATGCCGAAGACGCCGACGATGAGCGGCACCAGGAGCAGCGCCGGCCAGTAGCCGATGCCGAGATGGACGAGCAGCAGGTAACCGATGAAGGCGCCGAGCATATAGAGTGCGCCATGGGCGAAATTGATGATCCGCAGCAGGCCGAAGATGACGGCCAGGCCGAGGCTCAGCATGGCGTAGAAGGAGCCGTTGATCAGCCCGACCAGCATCTGGCCGAGCAAGGCCTGGACGGGGATGCCGAAGATCATGGTCATGGCGTCACCGATGGTGTTGCAAGGGGGATGCGTCTGTGCGGCACGTACCCCCACCCGGACCTTCGGTCCGACCTCCCCACAAGGGGGAGGTAGGGCGGTGGCCCTCCACCCTCCCCCTTATGGGGAGGGTCGCTGCGCAGCAGCGGGTTGGGGGTACTGCCGTGGGCTGTCGTCATCATACCCCCAACACCTCGTGCAGCTGTTGCGTGTGAGCGGCAAGCTCGCTTACGGCAAAACCCTCCACCACCTTGCCGTGCTCCATCAGGTAGAAGCGGTCGGCGATGCGGGCGGCGAAGCGGAAATTCTGCTCGACGAGCAGGATGGTCATGCCGCGCTTTTTCAAGGTCGCCAGCAGTTCGCCGATGCGCTGGACGATGACCGGCGCCAGGCCCTCGGTCGGCTCGTCGAGCAGCAGCATCTGCACGCCCGTCCGCAGGATGCGGGCGATGGCCAGCATCTGCTGTTCGCCGCCGGAGAGTTTGGTGCCGGGGCTGTTGCGGCGCTCCTTGAGGTTGGGAAAGAGATCGAAGATCTCGTCGACGCTCATGCCGCCCTTGGCCACCACCGGCGGCAGGATCAGGTTCTCGTCGACGGTGAGCGTGGCGAAGATGCCGCGTTCCTCCGGCACGAAGCCGATGCCGCGATGGGCAACACGATGCAGCGGCAGGCGCATCAGGTCGCTGCCATCGAAGGCGACGCTGCCGCTGCGCTTGCGGACCAGCCCCATGATGGCGCGCAGCGTTGTGGTCTTGCCGACGCCGTTGCGGCCGAGCAGCGTCACGGTCTCACCGCGAAAAACGTCGAGGTTGACGCCATGCAGCGCATGGCCCTCGCCATACCAGGCATGGAGATCGCGCACGGCAAGCAGCGGCTCACTCATGCTCGGTCCCCCTGCTCGGTCCCCATGTAGGCGACCCTGACGCGCTCATCGTTGCTCACCGTCGCGTAGTCGCCGGCGGCGAGCACCTGGCCGCGCTGCATGACGGTGATCCAGTCGCAGAGGTCGGCGACGACGGTGAGATTGTGCTCGACCATCAGCACGGCGCGGTCCGTTGCCAGCGAGCGGATGATGCCGGAAATGACGCCGACATCCTCGTGCCCCATGCCGGCCATCGGCTCGTCGAGCAGCAGCACTTTCGGGTCGAGCGCCAGCGTGGTGGCGATCTCGAGCACGCGCTTTCGGCCATAGGAGAGATCGCCGGCCGGACGATGCGCGACATCGTCGAGACCGACGACGGCAAGCAGTTCGCGCGCCCGTGGAGTCAGTTGGTCAAGCGCGGCCAGCGAGCGCCAGAACTGGAAGCCGAGCCCGCTCGGCCGCTGCAAGGCGACGCGGACATTGTCGAGCACGCTCAGATGCGGAAAGATCGCCGATATCTGGAACGAGCGGACGAGACCCATGCGCGCCACCCTGGCCGGCGCGGTGCGGGTGATGTCGTTGCCCAACAGTTCGATCCTGCCGCTGCTCGGCTGCAGGAACTTGGTCAAGAGGTTGAAGATCGTCGTCTTGCCGGCGCCGTTCGGCCCGATCAGTGCATGGATCTGGCCGTGATGGACGTCGAGGTCGACATTGTTGACGGCGACGAAACCGGCAAAATCGCGCCGCAGGCCGCGGGCGGAGAGCACCACCCGCGGCTTGATTTCGGCACCGTCCGGCTGGACGGCCACGGCTTGCGCCAGCGTCACTTGGTGACGAGCGGGCAGCCGCTGTCTTCAGCCTTGATGAAGGCCTTGTCGCCCGGAATGGTCGCAAGGTAGGTGTAGTAGTCCCAGTCCTTCTTCGACTCCTCGGGCTTTTTGACCTGATAGAGATACATGTCGTGCACCATCGAGCCGTCGGCCTGTACCTTGCCGTTGGCGTTGATGATGTCGTCGACGGGCATTTCATGGAGTTGCTTGGCGACCGCCTCGGTCTCGTCGGTGCCGGCCTTGTCGATGGCCTTGAGATATTGCAGCACCGCCGAATAGGTGCCGGCCTGGATCATGTTGGGCATGCGGTTGGTGCGCTTGAAGAAGCGCCCGGCGAAGTCGCGGCTCTTGTCGTCGCGGTCCCAGTAAAACCCTTCGGTGAGCACCACGCCCTGCGCCGCCTGCAGTCCGAGGCCGTGCACCTCGGCAAGCGTGAACAGAAGTGCTGCCAGCCGCTGGCCGCCAGCGACGATGCCGAACTCGGCCGCCTGCTTGATGGTATTGGAGGTGTCGAGGCCGGCATTGGCAAGGCCGATAACCTTGGCGCCGGAGGACTGCGCCTGCAGCAGGAAGGAGGAATAATCCGTCGATCCCAAGGGGTAACGCACCTCGCCCAGCACTTTGCCGCCGCTTGCCTCAACAACCTTTGAGGTCTGCTCCTTCAGCGAATAGCCGAAGGCATAGTCGACGGTGATGAAATACCAGCTGTCGCCGCCCTGCTGCACAAGCGCGCCGCCGGTGCCGACCGCCTGCGAGTGGGTATCGTAAGCCCAGTGGAAACCGTAGGGCGAGCATTGCTTGCCGGTCAGGTCGGCCGATGCCGCTCCGGTAACGATGTCGATCTTCTTCTTTTCCTTGGACAACCCCTGGACGGCGAGCGCCACCGAGGATGTCGTCAGTTCCATGATCGCGTCGACCTGCTCGGTGTCGTACCACTGGCGCGCAATGTTGGAGGCAATGTCGGGCTTGTTCTGGTGATCGGCGTTGACGATCTCGATTGGCGCGCCCTGCACCTTGCCGCCAAAATCCTCGACCGCCATCCTGGCGGCCTCGACCGACCATTTGCCGCCGAAATCGGCATAGACGCCCGACTGGTCGTTGAGGATGCCGATCTTGACCTTGCCGTCGGAAATTTCGCCGGCCGCCGCCGGCATCGCAGTCGCCGCAAGCAGCACGGCTGAGACGAGATAGGATGCTTTCACAGGTGGTTCCTCCCTTGTGGCCGACGCTGGAAAACGCGGCGGCCTTGCAATGGTTCAACAACTCCGTCCGGTTCTCGCTGAAATCCGGGCCAGCGCCCGCCACTTCTCCTCTTGGCAACCCCTCCGCCCTGGGTGCGCCGGGAACCGTAGCATCACATTTCGCGAGGCGAGAATGCTATTTTCGTAGCATGGCGTGCTAGCGCGGCCGCTACCAGTCGGGCTCAATTGGAGAGTCTTCGGAAAAGCCGCTCGGGCCAGGCAGAGAGAGCGTTGCGGCCGCAGCGTCCAGCAGTGCCCCCGGAAGCCCTTTGAGATGCTCGCTGTCCAGCGGAAGCGCAAGATAGCCCGTGGCAATGCGTGCAGCCGCTTCCGCCTGTTCACGATCTCTCATTGCCTTGACCGCAGACCGATCAGGCCGCGTGGCCAGCCAAGCCTTGTGCAGAGCGAACATTCGAGGGTCGACCGTCGGCATGCTTACGGGATAGCCACGCTCATCGATCGCCACAGCCTCCACCTTCGGGGCGTTGATGAGCCATTGCAGCCCCTTCATGGGTGCGCTGTCGAGGTCGTCGGCAAGCTGTGTAATCGAGGTAGTGGCGTTGTCCTTGAGGACATGTCTTGCCCGCGGACGGATCAGGTCGACCAGATAGCCATCACGGTTCGCTGCCCTGAAGGCCCGGGGCTGGAGCGGCTTGAAGGACCTGTCCACTTTACGCAACACGCCTATCAGGCCGGACTGGCTTACCCTCTCGCCGGTCACGAAGCTGATGCGGCGTCGGGAATCGAAGAGCAGGTCGATGTCGCCGGTTGCCGTGAGACCGCTGGTGATCTGGACGCCCGCCAGAGCCTCGTAAGCGAACAGCGCATTCGTGCCGACGACCAGCAACTGCTTGCCCAGCGGGTCTGTTTCGGCGCACCGCCGCAATATCCGTGCGGCGATGGCCGGTACCCTGCCCAACCCCATTGCCACATTGACTTTCGCCAGGCCGTTCAGGCGATCGGCCAGACCTGCCAGCAGATCCTTGTTCTGCACCCTGCCCTCGGAAAACGCAGCGAACGCCTTCTCCGTCTGGCTGCTTTTCGGCCCGAGTGAATTCTCGACCTGCCGGACCTTCCGCAGCAGGTATTCAGCACCGCTGCGCTCAACCCAGCGCATGCTGCCTGCAAAGCGCCTTTGGCGCTGGTCATCAGCACGCTGCCAGGCCTCGTAGACCTGTTGCGTATCTATGAGTTGGCGCCGCTGCTCGCCGGTCAACTCTCTCAGCATCGTTTTCCACTCTTAAGCCAGGATCAAGTTAACATAGTGGAAAACTCTTAATTAACAATAAGTTGCTATGTTTTTTCCACTATCGCATCTATCACCCACACGCCGAGTGGAAAATACCGTAAAAACAATAGGTTATGTCCGAGAAAGGGAGGCCAGAACCTCACACGCGGGTTTTTAGCTGCGCGCGCCATGGCAGCCGCTTGCCGTCGCCTCACCGCTTCTGCGGATAGATCGGCTCGCCGCGCTTCAGCATCTCGACAAAAGCCTCGATCTTCTTCCTGCGCCCCGCCTCCGTCTTCATGTTGTGCGTTCGAAACGCCAGCGCGAACCGGTTCTGGGCGGAAAGCTTTGCCAGCATCTCCTTCGCCTTCGGCTCGGCGTCGATGGCGGCCTGCAGATCGTCAGGGATCTTCATGTCCTTGCCTGAGGCATAGGCGCGGTCCCAGCGGCCGTCGGCCTTGGCCGCCTCGACCTGTTTCAGCCCGTGTTCGGTCATGCGGCCCTCCTCGACCAGGCGGGCGACATTGTCGATGTTGATCTTGCTCCAGATGCTCTTCTTGCCGCGCGGCGTGTAGCGCTGCAGAAAGCTCTTGTCGTCGAGCGGCTTGCGTATGGCGTCGATCCAGCCGAAGCACAGCGCCACGTCGATGGCCTGCTTCGGCGTGATCGAGGCGAGGCCCGAGCCGACCTTGTGGACCTTGATCCAGACCTCGCTCTCGCCGGCATGATTTTCGCGCAGCCAGGCGTAAAAACTGTCGGGATCGGGGAATTCATGAACCTTGTCGGGATCGACCTTGAACGGCGCCATCATCACCTCGTTGTTGCCGGGCCGGCTGTATCGGCTGTCGATGCCAGTTTCCGTCAGCGGCGTCGATACCCCCTAGCCTATTGCGAGCCGGCTTGCGCCCAAGCCGGCGCTCATGGCAGTTTCCCGGCTGGTCGAGCCGGGCAAGGCAGACTGCAATTCGGGGGAAATGCCATGCGATCGATGTTACTCGGCCTCATCCTTCTGCTGCCGGCCTCGGCGCTCGCCGAACCCATCGAAACCCAGAAGATCATCACCGCGCTGACCGGCGACTTCAATGGGGACGGCGCCGCCGATCTGGCGATGATCGTCGAGACCGAGCCCGAAGACGATACCATGGACATGCATTTCTTCCTGAGGGACAAAAAGTACAATTTTCTGAAACCCGCCGGCGTCGTGCATGAGCAGGTCTACGGCGAATGGAACGACTACGACCAGCCGCATTATGAGGGCTCCGGCATCGAACCGGAGTTGACCTTGCTGCCCAACGGCTCGATCAAGATCTATCTGCCGGGGCTGATCGGCCCCGGCGAGCGGACCGACATGACGCTGACCATCGCCTGGCGCAACGAGGCCTTCGTCGTCGCCGGCGTTGCCTATGACCATTACAAATACCAGTCCGTTGTCGTCTACAGCAGCTGCGACTACGACGTGCTGACCGGCAAGGGCAAAAGTATGCAGACGCAGGATGATGATAGCAAGGTGAACAGTATCGTGTCTGTCGAAGGCCAGGTCGTGCCCTTCGCGGAGTGGGACACGGGGACGCCTTTTAGGGTGTGCGGGGATTGAGGGGGCAGCCAATCTCCCCCCTCGTGGGGGAGATGGCCGGCAGGGGGGCCGCTGTCCCGCCAACGCACCGGCCAGTGTCAGCCACGTTTATCCCGCGATTCTTGTCAGAAAATAGATCGAGAGGTCGCGATCCTTCGCGCCCCCTCTGCCCTGCCGGGCATCTCCCCCACTTGGGGGGAGATTGGCTTCACTGCAGATGCGGTTTCTTCAAAAAGCTGTTTCGGTCGGCGGATTTCACTCGCAGCCAAGTCTCACGACCGTCACGCACGACCCTGAGAGGAATCTCCGAACCCGCCGGATTCTGCCATAGCTTGCGGTAGAAATCGGCGAGCCCGTCGACCTCGCCATCGCGCACGTCGGAGATGATGTCGCCCTGGCGCAGGCCGGCCTTGGCGGCGGGGCCGCCTTCGGCGACGCTCATCACCACGACCGCACCGTTCGACTCGGCCGAGAAGGCGCCGAGCCATGGGCGCGGCGGCTTCGCCACCTGGCCGCGCGTCAGCAGATCGTCGAGGATCGGGGTCAGAAGGTTGATCGGCACGACCATGTTGATGTCGGCGACCTCGCCGTTGCGGCTCATCTGCAAAAGCAGCGAACCGATGCCGAGCAGGCTGCCATCCTGGCCGATGAGCGCCGCGCCGCCCCAGGACGGATGCGCCGGGGCAATGAAGATCGCCTCGTCGAGCAGATATTCCCAATAGCCGGCGAATTCCTGCTTGGTGACGATGTGTGCCTTGACCGAGCGGCCGGTGCCGTCGGCAAACACCACGGGGTCGCCGATCTTGGCCTTCGAGGCGTCACCCAGCGCCACCGCCGGCAGGCCGAGCGGCGCCAGCGCCTGCACCAGGCCGAAGCCTGTCTCCTGGTCATAGGCCAGCGCATGCGCCGGCACGACGCGGCCGTCCTGGTCGGTCAGCCAGACTTCCTCGGCCTCGGTGATGAGATAGCCTATGGTGAGCACCAGCCCGTCGCCGCGGATGACGACGCCGCTGCCTTCCCGGCGCGTGCCCAGGGCATTGGCCGTGAAGGCATCGTCGGGAACCATGGCGCGCACGCCAACGACGGAGCGCAAGAGCGGGGAAACGGGATCGACGGGCATGCTTTCATCCTGGCAGATATGCGTGGGCAGTATCCTCTATAGGTATGCCGCGCTGCACAGGGCGCAAGGGCTTAGGCAACAAGGCAATCATTTCAGAGGCTGGCGCTGCTCCTCATCCGCCTGCCGGCACCTTCTCCCCGTATAGCGACGGGGAGAAGGGAGATGGCCGCAACATCGGCGCTCTTGGCAACGCTGGCAATTGGGGAAATCAGTAGGCGACAGCGTCCTTCTCGCCGTCACTATACGGGGAGAAGTGCCCGGCAGGGCGATGAGGGGCGGCGCCGACATCGATAATAGTTCAACACAAGTTGAACCTTTCTGAATTGCACCTATGTGTTCCCGTATCTAGGTTCCGCCGACTTTTCCGCCATCAGTCTCGCGCCGTCGCGCAAGTCGTTTTCGCCCCGCCAAACCCAAGGAATTTCCCGCATGACCGAATACATCCCGCCGAAAGTCTGGAGCTGGAAGAAAGCCAATGGCGGCACGTTCGCCAGCATCAACCGGCCTATTGCCGGTCCGACGCATGACAAGGTGCTGCCGGTCGGCAAGCATCCGCTGCAGCTCTATTCGCTGGCGACGCCGAATGGGGTCAAAGTGACTGTCATGCTGGAGGAGCTTCTGGCGCTCGGCCACAAGGGCGCCGAATACGACGCCTGGCTGATCCGCATCAACGATGGCGACCAGTTCGGCTCGGGCTTTGTCGAGGTCAATCCCAACTCCAAGATCCCGGCGCTGCTCGACCGCAGCGGCAAGACGCCTGTCCGCGTCTTCGAGTCCGGCTCGATCCTGCTTTATCTCGCGGAAAAGTTCGGCGAATTCCTGCCGACCGAACAGCCGGCGCGCGCGGAAACCTTGTCCTGGCTGTTCTGGCAGATGGGCTCGGCGCCCTATCTCGGCGGCGGCTTCGGCCATTTCTACGCTTATGCGCCGGAAAAGTTCGAATACGCCATCGACCGCTTCGCCATGGAGACCAAGCGCCAGCTCGACGTGCTCGACCGGCGGCTGGCCGAGACCGAATATCTTGGCGGCGCCTTCTATTCGATCGCCGACATGGCGGTATGGCCCTGGTATGGCGGCCTTGCGCTCGGCCGCATGTACAATGATTCCGCCGAATTCCTGTCGGTGCAGGACTACGAGCACGTACAACGCTGGGCCAAGGCGATCGACGCCCGCCCGACCGTGCAACGCGGCCGCATGGTCAACCGCGCCTTCGGCGACCCCGCCATGCAACTGCACGAGCGCCACGACGCCAGCGATTTCGAGACGAAGACGCAGGATAAATTGGTGGTGGCGGAGTGAGCTAATCTCCCCCCTTGAGGGGGAGATGGCCGGCAGGCCAGAGGGGGTCGGCTCGACTGGGCGCGACCTCCTGCGACTGATGAAGGTTAGCGCTCCACGCGCGGCGACCCCCTCTGTCGCCTTCGGCGACATCTCCCCCTCGAGGGGGGAGATTAGCCCATCAATTTCGCCAGCCTCGGCACGCCTTCACCCACGGCGCGTTCATCTGCGAGCGTAAAGCTCATCCGCATCGTGTTGCGGCCCGAACCGTCGGCGTAGAATGCGTTGCCCGGCACGAACGCCACGCGGGCTTCCTTGACCGAGCGGGCGAGCAGCGCGGTGGCATCCGAACCCTCAGGCAATGTCAGCCAGACGAACATGCCGCCTTCCGGTCGGCTCCAGCTGACGCCATCCGGCATTTCCGCTTCGAGTGCTGCAAGCAAGCCGTCGCGGCGCTGGCGATAGGCGCCGATCAGCTTTTCCACCTGGCCGTCGTACACGGCCTCGGAGACGCGGTGCATGACCAGCTGGTTGATCGACGGGCTGTGCAGGTCTGACGCCTGCTTCATCAGCACCAGTCGCTCGACGACGCGGCGCGGCGCGCAGACCCAGCCGACGCGCATGCCCGGCGACAGGATTTTGGAGAACGAGCCGCAATAGAGCGTGCGGGCGTTTTCGATGCCGCCGGAGCGTTCGCAGTCGAGCGCCAGGATCGGCGGCTGGCCCTCGCCGTCATAGCGCAGCGCGCGATAGGCGGCGTCCTCGATGATAGCAATGTCGAGCTCGTCGGCGAGGTCAAGCACCGCCTCGCGCTGCTGGCGATTCAGCGTCTCGCCGGTCGGGTTGTCGAAATCGGGCACGAGATAGGCGAATTTCACCTTGCCGCCTGCAGCGGCAGCAGCGGCCTGGTAGGCGGCAGGCGTCATGTTGCCGCCGTCCGGCGTCAGCCGGTCGTAGCGCGGTTCGTAGGCGTTGAAGGCCTGCAGCGCGCCGAGATAGGTCGGCCATGTTACCAGTGCTGTGTCGCCGGGCGACAGGAAAAGCTTGCCGAGATAATCCAGCGCCTGCTGCGAGCCGGAGGTGATGAAGATGTTGTGCTCGTCGCAGGCAATGCCGAGCTTGCCCATCTGGCCGGCCAGCCATTTTCTGAGCGGCAGATAGCCTTCGGAGACCTGATACTGAAGTGCTGCGCTCGCCTCCGCACCGCCCAGCACCGAGGCATAGGCATCGGCGATCGCCTGGGCCGGAAACAAGGCCGGATCGGGGATGCCGCCGGCAAAGGAGATGATGTCGGGCTGGTCGAGCAGTTTGAGCAGCTCGCGGATTTCCGACGCCTTCATGCGCGAGGCGCGCGACGCCAACAGGTCCATCAAACTCACGAGCCCACCTCCCGGGATACGGCATCTGGTCCAGCATGACCGTTCTGGCCATGCGATTTAGGTCAATCTGACTGACCTATTATCAGGCTCCCTCACCCGCTGGAATAGCCAAACCCTCATTCCGCGTGGCCCAGACGAAAAAGCAAACACATTTCTGCCCTGGACAGGGAAAATTGTTGCGCGCCGAGGGGCGCGGATGCAACCTCATTCCGAGCGGACCGGCATAAAAAGAAAAGCGGTCTCAACAAGGGGGGTAAAATGACGCTTGAGCTCATCGGGGCCGGATTCGGCCGCACCGGCACATGGTCGACCTTTGCCGCGCTGAACAGGCTGGGCCTTCCCAGCTATCACATGCAGGAAGTCATCCTCAACAAGGCCAACAAGGGCCATCTCGACTTCTGGCGCAAGGTGGCCAACAGCCCGCCCGGCAGCCAGCACGACTGGACCAGAGTCTTTGCCAATTACAAGGCGACGGTCGACAATCCGGGATGCTGCGTGTGGCGCGAATTGATGGCCGCCTATCCCGACGCCAAGGTGCTGCTCACCCTGCATCCGCGCGGCGCCGAGGCCTGGTACGACAGCACCATCGACACCATCCACTTCACCGAGACATTGTGGCAGTTCAAGGTGCTGGAATGGCTGACGCCGTTCGGCCGCAAATTCGGCGACATGTCGCACAGGCTGATCTGGGGCCGCACGCTTGCCGGCGTGATGGACGACCGCGCCAAGGCGGTGGCGCGCTACAACGCCTATACCGAGGAGGTGATAGCGGCCGTGCCGCCGGAGAAGCTTCTGGTGTTCAAGGTCAGCGATGGCTGGGCGCCGCTCTGCGGCTTCCTCGGCGTGGCGCTGCCCAACGAGCCTTTCCCCAACCTCAACGACCGCGAAAGCGTGAAGAAGATCATCCGCGACATCATCAAGGGCAGCTACATCATGCTGGGGCTGTCGGTGGCGGCGGTGCTTGCGGCGGTCGCGGCGCTGTGGTGGTGGCTGGGGTAGCCGCCGGACCGTCAGAATATTGCTACTTGCGCGTGATCCAGCCGAGCAGATCCGGCTCGACGTCTTCGTGGTCGGTCAGGTCGCGAACCAGGGAGGCGGCGAGCGCGCGCCACCGCTTTTCCGGGACATTGTCTTCCATCACCGATTTGATGAAGGCGGCGCGCAGGATGGCGCAATCGAAGGCGGATACATCGAAAAGCAGTTCTGCCATTTCGGTTTTCCCCGTTCACATCGGGCGCGCGAGCCTGTCGAAGTCTCAGGCGCCAGCGCCCCATACAATGGTCGACGACAGCGGATTCATACTCTTGCCGAACCAAGGTTCAACACAATTCGATTGTACGGTTTTTACCAAGCGATTGCGGTTCGTTGCCCGCTTTTGCGCCGATGCTAGATTTGCCGGGCGGCCTCTCCCCAGATGGCCGCAAATGGCCGGCGCGGCTCTGGCAACATGCTTTCACCGGCATTCGCGTCGGCCATTTCCAGCCCGTGCCAGGCTCAGCCCAGCAGCCGTTCGTATTCGGCCTCGGCCTGGCCGTAGAAACCATCGGCGACGGCGATCAGGCCATCCCGGTCGCGAATGACGATCTCGCCGCGCCGCGACCGGATCAGGCCGCGCCCTTCCAGGATCTGCAGGCCGATGGTGACGCCCGGACGCCTGACGCCGAGCATGACGGACAGGAACTCATGCGTGATCTGGATCTGATGGCCGACCACCCTGTCGTCACACATCAGGAGCCATCGGGCCAGCCGATCCTCGAGCTTGGCGCGGGCATTGCTCAGCGCCGTGGATTTGGTCTGGCCGTGCAGATAATGGGCATAGCGCAGCAGGAAGGCGCGAAGCGTCGGGCTTTTCTGCAACGCTGCCTTGAACGGCTCGGAATCGATGCACACCGCCTCGCCCGGCATCTGCATGTAGCAGTCATGGGGCGCCCAGTCGGCGCCCATCACCAAGGCGGAGCCCGACATGCCTTCGTGGCCGATGATGCCGACCTCGGTGTCCAGGCCCGGCCGGTTCCTCGCCACCACCGAGGCCAGGCCGCTTTCCAGGAAGCAGACCGAGGCGACCGGCTCGCCCGCCATTTCGAGCGGGGCTTTGAGATCGAGCACACGATGGTGCAAATGCGGCGCAAGCAGTGCGAAGTCGGCCGGGTTCATGCGGCGCAAAAGGCCGCTTTTCTCCTTGCTGACCGACTGGTCCATCGCTCTCTCCCGTCAAGGGCAAGAGCACATGTCATCTCCCAGCCGTCGGCGCCCTGCCCAAATGCAAACGGTCATTGGACGATAGCTGACTCGGATTCAGCCATTGTACTTCGTACAAAACCGACAAATCAGGGGCGACGCCCCATCAATCAATCCAGCAGCTTTTTCCTGGATCAGCGCTTCGGGCGGTCAGCCGCAACCATGCGCGCTTCGCGCACGATGGACGAGCGATCGTTGCCGATCAGCGATGCGATCTCTTGTATCTGCTGCTCGGAGGCCCCGGTTTCCCGCGCCAAGGCCGCGAGCGTCTCGGCGCTCAGACCGGACTGTCTCGGTTGCTCCGCCATGGCTCCAATGCCTCCTCTCGGGGCAGGAGTGCGATGGTCGCTCCCAAGCGTCAGCGCCCATTGATGTGGCTGACGATGCTATACTGTACGCTTCCGAACAATCGATGGCGAGCGATATATTAGCGACGCTGGATGCGGCCCTAGAACGGCAGCCTTATCTCATCGATCGACCTCGACTCCGTCCAGCCAATGTCCTTCTGGATCTCCGTCGGCAGCGCATTCAGTGCGCGCACGGTCTTCCTGTGCTTGCTGGCGCGCGCCAGGGCAGCACGAATTCTGCTGAGACTTTCAAACATCGGTTACCTCCATGCAGCAGCAAAGCGCTGCCTCAGGCCCGCTCTTGCACGGCCTCTGTAACCGATCGATTGCGCGGCAACGGTGAAGCGCTTCACAAACCGATGCCGCCCAGAAACATTTGTATACAAATTAGTTGCGTTCCCGCGGTGGCGTGATCCGACCTATGGCAGGGCGATCGCATATGGCGCTCCCTCGGGTTCGGCGACCCACCTTCCCTTCGTCGGCGCAAGGCGATCACATATGAGTTCTTACGAAGAGGACCCCCACCCTAACCCTCCCCACAAGGGGGAGGAACGCTGCCGCAAGCCACCCTTTCTGGCGTGGAACCTAGGCGATTTGCGGCGATCAGCGCCTACCAAGTCTCCCTCCCCCTTGTGGGGAGGGATTAAGGGTGGGGGTATTCGTAGAGCGCAAACCTGTCATATGCGATTGCCCCGCTCCGCGGAGGGAGAGGAAATGCCAATCACCGAGGTCGCGGCCTTGATGGGCTTGGGTTTCCTCTCCCCATGGACATGGGGGAGGTGGCCGCGGCGGACGGAGTGGGGCTGGCGCCGCCTTATGCGATTACGCTGCCCTCCTCCGCACCATCGCCCGCATCGTCGTCCGCCCGCCTCGGCTATGGACGAATCCCATCATGCGCAATAAGGATGGGGTCTGCCGTGGCGCTTTCGCGCCGGGGCAGGCGACGTTCGTTCAATGACGCTGCGCCGGGCGCCTTTGACGCCGCCCCGCAAAAGTGTCGATACCGGGGGATCTGGTCATGACCGACAACAAGCCGACCGTAGACGTTACCAAGGACTGGCAGGCAACGCAGGGCCAGAAGTCCGGGGCCACGCGGCTGCGCTTGTTCGCCGTGCTGTCGTGGGTCATCGCCATTGGCGGCGAGATCGCCGGGATCGTACTGCTCTACA
This sequence comes from Mesorhizobium sp. M0037, assembly GCF_040323635.1. NCBI lineage: Bacteria > Pseudomonadati > Pseudomonadota > Alphaproteobacteria > Hyphomicrobiales > Phyllobacteriaceae > Mesorhizobium > Mesorhizobium sp. M0037. The sequence continues at coordinate 26,981 of NZ_JAMYVB010000001.1, read as the reverse complement.
AGCACAAATTCGACCAGGGCAACCTGCCGCTGCTGATCGGCATCCTGGTCGGGATCGCGATATTCGCCATCGCCGGCAGCCTGCTCTGGAAGGCGGCCAACAGGAAGGACCCGGCCCGCGAATCCGACACATTCCGGTTCTTCGTCCAGAACCAGCTCGGCGCGATCATCACGCTGATTGCCTTCCTGCCGCTGGTTCTCCTGATCCTCAACGACAAGAACATGGACCCGAAGAGCAAGAAGGTCGCCGGCGGCATCGGCGCCGTGCTTGCCGTGCTGGCGACGCTGATCGGGGTCAGCTACCAGCCGCCATCGGTCGAGCAGTACACGCATGACATGAACACCTGCGCGGAACAGATCAAGGCGGGGCAGCCGACCACGGCCTGCTCGCCCGAAGTCGCCGCCCAGGCGCAGGCGATCGCCACCGACTCCACCACGGTGGCCGCGGCGACGAAGGACGCGGCACACCCCAATGGGCAGGATATCGTCTACTGGATCGCGCCGGAAAACGGCGCCGCCAAGTCCGACACCGAGCATGTCTTCCACCTCTGCGCAGCGGTCAGCCCGCTGAAGGACAAGACCGTCAACAGCGGCTCGGTAACGGAAGCCTACGCCCAGAACGCCATCCGCATCACCAAGCAGATCGAGATGGAACAGAAGCAGTGCGGGTTCACGACGGCGCCGTGAATGGGGCTGCGGGCTGCGCGGCGGGTGGAGTGCGTTAAACCAGCCCAGGTCGTAGTTGTCTAACATCACGTGCGGCCCGGCATTTCGAAGACTTACATGCGGAGCTAGACGCAAAATCAGCGGCTGGGCTGGCGGGCAAACCCTGGCGCGCGCGGCGATATCGGCCAGAAACATTGCACCTAGGCTAGCAGTACCTAGATATCGTGCTGGCGAGTTCGGTTCGGCGTATGTCATCCGCCCGACTGCGCATTTTCCGAGAGTACTCAGGTCCAAATCGATACGTTCCTGAAGGTTGCTGTCGAAGGTAGAGCACTTTCATCGATCCGTCCGGCGAGTTCCTCCGAACGAGGAACCCACAGGTTGGCGTGCAGACGCATTGGGAGATGCGGAATTGGTGTAGGATCCCATCCCACACGTTCGTGAACGACTCTGCCATCCACGCACCAAGAGATGCAACCTGGTCTCCAGTCAATCGCGTAAAGATGGAAGTCTAAGGAGGTGTCGAACCCGAGCTCGATACGGCAGGGTGAACCCCGATAGCCGAAACCTATCGCCGCTCCATCGTCTCCAGGATTGAAATAGACATTGACTAGCATGCCATACGGATCATTGCCGGTCAGCTCGACGTCTATCTCTTGCCGAGGTAAGTCGCGGTGAAGGAAGAAGCCGGTGACGAGGCCTGAGCCTCGGGCTGCCCTTATCTCCGCCTCAAACCTGCCATGCCCGAAAGTGCGCGCGGACGCAAAGGCGCCGGAGCGATACGGTCGATCTCCGATCGACATCTTGCTAAGGACAAGATGTGCCCCGCGTGTATCGTGAACAAGCCCCTCCCGGGAAAACGCGGCTAGATTTCCGGGGAATGTCTCCACGCGCCTTGGGAGCTCCGGTGTCGGGGTCGTCATCGTCGCCCGGAAGATGCGCGTGCCGTAGGACTGCACGGCTCGGCCCATCGGTGCTCCCGGGGGCCAGCCGCTTTCTGGAAGAAGAATCCAAGGTGAGTCATCCATCCGACCGAACCAAGGCGCGGCACTATTCTCGCGGCACGGCAATGCCGCACGATCGTCGCGGAAGACCCTCCACTGCCGCAGAGGCCCAATCGGAAAGGCCTGGATCGGCAGAGCGAGACCTAGCAGGGCGCAAAGCTGTTGCCACGAAGCATCGCCCGACTCGTAGTGCAAAACCACAGTTCTAGCGGAGGGTAAGCGATCTAGTTCGATCCCTCGGCCAAGATAGGCACCCGCTTCGAACACGAAACTAGCGCTCGTCCGTCCGATTGCAGCGGAGATCGCGCCCGCTGACAGCGGAACGTCCACGAGGGCGTCGAACTTCTCGAGCAGAGCTGGCAGCTCATTCTCTCGAATCGGGTCCTCATCACCGTCAAACGCCCGAACACGAAGACCGAGCATCGACAACGCCATCGCCAAGCCTTCCCGGTCATTACGGGCGGTCCATCCCAATATAGGGCCAACGGCAGCTCTGCGTGGCATTTGGACGGCATCTGCATCGACGATCCCAGCTCGTGCCAGATAGGGTAGGACGGAATAGCAGTTGTCAGACCCTCCATCCAGACGTTGCAGGATTGCTGGTGAGGACAGTGCGAGTGCGCCAAGCTCATCAAAACGATAGTTAATCCACATGTCGACAGGACCGATGACGGGCATCGAGCGCAGCAGAACCTCCGCACCTTCTCGAGACAGGATGTAGCCTGACAGAAACCAGAGTCCACGCTTCGGGCGAAAAAGGGCGTCGCAGATGTCGACACGTGCAGCCGTCCCGCCGGCATCTTCGTAGGAGAGATAGAGCAGACGCGGGCCTCTCTCCCCCGCGCAGCGCCTAGCTGCTGCGCGCCATCCCCGGTCGATCGCTGCAGCGGCTCCGCGCCTGAACCAGACATCGTCCTCAAGCACCAAAACGTTATCGCAGGGACCTGCGACGATGGTCTTCCATGCCTCAATGTGCGATCTGGCAACGGCCACCTCTTGCCGCGTCATCCTGATTGGCTCCTCCACGCCAAAGCACTCCTCCAGTCTCGCATCTGGTTGAACGTAGAGCTGATCGCGAAGAAGGTAGGTCTGGTCGACATCTGCCGTTGCTGCTACCGCACGACCGTCGCGAGCATCGACCGCAGCCAGCCGCCGCGCTAGGGAGGCAAGAGACCTACCGTCAGAGGTTCTGAAGCGGCTCAGTTCGCGTAGTGTCCGCCGCAGCCGCTGCGGTTGCCGGTCCAAATTCACGATCAGGACCATGCCGATCTTGCTCGTGCCCGTACCGAACGCCGAAATACGACCACCATGGATCAGGCCCAGCATGGTGCGTGACGCACGGAAGGCGAGCCTCTGGACCCGACCAAAGGCTTTCTGGAGATTCACTGCACGGACTCGCTGCACATCGGGTCTTAGCAGCCGTACACGTTTCGCCAGTTGCGGGTATCATTCCTATAGGACAGGTCCCAGCGCATTTCCGCGACTAAATCCCAATCGCGCAGTAGTTCAAAATCGAACGGGAGAGCAGCCAACTGCAGTTGGCGCGCGTGGACTGCCAGCGCGGCAGTAAGGTTGCCGGGTCCTGTCGTGGACTGGATTTCGGGAAAGCGATCTTCGCTGAGCAGCTTTTCAGTCGCGCGGAAAAGCGCGCGCCGGATGATCGGATGATCAGCGGGTGCGGCGATCGGATCATTATTGACGTAGAAAATGCGACCGTCCCTGGGCAGATCCGATCGCCAGATCTCGGTATTTGGCATCATACCGCCAGCTGTGACGTCGTAACATAGCGGTTGAATCTTGAGCTTGCTGTCCCGAAAGATATGTTGCCAGCCATCTCCGACCAGCACGTCATCCGCATCGACATAGAGGCCGCCTTCCGCGAGCACAAAACACATGCGCAGATAGTCGCAGCGCATCGCTGGATGGCTGCAGCGGGCGAACGCTTCGCGCTCCCGTTTGCCATAGGTATCCGCGATGTAGACTGCCGCGCTAGCGTCGTCGAACAGGTGCAACTCGAAGCCGTCGTCGGCGAGGCGATCCCAACTTTCGAGGCAGGCGCCGACATCCTTCGGCAGATTGGCCGGATCGTGCCAGTATCTGACAAGCTTTCTTGGAATTAAGGCCGATGCCACGTAGAGATCCTCGACTGCCCTCTTCGAGACCTCTAGCTGCTGCAAGGTGATCTCGCGGATGAAAGCGGAGCGAAGGTGCTCGCGTTCTTCGAAGCCGGGTGGATATGGATTCATGTCTGTCATGGTCCCCGGATTAGTTGGTTCGTTCGAGAACTGAAGCCTTCCGTGCATGCCAACCACCGCGCAAAGGTTTCCAAGTTCCTGCGCTAAGCCGGTAAGCGATCTGTGACTTGGGACTTTGCCGCGCTCAGGTACGCTTGGTATCGCAGGGAATTCTTGAGAAGATGTGCTCGTCCCTCGACGACGAACCCGTCAAGACCATGTTCCTGGGCATATGCATCGAGATCAATCATGTTGTTGATGAAGCCCTTGCCCTTGAAATTGAGGGAAGTGTTGCACAACACTCCGTAGCCAGTATTAGCCTTAAACGCGACAAGGAGGTCATAGAGGTCGTTGTTAGTGTCGGGGCTGACCGTCTGGAGGCGAGCGGTTCCATTCACGTGTGTGACAGCCCGAAGTTCCTCTGTAGTCGAGTGATACGTATACAGCATATGCGGACTTTCGTGATCGCATCCAAACCACTTCTTGGCATCACTACGAAGGCAAACGGGGGCGATTGGGCGGAACTGTTCGCGTTGCTTGATCTCGTTTAGTCGCACTCTGGTCTCGTCACGAAACGGAGCAGCTAAGATGGATCTGTTGCCTAGCGCCCTGGGGCCGATCTCGTATCTGCCATGCGCCCAGCCCAGAATGAGGCCATGGGCTAGCATATGGGCGACCCTGTCCTGATTCTTCTCATACAAATCGTACCTGCTAAGGTCGATTGCGCCTTCCGTGCGAAAGCTCAGGCCCGAATAGACATTCCACTCGATCTTCGGGTTGCCGGTATGTCGGAACTGCGCATCGATGGCCGTGCCGATAGCGGATCCCGAATCGTTCGCAACCGGAGGAACGAATATCTCAGAAAAGAGGTCTGTCTCCTTCCACTTGGTGTTCCAGTCACAGTTGAGACCGCAACCGCCAGCGATCAACAGCGGTCGCCCTTTCTCCAGATTTGACCTTGCGAACTGATGGAAAACGTCGAACAGCGCATCGCTGTAGATCCCCGCGAAGTTACGGAATTCGGGACCGTCCAGACCGGCATCAAGATGCGGCGCCTGAGCGATGCGATCGTAGTCGCTGAGCCTTCGATAGGGACCATTCAGCAGGAAGCGGAGCAGGTCCCTCTCCTCCTCGGTGGGGGCACTGCGTTTCGAGAACGAAGCGAGAGCCATCAGCTTTCCCGCGTCCGCGGCGCGCGGGTACGGTCCGTCCTTGGGGAAGGTAGGGTCAGCTAGGCCGTAGAGCAGTCCGTATCGATTTCCCGGCTGGGTCAGTACATCGGCGATTAGCGTGATGTTCAGCTCAGAGTCGATATCGTAGAAGGTACCCATCTCTCCTTCCCACACCAGTGCGTAGCAGGCAGTTCCCTTGGGCAAAGGCGACATGCCGAACGCGCAGAGTATGTGCGACCTCTCATGGGAGGAGGAAAAGTAGTCGGCCCTACCACGCAGAAGCTTGCCCTTATCCATGATGGCGCTATTGCTTGAGACGCCTCGATACCCACCGTTCCTGTGGGAGCCGTGTAAATACTCGTGATGATCACGTGGCCACCAACCGCCCATGCAAATCACGTCTGGAATGACGCCTATTTCGCTAATGGCTTCCAGTACATCGGCTACTGAAATCGCGGAATATCTGTAGTTGGAGTCCTTCTCTGCCTCAATGGAGAATACCAGACGGGAGCCCTGAAGAAAGGTGATGGCGCCATCGTGGCCAGGATTATAGGCTAGGAAATTCACACACGCCCCCAGAAACATTCACGAAGGTATACATTTTCTGTAAGTTACGAATCAATTCGCGCCCCACGAATCCATTCGGATGTATAGACTATACAATTTTAATTTGTTGTCACTGGTCTTCATCACTTAAATAGAGCGCGCGATGGTCTCGATGCGCTCAGACTGCGCTATCCTTCTGTCGATGAATTCCTGGGGGAAGCGACACTATCGGGGTCAAAGGCAGCGGGCGCTTCACAGCCTTCCAGAGGAATAGCTGGCTCGGGATTGGCAACCGGCATCTGAAAGGCGAAGCGGCTATTCACCTTGCAGGAGGCAAAGTCTCCTGAACTCACAGGGCAGCCACTCTTCGCAGGATCAGCCTTGCCCCCAAAACAACAAGGCCCCTCCCGGGGCCTTGCGCATCACCTCAGTACCGGGCTCTCACTTCCCCATCAGCTGCTTGGCATTCTCGGCCGTGATCGCGGTGGTTTCCACCGTCACCGTCTTGTCCACCTCGGTCGCGCAGTCGAGCAGGATCTTTTTCGACATCTCGATCGCTTCCTTGGCGCCTGTCGGGTAGGTGAAGGTTGCGACCCAGTCGCCCTTGGCGACGGCCTCGATGCCGCCGGCCGGGCCCGGCAGGCCGTCTGTGCCGATGATCTTGACGTCCTTGCCTGCACCCTTGGCGGCGAGCAGCGCGCCGGCGGCCATCATGTCGTTGGAGGCGTAGAGCACCTTGATGTCGGGGTGTGCCTGCAGCATGGCGGCGAAGGCGACCTGCGCTTTGTCCGGCACCCAGTCGGCGGCCTGCTCGGCGACGATCTGGACCTTCGGGTTGCCTTTCACGCCTTCCTTGAAGCCGTTGAGGCGCTCCACAGCCGGCGTCGAGCTCGGCAGGCCTTGCAGCACCGCCGCCTCGCCGCCATCGGGCAGCAGCGTCTTGGCGGTGTATTTGCCGGCTTCCTCGGCGATCTTGAAATTGTCGCCGCCGATGAAGGCGGTGTAGTCCTTGCCGGGGTCGCCGACCGTCTTGCGGTCAAGCTCGATGACCGGGATGCCGGCATCCATGGCGCGCTTCACCGCCGGCGTCAGGGGGGCTGCCTCGAAGGGCGAGATCAAAAGGATATCGACCTTCTGGGTGATGAAATTGTCGACCTGCGAGGTCTGCGTGTTGACGTTGCCGGCGCCGTCGGCGATCTGCAGCGTGAAACCAGGCACTTCCTTGGCGGCCGCCTCCAGCTCGTCATTGACGTGCTGGCGGTAGGGCTCGGCATTGTTGGCCTGCGAAAAACCGATGACGAACTGGCCGTCCTTGGCGCAGGCTTTCACCAGCGGCTCGGCGGCGTAAGCGGAGCCTGCAATGCACAGGCCGGCGCCTGCCAGCAGCACGGCCTTGAGGGTCGATCCTCTTAGTGTCGTTTTCATAACTCACTCTCCTCCTCGTCCGGCCGGGGGGCCAGACCTTGGTTTGACGTTCACGTGTTGCCGTCTCCTCCTTGTTTGTTTGTGCATGTCGTCATCGCAAAACCTTTTGCGCGACATGCACTAACGACCCAACCCCTCGCGGCGGCGAACGAGGGACTGAAGCACTGCCGCCAGGACGATGATCGCGGCGGTCGCGAGCAGCTGCATGGCGGGCGTGATGTTGTTGAGCTGCAGGATGTTGGCGAGCGCGCCCAGCATGATGGTGCCCGCAACGGTGCCGACCATCGAGCCGGCGCCGCCAAACAGGCTGGTGCCGCCGATGACCACGGCGGCTATGGCCGTCAGCTCATAGCCCATGCCGTCATTGGCGCTGCCGAAATTGAACTGGCCGGCATGCACGATGCCGGCAAGGGCGGCGGCAAAGCCGGTGATGGCGTAGACGGAGATTTTCACCATCGAGACCGGCACGCCGGATATGCGCGCGGCGCGCTCATTGCCGCCGACGGCAAAGACATAGCGGCCGAAGCGCGTGGTGTTGAGGACGATGGTGGCGATCGCGGCAAAGACGACGAACACAAGCGTCGCCACCGGCACGGTGTTGTTGAACAGCCGCTCGCCCAGCACGGCGAACACCGGCGGCGCCAGGCCCGGCCCTTCGCCATAGGAAATGTTGATGTACTGGTTGCCGGAGACGACCAGCGCCAAGCCGCGCGCGGCCTGCAGGCCAGCCAGCGTGACGATGAACGGTTCCAGCCTGAAACGCGTCGAGATGGTGCCCTGGATGGCGCCGAAGACGATGCCCAAAGCGAGCACGGCGAGGATGGTGGGGATCAGGCCGAAGCCGCCGGAGATCATCATCGAGGCGGTGACGACGCTGGACAGGCCAAGCACCGCGCCGACCGACAGGTCGATGCCGGCAGTGATGATGACGAAGGTCATGCCGATGGCGATGATGCCGGTCTCCGACACGGCGCGCACGATGTTGGCGATGTTGTCCGGGTTGAGGAACAGGATCTCGCCGTGGCGGCGCGGCGAGAAGATGATGCCGCCGATCGCCACCAGCACCAGGCCGATCAGGCTCTGGAAGCGCACGATGAGCGCCAGCGGGTCGCGATGCTTTTGAGGCGCCGCCATCACCGGGCTCGCTGCCACTGGATTGTTGTCCTGAGACATCAGGCCTCCCTGCCGTTAGCCGCGGCCAGCACCGTGTGCTCGTCGACGCCGCCCAAAAATTCCGCCACATTGCGCCCCTGGCGCAGCACCACGATGCGGTCGCACAGACCGATCAGCTCCGGCATCTCGCTGGACGCCACCAGTATGCCGAGGCCCTGTGCGGCGAGCGCCCGCAACCTCGCGTAAATCTCGCCCTTGGCACCGACATCGACGCCGCGTGTCGGCTCGTCGAGCAGCAACAGTTTCGGGTTGCCGAGGATTTCTTTCGCCAGCACCACCTTCTGCTGGTTGCCGCCCGAGAGCGCGCCGACCGCGATGTCAGGGTTCTTCGGGCGGATATCGAACTGGCTGAAGGATTCCTTCACCGCCTCGGCCTGGCGGCGCGGCGAGACCAGCCAGTTCGGCGAGATTCGGGATATGACCGACATCACCAGATTGAGGCCGACCGCCATGCGCAGCATCAGGCCCGAGCCCCGGCGGTCGTCGGTCACGAAGGCGATGCCGGCGTGGCGGGCAGCACTGATTGAATCCAGTTTCACCGGCTTGCCGCCGACAGCAACCTCGCCCTCCCAGCGGCCGGACAGGCCGGTGCCGTAGAGCGCGGACAACAGTTCGGTGCGCCCGGCCCCCATAATGCCGGCCAGGCCGACGATCTCGCCTTCATGGACATCGAGCGAAACGCCTCGCGGCGCCTGCCAGCCGGCGCTGTCGCGGGCGAGTTTGAAGCTGGCGTTCCTCAGGCTGAGCAGCGGCTTGCCCGCGGCCTTGGCGCGTTGCGGATAGAGTTCGTCCAGCGGACGTCCGACCAGCAGCCTGACCAGCTCGGCCTGCGGCGCGTGCGGCTCGGTGATGCCGGCGACACGGCCGTCGCGCATTACCGTCACCCGGTCGGCAATGCCGGGCACTTCCTCCAGCCGATGCGAGATATAGACGATGCCGACGCCGGTGGCGGCGAGCTTGCGCATGATATCGAACAGCCGCTCGACTTCGCCGACGGTGAGTGCGGCCGTCGGCTCGTCCATGATCAGCACGCGGGAGGCGTAAGACAGCGCCTTGACGATCGCCACCACCTGGCGCTGGCCGATCGACAGATCCGCCACCATGGCGGCCGGATCGATGGCGATCTCGATGGCTTCCAGCCGCTTCTTGGCCTCGCGGCGCATTGCCGGCACGTCGAGGAAGCCGCCCGGACGCATCAGTTCGCGGCCGAGGAACAGATTGGCGGCGACATCCAGCGACGGCACCAGGTCGAGCTCCTGGAAGATGGTGGCGATGCCGGCCGCTTGCGCCTCACGCGGGTTGTTGAAACGCACGGGTTTGCCGTCGATCTCGATCGTGCCTTCGTCCGGCGTGTAGACGCCCGACAACAGGTTCATCAGCGTCGACTTGCCGGCGCCGTTCTCGCCGAGCAGCGCGTGGATCTCGCCCGCCTTGAGGTCGAAGTCGACGCCGCGCAGCGCCTGCACGCCGCCGAAGCGTTTGACGGCGCCCGTCATCACCAGCAGCGGCGCGGTCATGTTAGCCTCGTGTGGGTCGGCCTCCCGCAGGAGGCGCGCGCCCGCAGCGTCGCCTGCAGCCGCACCGAACGTGGCTCTGAACCGGTCGCCGCGATGCGGGCGCTGAGCAGGGCTGCCGCCTGCCTGCCTATCTCGGTGCAGGGCTGCGCGACCAGCGTCAGGCGCGGCTCGAAGCAATCGGCCCATTCGAAATCGTCGAAGCCGGCCAGCGACAGATCGCCCGGAATGGTGAGGCCTTTTTCGCGGATGGCGCGGACGGCTCCGATCGTCGTCATGTTGTTGCCGGTGACCAATGCGGTTGGTGGAGACGGCAGGGACAGGATGGCGTGGGTGGATGCGGTCGCCGCCGCCGTGTCGACATTCTCGGCCGAGAGATAGCGCGGCACGCTTTCAAGTCCATTGGCGGCGAGCGAAGCCTGGAACGCCTCGATGCGCTCGCGCGTCGTCGTCAGGCCCGGCTGTCCGGCGATATAGCCGATGCGCTTGTGGCCGAAGGAGGCGACATGGTCGATCAGCGCGCGCATCGACCTTTCGTTCTCGACGCCAATCTGGTCGAAGCGCTGGTCGGCGAAACGGTCGATCAGAACGCATGGCATCTTCTTGTCGGCGAGATAGTCGATGGCCCGCTGCGGCGAGCCCGAGGGCGCCAGGATGACGCCGTCGACGCGGCGCTGATGAAAAGCGCGCACCACCTGCAGTTCGCGGTCGGGATCTTCCTGGGTGTCCGACAGGAAGACCATCAGCCCGAGCCGCGCGCATTCGGCCTCGACCGCGCAGATGATGTCGGTGAAATAAGGGTTGGAGATCGCCGAGATCGCCAGGCCGACGCTGTTGGTGGTCGAGGCCTTCAGCGAGCGCGCCAGCTCGTTGGGCTGGTAGCCCATGGCGGCAATGGCGTCGTTGATCAGCCTCGCCTTTTCCAGCGAAACGAAGCGCGTGTTGTTGACGACATGCGAGACGGTCGACACCGACACGCCGGCGCGCCGCGCCACTTCAGCCATTGTCGGCAAGGCATATCAGCGCCTGCAAGCGCTCCTCCCTTATGCGTTTCCCGTCCGCTCTGATGGCGGATTTTGAGGGAGCTTAGGGCCATCGAAACGTTTGCGCAATCGATTCGATCCGAATTTTTAGCGGGGCTTATCTCCCCCGAGGGGGAGATGTCGCCGAAGGCGACAGAGGGGGTCGCCGCGCGTGAAGCCCCAACCTTCCATCTGCAGCAAGGACGTCGAGCCCAGTCGCACCGACCTCCTCTGGCCTGCCGGCCATCTCCCCCTCAAGGGGGGAGATTCGCAGTTTCCGCAAACTCGGCCACCAGCCCCTCATACGCCTCGAAGGCCGGCAGCGCCTCGTAACTATGCACCGCCGGTGTCGTCGCCCAATGCAGTTTCTCACTGGTCCATGTCTCGATGAACGGCGTGAACCAGCCGGGTTCATCAAGCATGGTCGGACGCAGATTGACGAACCAGTCGAGCCCTTCGGGGCGCGTGAACATCCAGCTCATGCAATGTGGGCAGAAGTAATGACGCGAGGCGCCGTGCAGCCCGCCGATCACCGGCACGCCTTGCATGATTTCGAAGCCGTCGGAGGGGATGGCGGCGCTCAGCGAATAGGCGCTGGCCGACATGCGCTGGCAGCCGGTGCAATGACAAGCCATGGTCAAAAGCGGTTTTGCGAAAATCTTGAGCCGCACACGTCCGCAGCGGCATCCGCCTTCGGCCGGCAATTTCAGGGTTGGCACGGCAGTCTCCCACTCTTCGAAGCGCGGTGCTTCAGTCGCCGGTCAGCGCCTTCGTGGTCACCAGCGTGACGCCGGCATCGGTGAAGTCCGCATTGTACCGGGCGATGATCTCGGTCGCGGTTTCGCCTTCAGTGTCCAGCGTGGAATGGGCATCGGAAACGACGGTAACGCCGAGGCCCTCGGCCAGGGCGCCCTTGACGGTGCCGGCGATGCAGAAATCGGTCTGCGCTCCGGCGAGCACGACTTCGCCGGCCCCCTGCCCGGCCACCCAGGCGCCAAGCTCGGCATTCGAGAAGGCGTTGCGGACGGTCTTGGAGAATGTCGGCTCGTCCTTGGCCTGGCCGAGTTCCGGCCATACCGGCCAACCCGGCTCGCCGGGCGCCAGCGGATCGCCGGCCGGCCCGTCATGCCTGACGAAAGCAACCTTGCGCCCCTCGCGCCGCGCCCAGTCGATCAGCGAGCAGGTACGCTCGGCTATGCCAGGCGCATCGTGGATCGGCGGCTCGACGCGGCCGTCGAACATGTTGGTCTGGAGGTCGATGACGATGAGGGGAGCGAGGTTTGGCATGGCGAGAAGATAACGCGGGCGATGGGAGGGTCAAGACGGCGAAGCTGCTGATCTCCCCCTTGGGGAGATTACATGTACCTCACCCGATTCCACCCGCGACCACGTAAGCACCAGCCGTGCGTCCATCCTCCAGCCGGATGACGGCCGTAACGATCGAGCCGTAAGCGCCTCGCCACACACTGTGCATTCTTTCATGCTCGCCGGCCGGCACCAGGATGCGACCGTGAAAGCTTGTGCCGCTTCGCTCCATGACAACGGCTTCGCCATTGACGTGAACCTTGAGATCAGCGGTCTCCGCATCGAGTTCAACCGTCACGGCGATCTCGGCCTGGTCTCCTTGCCCCATCGTCTCCGCAACAAGCCTGAGTGCCGGCGGCGGCGCATCGCTGGACTTCGATCCACCATGTTGCGCAAACACATCGCCCGGCAATTCCGGCGTGCGCGGCGGGGCCGTGCGGCGTTGGGTGGCGCGCTCGTAATCGCCGGCGAGCCGCAGCAACTCCGCATCATCATAGGCCTTGCCCGCAAAGGTCAGCCCGACCGGCATGCCGATATCGGCCATCGTTCCCATAGGCACGGTGACGGTCGGGATGCCAAGATGACGCCACACCAGATTGCCATTGGCAACCCAGGTGCCGTTGCGCCAGGCGATTGCTGCAGAGGTCTCGTTGACGTCGGCATCGGCCGGGCCGACATCGGCGACCGCCGGCAGCACGACAGCGTCGAGCCTGTGCTCGTCCAGCCAGTCCTCGAAGTCGATGCGCCGCGTCGCCTCCAATCCCTTCAGACCTTCCGCCAGCCTTGGAATATCCAGCAATGGCGTCACGCCCTGTTTGGCGCGTGTGACATAGTCCGCCAGATCGAAACCGTCGTCGCCATAGCGGTCCGGCAGCGCGCCCGGCGGCCGCGGGAAGATTTTTGGCCCGTCGACCGTGGCCAGGTCGGGGATGGCCGGGTCGGCATTTGCGCGCAGGAAATCGTCCCAGCCCCAGATGCAGAGATCCCAGATTTCGCGCTCGGCGAATGCTTCCGGCACCAGCCCGCGTTCGACCATGGTTTTTGTGCCCGGACGGTCGCGCTCATAGTTCGAGACGACGGGGAAATCGACCTCGACCACCTCCGCGCCAAGCTTTTCCAAGTCACGCGCTGCCTGCCGCCAGAGGTCGAGCACCGAGGCGCGGGTCTCGATGGGTTTGAGCGCGCCGCCGTCGCGGCCGATATACATTTTCGGCACGCCGAGGCGTTTGCCTTTCAACGAGCACTCCAAGGCGAGTGTAGTGTAGCTTGGCGGCCTGAGATCAGCGCTTTTCGCGATCGACACCCAGGGCTGCGCGCGCCAGAAATCGCCGCGCGTCTCGGTATCGTCGGCGACGATCACGTCGAGCAGCTCCAGCATGTCGGCGATGCCGCGCGTGTGCGGCACCACCACATCCATGGTCGGCACCAGCGGCCAGTTGCCCCTGACCGAAATGACGCCGCGCGACGGCGTGTAGGCGACAAGTGCATTGTTGGACGCCGGCGCGCGGCCGGAAGACCATGTCTCCTCGCCCAGCCCGAAAGCGGCAAAGCTCGCAGCGGTCGCGGTGCCGGAACCGTTGGACGAGCCGGAAGCGAAGGCGGCGGTCAGGTAATCTGCATTGTAGGGGCTCTCGGCGCGGCCATAGACGCCACGCTGCATGCCGCCATTGGCCATAGGCGGCATATTGGTCAGCCCGATCAGCACAGCACCACCGGCCCTCAGCCTGGCAATGGTGAAAGCGTCCTCGTTGGCGACGAGATGCTCGAAGGCGGGCGAGCCGGCGGCCACCGTCAGGCCCTTCACCTTATAGCTGTCCTTGGCGGTGTAGGGGATGCCGTCGAGCGGCCCGAGGGTGGCGCCATTGCGCCGCCGCAGGTCGGACGCCGCCGCCTCCTCGAACATTGCCGGGTTAAGCACCGGCACGGCATTGAGCGCAATGCCATGGCGGTCGTAGTGCGCGATGCGCCTGAAATACGCGCCGACCAGCTCGACGCTGGTGACGGTGCCGGCCTCCAGCGCGCGGCGCAGGTCGGCGATCGAGGCTTCGACGGGCTGGAGGTTGGGCATGGGGTTCTCGAGATGCAGCGGCAAATGAGTCTTCGCATCGTGCGATGCGAGTGTCACGCCGCAAACGAAAGGCGTGACGGCGACGCTTATGCACTCGGCTCACAGCATTTTGCTGTCGAGCTGGCCGTTTTCCTTCATCAGGTCGAGATAGGTCTTGGCTCCGGAACTGCCGTGGCCTGCCGCCTTGAAGAACCATTTGGCGGCTTCCTTGTAGTTTGGTTTCCCATCGACGCCGCGGTAGTAGAGCGAGCCCAGACTGAACTCGGCATCGACGCTGCCGGCCTTTGCGGCTTCCAGCCACCAGGACTCGGCAGCCTTGTCGTCTCTGGCAATGCCCACGCCGTTGGCCGAGGCATACGCTAAGGCGAGCTGGGCATCGACATTTCCCTGCCGCGCCGCCTTGAGCCACCAGCCCGCCGCATCCGCACTGTTTTGCGCAACGCCAGCACCCTCGGAATAGGCTGTGCCGAGCGCTTTCTGCGCGAATGCATTGCGCTGGTCGGCGGCTTTGCGCCAGAGCCTTGCCGCCTGAACGGGGTCCTTCGTTACTCCTAGACCATCCCAATACAGTCCACCGAGAGCGAACTGCGCAAGGTCATTGTCCTTGTCGGCAGCCTTGCTCAGCCACTCGAATGCCTGCCTTTCATCCTTCCCGACGCCCTGCCCGTCCCGATACACGACCCCGACATTATACTGCGCTACCACATGGCCTTGGACAGCAGCCTTCATCCACCATCGGAAGGCCAGATCATTGTCTTGCGCAACGCCGCGGCCCTGGCTGTAGAGGATACCAAGCATATATTGAGCGTCGGCGTTTCGCCCGTCGGACGCCTTTTGCGCCCAAGTCGCGGCCAACGCATCGTCCCGTCCCACGCCTTCGCCGAGCGAATACGCCCGGGCCAGATTGGCACCGGCTTCGGCATTCCCCGCTTCCGCGGCCTTGCGCCACCAATAGACCGCCTGCTCGGCGCTCTTCTCGACGCCTTGGCCCATCGAATAATATCCGCCCAGATTCGACTGGGCGAACACAAAGCCCTGATTGGCGGCTTTGCTCATCCACGCAAACGCCTGGCCGTCGTCCCTAGGGGTACCTTTTCCCTGGCCATAAGCGGCCGCCACCGCGTATTGCGCTTCTGTCAGACCGGTGGTTGCGGCCTTCATCCACCACCCGAACGCAAGGCGGTCATCCTGCTCAACGCCGTGGCCCCGCGAGTACAAAGTGCCCAGCAAAGCCTGGGCATTCGGCTCACCCAGATCGGCTGCCTTTTTCACCCACACTATGGCGGCCTGATCATCCTTCTTGACGCCTTGGTTAAGATAGTAGGCGCGTCCGAGACAGAAAGCGGCCTCCAGGCTTCCTTGGTCAGCCGCCTTGCGCCACCATGAGGCAGCCTGCTCGAAGCTTTGCGCAACACCCCGACCCTGCGCATACAGGACGCCGAGGGCGTACTGAGCGTTCGCATTGCCCTTGTCGGCTGATTGCCTGGAAAACTTCGACGCCAGTTGATCGTTTCTTTCGACCCCTTGGCCATTTAAATAGACTTGGCCGAGAGAATATTCAGCCTCCCCGCTCCCCTGATCGGCCGCCTTGCGCCACCAATAGAGCGCCTGCTCATAACTTTGCGCGACCCCTTGGCCCTGCCAGTACAACACGCCGAGCTGGTACTGCCCATTCATGTTGTCTTTATCGGCGGCCTTTCGTGAGAAACTCTCGGCAAGCCGACTGTCCTTTTCAACGCCCCTGCCCATAAGGTAGGCCTGACCCAGTGCTGCTATGGCTTCCGCATTGCCGCCATCGGCGGATTTCTTCCACCAATACACCGCCTGGCTGTCGTTCTGAGCCACGCCCTCACCGCGCCAGTACAGCGCACCAAGCTGGCCTTTTGCGTCAACATTGCCAGCGTCCGCCATGATCTTCATTTGACGGAATACCTCGGCATAATCCTTTGCCTGGAGAGCCGCTGCACCCTTTTGTGCCGCTGACCACTGCACATAGTAATTTCGGCCAGGACCGAGCAGCACAAAAGCCGCCAGCAACACCAGAACGACGGTAAGGACCCCTCGGCGACGCGACTTGGGCGGGCTGTAGACAGGTGTATCCACTTTGGGCGCCCAGTCGTTGTTGCTCACCGTCCCCAATCCATTTGCAGCCACCAGTAATCCATAGCGCAAGCCAGGCCGTTCTGGAATATCCAAAGCATTTGATGTCGCTACTGCGGTGCGCCGGCGAACAGGATTTCGCCATCGCCGCCAGCCGCCGGCCAATCCCTGATGGTGCGATCGTCGCCGCCGGTGAGCAGCGTGCCGTCGGTGGCGAAGACAACGGCGTAGATAGGGCCGGTGCGGCTGTCGAACATGGCGATCTGGCCGCCGGTGCCGACATCCCACAGCCGCGCCGTGCCGTCGAGCGAGCCGGAGGCCAGGCGCTTGCCGTCGGCCGACAGCGCCAGCGTATAGACGGTGCCTTCGTGACCCTCGAAGCGGCGCAATTCCCTAAACGTGTCGAGGTCCCAGAGCTTGATCGTGTAGTCGCCGCTGCCGGTGACGACATGATGGCCGTCGGCGGTGAAGACGGCGCCGTAAGTGCCCTGCTCGTGGCCGTGCCAGCTGCGCAATTGCTTGCCGCTTTCGACGTCCCAGAATTTCAGCGTGCCGTCGATGGAGCCGCTCAGCGCGCGCGTGCCGTCGGGCGAAATTGCGACCGTGCTGATCGGCCAGTCATGTCCGGTCATCACATGCAGCACCGATTTGTTGACGAGATCCCAGACGATGACGTTGCCGGTGTCGTGGCCACTGACGGCGCGCTTGCCGTCCGGGCTGATCGCCAGCTTACGCACGCCGCCATTCGCGCCCGACGAGAAGACATGCAGCACCGCGCCGTCGGCAAGCTTTCGCAGCACGATCTCGCCATCGTCGCCGGCGGTCAGCGCGGTTGCGCCGTCGGGCATGAACAGCGCCGTGCGCGCCATGTCCTTGTGTTCACCAAGGTTGCGGATCAGCCGCTTGCCGGCGATGTCCCAGAGCTTGATCATGTGGTCGGTGCTGGCGCTCATGACGTCGCGGCCATCGGCCGAGACGGCGAGCCAGACGACGGCGTCGCGGTGGCCGTCGGGCTCGGTCGGCAGCGCCGGCGGAGGCGGCGGCAACGGCGCGACGGTCTGAGGTGGCGTGGCCGGAGCCGGCGGTGGAGCAGTCTCCGGTGGCGGTGTCGCCGGAGCGAGTGCGACTTGTGGCGGCTGAGGGGGAGCAGCCGGAGGCGTAGGCTGCGCCGGCTCGGGCGGTTTGGCTGCCTGCACCGGCGGAGTTGGCTCGGGCGGCATGGTGACCTGCGGCGAACTCGGCGGGGCCGGTGGCGTCGCCAGGGCCGGCGGGACACCGTCGATGCCCTGGTTCTTCGGCTCGGCTTTGGGTTCGTTCGGGGCGGCCACCTCAGCGCCCGGGCCGGCGTCACGCGCCCAAGGGAAGTGGTCGGCCAGCAGCGCCAACACGGCGAGCACCGGCAACATGAGGAAGGCGCGCCGCAGACCGGGGCGGCCCTTTGGGTCGATCTCGGCGTCGCGGCCAAAAAGCGGCGTTCCAGCAGGCTGGCTTCGCCGACCCGGCAGCAGTCCGGCCCAGAACAACAGGGCGCCAAGCAGGCAAAGCCCGCCGACGGTCAGGAACACCACGGGCTGCAGCGTGGCTGGGCCGTGCAGCATGTGGTCGATCCCGCTCCAGCTGAAATCTCTGTCGCCGAGCAGCAGATACGCCCGCACCAGACAAGCCAAAGCGGCCGCCAGCAGCGGAAGCGCAAACAGCCTTTCGGCCAACCTGTCCATCGGACTCCCCCTCCGGTGCCGCACCTTGCTCATCATGCGGCCGCCGCAGCGAAACAAATAGCGCAAAACTGCGCCCACGAAAGTGGGCGCGATCACGCAGCCAAATTCACTTCAATTCGACCCATACCGGCGCGTGGTCGCTGGCGCCGTCCTCACCTCTGACATCGCGGTCGATGCCGGCAGCGGTGAGGCGGCGCGCCAGTTTCTTCGACAGCAAGATGTGGTCGAGCCGCAGCCCGGCATCGCGCAGCCAGCGGTTGCGGCGATAATCCCAGAATGTGTAGAGCGTTTCCTTCGGATGCTTCTTGCGGAGCGCATCGGTCCAGCCCTGCTCGAGCAGACGCTGGAACGACGCCCGGCTTTCCGGCTGCACCAGCGCGTTGTCGTCATAGGAGCGGGTGGCGTAGATGTCGCGCGGCTCGGGCACGATATTGTAGTCGCCGACCAGCGCCACCGGCAGGCCAGTGTCGAAGAGTTCTGCGGCATGCGCCTCCAGCCTTTCATGCCAGGCCAGCTTGTACTGGAATTTCGGCCCCGGCTGCGGGTTGCCGTTGGGCGCGTAGACACAGGCGATGACGATGCCGTTCACGGCCGCCTCGATGTAGCGGCTCTGCTTGTCGGCGGTATCGCCGGGCAGGACGTCACGGGTCAGCACCGGCTCGGCTCCTCGCGCCAGTATGGCTACGCCGTTCCAGGTCGGCTCGCCCTTCCACACCGCGCCATAGCCGGCGTCGGCCAGTGCCGTGCGCGGAAACTGCAGGTCGCGCGCCTTCAGCTCCTGCAGGCAGACGACATCGGGCTTGGCTGCCGCCAGCCACGCCAGCAGGTTTTGCAGCCGGCTGTTGACGTTGTTGATATTGAAGGTGGCGATTTTCATTTGGCGATCAGGAAACGATCCGCCCTGTCCACGCCTTCACCGTCCCGGCCAGCGTCTTCAAATGATCGGCGGTCGAAAACCCCGACACGCTCTTGCGCGGCTTCAGGTCGTGGTCGCCATCCTCCAGCCAGATCACCTCGATGGCTTTGGAAAGGCCGTAGGTCGCGACCTCTTCTTTCGTGCCGAACTCGTCGCGGGTGCCCTGGAAGATCAGCGTCGGCGTCTTGAGGTCGGCGAGATGTTTTGTCCTGAGTTGCTCGGGCTTGGCCGGCGGATGAAAGGGATAGCCGAGGCAGACGAGGCCCGAAATCTCGCCCTTGGCGAACATCTCGTCGGCGACCATCGAGGCGACGCGCCCGCCCATCGACTTGCCGCCGATGATGAGCGGACCAGCGACGCCCCTCGCCCTCAGATCGGCGATGGCCTTGATGTATTCCGGGTTGACCGTCTCGGCGCGCGGCGGCGGCTTGCGCTGGCCATAGCGTCGCGCCGCCATATAGTGGAATTCGAAGCGCGCAACCTGGAAGCCGGCTGTGGCGAGCGCCTTGGCGGTGTCGGTCATCGAGGGGGAATCCATCGACGCGCCGGCGCCGTGGGCCAACACGATGGTGACCGGGGCTGTGTCAAAGCCGTCGAAGAGGAAGCTAGTGGGCATCAGGCTGCGGGACCCCGATATAGTGGTAGGTGGTTTTGGAACCGTGAACTTCCTTACGCCACTGCTCCGGATGCAGGGTAACATGGGTGAAAATGGCTGCAAAAAACCCCACGAGCACGATGAAGAATGGCCGGCCGAAGCAAACGCGCTGCTTGTTCGACATACGGTCCTCGGGGCGCTGGGGAAATGGCCAAGTTCTGCGGTTGTAATATGTGGCCCAATTGATTTTGCTGTCTTCGAAAAAATTCCAGCCATTGCTCCAGTAGAAGAGCAGCTCGCGGGCCTCCTGCACCGCCAAAACGATGAAGCACGCGGTTAATCCCATACTCGAAATCTGAACAAGATTATCCACGGCAGCCTCACCCCGCCGTCCGCGCCAGCTGCAGATCGACGAACTGTATCCCCTTTTGCGCAGTGCGCGCCCATTCGCTGTCAGCATCGAGTTCGAGATAGCGCACCCAGTGGCGGCGGGCTTCGGTCAGATTGCCGGCGTCGAACTCCAGCCGGGCAAGGTTGAACACCGGATCGGCGTAGCTCTTGTCGAGCGCGATGGCCTTGACCAGATGCCGGCGCGCCGAGGCGATCTTGCCTTCGTCGCTCATCAGCCCGGCGAGGTTGAACCAGGCCTCGACGAACGCCGGATCGAGCTTGATCGCTCTTGCATAGTCATGCGCCGCGTCGGCCACGCGACCGGCGCCACGCAAGCAATTGGCGCGGTTGAACGCGGCGATGGCGTCGCTCGGATCGATGCTGAGGCAGCGTTGGTAGAGCGCCGCGGCATCGTCGTGCCGGCCCTCCTCTTCCGCGCTTTCAGCCTCGGCGAACAATTCTTCCAGCGTGTCGTCGCCGGCTGCGCTTGCGCTGCCGAGATCGAACAGCAGCTGGCCGTCGAGTTCGCTCTGGCCATCCTCGAGATAGATCTGATCGGGCCGGCCATGCTGCGAGCCGACATTGAGCGATTTGGCGGTGAGCGAAGCGACCGGACCGGAGCGATGCACGGAGCGCGCGATCGCGCCCCAGGATGCACCGCCGGCGACCAGCCCGGCATATTTGCGGGCAAGGATCAGATCGCGGAACGAGTAGGGTTCACAATCGTGCTCGAAGGCGTCGAACAGGCTGAGCAGGTCGAGGTCGGCACCGGACAGTCTGGACTGGTCGACGAGAGACTGCCTGGACAGCGAAGACGCCTCCGGCGCCTTCATCAGACCAAGCAGGCGCAGGAAGCCATTTTCGCTAAGGAGTGTTCGGCCAGCGGAGCCCTCGGCTGCAACCCGGCGCTCGATCTCGGCATCGCCGCCCTTCGCCGTGCCGGCCTTGGCGATCAGCGTTCGGCCGAACACAACATGGCTGGTGCGCCTGGTGACGCCGCGCCGCAACTGGCCGTGCTGACGCTCCACCTCACGGGCCGCGAGCCGCAGCGGAAATGCCGCCAGCGCGCCGATGGCGCCGAAGACGGCGCCCGGGATTATACCGGTCGGCGCCGTCACCCCTTGCTCTTGCCGACGGCCTTGAGCAGATTGGCCTTCAACGGGTTTTCCTTGGCCGCACCCGCCTTACCCTTGGCGGCAGGTTTTTCAGCGTCGTCGGCCTTGCTCTTCGACTTGGCCGGCGGCTTGGCTGATTGCGACAGGCTCGCCTTCAACGCGTCCATGAGGTTGATGACATTGCCACGCTCGGGCGCCGCCGCAATGATCGGCTTATGGCCCTTCAGTTTCTCGCGGATCATCGTCATCAGCGCGATCTCGTAGCGGTCCTCATAATTCTTCGGATCGAAGGTGGTTTCCTTCTGCTTGATCAGCGCTTCGGCCAATTGCAGCATTTCGGGATCCGGCTTGCCAGCCGGGATGTTGCCGAAATATTCAGCCGTGCCGCGCACTTCGTTCGGGTTCCTCAAGGTGCAGACGAACATGCCGTTCTCGCGCGCGCCGATCGTCACCACGCGCTCGCGGCTGGACAGGACAAGGCGGGCGATGGCCAGCTTGCCGGATTTGCGCATGGCCTCGCGCAGCACGGCGAAGGTTTCCTCCGCCATGGCGCCATCCGGCGCCATATAGTACGGCGCATCCTGATAAATGACGTCGACCTCGTCTTCGTCGACGAAGGCCTCGATGTTCATCGTGTGATTGGATTCGATGCGCACTGCTTCGAGGTCCGCCTCATCGATGATGATGTACTGCTTGTCCTCGTATTCGTAACCCTTGACCAAGTCCGCGCGCTCGACGAGGCCGAGTTCAGGGTCGACCGGCTTCATGTTGATGCGGTTGTGGGTCTTCTTGTGCAATTGGTTGAACGATATGCGCTCGCTGGTCGTCGTTGCCGGATAGAGCCGGACCGGACAGCTGACGAGGCTGAGCTTGAGGTAACCTTTCCAACTTGCCCTGGGCGCCATGATACTCTCCTACGCGGCCACGCACTGACATTTCAGACTGAGCATGATCTTAACCGAAAACCGGTTCCCACGTTTCGGGATCATGCTTACTGCAGCGCTTCGTCCAAAGGACGAATGGTGCTGCGGAAATCCTACACCGGCCCCAAACATACCGGCAAATTCCTGACGAAACCTTCAGGTGAGCTGGAGGGCACCGACGGAGGATAATTCAAATTGTCCGCATGGTCGATGGACTTGGGGAAGTAAGTCATGCCGGAGGGACAGCACCCCCCTCTGTCCTGCCGGACATCTCCCCCGCAAGTGGGGAGATTGGCAGCTTCAACCTTATCGCTCCTCTTGCAAGGTTTGCGATTGGCGAAAGCAGAGGCGACATCCGATCTCCCCCCTTGCGGGGGAGATGTCCGGCAGGACAGAGGGGGGTGTGCCGGATCGCCAACACCTCCCGATCTACTTCCCCGAAAACAACGGCAAATCTCTTGCGAAATCCTCCATGTCCGCCCACGGATCGCCCGACGTCGCCAACAGCCCCGGCAAGGACGAATAGTTCAGATCCTGCGGCGCATCGATCGTCTCAAGGTCTGCCCAACTCACCGGCGTCGACGCCGGCAGGTTGGTGCGGGCGCGCAGCGAATAAGGCGCCGCGGAGGTGTGGCCGCGCGCGTTGCGGTGATAGTCGATGAAGATGCGGCGCTTGCGGTTTTCCTTGCCCATTGTGGTGGTGAAAGTGTCGGGCGCGGTGGCCGCCAGGTGCGTGGAGATGGCGCTGGTCGCCTGGTGCAGCTTCTTCCAGTTCTGCTTTTGCGTCACCGGCACGGTTATGTGGATGCCGCTGCCGCCGGATGTCTTGGCGAACGGCACCAGGCCGAACCGCTCCAATTCGCCCTTGATGTGGACGGCGGCCTCGACCACCTCGCGCCAGGCGATGCCCTCACCCGGATCGAGATCGAAAACGATCTGGTCGGGCTTGTCGAGGCTCAAGCGATGCGTGCCCCAGGTGTGGAACTCAACGACGCCGAACTGCGCGAGTGCCAGATAGCCTTTTGCTTCCTCGACCGACAGATAGGATTTGGTTTCACCTTCGGAGTTGGTGGCGTCAAAAGTGACCACCGACGGCGGCATGCCGGTGAAGGCGTGGCGCTGGAAGAAACAGTCCTTCGGCAGGCCCGTCGGGCAGCGCACCAGCGACACCGGGCGGCCCATAATGTGCGGCAGCATGAAATCGCCGACCAGCGCGTAATAGACGGCGATGTCGAGTTTGGTCGGTCCGGTCTTGCCGAACAGCCGCCGCTCCGGATTGGTCACCCAGATGGTTGCGAGATCGGCTTCGGCGATCAGCCGCTTGCGCTTCGGCGACACCGGCGTCGACAGGCCGACATCGCGCAAGCCCCGAAACACACCGTGGCGCAGCGAATTGTCCGCCGTTCGGTTGGCGTAGTGGATGCGGGCCGACAGCATCGGCCGCACCCATTTCATCTCGCGCATGATCTCGCGCGGCACACCCTCGGGTGCTGTCGCGCCGTCGCGCAGCGGCTGCAGCCGGGCCAGCAAGTCGCCCGCCGTAGCGGCATCGAAGCCGGTGCCAACCTTGCCGCGATAGTGCAGTTCGCCATCCGCGAATTCAGCCATGCCGAGTGCCGCCAGTCCTTCGGCCGCGTCGGAAACGGTGTAGCCGGCGATGATGAAATCGCCGGTCTCCAGCGCCTTGACCTTGGTCCAGCTCTTCGTGCGGCCGCTCTGGTAGATGGCGTTGGCGCGCTTGGAGACGACGCCTTCCAGCCCAAGGATCGAGGCCTGATCGTACAGCCCCTGTCCGTCGCCTTCGACATGGTCGCTCAGCTGGATGGCGGAGTTGGCGCCCTGTCCGGCTAGCAGTTCGGCGAGCAGGGCCTTGCGCTTTGCGAGCGGCGCCTTGCGGAGGTCCCAGCCGTCGAGATGCAGCAGGTCGAAGGCATAGAAATGGAGCTTGCTGCCCGCACCCGCCGACAGCGCATCCTGGAGCAGCGCGAAACGCGAGATGCCCTTCTCGTCCAGCACCATGATCTCGCCGTCGATGATCGCCTGGCTGAGGGGCAGCCGGGCGAATGCCTGCGGCAGGTCGCCGTAACGCTTCGTCCAGTCGATGCCGCCGCGGGTGATCAGCCTGACCTCGCCATCGGCGATATGCGCCATGGTGCGGTAGCCGTCGAATTTTATTTCGTGCAGCCAGAGTTCACCTGTGTCTTCCACTGGCCCACCCGGTGGCTTCGGCACCTGCGTGGCGAGCTGCGGCTCGATGCGCGACGGCGGATCGCCCCTGGCCGCACCGGGCAGCGCGCCGGGTTTCAGCGCGCCGGGCTTGGGCGGCAGGCGGGCCGGCTTCCTCGGCGGCGCCACCAGCTCCTCGATCCGCTTGCCGGACTTCACGCTTTCCGGCCGCGCTTCCAGGATGTCGAGGCCGGTATCGGCGGCGAGATCGCGCTCCTTGAACAGCAGCCAGTTTTTCTTCTCGCTGTCTTCGCTGGGCTTGGGCTTCAGACGGGTCAGCATCCAGCCGCCATTCAACTTGTCGCCGGCCAGCCGGAACTTGAAGGCGCCGGTGCGCAGGCTCTTGTCGACATCGTCCATCGGTGCCCAGGTGCCGGTGTCCCAGACGATCATCGGCCCACCGCCATATTCGCCTTCGGGAATGACGCCCTCGAAGTCGATATATTCGAGCGGATGGTCCTCGGTCTCGACTGCAAGCCGCTTGTCGGCCGGGTTGAGCGAGGGCCCGCGCGGCACCGCCCAGCTTTTCAGCACGCCGCCGACCTGCAGGCGCAAATCGTAATGGTCGGCGGTGGCGTGATGCTTGTGGACGACGAAGCGGTTGCCGTCGCCTGAAATGAGCCCGCCAGCCGGTTCCGGCGTCTTCGTAAATTCGCGCTTGGCGCGATAGGCCTTGAGTTTTGGCGGGGTTGGCATGGGTCAGGCGGGAGCGGCGGCGGCGGACGAACCTTCCCTGCGCCGCGTTCCTGCACAGTGCTGTCCCGCCAACATTTCAGATTTCCCAGCGTGGTGCGAAGAATGTGGAGATCACGCTCAATCGTCTGAGGCGGGCGTCAGGTCTAGCTCGGCCGGGGACAGCCCTTGTTGGAGCTGGCTCAGCCGGAACTCGTCGACCCAGTAGGCCTCGCCGTCGACCAGCACGCGGGCCGAGTAGACGCCGCCGGAAAAGCTTTGCGCGGTGACGTAGACCTTGTGGCGGTCGAGCGCCTTGCGCACCGCGGCGCGCTTGGAATTCTGGCTGGAAGTAGGACTGACCATGCAACGCTCATACACAACCGCCGCAGGACATAACGGCTATCTAAGGATGCTGGAGATCAGCTGCTCTGTCAATTTTGACTGCTTGCCGGCGTCAGGCGGCCTTCCGCTGTATCAGACTGGCCAGAACGGTGCGCATTCCTGAATACGATGGGCCGCCAACTTTCACGTCCCAATCTGTGTTGCGTTTCCGAGGGTGCTTCACCCTCCGCAACGCTGCGCGGAATGTGTCCGGGTCAACACCTACAGTTCGAGCCATATCTTCGGCGGTTGTGCGATTGGCGATCATGTCGTCTCCTATGCTTCCGCCAGGTATATAGGGCTTTTGCACAACTCGACCAAGGATTTAGGGTGTTTGCTCTAACTTCAAGCTGAGAAACCAGCTTTGTTCCGCAGCCAATTCGGGCGTGTCCTCACCGCGCAGCGATAGATCTTGGGCGCGTTGCCGGCGTGCTGCCGATGCAAGGCGGTGTGCGGCTAACGGGAACGCTGGGCGTGATGCCCTATGCGATCGATGCGGAATTCGCCGAACGGCTATGGAAACTATGCGAGCGGCTCCTATAATTCTGTCTGCCCTCCCGGAGATCACAGACTATGACCTTGAGCACCCGCAACCTCGGCAGCCAGGGGCTGCAGGTCTCAGTGATCGGCCTCGGCTGCATGGGCATGAGCCAGTCCTACGGCCCTGCCGACGAGGCGGAATCGATCGCCACCCTGCACCGCGCCATCGAACTCGGCTGTACCTTCCTCGACACGGCGGAAGTCTACGGCGCCTATGCCAATGAAGAGCTGCTCGGGCGGGCGCTGAAGGGCCGGCGCGATGAGGTGACCCTTGCCACCAAATTCGGCTTCCGCATCGAAAACGGCAGACAGGTCGGCACGGAGCGTGACAGCCGGCCCGACCATATCCGCGAGGCGCTGGAGGGCTCGCTGAAGCGGCTCGGCACCGACCATGTCGACCTTTATTACCAGCATCGCGTCGATCCGGCGGTGCCGATGGAAGATGTCGCCGGCACGGTCGGCCGGCTGGTTGCCGAGGGCAAGGTGCGCTTCTTCGGCCTGTCGGAAGCGGGCGCGGCGAATATCGGCCGTGCGCATGCCGTGCACCCTGTCTCGGCGCTGCAGAGCGAGTATTCGCTTTGGGAGCGCAATATGGAGCCGGAGATCATCCCGCTGCTCGAGAAGCTCGGCATCGGCCTGGTGCCGTTCGCGCCGCTCGGCCGCGGTTTCCTCGCCGGCGACGTCAAGCGCGCCGAGGATTATCCGGAAGGCGATTTCCGCCGCGGCGACCCCCGCTACCAGGGCGCCAACTACGACGCCAATGTCGCGGCTGCGGCTGCGGTGCAGGAGGTGGCCGCGGCCAAAGGGGCAAAGCCCGCGCAGATCGCGCTGGCCTGGGTGCTCGGCAAGGGCGACGGTTTCGGCATCGACATCGTGCCGATCCCGGGGACAAAGCGGCGCAAGTATCTCGAAGAAAATGTTGCTGCGGCCGCGATCACGCTCGACGCGGCCGAGATAGCTGCGCTGGACGCAGCCCTTGCGCCCGGCAAGGTCTCAGGGCCGCGCTACAATGAGCGGGTGATGACGACGATCGATCGGTAGAGCGATCTTCCCCTTCTCCCCCCGTGAGAGAAGGTGGATCGGCGCGTAGTGCCGAGGATGGTTGAGGGGTGGCGACGAAGCACCATCCTTTCCAAGCTGGAACACCCCTCATCCGACCTCGCTTCGCGTGGCCACCTTCTCCCACAAGGGGACTGTTGCAAAATTGGGTGGATGTGATTCCCTGTTTTTGAAACGGGGATTTTGCGATGACGACAAAGCCGAGCGGTCAGTTC